>CAXTRK010000004.1:0-170912 GCA_964246745.1 uncultured Acetobacteraceae bacterium
ACCAGGTCCTGCTCGGCGTCACCGGCTCGGGCAAGACCTTCACCATGGCCAAGGTGATCGAGGCGGTGCAGAAACCCACCCTGATCCTGGCGCCGAACAAGACCTTGGCGGCACAACTTTATGGCGAGATGAAGCAGTTCTTTCCAGAGAACGCTGTCGAATATTTTGTCAGCTACTACGACTACTACCAGCCGGAAGCTTATGTGCCGCGCTCGGATACCTACATCGAGAAAGACAGCCAGATCAACGAGCAGATCGACCGCATGCGCCATGCCGCGACGCAGGCTCTGCTCGAGCGCAACGATGTCATCATCGTCGCCTCGGTCTCCTGCATCTACGGCATCGGCTCGGTCGAGACCTACTCGCGCATGGTGGTGCGCCTGGAACGCGGCGGTCGGATCGACCGCGACACCATGATCCGCGCGCTGGTCGAGCAGCAATACCGCCGCAACGACGCCGCTTTTCAGCGCGGCACATTCCGCGTTCGCGGCGAGACCATCGACGTGTTTCCAGTGCAAAACGAGGACCGCGCCTGGCGCGTCGCGTTGTTCGGTGAGGAAATCGAGGCCATTTCCGAGTTCGACCCGCTCACCGGCGAAAAGACCAGCGACCTGGAAGAAATCAGCATCTATGCCAACAGCCACTATGTAACGCCGCGTCCGACCTTGGCTCAGGCCATCGTCTCGATCAAGCAGGAGCTCAAGCACCGGCTCGACGAGTTCACCGCCGCGGGCAAGCTGCTGGAAGCGGAACGGCTGCAGCAGCGCACCACCTTCGATCTGGAAATGATCGAGACCACGGGCGTCTGCAAAAGCATCGAGAATTACTCGCGCTATCTCTCCGGGCGCAAATCCGGCGAGCCGCCGCCGACGCTGTTCGAGTATCTTCCCGAGGACGCCCTGCTGATCGTCGATGAGAGCCATGTCACAGTGCCGCAGATCGGTGGCATGGAGCGCGGCGACCATGCGCGCAAGTCCATCCTCTCCGAATTCGGCTTTCGTCTGCCCTCCTGCCTTGACAACCGCCCGCTGCGTTTCGACGAATGGGAGCGGTTCCGGCCGCAGACCCTGTTCGTCAGCGCGACCCCCGGACCATGGGAGATGGAGCGCACCGCCGGCGTCTTTGCCGAACAGGTGATCCGCCCGACCGGCCTGATTGATCCGGTCACCGAAATCCGTCCCGTCGAGCGCCAGGTCGACGACCTGCTCGCGGAATGCCGCCTGGTGATCGGCCAGGGCAGCCGTATCCTGGTCACCACGCTGACCAAGCGCATGGCCGAGGACCTCACCGACTACATGACCGAAGCCGGCATCAAGGTGCGCTACCTGCATTCGGATGTGGACACGCTGGAGCGCATCGAGATCATCCGCGACCTGCGCCTCGGCGTCTTTGACGTGCTGGTCGGCATCAATCTGCTGCGGGAAGGCCTCGACATTCCCGAATGCGCGCTCGTCGCCATCCTGGATGCGGACAAGGAGGGCTTTCTGCGCAGCCGCACTTCGCTCGTGCAGACGATCGGACGCGCGGCGCGCAACATCGATGGCCGCGTCCTGCTGTACGCGGATGTCATGACCGAGAGCCTGCGCTTCGCCATCGAGGAGACCAGCCGCAGGCGGGAGAAGCAGACCGCCTGGAACGAGGCGAACGGCATCACGCCACAATCGGTGCGCACGCACATCCGCGAAGCGATGACATCGGTGTTCGAGCAGGACTACGTCACCGTGGCGCCGGTCAAGGACACGAGCGCGGTCGAGTTCGTCGGGCGCGACTTGCGCGCCTCGATCGCCGAGCTGGAACGCAGGATGCGCGCCGCGGCCGCCGATTTGGAATTCGAGACCGCGGCACGGCTGCGCGACGAGATCAAACGCCTGGAGGCCCTCGACCTGGGACTGGAGCCGCCGCCGACTGCGACCAGGCGAACCGGGAAGCGCGATACCACGCCGGAGCCACTCGGGCCGGGCGGCGGCGGGTATGATCCATCGAAGCGCCGCGGCAAGCGTCGAGCCTCGCAGCCGGCGAACAAGCGCTGAAAGGGGCTCGATCCCGCGAAGCGGACCGATGGGCGGCGCCCCAATCTTGTTTGCCTGATCTGTCATCAACGCCGGCCGGTATCAGAGCAGCACCTGCACCAAGTGCGCGATCCACTCATCCAGTCGTTCGCTCACCGGGCGCCGGCTCCAGCTTTGCCGCGTTATCGTACGGGACTGGTGGACGTCGTAAGCAAACAGCGCCTCCATTCGACTGCCGAAATCCTTGCCAATGATGACCGCGTCAATTTCGTTGTTCCAGACGACGCTGCGCCAGTCGAGGTTGGAGGATCCGATCGCGGACCAGGCGCCGTCGATTACGACGGTCTTCGCATGCAGCACCTTATGCAGTCGCTCATGGATATGCACTCCGGCGGCGAGCAGTTCGGCGTAGTCGAAGCGCCCGGCTCCGAGCGCTGCATTGCTGGTGCTTTGACTCGGCAGGACAAGCTCGACATCGACACCACGCCTGGCGGCGCTCTGCAGCGCCCGCACGAGTTCGGGTGGAGGCGCGAAAAATCCGGTCGTCAGATGAATTGATTGCCGCGCCAGCGTGATCACTGAGATCAGCGTACGATAGATCAACGGATGACCACTTTCCGGCGCGCCGTCGATCGCCTGAATGAGCAGGTCGCCCCGCCGCGTTGAGGGTGTCAAAGGCGGGCGTGTCAAAGGCGGGGGGGCGATGCGCGGACCGCGCTGAGTCCGCCAGCTCTCCATGAAATAATGTTCGAACTGCGCCGTGACGGGACCTTCGATGCGCACATCGGTGTCGCGCCAGTCAGCCGCGTCCGGCTGGGCGACCGCTCGACCAGGAGGGTTCTCATAGACCTCGCTGATGTTGACGCCTCCGGTAATGACAAGCCTTCCATCGACGCAGAGCAGCTTACGATGATCGCGTTGGTTGAGCTCTATGCCGACCCGACGGTTCGGTCCGAGCGGGTTGTATTCCAATACATGGGCGCCGGCGCGGCGAAGTTGGTTGAACACGGAGGCCGGCGTGCCGAGAGCGCCCCAGCCATCATAGATCAGGTTGACCGCAACGCCGCGCTTGCGTGCGGCAAGCAGCAAATCCGAGAAGTGCAGCCCGGCCTTGGCGTCGAACTCATAGCTCTCCATGTCGATCCGCAATCGTGCCGTGCTGATCGCCTGAGCCAGCGCCGCGAAAGCGGCTGGGCCGTTCACAAGAAGCTCAGCTCTGTTGCCAGACAGGAACGGCTTGTGCGCCAGACGCTCCCCTTGCTCACGCATCAGCGCCAACGCACGGGCGGGGTCCGCACCAGCCTCCGCGGCAAGCAGGTCCGGAGCCACGCCTGGTGTCGGCGCCGATACGCAGCCGGAAATAGCGAGTGTCAGGAGCAGGAGCGCCACGCCGAATGGATGAATGCTCCGCATGCTTGACGAAGAATGCCAGAGGCGAGCCTTTGGCGGATTTTCGGGGCGTCGTGCGAGGCACGATGGCGCGTGATGCCCCAACCTCTTTCTGTTCATTCCGCGCACGACGTTATGCGATATCGAGAGACTGAATAACGATCTCGAGCTCCTGGAAGCTCGGCATATGCTGGTTCGGCACCATCTTGCGGCCGCTTTCGATGCTGACCTGCGGTGGGTGGCCATGCAGGTGGGCCACAATCACGGCACGGATCAGCTCGAAATATTTTGACTCTTCCATGGTCACGTCGCGTAGCCGTGCGGCAACGGGTGCGACAATGCCGTAGGCGAGCAGCACGCCGAGGAAGGTTCCCACCAGAGCGCCGCCAATCATTTCGCCCAACACCGAGGGGGGTTGATTGATGTGCGACATCGTCTTGATGACGCCGAGCACGGCGGCGACGATTCCCAGTGCCGGCAGCGCATCGGACATCGTCTGCAAGGCGTGGCAAGGGTGCAGCTCCTCGGCCAGGGTCTTTTTCAATTCGCGCGCCATCACGTCATCGATCTGGTGCGGGTCGTCGACATTCATCCCGACCATGCGCAGATAGTCGCAGATCATGCTGCTGGCGTGATGATTGGAGCGGATCGTCGGAAACTTGGCGAAGGCGCTGCTGGTGTCGGGATTCTCGATATGCGGCTCCAGCGCCACCACGCCGCGGGTGCTGGCGAGGCGGACGAAGAAATAGAGCAGGCTCAGCATGTCGGTATATTCGGCCTTCTTATAGGCCGAGCCTTTAAGCGCCTTTTTCAGGCCGCCTATCGTATGCTTCAGATCGTTGAGCGAATTGGCCATCACGAAGGTGCCGATCGCGGCACCCAGGATGCTCAACAGCTCGAACGGCATCGAGGCGAACAGCGGTCCCATGGCGCCGCCAGAGAACATGAAGCTGCCGAACACGCAGACCAGCAGGAAAATCAGGCCACCGATGGTCAGCATCGCGCGCGGCCTGTCACGGTGCGCCGGAGACGTGCGCGGCCGGCTGTGGCCAGATGCGCCGCAAAGTCAGCACGATCCGTCGGTTCGCGGGCGCCAGCGGATCGGCGGGGAGCAGAAGTTCACGGTCGGCATAGCCGGTGACATTGCTCAGACGTGCATCGGGCAGACCGGCGCCGACCAGGATATCGCGTGCCGCGTTGGCGCGATCGGAGGACAGGCTCCAGTTGGAGGGCTCGCCCACGCGGTAAGGCGCCGCATCGGTGTAGCCGCCGATGGAGACGGGTTCGGGGAGGGCGGCGATGAACCGTGCCGCCAGCCGCAGCAGCGCTTTCGCCCGCTGGTTCGGCACCGCCGAGCCGCGGTCGAACATCGGCTGGTGCGCGGCATCCATGATCTGGATGCGCAGACTGTCTCGTGTGACATCAATCGCCATCTGTCCCGCCACGCCGGCAAGCGCCGGGTCATGGGCCACGGCTTCGCGAAGGCCTTGGGCCGCGTTGCGCATGGCGCGTTCCTCCGCGGCGCCGGCGGCGCCAGAGCCATCGCTGCTGCCTTCCTGGGTGGGAGGAGTTGCGACCGGGGCTGCCACCCGCGCCTTCTGGGCGGCGGCCGCGTTGAGTGGGATGATCGAGGCAATCGAGGTCGCGGCAGGCGCGGGCGGCGAATTGGGTTCGCCGTAATCCAGGTCGGCGTCATTGTCGGTCTTGCTGGTGTCGGCGTGCGCGCCGAGCGTTGCCAGACGCGCCGGGCCCTGGTCGACAAGCTGCGCTCCGTCCGCGAACGGGGTTGCTCCTCCGGGAATCATGCCCGAGGAGGAGAAGCCGTTCTCGACGTCCGCCAGCGGACTGAAATAGGCGGCAATGCCGCGGCGCTGGGCTTCCGTGGTCGCGTTGATGAGCCACATGAGCAGGAAGAAGGCCATCATCGCGGTGACGAAATCGGCGTAGGCGACCTTCCAGGCGCCAGCATGATGGCCGCCTTCGATGATCTCTTCCCTGCGGATGATGATGGGACGCCGGTCAGCCTTGCCAGCCTTGCCCGCTTTAGACTTGCCAGCCATCCCGCACCTCCCTCGCCGCGCCGGAGAGCATGGTGACGCAGCCAGGTTAAGCGACCGCTAACGCGTGGGCGAAGGCAGTCTCACGAATTCGGCACGGGCGCCGTAAGCCAGATTTCGACGCACGGTGACGCGATAGAGACGGTAGGTTTCGGCGATTTCATGGCCGCGGCCGCGCCGCAGCCAATCGAGCGGAGTTGCTTCGGAGAACAGCGCCGAACTTGGGCCGCCTTGGCGCCGGTCGCTGCGCAGCAGCAGGCCGGTGCTGCCGTCGAGATCGGGATGCGGCATCGTGAACAGCCGCCAGCGCCCGCCCGCGGCGAGGATCGGCTGATGCGGCAACGCGAAGGCGAGCTCGGCGGCGAGTCCATAATCGTCGGCCATGATGAACCGGTCCGCGCCTCCGTCGGTGGCCACCCGGGCGGCCACCGTGTTCGCCAAACTCCGCCAGCCGGCGAGTCGCGCCAGGGTCACGTCGAGCCTGCGCGGCAAGGCCAATGGCGCCGCGGTGGATTGGGTATAGACCAGCGCGGTCACCGCGAAGCCAAGGGCGGCGGCAGGCTTCCACCAGCCTGCCCGCAGCGAGGCGGCCGCGATGGCGGCGGCGGGATAGAGCAGGCTCGGCCAGTTCGCCTGCACGCGGGCGCCGAAGGCGTGCTCGATGAACACCAGCGCCGCTGGCAGCGTCGTCCAGACCAGCAGAGTCTCGCCCGCAGGGCCGGCGACGGGATCGCGTGACAGTCGGGCGATGCCGCAGACGAACAGCACGAAGATCAGCGGGGTTGCCAATCCCGCCTGGCCGCCGAGCAAGCCGCTCAGAAACTGTGCGGCACGAGCCGGATGCCAGTTGCCGGTGCGGCCGCCCTGCTTGGCGAAGCTGACCCAGCCATGGGCCGCGTTCCACCAGACCACCGGCGTGAACAACAGCAGCGCGACCATCCCGCCGGCCCACGGCCACGGCGTTCGCAGCCAGCGCCGTCCGACCGGTGTCGCGAGCAACCAGAGTGCCAGCCCGGCGCCGACAAGGAAGGCGGTGTATTTGCTGTCGAGCGCGAAGCCGAGCGCACCGCCGACGGCGAGCCACCAGGCGGCCCTTCCGGTTGCGAGCAATCGACCCAACGCCGCCAGGGCCGCGGTCCAGAAGAACAGCAGCGGCGTGTCCGGGGTGATGGTGACGGCGCCGACACCTAGCATCAGTGTGGCGTTGAGCAGGAGTGCGGCGACGAGCGGGCGGCCGGGACAGCCTTGTCGCGTCCTGAGCAGGTCGGCGCAGGCCGATGCCAGCAGCATCGTGCCGACCGCGGCGGCCAGCGGAGCCGCCAAACGCACGCCCAGAGCGGTGCCGCCACAGAGCAGCGTGCCGAAGCGGATCCACAGCGCCGTCATCGGTGGATGGTCAAGGTAGCCTGGCGCCAAGGCGCGCGACCAGGTCCAGTAGTAAGCCTCGTCGGGTGAGAGCGGTGTAGCGCCTGCGACCACAAGCCGGACGCCGGTCAGCAGCGCCAGCATGGCGAGCCAGAACCAGACGGCAGGCCGCATCAGCGAAGGCGCCAGATCAGCGTCGAGGAGACGGCGTAGTTCCAGACCACGCCGATGGCCGCCCCGGCGGCGCCCGCCGCGTTCCAGCCGCGATGGGCGGCGTAGAGGGTGCGGGCAATGCCGATATTGGCGGCGGCGCCGATGCCGCAGACCAGCATGAACAGCAGCAAGCCAGTCCATAAAGCAGGTCCGCGCAGACGGCGGTCGCGATAGGTCAGGGAATTGTTGAGCGCGAAGTTGGCCACCATGGCGATCAGGGTGGCGATGATCTGCGCCGCGGCGAAATCGAGGCCGCACCGCCGCGCCAGCTCCAGCGCGGCGAGGTTGACGCCGACGCCGAGCGCGCCGATGAGCGCAAAGGCAAGAAACCGCATCGGCAGCAAGCCGCCCACGGCCTTGTCCAGCAGCATGGCGCCGAACTGCACCATCACCAGCGCATCCAGCTTGCTCTCGCCGGCGGCACGCTCCTTGAAGTGGCACGGTATCTCGACGATACGCGGCGGCTTCGGCGCGCTCATGATCAGGTCAAGCAGTATCTTGAAGCCGGTGCCGCTGAGCCGTGGCACGGCGGCTTCGAAATAGCCGCGGCGGCAGGCGAAAAAGCCGCTCATCGGATCGCTCAGCTTCACCCTCAGCACGGCATGGGCGATGCGTATGCCGCTGTTCGACAACCGGTGCCGCCAGGGTGCTATGAGGCCGTCGCTATCGCCGCCCTGAACGTGGCGGCTGCCGACGGCGATATCGCAACTCCCGTCGGCAAGACGATCGAGCATGACGCCGAGGCGGCGTTCGTCGTGCTGCAGATCGCCATCCATCACCGCGATGAACTCTGCCGACGAGGCCAGCACGCCTTCAATTACGGCGGAAGACAGGCCCCGCCTGCCGATGCGACGCACGCCGCGCACACGCGGATCGGCGGCTGCCACGGCGCGGATTTCGTCGGCGGTGCCGTCCGGGCTGTCGTCGTCGACGAAGATGACTTCCCAACTGCGCCCGCCCAGGGCCGCGTCAAGTGCCGCCACCAATGGCCGCACATTATCGCGCTCCCGGTAGCATGGGACGATCACGCTCAGCTTGGGGACACCGGGTTGCGGCGGGTTCCAGCGTCGGGCGGCCGCCGCGCGCTGCGCGTGATCCGGGCTTGGCGCATGCATGGCGCGGTCAGCGCGCGTCGATCGGCACGCCGGCGAGATCGCGGCTGGTGCGGATAGTCTGCAGGGTCTGCACGCGGCTGACATGCGCCGCCTCGGTCAGCCGACGCGTGAGCTGGTTTTCGTGCGCGGTGTCGCGGGCGGCGAGCCTGAGCAGGAAATCGCCGCCGCCCCGTATCATGTGGCACTCGCGCACCTCGGGCCAGCCTGCGACCAAGGCTTCGAAGCCGGTGAGCACGGCTTCGCGCTGGCTGTCCAGGCCGATCAGGGCGAAGACCATGATCGGCCAGCCGAGCGTCTGCGGATCGGTCTCGGCATGATAGCCGCGGATGACGCCGATTTCCTCAAGCCTGCGCACACGCCGCAGGCAGGGCGGCGCGGAGATGCCGGCCCGGCGCGCCAGCTCGACATTGGTGATGCGGCCGTCCTCCTGAAGTTCGCCCACGATCCGCCGGTCGATGGCGTCAAGCTCGTGCACGTGGGTCCTTTCGTGGCGTCGCCGCTTCGGTGGGGCGGATGGGTCGGCAGCATATACGGCAGCGGCATGAAAGCCGCAAAGACGGCGCGAAACGCGGCGCGCGGCGGCCGCTGCCGGCATCTTGCTTGCACGCTGGCAAAGCCGCCCGATATCCTGAAGCCCACAAAAGACAGATCGGAGCTATGACCGAAACGATTTCCACCGAGCTGCTGGTGATCGGCGCGGGTCCCGCCGGATATACCGCGGCGATCTATGCCGCGCGCGCCAATCTCAGTCCGGTCCTGGTGGCTGGCCTGCAGCCCGGCGGCCAGCTCATGATCACCACTGAGGTCGAAAACTATCCGGGGTTTGCGGAAGCGATCCAGGGCCCTTGGCTGATGGAGCAGATGGCAGCCCAGGCCGAGCATGTCGGCACCCGGATCGTCCACGATCTGATCATGCAGGCGGATTTTTCGGCGTCCGACTCCGCCCGAGGCACGCCGTTCCGACTCGTCGGCGACTCAGGCGACGTCTATCTGGCGCGCAGCGTGGTCATCGCCACGGGTGCGCAGGCGCGCTGGCTCGGATTGCCCGCGGAGAAGAAGCTGCAGGGCGCGGGCGTGTCCGCCTGCGCCACCTGCGACGGCTTCTTCTATCGCGGCCGACGCGTCGCCGTCATTGGCGGCGGCAACACCGCGGTGGAGGAAGCGCTCTACCTCACGCACCATGCCGACCATGTCACGCTCATTCACCGGCGCGGCCGCCTGCGCGCAGAGAAAATCCTGCAGGACCGGCTGTTCGCCAACGCCAAAATCTCGGTGATCTGGAACAGCGTCGTCGAGGATATCCTGGAGCGCGGCAAGCCGCCCGTGGTCGGCGGGTTGGCGCTCCGGAACATCGAAACCGACGCCAGCTCGACCCTCGACGTGGATGGAATGTTCGTGGCGATCGGCCATACCCCCAACACCTCGGTGTTCCGCGGCCAGGTGGCGCTGGACGAGGAGGGTTATATTCGCACCGCGCCGGGCACGACGCAGACATCGGTGCCTGGCGTGTTCGCCGCCGGCGACGTGCAGGACAAGATCTTCCGTCAGGCGGTGACCGCCGCCGGCACCGGGTGCATGGCGGCGCTTGAAGCGGAACGCTACCTCGCCGACCGGCTTCCCGCCCAAGCCCTGGCAGCGGAATGACGCCGCCCTGTCCAATCCATTTCTCCAGAGCGAGCAGTGCCGCATGAGCATGGATTGGGACAAGCTGCGCATCTTTCACGCCGTGGCGGAGGCTGGCAGCTTCACGCACGCCGGCGATGTGCTCAATCTGAGCCAGTCCGCCGTCTCCAGGCAGATCTCCGCGCTGGAAGAGGCATTGCAGGTGCCGCTGTTCCACCGTCACGCGCGCGGCCTGATCCTGACCGAGCAGGGCGAGGCGATGAACCGCACCGTCCGCGAGGTCTTCGCCAAGCTGGCCATGACCGAGGCGCTGCTCACCGAGAGCAAGGAGAAAGCGGCGGGCCGCCTCAAGGTGACCACGACGACGGGGTTCGGAACCGAGTGGCTGGCCCCGCGTCTGCCGGCCTTTCTCTCGGCGCATCCCGACATCACCATCACCCTGATTCTTGAGGACGAGGATCTCGATCTCGGCATGCGCGAAGCCGATGTCGCCATACGGATGCATCCGCCGCGTCAGCCCGATCTTGTGCAACGCCACTTCGCCGATATCCATATGCCGATCTGCGCCTCGGTCGCGTATCTGCAAGCCCGTGGCACGCCGGCCAGCCTTGAAGAGCTTGATGCCCATAGACTGGTCTTGTTCGGCTCCTACCATCCGCCGGTTCCGGAGATCGACTGGTTGGCCACCATCGGCAAGACCGGCGGACAGAAACGCGGCTCGGTGATCGAGGTGAACAACCTCGCCGCAATGGCGGCCGCGATCGAGGCCGGCCTTGGCATCGGCTCCCTGCCGCACTACATCGCCAACGAACGGGCAAGCTTGCGGAAAATCCTGCCCACCGTGAAGACACCGGTGGTCGAGGCCTATTTTGTCTATCCGGAAGAGCTGCGCACCTCCAAGCGCGTTGCCGTGTTCCGTGATTTCCTGCTGACCGAGATGCCTTCCAGAAGTTGACTCTGATGCCCGACACCACGACCGCGCCCAGAACCCGCCATGAGGTCAAGGTCGAGAGGCCGCGGCTGCACAAGGTCATGCTGGTCAACGATGATTTCACGCCACGCGACTTCGTGGTGATGCTGCTGAAGGCGGAGTTCCGGCTGGGCGAGGAGCAAGCCCGGCGGGTGATGATGACCGCGCATCAACGCGGGGTCTGCGTGGTCGCGGTGTTCACCAAGGATGTCGCCGAAGCCAAGGCGACCACGGCGACCGACGCCGCGCGCAAGAAGGGCTACCCGCTGCTGTTCACGACCGAGCCGGAGGAATAGGGCACGCGTTCCAGTCGAGCCACGATGAGCGGCGAGCTGCCGGCGGAACCGCGCGAAGTCGCCATATTCCGCAACAATCTCTTCCGTGTATCGGAACCGTTCATCACCCAGCAGGCGCAGCAGCTTCGGCGCTATAAGCCGCTTTACGTGGGCAGGCTGCGCTTCGGCAATACGCCCAGCGGAGCCTGCTCGCTCGCCGTGCAGGATCTCAGCCCGAACTGGCCGTTGCCACGCATCGGCTGGCAGACCATCACCCGCGATCCGCGAGCCTATCTGCGCTTGCTGGAAGATCGCCGGCCAAGGCTGATTCACGCCCATTTCGGCATCGACGGCGTCTATGCGCTTGGCCTGTCGCAAAGCTTGCGGCTGCCACTGGTCACAACCTTCCATGGCTTCGATGCGACCTTGTCGACGACGGCGCTGCTCTGCTCTCCGGCCTGGGCAAACTACCCGCTGTTCCGCCAGCGCCTGGCACGGCAGGGCGCGCTGTTTCTCTGCGTCTCCAACTTCATACGCGAACGGGTTCTGGCGCTGGGCTTTCCCGAAGCGCGCACCCGGGTGCACTCGATCGGCGTGGATTGCCAAGCGATCCAACCGCGCGCACCAGACGAGGAGACGCCCACCATCCTGCATGTGGCGCGTCTGGTGGACATGAAAGGCACCGGCACTCTCATCCGCGCGTTTGCGTTACTGGCGCGCCGGTATGACAGCGTGCGGCTGGTCATCATCGGCGACGGTCCTCGTCGGCGTTCGCTGCAGGCCCGAACCAGGGCATTGGGGATGAACCACCGTGTGCATTTCGCCGGCGCACTGCCCCATGCACAGGTGCTGCCATGGATACGCAAGGCCATGATGCTGGTGCTGCCAAGCGTGCGCACGGCGGGCGGACGTGTCGAGGGGCTTGGCATGGTGTTGCTGGAGGCGGCAGCGACCGGCGTGCCGGTGATCGGCTCCAATGTCGGCGGCATACCGGAGGGCATCATCGACGGCGAGACCGGATTTCTGGTGCCGCAGCGCGACCCCCGCGCCCTGGCCCGGCGGATGCAGGATCTGCTCGACGCGCCCGCGACACGCGCGCGGATGGGGGCACAGGCGCGGGCGTTCGTCGAACGGCGCTTCGATTTGCGCCGCCAGACCGAGCTGCTTGAGGAGTACTACGACAGCGTGACGGCGAACTGAGCGCCGCGCGCTTTCTCGTCCACTCCCTCGGTGCTACCCTCATGCCCTGCCGCCCGAGGATATGTGTTTGACGCTGATGAAGCATGACTCCACGTCTCGCCTGGAAGGCCTTCGCTCCGGGGCGCGGTTCCTGGGACGGGCTCTTGGATCGCGCTATAATCCGCTGCTGGCCCAGGTGGTGGTCACCCGCCGCTGCAATCTCGCCTGCGGCTACTGCAACGAATATGACAATTTTTCACCGCCGGTTCCGACCGCCGACCTGCTCGCCTGGATAGACCATCTCGCCAGTCTCAGGACCGCCTCGATCACGTTCACCGGTGGAGAGCCGCTGCTTCATCCCGAACTCGACCGCTGCATCCGCGCCGCCCGCGATCACCGAATGATCGTGACGATGATCACCAATGGCTTCCGACTGAGCCGGAGCTGGATCGACCGGCTCAATGCAGCCGGTCTGCAGGGCATGCAGATCAGCATCGACAATCTTGAGCCTGACGACGTGTCGATGAAGAGCCTGGCTTCTGTCGAACGCAAGCTCGCCCTGCTGTCGAAGCACGCCCGGTTCAAGGTCAACATCAATTCCGTGCTCGGACTCAGCGACGAGCGGACGCCCGATGTGGTCAGCATCGCCAGCACCGCGGCGCGCTACGGTTTTCAGCATTCCGTGGGCGTTCTGCATGATGATAGCGGCATGCTCAAGCCGCTCACCCAGGTGCAGATGCGCGCCTACAGGCACGTCACGCGGATTTCCCCCTCCCTGGTGCACAGCCTGAATTACCGTCTGTTCCAGAAGAACCTGATGCATGGACGGCCGAACGATTGGAAATGCCGCGCCGGCGCCCGCTATCTCTACGTCTCGGAGGATGGCCGCGTGCATTGGTGTTCGCAACAGCGTGGATATCCGGGCATCCCATTGCTTGAATACACGCGTGACGACCTGCGTCGCGAATTCCGCACGGAGAAGTCGTGCAGCAGCACCTGCACGCTGAGTTGTGTGCACCAGATGAGTATGTTCGACCGCTATCGCGGCGCGCAGACGATCCCCGATCCGGCCATGCTCAAGGCTGCCGCCGCCGTCGTCGCGTGACCAGCAACAGGCCGGCGGTGGTTGCGAGCGTTAGCGCGAGTATGACGCCGATCCTGAGTCTCGGGTCGCCGCCGCCGACGATTGCCAGCGGCACGGTGGCGGCAATGGCCATCAAGGCGGTGCCGGCGAGCGGCGCGATCAAACAGCGGGCGAGTTCCCAGGCGGCAATATTCCAATGTCGGCGCAGGTAGCGAACGCCCCAGACCAGCAGCAGCGGATAGACGGCCAGCCACACCACTGCAACCGCGACAAGTCCGCCCGGGGCGTGGAAGAGCAAGCCGGCCGCGAGGATGCCCGTGGTCAGCAGCAGCAGCGTCACCGCGGAAAGCTGCGCCGCGAGGCCGGGACGTCCGGAGGCCATCAGCACCGGCGAGAGTAGTTGCGAGACGATGCGAGGCAGCGCCGCCGCGGCCAGGATTTTGAGCGGCAAGGCAGCGGCGGCGTAGCTGTTGCCGCGTCCGTCGTGAAGCAGGTCGGCGAGCGGAGCGGCAGCCAGAATCAAGCCGACCATCAAAGGCGCGGTCAGGATCACCAGCCTGCGCAAGGACCATTGCAGCGATCGGGCGAGTTGACCCTCGGCCGCCGCCACGCGCGCAAACACCGGCAGCGCCGTGCGGTTGACCAGCGTGCCGACCGCCATCGCCGGTTCCATCGCGATGTCGAAGGCGACCCGATAGACCGCCAACTGGGCGGTTCCGTAGAACCAGCCGACCAGCAGGTAGTCGACATTCTTGAAGGTCTGCTCGAACATGCCCGAAGCCGCGGCACGCCAGCCGTAGCGCAGCAGCGGCGCGATCGCCGCGATCTGGAAGCGGAAAGCCGGACGGAACGGCCTGGCCAGCGATGCGCCGATCAGCACGTAGAGGCCGCTCGCCGAATAGCCCGCGACCAGCGCCCAGGAACCGGCGCCCGAGACCGCAAGTCCCAGTCGCGTCGCCGCGGCGGCAAGCGTGGCGCAGACATTGACCAGAGCGATCCGTTCATACCGCAGCTCGCGGTTCATGATCGCGAGCGGGATCAACGCGGCGCCGACGACCGGCTGCTTGAGCGCGATGGCAACGAAGTACGTCGTCATGCCCGCCGCGCCGTAGATCGCCTGAAGCAGGGGGGCGGCGAGCATGGTCAGGCAAGCTGTGCAAACGCCGGCGCCGAGAACAAACCAGAACAGCGTGTCGAGCTGGACCCGCGATATCGAGCGGGCCTGGATCAAGGCTTCGTTGGTGCCCAGCCCGTTCAGCGCCTCGATGACCATCCCGGTGGACACGACCAGGGACGCGACCCCGAGCTGCTGCCTGGTCAGGAACAGCAGCACCACCAGGATCGTCCCAAAGTCGATGATCCTGGCGATCACCGTGGCGCCGCCGAGCCAGTTGAAGCCGCGGGACAGATGCTCGTGGCTCTCCATGACGTCAGCGGCGCGCGACAGGATACGGTCCCGACATTCTACTCAGATCTGGCTACTCAGATCCGGCTACTCAGAGCTGGCCGCCGGCACGATGGAGACGGTGCTCGGAGGCAGTATCCAGGATCGTTCGCGGGCGAGATGAACCAGCCAGCGCCAGGAGCGGCCCATCCAGGCGCGGGATTGCGCGCCGTTCCACGCCACGCATGATGCTGGCGCCGCACCCAGGCGGCTGGTGAGGAGTGCCGCGATCCGCTGCGCGCGCGCCTCCCACGTCAGCGTTCCGCTATCTGCTTGCGCTGCCGCCGCGAGCCGCGAGGCGAGCGCCTCGTCGCTGGTCAGCGTCCTGAGACCGCTGACCAGGGCTTCCGGACAGTCCGGATCGCACAGGAAGGCGTTGCTTCCATGGTCCAGCACTTCCCTGATATCGGTGGTGTCGCCAGCCAGGATCGGCCGGCCGGACGCCATATAGAAGAACAGCTTCAACGGCAGCACCGTCGAGCCGAACTTCGCCAGCGGTTGCCGCGAAGGCGGGATCAGCAGCACGTCGGCGGCATAGATATAGTTCGCCAACGTATGGGATTTCTGCCACGGCACCACCTGGATATTGGCGACGTCGCGGGTCATCTCCTCGATCGGTCCGTCACCCGACGAGCCCACCAGGATGAACAACAGCTCCGGCAGGCTCCTGGCCGCTTCGATCAGCAGCTCCAACCCCTTCTTCCGGTTGAGCCGGCCGGTGTAGATCACGGTCTTCCGGTCCGCCGGGACGCCGATCCTGCGCTTGGCGGCTTCGAGCGACAGCGCCGGACGCAGGCGCCGCGGCTCGAAGCCGTTGCGGATACAACGCACCTTGCTCTGCGGAGCCCCGAGTTCGATGTATGTGCGCCTGGTGTAGTCGGAGTGACAGATATTGACCAGGAAGCGCCGGTTGCTGATCAAGGCGCGTATCCATGGCTGCAACGGCGGGATCTGATCGGCCCATGGCCGGTAATGGTCGAATGCCACGCGCTGGCCGCACAGCATCGCCATCCAGGCGATCCAGAGATTACGCGTATAGACAAGATCAGCTTCCTGGAATTCCTTGCGAAACACCAGGGTCAGTCCGCAGCAGAAATGCCGCAGGATCGCGGGCCCGGTTGGAGCGTAGGCGCGGATCATCGTCAGCCCCAAAGCCTGGCTGGCGCCTGCGCCATCCGACATCGGCACATGCAGCCATGATTTGGTGGCCAACGGGACAAGGTATCGTGCGGTCTCCGTAAAGACCTCCGCATCCGCCTCTCTGCTTGGCAGGATATTTTCGAACGCGAATAGAATTTTCATTGCCGGTGAACATAACGGGGCCGGTGAAGATAACGGGGCCGGTGAAGATAACGGGGCCGGTGAAGATAAGGGGCAGCCCCCTCTGAGCGGGAGCGATCAGTAACGTGTCGAGACACGATTTGAACCTCGGTTGGCCGGCAGGCCGCCGGCGGGAATCGACGTTTGATCGCAGGCATGCCTATAGCCAGTCATTCGAACGAGGGGACCTAGCAGATGCAGCCACACCCGACTAGCGCCACGCCCGGCCGGGCAGGTGCCGAGGGCACGCCGCCGGTGCTGATTGGATGTGCACGGCCTTGATCTTCAACCGCTATCTGGGACGGGAGATCAGAAGGCCGCTGCTGCCCGTCCTGGCTATCCTGGTGGCGTTGTTCGGCGGCTACAGTGCCGCCGCCTTCTTGTCGGATGCCGCGAGCGGGTTGCTGCGAAGCGACCTCATTGCGGAACTGGTCGCCCTCAAGGTGCTGATCTCATTGGAGGTGCTGATCCCGGTTTCACTCTACATCGCGGTCGTGCTGTCGTTCGGCAGGCTGTACAGCGACTCCGAATTCACCGCCGCCTACGCGCTGCGCCTCACTCCGGCGCGGACCAGGCGGGCGGTGCTTGCCGTCTCCGCATCGCTTGCCCTGGTGGTGGCCGTGCTGTCTCTGGTGGCGAGACCTTGGGCCTATCAGAAGATGCACCAGCTTGCGGCGGAGGCCCAGGCCAGCCTGGACATCAACGCCATGCAAGCGGGCACGTTCTATGTCGGCGAGCAAGGCAAGCGGGCGATCTTTCTGGCGCATCGCGACGGGCCGCGCGCTCCCGCGCGAGACGTCTTCGTGCAACTCTGGCATGGCGGGCAGATCGAGGTCATCCATGCCAAGCGCGCCGATGCGCTGCCACGCCAGGGCCGGCAAGGAAAGGGCGGCCGCGACGCGCAAATCGTCATGCGTGATGCTCATCTCTACCGGATCAATCTCAGCAATCCGCGGAACGACCAGATCCTTGACGCACGCGGCTTCATTGTCGATCCCGACGCGAATGGCACTACGGCTGCCGACATGAGCGCGGTCGATGTCAGCACCGCGCGGCTCGCGGTCTCGAATGCGCCCGCCGACGTCGCCGAGTTCGAGTGGCGGCTGTCGACGCCGATCTCGACACTCCTGCTCGGCCTGCTTGGAATACCGATGAGCCGGGCAGCGCCGCAACAAAGCCGTTACACAAAACTCGGCGGCGCCATACTCGTCTATATCGGCTACTATATGCTCTCCACCTCAGCCAGAACCTGGGTCCAGCACGGCGCCATCGCCGCCTTTCCGGGCATATGGTGGGCGCCGGCGCTGCTCGGGGCATTCCTGTTGGCCACCCTCTATGGACCGTTGCGGGGTTCGGAGTTCAGCGGTGGCCGTGGCGCTGCTTGACCGCTACATCGAGGTCGCCGCCTTCAAGGCCTCCAGCCTGGTAGCCTTGGGGTTGACCGCCTTGTTCAGCCTGCTCGATTTCGTCGAGCAACTCGCCTCCGTTGGACAAGGTCACTACCGCGCCCGTGATGCTCTCGCCTACGTCGTGCTGACCGCTCCGCACCGGCTGCTGCAGGTCGCCCCGGTGGCAATGCTGCTCGGCAGCCTGCTTGCGCTGAGTTTTCTGGACCGGACACTGGAACTGACCGCCATGCGAAGTCTCGGCATCTCCGAACACCGGATCATGAGCAGGATCGTTCTGCTTGCCATCCCCATACTCGCCGCATTGTTTCTATTGGCGGAGTTCGTGGTTCCGACCTCTCAACGGATGGCGCAGGAGCTTCGCTCGTCCGCCCTGACCTCGCTTGCCACGCTTCGCGGCGAGAACAGCTTCTGGGCAGAAGGAAATGATCAGTATCTCAACGTGCAGCACTTTGAATACGGCAACGTTCCCAGTGACATCGATATCTACGCATTCGACGCCGACGGCGCGCTCGCAAGCTTCATCCATGCCGATCGCGCCGACATCAGGCCCACCGGAAACTGGCTGCTGATCAACGTGATCAGGAAGCGCGTGCGGGATGAGGAATTCGAGACTGATCATCTGGCCTCGCTGTCGTGGCACTCCTTTATCACTCCAAAGCAGACCCAGCTCTTGATCCTGCCTCCCGAAAGCATGCCGCCGATCGCGCTCTATCAGTACGTCCAGGATCTCAAGCGGCGGCATCAGCAGGCGACGCTCTACGAACAGGAGCTATGGACCAAGCTCAGCATACCGGTCTCGCTGATTGCCATGATCATGATCGCGGCGCCTTTTGCGTTCGCCCCGCCACGGGCGAAGAATGTCGGACGACAGATCACGATCTGTGCCGGGATCGGTGTCGCGTTCTCGCTGATTCAGCAGATCACGAGCCATCTTGATCTATTGCTCGATCTCCCGGCCGCGACCGCGCTGGCGCCGTCATTGCTGCTGATGCTGCTTGCCATCACCCTGTTCCAGCACGCGCAAAGATAGCAGGCTGTCGCTAAATCGCGCCCCATGTGTTCAAAATGGAGGCATCGCCATTCGCGGTCCGTTATCGCTCTAAGCAGCCGATCGTTAGCAGTCGCTGCAAAGTATCAGTTTTTCAATGCGGCCATAAGCAGTTCTTTGCTTGAGTCCCAGGTCAATGCCGGGCATCCACTATCCAGCGCCGCGGCAGACGGCACTCACCCGAAAGGAGAATTGGGCATGAGGCTGGCGACTTACCGCCGGGAAGGCATTGAGGGGCTTGCGACTGCAGGTGGCCGCGATATCCCGAAAGCGCGAGCGGCCGCAATGGACTGAACCGGTCATGGAGGACGGCGTGCAGGATGAGGCAGCGTACGACGTCGTGGTCGTGGGCGCCGGGCCGGTCGGCCTTTCGCTGGCGATCGAGCTCGGGTTGCGCGGCGTCCGCTGCCTTGTGGTGGAGTGCCACGACCGCGTGGGGTATAGCCCGCGCGCCAAGACCACCAACGTCCGCACGCGCGAGCACCTGCGCCGTTTCGGCATCGCGGACGCGCTGCGGACGGCGTCTCCCATTCCGCGTGATTACCTGTTCGACGTGGTGTTCGCGACGCGGATGACGGGCCCGACCCTCGCCCGCTTTACCAACGTGTCGAACGGCGGCTTCGAGCGCAGCGAGTTCTACTCCGAGAACGGCCAGTGGGTGCCGCAGTACACCTTGGAGGAAGTGCTGCGGAGCCGCGCTTGCGCGCTGCCCGGCATCGACGTTCAATTTGAAACCGAGCTTGTCGAATTCAATCAGGAAATGGACGGCGTGTCCGCTGCGGTTCGGAACCTGCGGACGGGCGCGTCGAGGACGGTGCGCAGCTTCTATCTTGTCGGCGCCGACGGCGCGCGCAGCATGGTGCGCGATGCAATCGGGGCGAGCATGAGAGGCAACGAGCGGGCGGTGTTCCGCAACTACAGCATTATCTTTCGCGCGCCCGACTTGGCTCGGCGACACGCACACGGCCGCGCGGTCATGTACTGGATGGTGAACCCGGAGATGTCGGGCCTCCTAGGCCCCATGGACGATCATGGGCTATGGTTCTTCATGGCGACCAAGCTGCCCGCAGACCCCGACCCCGCCGAGGCCATCGACATCGTCCGGCGAGGCACTGGCCTGCACGACTTGCAGATCGAGATCGTCCGCGGCGACCCCTGGGTGGCACGCTGCCTCATCGCTGACACCTACCGGCGCGGTCGCGTCTTCCTGGCGGGCGACGCTTGCCACCTGCATCCGCCGTTCGGCGGCTTCGGCATGAACATGGGCGTGGGCAACGCGGTAGACCTCGGCTGGAAGCTGGGAGCGGTACTGCAAGGTTGGGGTGGCCCGGCGCTGCTCGACAGCTATGAGGCGGAGCGCCGGCCGGTGCACCAGCGCACCATGGACGAGGCGGCCATC
This sequence comes from uncultured Acetobacteraceae bacterium, assembly GCA_964246745.1. Taxonomy (GTDB): domain Bacteria; phylum Pseudomonadota; class Alphaproteobacteria; order Acetobacterales; family Acetobacteraceae; genus Lichenicoccus. The sequence goes on from CAXTRK010000004.1 coordinate 19,900, forward strand.
AATTACGCCACCGTGGGCAACGAATTGGTTCGTCCCGGCATTGAGGAGGACGGCCCGGCCGGAGACACGGTGCGTATGCAAGTGAGCGACGCGATCCTCGCCAGCAAAATTCGCGAGTTCAGCACGCTTGGCCTGGTGCTTGGGGCCAACTATCACGGCTCGCCCGTGCTGGTGCCGGACGGCACAGTACCGCCGCCCGAGCACTTCATGCATTACGTACCTTCCGCCTCCCCGGGGTGCCTCGCGCCGCATCTTTGGCTGTCCGATGGGTCGTCGCTGTATGATCGGTTCGGGCCGGGCTTCACGCTCCTGGTCACGCAAGGCGGCTGCAACGACGCCGAACCGATGACGGCTGCCGCTGCGCACCTGGAGGTGCCGCTGACAGTGCTGGCCCCGGAGGACGAGCGGCTGCGTCGTCTCTATCGCGCCCGGTTCGCACTGATCCGCCCGGACCAGCACGTCGCCTGGCGCGCCGACAAGCTGCCGCCCGATCCCGCTTCCGTACTGGCCCACGTTGCCGGCCACATCGGCCATGCCGTCGGCGGATCAGGTTCGGGGAACCCGGTCGCTGTCGATGCCGCGGCGGACAAATTGCTTTGAGGAGAGCGCCATGAAGACTCGTGCAGCCGTCGCCTGGGCGGCGAACCAGCCCCTCACGATCGAGACGGTGGATCTTGACGGCCCCAAGCCGGGCGAGGTGCTTGTCGAGATCAAGGCCACCGGCGTCTGCCACACCGACGCCTACACGCTCTCGGGTCTGGACTCAGAGGGCTTGTTCCCGGCCATTCTGGGCCATGAAGGTGCCGGCATCGTGCGGGAGATCGGCGCGGGCGTCACCAGCGTCAAGCCGGGCGATCACGTCATTCCGCTCTACACACCGGAATGCCGGCAGTGCAAAACCTGCCTCAGCCAGCGCAGCAACCTGTGTACCGCCATTCGCGCCACGCAAGGCAAAGGCGTGATGCCGGACGGAAGCAGCCGTTTTCATTGCGACTCCTTGGGCGACAAGCCGCTGTTCCACTACATGGGCTGCTCGACTTTCTCCAACTATACCGTCCTGCCCGAGATTGCCGTGGCGAAGGTTCGCGAAGACGCGCCGTTTGACAAGATCTGCTACATCGGCTGCGGCGTGACGACCGGAATCGGCGCGGTCATCTACACCGCGAAGGTGTGGCCAGGCGCCAATGTGGTCGTGTTCGGGTTGGGCGGCATCGGGCTGAACGTGATCCAGGCGGCGCGCATGGTAGGCGCTGACAAAATCATCGGTGTCGATCTCAACCCGGGCAAGAAGGAGATCGCCCGCAAGTTCGGGATGACGCATTTCCTCAACCCGATGGAGGTTGGCAACGACAAGGTAGTACAGGCGCTTGTGGACCTCACCGACGGCGGCGCCGACTTCTCGTTTGACTGCACCGGCAATGTCGGCGTGATGCGGCAGGCGCTGGAATGCTGCCATCGCGGATGGGGTGAGAGCATCGTGATCGGGGTTGCCCCGGCCGGCGCCGAGATCGGCACACGCCCGTTCCAGCTCGTCACCGGCCGCGTCTGGAAGGGGTCAGCCTTTGGCGGCGCGCGGGGCCGCACCGACGTGCCCAGGATCGTCGACTGGTATATGGACGGTAAAATCAACATCGACGACCTGATCACCCACACCATGCCGCTTGAGCGTATCAACGACGCCTTCGACCTGATGCACGAGGGCAAGAGCATCCGCTCGGTGGTCGTTTACTGACGCAACCCGCTTGATCGCCGTCATGCTGCGAACTTCAATACTGGATGCAACTAGTAATTGGGCGGAGCAGATTCCAACCGAGGCTCGATTGTTTGGATTGGACGCGCATAGACCGACCTGAACGATCTGGTCGAACAAGCCCCCGCCGACCATCTGAACGCGTGCAACCTCCACCTGCGGCGGCTATTCTGCGGGATCATGTGTCTTCAGGCCAGAGGCGATCGATCATAGTGCGCCAGCAGATCCGCCGGGCTCTCGAAGATCGCGATGCATCCCGCTTCTCGGAGGCCCTGCTCGGGAAAGCCTCCGCACAGCACACCGATGGTCCGCATGCCTGCCCTGCCGGCCGCTTCGGCATCGTAGGGCGTATCACCGACGACCAGGATGTCCGATGGAGCTATCTCACCCAGGCGCTTGATCGCGGCCGCAAAGATATCAGGATGCGGCTTGCTCTTGTCTGCATCCTCCGATGAGGTTTCGGCTTGGATGAGGTCATCGATCCGAGCCATTACCTTGTACTTTTCAAGCTCGTCGTCTTTGGCTGAGGAGGCAAGCGCAATCTTCTTGCCGTCGGCAAGAATACGCTGGAACAGCGCTCGGACTTCCGGGAAGGCGGTGACCTTATCAAGGTAGCGCGCCTTGAGCAGTTCGCCCTGACGTTTTCTTATCCGCTCTCCGTTTTCCTCGATCTCACTTTCGGAGATGAAAACGGGCAGGAGCTGGTCGCCGCCTTTGCCAATCTGCTCGCGTATTTCCGCGAATCCAAAATCGTGATTGAACTCGCTGAATGCGTCCTGCCATGCTTTCGCGTGCAGATCGACTGAATCGACCAGCGTTCCGTCGACGTCGAAAATAACGGCCTTGATCATGAGCAGCCCCCGAGATGCCTTGCCTGGTGCTAGTAGCCGGTTGCGGATGGTCCCGGATTGGCGACGCCGGGATTAGCGAGATTGCCCGAGCCGATAGCGGAGGCTCGTCCGGCTGGACCTAATCCCCCTGGCCCGACCGTCACTGGCCCTGGCTGCATCGCCGGCATCGCGTCCCCCAGACCAGGCTCACTGGGCGGAGTGGCGCCGCTGCAGGCTGCGAGCGAAGCCAGCAGCGCTGCAACGCTTGCGGTCCTGCCAAGGCGGCGGACAAAGCTGTTGGTCATGGTATGGTCTCCGATGGCGCGACCGGATCAACGATGCGCCGCCGGCCGAGGTTGCCGGGCTCGCGTGCGCAGCGCCTTCGCGGCCCGCATCGTGCATGATGGGTGACGCTCTGCCTCCGCCGAAAGGGTGTGCTGCTTGCGGATTGCCGTGGTCGATATGAGCACCGCCAGGGCGGCCGTGATCGAGGAGGGCTTGCGCGACGCCGGGCTCACCGACATCACCATCCTGACCGAGCGGCGCGGCCTCGCGGCGGCGCTGGAAGCGCTGGCGCCTGACGTGGTGCTGATGGACCTGGCGCTGCCGAGCCGGGACCTGTTGGAAGAGAGCTTCATGGTGTCGCGGGCACTGGCCCGGCCGATCGCCATGTTCATCGATCAGAGCGATGAGGCGACCACCGAGGCAGCGATCGATGCCGGCGTCTCCGCGTATGTGGTCGACGGGCTGCGTCGTGAGCGAATCAAGCCGGTGCTTGATCTGGCGATCATGCGCTTCAAGGCGTTCGCCCGCCTGCAGACGGAACTGCACGAGGCGCGCGCGGCACTTGCCGAACGCCGCGCCATCGATCGCGCCAAGGCGATGCTGATGCACAGTCGCGGCATGAGCGAGCGGCAAGCCTATGCGCTGCTGCGCACCACGGCGATGCGGCAGGGCCGCAGGATCGTCGACGTCGCCGATGCCCTGATCACCGCCGGCGCGCTGCTGCAGGAGAACAGAAAGTGAGCCCGCCACACAAGCTCAGCATCGGCTTTCTGCCATTGACCGACTGCGCCGTGCTGGTGGCGGCCAAGGAGCGCGGCTTTGCCGAGGCGGAAGCTCTCGACCTCACTCTGGTTCGCGATATCAGTTGGGCGACCGTGCGCGACCGGCTGATCTTTCGCCAGGTGCAGGCGGCACACCTGCTCGGGCCGCTCGCGGTCGCGGTCTCGCTTGGCATCGGCCAGCACCAGGCAGCGCTCGCGGCACCCTTCCTGCTCAATCTGAACGGCAACCAGATCGTGGTGTCGCGCGCGATCGGTGGCTCGCTCGGGCTGTCTGGCGAAGACCGGGTCCGTGATCCGGCGGCGGCATCGTCGGCGCTGGCCACGATCCTGCGCCGACGGCAACGTCGAGCCGTGTTCGGCATCGTCCATCGCGCCTCCTCGCACGCTCTGATGCTGCGCGCCTGGCTGGCCTCGGCCGACATCGACCCGGACCGCGACGTGGTGCTGCGCGTGCTGCCGCCCTCGCTGACCGTGGAGGCGCTTGGAGCGGGTGAACTGGACGGGTTCTGCGCTGGCGAGCCTTGGGGCAGCCGTGCCGTGGAATCGGGCATCGGCGAGACCGCGGCCTTGGGCGTGCGCCTCTGCCCACGCGGCATCGAGAAAGTGCTGGCGCTGCGACAGGACTGGATGGATGCCAATCCGGCGATCGTGGATCGTCTGCTGCGCGCGCTCGATGGCGCGGCGCGATGGTGCGACAATCCCTCCAACCATGCGGATCTCGCGGCTCTGCTGGCGCAGCCGCATTACGTGGATCAGCCGGCGGCGCTGATCCTTCGCTCGCTGACCGGCGCGCTGCTGGTGGCTCAATCGGGCGCCATCGCCACGGTCCAGGATTTCCTGCTGTTCCATCGTGGCAACACGAATGTTCCGTCCGCCAGTCAGGCGCTCTGGATCTACGCGCAGTTTTGCCGCTGGCGCATGGTCGAGCCGTCGCTTGAGGCGGAACAGGCCGCCGCCTCGGTGTTTCGCCACGACATCTATCAACGCGCTCTGCCCGGCACGATTGCGTGAAGCGCGAGACATTGCCCACTCTGCGGGCATTGCTGCTGATTTAGGCAGCAAAACCGCTCAACGCTGCACTAGGCGGTCCTGTTGAGTGTGGCATGAAGATTGCATCGAGGTGCGCGTGTGCAGTTCCGACTGCCCGCCGCCGGTTCAATGATGGGCTGGCCTGTCTGACAGCGCATCGAACGACGCGCGCCCGTCAGCCGCACTGAGCCAGATCTTCCGTCCTGCCAGCGCCGGCAAGCGACCCTCGCATGAGAGATGTGCGCATGACCGACGCCGCGACGCTCGACTTCATGGCTCAGAAGGCCACCAGGATCCGCCTGTTCAGCTTCGGCACCGTGCAGATGCGGGCGTTCCACATGACGTGGCTTGCCTTTTTTGTCTGCTTCTATGCCTGGTTCGCGGCGGCGCCGCTGATGCCGGTGATCGCCAGGCAGTTCCACCTGAGCCGCGCGCAGGTCGCCGACATCAACATCGCAGCCGTTCTGGTGACCGTCCTGTTCCGCCTGATCATCGGCCCGCTCTGCGACACGTATGGGCCGAGGCGGACCTATGTCGGGCTGCTGCTGATCGGAGCCCTGCCGGTGTTCGGGCTCGCCTTCGCACAGTCCTACGCGTCGCTGCTGTTCTTCCGGCTGCTGATCGGCGCGATCGGCGCCTCGTTCGTCATCTCGCAGTACCATACCAGTGTCATGTTCGCGCCGAACGTGGTCGGCACCGCGAACGCCACCGTCGGCGGCTGGGGCAACACCGGCGCCGGCCTGGCGCAGTCGCTGTCGCCGCTGCTGGCGACGCTCGTGGTCTCGCTCGGGGTCGACCCTCTCTGGGGGTGGCGGGTGGCGCTGTTCATTCCCGGCATCGCCATGCTCGTCATGTCGTACGTCTACGCGCGCACTACCCAGGACCTGCCGCAGGGCAGCCTCAAGCAGGCACGCGAGAACGGCGCGGCCTTCGAGATCAGCGGGAAGGGCGGGCTCGGCGCCCTGGCCGAAGCAACACGGAACTATCGCACCTGGCTGCTTGCGATCTGCTACGGCGGCTGCTTCGGCGTCGAGATCTTCATCCACAACATCGCCGCCACCACCTACGTGCAGAACTACGGTCTGGGTGTCGAGCAGGCCGGTTTCGCTGCCGGATCATTCGGCCTGCTCGCCTTTTTCGGCCGCCCGCTCGGCGGCATCGCGAGCGACCTCGCGGCGCGTCGTTTCGGCCTGGATGGCCGCACCCGCCTGTTGTGCGTCCTGATGCTGGCCGAAGGAGTCGGCTTGCTCGCCTTCGGCCGCGCGCCAAGCGCCGCCGCCGCGATCACGACGATGCTCGGCTTCGGACTGTTCGTGCACATGTCCGCGGGCGCGGTCTATGCGGTGATGCCATTCATCGACCGCAAGGCGATGGGCGGCGTCTGCGGCGTGATCGGCGCCGGCGGCAATCTCGGCGCCGTGTTCGCAAGCCTGCTAAACCGTGCGGTCATCTCCGAGCGGGCATGCGTGGAGATCATCGGCGCCGCCGTGATCCTGGTCGCGTTCTGCGCGCTGGGCGTGCGTTTCTCCGACCAGAAGAAGAACTCCGAGCAGGCGCTCCTTGACGAGGCCCTGCTTGACGAGGCGATCGCGCGGCGCGCGCTGGCCGCGTGACCGATACCCATTGCCCTTATTGCGCCTTGCAGTGCGGCATGACGCTCAGCTCGGACCCTGAGGGACGCTGGTCGGTGGGCGCACGCGACTTCCCCACCAACAAGGGCGGGCTGTGCCGCAAGGGCTGGACAGCGGCCGAACTGCTGCATGCGCGCGACCGCCTGACCACGCCGCTGATCCGCGACAGCAAGGACGCGCCGCTGCGTCCGGCAAGCTGGGAAGAGGCACTCGACCACGTCGCGGCAGGCATCGAGCGCGTCCAGTCCCGTCATGGACGCGACGCCATGGCGGTGTTCGGCGGCGGCGGCCTGACCAACGAGAAGGCCTACCTGCTCGGCAAGTTCGCCCGCGTCGCACTCCGCACCGCCAACATCGACTATAACGGACGCTTCTGCATGGCCTCCGCCGCCGTCGCGGCGCAACTCGCCTTCGGGCTGGACCGCGGACTGCCGTTTCCACTCGCGGATATTCCAAGCGCCGACGCGATCCTCATCGTCGGCGGCAATCCGGCGGAGACGATGCCGCCGATCATGCAGTATTTCGAGGCGCAGCGCGCGCGTGGCGGCACGCTGATCGTGGCCGACCCAAGACACACGCCCACAGTCGACGCCGCCCACCTGCACCTGCAGCTCACCCCCGGCACCGACGCGGCGCTGGCGCTCGGGCTGCTGCATGTCGTGATCCGCGACCGGCTGGTCGACCACGATTACATCGCCTCGCGCACCAGCGGCTTCGACGCGGCGCGGCGGATCGCCGCCTCTTACTGGCCGGACCGCGTCGAGCGGATCACCGGCGTGCCGGAAGTGCTGATCGTCGATGCGGCGCACCGGCTTGGACGCGCACGCACCGCGATGATCCTGAGTGCGCGCGGCCCGGAGCAGCAGAGCCACGGCACCGACAACACGCTCGCTTTCATCAATCTTGCGCTGGCACTTGGATTGCCCGGCCGGCCGAACAGCGGCTGGGGCTGCCTGACCGGACAAGGCAACGGCCAGGGCGGCCGGGAGCACGGCCAGAAATCCGACCAGTTGCCGGGCTACCGCAAGCTCGCCGATCCCGCCGACCGCGCCGCCGTCGCCAAGGTCTGGGGCGTCGCACCCGAGAGCCTGCCCCAGCCCGGCCTGCCGGCGAGCGAGATGCTGGGCAGCCTCGGACCTGGCGGCGCCGTCCAGGGGCTGCTGGTGATGGCCGCCAACATCGTCGTCTCGGCGCCGGACAGCCTTCGTCTGATCGAGCGGCTGCGCCGGGTCGAGCTGCTGGTGGTGGCCGACATCTTCCTCTCCGAGACGGCAGCCCTCGCCGATGTCGTGCTGCCGATCACGCAATGGGCGGAGGAGGACGGCACCACCACCAATCTCGAAGGCCGGGTCATTCGACGCCGCAAGGCCAAGGACGCGCCGGACGGCGTGCGCAGCGACATCGACATCCTCTGCGAACTCGCCGAACGGCTCGGCGCCGGCGAGCGCTTCGGCCGATTTGCCACGCCGCGCCAAGCCTTCGACGAGCTGCGCCGGGCTTCGGCGGGGGGCGCCGCCGACTACGCCGGCATCAGCTACGACCGCGTCGCCACCGAGAACGGCCTGTTCTGGCCCTGCCCAGACGAGAGCCATCCCGGCACCCCAAGATTGTTCGAGAACGGCTTCGCGCATCCTGACGGGCGCGCCCGCTTCCATCCCGTGCGTCATGGCGAGCCCGCAGAAACCCCCGATGCGGAGTTCCCGCTGTTTCTGACCACTGGACGCGTGCTGGCGCAGTACCAGTCCGGAACCCAGACACGGCGCGTGCCGGACCTCGCGCGCGCCTCGCCGTTCGGGTTCGTGGAAGTGCATCCCGATACGGCAAAGTCGCTGGCGATTGCCGCCGACGACGTCGTCCGGCTCTCCACCAGACGCGGCAGCGCGGTGCTGCGCGCGCGGCTCAGCGCCAACATCCGTCGCGACACGCTGTTCGCGCCGTTCCACTGGGGCGGGCCCGGCAGCGCCAACATCGTGACCAGCAACACCGCCCTCGATCCCCGCTCGCGCATCCCGGAATTCAAAGTTTCCGCGGCCCGTCTGTCGCTTGCCGATCCAGAAGGACCATCACCATGACCGATTCCATACCGAAATGCACTCAGGGCGTGTTCCGCTTCACCGAGATCGAGATCTGACATGGACATGATGCAGCAGGAGCACCCGATGAAACAAAAACTGGTCGTTGTTGGCAACGGCATGGCGGGCGCGCGCGCGGTCGAGGAAGTGCTTGCGCGCGGCGGCGCCGATTTGTTCGATATCGTCATGTTCGGCGACGAGCCTTATGGCAACTACAACCGTATCCTGTTGTCGAACGTGCTGTCCGGCATGCACGACGCCAGTGAAATCTTCATCAATCCGCTCGAGTGGTACGAGGAGAACGGCATCACGCTGCACGCCGGCGAACGCATCGTCGACATCGATCGCGCCGCCAGGCTGGTGCTGTCCGACAAGGGCACGCGCGCGCATTACGACGTGCTGCTGATCGCCACCGGCAGCCGCGCCTTCATCCCGCCGGTCGAGGGCATGATGCAAGACGGGCGTCTGCGCAAGGGCGTGTTCGGCTTTCGCACCATCGATGACTGCCAAGCGATCGTGTCCGCCGCCAGGCAGTCGAAACGCGCCATCGTGATCGGCGGGGGCCTGCTCGGATTGGAGGCGGCGCGCGGCCTGCTCAATCATGGCTGCGCGGTGCATGTCGTGCATCTCGGCGCGCATCTGATGCAGGCGCAGCTTGATGTTCCGGCAGGGGGGATGCTGCGCACGGCGATGCAGGCGATGGGTGTGACCGTGCATCTGGAGAAATCCACCAGCGCCGTGCTGCACGACGAGCGCGGCCACGTCACGGGCCTTGCTTTCGCGGACGGCTCAACGCTGGAGGCCGACATGGTGGTGGTCTCCGCCGGCATCACTGCAAACAAGGAGATCGGCGTTCGCGCCGGGTTGACCGTCGAGCGCGCCATCGTCGTCGACAACCATATGCGCGCGGTCGATGACCGCACCATCTACGTGGTCGGCGAGTGCGCGCAGCACCGCGGCCTCGTCTATGGGCTGGTGGCGCCGCTCTGGGAGCAGGCAAAGGTGTTCGCCGAACACGTCACCGGGCGCAATAGCGACGCCGCCTATCACGGCTCCAAGCTCGCCACCAAGCTCAAGGTGATGGGCGTCGAGCTGGCCTCGATGGGGTTGACCGACGCGGTCGAGGAACACGACGAGGTCATCCAGTTCTCCGAACCGAAGCGCGGCACCTACAAGAAGCTGATCGTTCGCGACGGCAGGCTGGTGGGCGGCATCCTGATGGGCGATATCAGCAAGGCCGCCTACCTGATGCAGGCGTTCGACCGCGACAGCCCACTGCCCGAGGAGCGGCTGTCGCTGCTGTTCGATCTCGGCGCGCCGGCGCAGAAGGTGACGCTCGACGAGATGCCGGCGGACGCCCAGGTGTGCAACTGCAACGGCGTCAGCAAGGGTGCGATCGGCGCCTGCGTCGCCGCCGGCAGACGCAGCGCCAAGACGGTCATGGACGCGACACGCGCCGGCATGGGCTGCGGCTCCTGCAAGCGGCAGGTGGGCGAACTGGTCGACTGGTTCTGTGGCGGCGCCGCCCCTGAGGACCCCTCCGTGCACTACTACGTGCCGACGATCCCGCTCGCCAAGCCGGAGCTTGCGCGCACGATACGCGAGCGCGGATTGAAGTCGGTTTCCGCCGTGTTCGCGGCCCTCGGCGGCGGCATCGAAGACCCGTCGGCCAAGCCGGCGCTGGCGTCGCTGCTGATCACCATCTGGAAAAGCGAATACGAGGACGAGCGTGACGCCCGCTTCATCAACGACCGCGTGCACGCCAACATCCAGAAGGATGGCACCTTCTCGGTGGTCCCCGAGATGCCGGGCGGCGTGACCACGCCCGCCGACCTGATCCGCATCGCCGAGGTGGCGCTGAAATACGACGTGCCTCTGGTCAAGCTCACCGGCGGACAGCGCATCGACCTGGTCGGCATTGCCAAGGCAGACCTGCCGGGCGTGTGGAAGGATCTCGGCATGCCGTCCGGTCATGCCTATGGCAAGAGCTATCGCACCTGCAAAAGCTGCATCGGCACCGATCATTGCCGTTTCGGATTGGGTGACTCGATGGCGCTGGCCACGCGTATCGAGCGTCGCTTCCGCGGCGTCGACAGCCCCGCCAAGCTCAAGCTCGCCACCGCCGGCTGCCCGCGCAACTGCTCCGAGGCGATGGTCAAGGATCTCGGCGCGGTCGCCATCGGCGGCGATAAGTGGGAGCTCTATGTGGGTGGCGCCGCCGGCGCGCATGTCCGCAAGGGCGACCTGCTCTGCACCGTTGCCGGCGAGGATGCGGTGATCAGGATTGGTGGCCGCTTCATGCAGTTCTATCGCGAGCATGCGAAATGGAAGGAGCGCACCTACACGTTCGTCGAACGGCTCGGCATCGAGCGCATCCGGGCGGTGGTGGTGGAAGACAGCGATGGCAACGCGGACGCGCTCGACGCGGCAATGCAGCAGTCTGTCGATGCGGCCTATGATCCCTGGCAGGAGGCGACACGGCCGAAGACCGCAAACCAGTTCGCAGGCACACTCGCGTCAGCCGGAGCGTCGGCATGAGTGCGACGGCGATCATCGGCCGTCTGTCCGACATTCCCGAGGGAGAAGGCCGCAACGCCGAAGTCGCCGGCACCCGCATCGCCGTGTTCCATCTGCGCGGCGGCCAGGTGTTCGCAACCCAGGCCGAGTGCCCGCACCGATTGGGGCCCCTGGCGGACGGCCTGACCGGGAATGGCACGGTGCTCTGCCCATTGCACGATCGTCTCTATGACCTGCGCACCGGGGAGAGCCTGAACAGCGACTGCCGGATTGCCGTCTATCCAGCCAATGTGGACACCGATGGCGCGATTCGCGTTACCGTCGATGCGCCCGCGACCATCGAATCCTTGCGAGCTTCCGTCTGAACCGGCATCGCGCGGCCGCCGCGCGTCAAGGCGGCGCGAGTGCGCAATGCGGCAAGCGCGGCAGGACGTAGCGGGCGAAGAGATCGCACTCGCGCAGATGAGGGTAGCCGGACAGGATGAAGGCCTCCACGCCCAGCGCGCGATAGGCTTCGAGCTTGGCGAGCACCTGGTCTGGATCGCCGACGATTGCGGCGCCGCAGCCGGAGCGGGCGCGGCCGATGCCGGTCCAGAGATGTGGCTCGACATAGCCCTCCTCATCCGCGTCCTCGCGAAGCTCGGTCTGGCGGGACACGCCGGCGGAGCCGGAATCGAGGGCGCGGGCACGGATCGCCTGTCCCTGCGCCGCATCCAGACGCGAGAGCAGGCGGGAGGCGGCGTCCCTGGCCTCTCTCTCGGTCTCGCGCACGATGACATGGGCGCGGTAGCCGAAGCGCAGCGCGCGACCGTGGCGGTCGGCGCGACGACGCAGATCGGCGATCGTGGTGGCGACATTCGCCATGCGGTCGGGCCACATCAGATAGACGTCCGCGCCGGCGGCGGCGGTCTCGCGCGCCGCTTCGGAAAGACCGCCGAAATAGAACAGCGGCGCGCGGCCGGATGTTGTTCGGATGCGTGGCGGCGCGAGGTCCACCCTATAGAATTCGCCGCGATGGCGGACCGGTTCGCCGCCTAGCAGCGTGCGCAGGATCGCCACGCATTCGAGCGTGCGTGCGTAGCGCGCCTCGGAGGAGCGCTCCTCGCCAGGCAGGTCGCTGGAGATGATGTTGATCGAGAGCCTGCCTTCGAGCATGCAATCGAGGCTGGCGATCTGGCGCGCCTGCTGCGGCGGCCACATCTCGCCGCAGCGGATCGCGGCAAGCAGCTTGAGGCGGCGCAGCGCCGGCGCCATGCCGGCGGCGAACGTGACCGTATCGATGCCGAGCGCGTAGCCGGAGGGAAGCAGGATGCAGTCCATGCCGCCCTTCTCGGCCGTAAGCGTGATGTCGCGGCAGTGCTCCCAACTCGACAGCAGCGCGGGGTCCGCCTGGCCGAGATATTCGGCATCGTCGTCGCAGAGCGCCGCGAACCAACTGACCTCGACGGCTGGTGTCGCTTCATTCATGCTGATAGCCTCCGGCGCGCAACAAGATCAGGATGGCGATGCGGTTCGGATTGATCGGCAGCGGGTTGATGGGTCAGGAACATCTGCGAAATCTCCTGATCACGCCGGAGGCGGAACTTGTTGCGATCACGGATCCGGCCGAGACGTCGCTTGACTGGTCGCGGCGGACGCTGGGCGGGCGAACCGGCGCCATGTTGTTCAATGACGCTGACACGATGCTGCGCGAGACAGCGCTCGACGCGGTGATCTTAGCTTCTCCCAATTACACGCACAAAGCGGTGCTCGACCGGCTGTGGGACACGGGGCTGCATATCCTTTGCGAGAAGCCGATGGCGACCAGTATCGCCGATGCACGCCACATCGTCGAGCGGGCGGCACGGCACCGGGGCGTGTTCTGGGTGGGCATGGAGTACCGCTGGATGCCGCCGGTCGCGGAGTTCCTGCGGGCGGTGGCGCAAGGGGAAGCGGGACAGTTGCGCCGGATTTCGATGCAGGAGCACCGGTTCCCGTTCCTGCCGAAAGTGGCGGATTGGAACCGCTTCAACCGCAACACCGGCGGCACGATGGTCGAGAAATGCTGCCATTTTTTTGATCTGATGCGGCTGATGGCGCGATCGGAAGCGGTGCGCGTGTTCTGCTCGGGCGGCGCGGACGTGAACCACCTCGACGAACGCTACGCGGGCGAGAAGCCGGACATCCTCGACAACGCATTCGCGACCGTCGATTTCGGCAACGGGATACGGGCGATGCTCGATCTCTGCATGTTCGCCGAAGGCGCCGAGGAACAGGAAGAACTTGTCGCCGTGGGGAACGCGGCGCGGCTGAAGGTCACGATTCCGGGTGGTATGGTGGAGCGGGCGCCGCGCGTGCCGCAAAATGCACCGAAGCGGGCCGTCCGGCGGCACGTGCCGGTTGATCCCGCGGCGCTGGCGGCGGGCCATCATCACGGAGCGACGTACCACCAGTTGCGAGCCTTTCTGCGTGCGGCGCGCGGCGAGGCCGAGGTGGCGGTCACCGCCGAGGACGGTCTGCACGCGGTCGCGATCGGGCTCGCCGCCGAACGCAGCGCAGCCGAGCAGCGGGTGGTGGCGCTCACGGAGATTCTCTGAGCGCGGGCCTTGCGGCCTTGGGTTCCATAAGGCCCAGCACCAGCCAGGCAACGCCGTAGGCGAAGGCGGTGATCAGGAACATCGGCCGCAGCGTGCCCAGCGAGGCGGCGCAGAGACCGGCGAGGCGCAGGCTGGCGATGCCGCCGACATTGCCGCAAAAAGCGCCGAATCCCATCGCGGCGCCCACTTCGCCTGTCGGAAAGCGGTCGGCGACGAGAGCGAAGACATTCGTGCTGAACGCCTGATGCGAGGCTAGAGCGATGCCGAGCAGCAGGATCGCGGACGGCCCGTGCAAGCCGGTGACGAAGGCGACGGGCATGACAGTCAGCGCGCAGACGCCCATGAGCGCGCGCCGGGCGGTGGCAAGCGCGATGCCGGATCGTGCGAGCAAAGCGGGAACCAGGCCGCCGAGCAGGGCGCCGGCCGCGGCCATGAGGTAGATCGCGGCGAGCGGCGGTCCCAACTGGCGAACGTCGAGACCCTGGGAGCGATGCAGAAAGTCCGGCAGCCAGAACAGCATGAACCACCAGGCCTGATCGATGAGCAGCTTGGCCGCGCCAATGGTCCAGACGCGCGGATCGGCCAGCGCGGCGGCGATCGGGATCGGCCGCTCCTGGCCACGCGCGGTCAGGCCTGGGGAGAGGCGGTGAAAGGGAAACGCCAGCCAGGCCGCGAGGAGCAGAAAGCCGACAACGCCGATGGCGGCGATCGTGCCGCGCCAGCCGAGGGCGGCGAAAAGCCCGGAGACGGCGAGCGGAGTCGCGACCGCCGCCAGATTGGGCGCCATGTTGATGGCGCCAAGAACCAGTGCGCGCCGCTCCGGCACGAAGATCAGCGCGACCGATTTCACCAGGGCGGGCGTGCCGACCGACTCGCACACGCCGAGCGCCACGCGCGCGGCGACAAACTGGGAAACGGTCGAGGCCACGGCGTGCGCGGTGGCGGCCAGGCTCCAGCCGCCAAGGCCGAGCGCGGTCGCGCGAACCACGCCGACGCGATCGACGAACGCGCCGGCGAAGAGCAGCGCGAGCGAGGCCGCGACCTGGAACAAGGTGGTGATCTCGGCATAGTCGGAGACCGTCCAGCCGAGCGCCTGGTCGAGCGCGGGCTTGAGCAGGGCCACCACCTGCCGGTCGGCATAAGCAATGATGGTGATGGCGAAGACCAGCGCCACGAACAGGCGGCGGAGCGCCACGATCAGAAATCCTTGCGCGCCTGCACACCCACATAGCGGGTGTCGTCGCGCGGAACAAAGCGGACGACACCACCAAAATTGCCGTCCGCGAGATAGGATGAGTAATGCGTGTCCAGCACGTTGTTCATGAGCCCGGTGATGCGCCAGCCATTGGCAAGGTTGGCCAGCGAGACGCTGAGATCCCAGATGCCGTAGGCTGTCTGCACCGTGTCGGGGGTTTCAGTGAGCTGATACTGCGTGTTGCTCTGCCAGATGAAATCGCTGTCCAGAGAGAGGCGCAGGCGCGTGGTCAGCGGGATGAGCTTCTCGGCGCGGAAGTCGAGCTTCCAGCGCGGGGCGAATGGCAACGGCTCGCCGTTGATGTTGCAACTTGTTGGCGCGCCGGCGGGGCAGTTGAACTGGTCGACATGCGCGTCGGTGTAGGCGCCGGCCAAGGTCAGCGTGACGTTGCGGATCGGCGCCGCCGCGATATCGGCTTCGATGCCACGCGTGGAGACGGAGCCGGCATTGACGAGATTGGTGACAAGGGCGCCGGCGACGTTGGAGAGGAAATTGGCCTGGAAGTTCTGGAAGTCTTCCAGGAAGAAGGCAAAATTGGCTTGCAGGCGGCCGTGCAGCAGGCGGGACTTCAGGCCGATCTCGTAATCGTCCGATGTCTCGGGCTTGAGAACGCCCGTCGAGGCCGGCGCCATGTTGAAGAACACGTTGTAGGCCGGGCCCTTGAAGCCGCGTGAGTAGGTGAAGTAGCTCATCACGTTGTCGGTCAGGTCGTATTGAAGGCCGAGACGGTCCTCGTAGCCGAACCAGTTGGTCGAGCCGGTGCTTCGGAAGCTTGCGGCGATGCCGGAGACGGCGGCGGGCGCCGTGCTCACCCGACCGAAATGATAGGATAGGTTGTCGTCGAGCGTGCGCAGGCCGGCGATGAGCCGGAACCGTTTGGTGATGTTCAGGTCGCCCTCGCCGAACAGCGCCACATTGTCCTCGACGGTTCCATAGCGGGCGTCTCCGGAGACGGCCTGTGGAGCGCCGGAAGCGAGCAGGCCATCGAATGAGCGGTCGTAGCGTTCGGTGTCCTCGTCGTGCAGGTAGAACAAGCCGCCGACATAGTCGATCAGTCCTCCCTTGGGCGAGGCGATGCGGTCTTCCTCCGAGAACTGGGTAAAGGAAAGATTGCCGACATCGGCGAGGCGCGGCAGTCCGGTGGCGATCAGCGCGTTCTGGTCATAATCCTGCCACTGGGTATTCTGCCAGGCGCGGAACGCGGTCACCGTCGTCAAGGTGTCCTCGCCCAGTTGGGTGTTGGTGGTTATGGCGGCGCCGCCGTTATTGTCGTTCGAGCGGCTTTTCTCGTCGTTGCTGACCGTGCGATTGTCGGACGCGGGATCAATTCCCTCGGCGGCGAGAACGTTGGCCAAGGTCCGGTTGGTGGTGACATGGTCGGTCGGAAAGGCGATCTGTGAGGCGGAAACGAAGACGCCGTTGGGGACCGTCTCGGTGGAGCGCGTATAATCGAGGTCGAGGCGCACGTGGGTGCGTCCGTCTGGAGAAATCCAGTCGAGCTTGCCGCGCGCCGCCCAGTGACCGTAGCCGTTGAGCGTCCCGCCGCCATAATTGTTGTGAACATTGCCCGCATAGTCGCCGGTGAGCACATCGAGCCGGCCGGTGAGCGTGTCGGTCAAGCTCCCGCTTATGCCGCCATCGACACGATATTCGTTGCATTCGTAGAACGCGCCTTCAAGGAAGCCGTGCGTCTGCGCGGTCGGCGCGAGAGTGGTGATGTTGACGACGCCCGCGGAGGAGTTGAGGCCGAAGAGCGTTCCCTGGGGACCACGCAGCACTTCCACCTGACTGGCGTCGAAGAGGTCGAGCGTGGCTTGCCCGGAACGGGCGAGCACAACGCCATCGACGACAGTGGAGACGGACGGCTCCACCCCCGGCGAGGTGGAGATGGTGCCGATGCCGCGGATGAAGATGGTGCGGTCCTTTTCGGATGAATTGGTGCGGAAATCCGCGGCCGGCACCTGGCGGAGGATCCCCGCGAGGTCGTTGCGGTTTTCGCGACGGGCCTGCGCGCCGCTGACAACGGTGTCGGCGACCGGGACGTGCTGGAGAAGCTCGCTGCGCCGACGCGCGGTCACCTTGACCTCGGTGACCTGTGGCGGGGCGGGAGCAGGCGCCGCCACGGCTTGTGATCCGGCCAGGGTGGCAAGCGCAAAAGCGAGGCGAGGAAGAGGCGGCCGAGACATGGCGACTCCGAATGACAAGGAAGCATTCCATAAAGGACGGCAGAGATTAGTGAAACCCGGGGATCCAGAATTTGCGCGTAGTATATCGGTTCGGCGCGCAGGTCACCGCAGCACGTCATCGCCGCCGGCGGCCGCTTCCGCGTCAAGCGCGAGAATGGCGTCATAGGCGCTCGCGGGAAGAAACTCGAAACGGTCGAGCAGCATGGCGTCACGGGCCGGCTTGAGCGCGGGATCGCACTCCGCCGCCGTGAGGGCTGCGCGGATGCGCGCCAGTTGATCGTCGTCCGTCGCCAGCGCTGTGATCAGTGGCAGGCCCGGTGAGGAACGGGTCCATTCCAACACACGCAGCCCGGAGATCAGCAGGTCGTCGGCCGCTGCGAGCGCGAGCGAAACGCAGTCGATGGCCGCGATGTCAGCGCACCCGTCGAGCACTGCACGAAGACTCGCGCAATGGCTGCCGGTGACCACGACCCGCGCGAAGAAGCGACGGCCCGCGGCAAGCGGCGCAACTGCGGCGCGGAACAGGTTATGGCCGGAATGGCTGTCGCGGCTGTTGATGGCGGCAGTTGCATCCCGAAAGGCGGCGAGTTCGCCACGCGAGTCGCTCCGGCGCACGATCAGGGCGCTCCGATAGAAGGGGCCGGAGCAGCCGGCAGCGCGATACACCGGTGTTGCGACCAGTCGGACATCGCCGGCAAGGGTGGTGACCAGCGGGTAGCCGCACGTCTGGGCGAGAAGCAGGGCCGGATCGCGCCAGAGCCGGTCGAGATCGGCGCTGTCGCTCAGCGCGTCGGGCACCCCCGCCAGGCCGGCATCCCGCAAGTGGCGGGCGAGCCCATGCCAGAAGATGTCGGCGCCGCGAACGGCGCGGCCCAGGCGATACATGGGCAGCGACGCCAGCCGAAATTCCCGTGCTTTCGTGGTTAAATTATAGTTCAACGTGCGTTGACCGTTATATAGACTGATGCTATGTGCATTACCGTAACTATCCGGCACATCCATGCTCTCTATGTCAACCTCGAAGCCGACCCCGATCGAGTGGCCGACCGTTCTCCTGGCAGCGTTCATCTATGGCGCGTGGGGGTGTCTCACGTTCTGGTGGGCTGAGCTTCCCACTGCCGTCTTGGTGGTGGGCGGCGCGTGTCTCGCGGCATGGCAGCTTTCGCTCGCGCACGAGACGCTGCACGGGCATCCGACCCGCTGGCAGACGGTGAACGACGCGATCGGCTTTCCGCCTTTGTCGCTCTGGCTTCCCTATGAGCGTTACCGGCATCAACATATGCGCCATCATCGCAGCGTCACGATCGCCGATCCGTTGGACGATCCCGAAAGCTTTTATTTGCCGGAGGGCGGCCTCGGCGCGGTTCCGGCGCCGCTGCGGCTGCTGCTGGCCTGCCAGGGCACACTGCTGGGCCGGATGCTGATCGGCCCGGCGCTCGGCATGGCGGGATTCCTTGCCGGGGAGGCGCGCCTGCTGCGGCATGACCGGTGCGCGCGCGCGGTCTGGCTGCGGCATGGGCTTGGAGTTGCCTGCATCATCGCGTGGCTCTCCTTTGCCTGCCACCTGAGTCTCGTGCGTTACGGGCTGCTGTTCGTGTATCCAGGCTATGCGCTCAGTCTGCTGCGCTCGTTTGCCGAGCATCGGGCGGCGAACGAGCCGGACCACCGCACGGCGATCGTGGAAGGAGCGCCGCTGCTCGGGCTGCTGTTCCTCTACAACAACCTCCATGTCGTGCATCACCGTTGGCCGGCGCTGCCCTGGTATCGGATCCCGGCGCGGTATCGGAGCGCCCGTACGATGTTGCTCGCGCAGAACGGAGACCTGCTTTACCGCGGCTATTTCGACGTGGCGCGTCGCTTCCTGCTGCGGCCGCATGACGCGCTGGAATACCCGTTGCCGCATCGGAGATCGTCGTGAGGGCAAGCTGGGCGCTGGCCGCCGGCGCGGTGATCGTGGCCTGCGGCGCGCAACCCGCGCGCGCGGCGCCGTCGCCGGACGGGAACAACGACGCAGCGCCCCGTCCGCACGGGAGCGGCATCACGCCAGCCGGCAAGACGGAGACGATCTCGGTCTTTGGCGCCGGCTCGACACGACAACTGACGTCAATCGGCCGCGCCCAGATGCGCGCTTCGGTGCCTGGCACGTCCCCGCTCAAGGTCCTGAACCAATTGCCGGGCGTCAACTACCAGTCCGCCGATCCGTTCGGCGCCTACGAATACAGCAGCAGTCTTTACATACGCGGCTTCAACCAGTCGCAACTCGGCTTCACGCTCGACGGCATTCCCCTCGGCGATCAGCAGTTCAACAATTATGATGGACTGTCGATCACACGGGCAATCAGCAGCGACAACATTCTCTCTGCAAACGTCTTCCAGGGCGCGGGCGCGATCGACGTCGCATCGACGAGCAATCTCGGAGGCGCGATCGAGTTCCACTCCGTCGATCCGACGACGAGGCCCGGAGGCGCCGTCGAGCAGACATTCGGATCCAACAACACTTTCAGGACCTTCGTGCGCCTCGAAAGCGGAGAGCTTAATCCCACCGGCACCCGGTTCTATGTCTCCTATGCCCGCACCTCGCTCGATCTGTGGAAAGGCTCCGGCACCAACTATTCCGACCAGGTCAACGCCAAGCTGCTCCAGCCGTTCAGCGACGGCTCCACCGTCAAGGTGTTCTTCGACTGGAGCGCGATCCGCCAGTTCGACTACCAGGACATGTCGCGGAACTATCTCGACACATATGGCCCGAATCTCGCCAACACCTATCCCAACTACACGGCCGCCTACCTGGCCGCCGAGCATATCTACAGTCCAGCGATCGCAGCGACGAGCGATCCCCTGGATGCGGCGTATTACGCGGGAACCGCCAACCGCGAGGACTTCCTGTCCGGACTGACCTGGACGAAGCTGATCGGCGACGACCTGACCTGGGCATCCACGGTCTATGGCCATGGAGATAGAGGCTACAGCACCTGGGCCACGCCCTACACGCCCTCGCCGAACGGCGCGCCGCTGTCGGAGCGCGTGCAGAACCCGGGCATCAGGCGCGGAGGGCTGCTCTCCGCCGTCACCTGGGATCTCGGCCGAAACAGCTTTAACAGCGGCGTCTGGTACGAGTACGGCCAGTTCACCGAGGCGCGGGCCTTCGCCGAGGCGCCGCTGCTCGGGCAAGGCACGCTCGGCGACCCGACCGACGGTTACCCAAGCGGGATTTTCGCCAAACCCTGGTCCGAGGTCTTCAACACGAACACGTTCCAATTCCACCTGCAAGACACCTACCATGTCTTGCCGACCCTGACATTGAACGCCGGCTTCCGATCGCTCCTTGTCCATACGGCGAACAAGGTCACGGAGCAGGACATCGCCGCCAATGGCGGCCCGGTGGCCCAGGGCGCGCTTACCGCCGCCGACGCCTTCCTGCCGCAGATCTCTGCGAACTGGCGCTTCCTGCCGACAGAGGAACTGTTCTTCGACGTGTCGCACAACATGCGCGCCTTTCCGGAGGACGGCTATGACACCAACATCGCGGCCACCCCCTGGACTGAGAGTCAGGCGTCGTTCCAGGCGACCGCGCGCGATCTGCAGCCGGAGACCGACTGGGTCTATGAAGGGGGATGGCGCACAGACGGCCCCCGTCTCGACACGCTGGTCTCCCTCTATCGGGTGAATTTCTCGAACCGCCTGCAACTGATTTCGACCGGGCCTGTGATCGCGCCGACGACGGCGGTGCAGAATGTCGGCGGCGTCACCTCGGACGGCGCGGAGGCAAGCTTCACCTGGCGCTTCGTGCCGCACTGGTCGATCTACAATTCGCTCTCCTGGAACCGTTCCACCTTCAATCAGGATGTGATGACCTCTTCCGGCATCGAGCCGATACGTGGCAAGACGATTCCAAACTATCCGGAGTGGATGGACAAGGCCGCGCTCAGCTTCCGCTACGGCTCGTTCAGCGCTTCGCTCGACGGGCGATACCTGTCGAAGCGCTACATCTCCTACCTGAATGATTCCGGCATCTCGGGTTATGCCGTCCTGGATCTGGGCACGGCCTACGAGTTCGGCAAAACCGGCCCGTTCCATAATCTGCGTGTCGCCTTTAACATCTACAACCTGACCAACAAGACCTATGTCGCGACCATGGGCGAACTCGGCAATCCATTCTCCGGCGATTACCAGACCTTCCTGATCGGCGCGCCGTTGCAGGCCTTCGGCACCATCAGCACCGATTTTTGACGATTAGTCCGCGAAACGAGAGCCGAACGCGCCGGCGTCCCTCGAACCTGCAAGGTGCTCGGAGGCCCTCGATGCCAATCTCATCACGGGAACGGAATGCAGAGGCCCGCGAAAGTTTGCTGACGCAAGATAATATTAACGATCTTGCGCGCATCATGACCTCCGAAGCGGACGGTGTAGGGGAGACGGCGCAGGCGATGGTGGGGTGGGTCATGGTCAACCGCATGAAGCAGGATCACTTTGAGCAGGTATCCTCGGTCTAGTCGCACGGCGCCTTTGCCCATAGCCATATGGCGACTGGTATGACCTTACATCTCGCCGAACGCATTCTCGGCGGTGACGCCATCGACATCAGCCAGGGCGCCACGCATTTCTACTCACCGAAGTCCATGCCAAAGGAGGGCGATGCGCCATCCAGCCGGCTTGACACCCGTGGAGGACTTGAAAGTGTTTCCGGTGTGACAAAGAATGGCCGGCCGGTGCGGAATTATGCACCCGGTTGGGCGTATAAAAAGTCTCACATTCGGATCTCTGGAGTTCAGGACATGGACTTCAAGTTTTACCGCTTGCCATGAAGGAAGGCTTTCTCTACCTCGGCTTGGCCGTCCTTTCTTGTGACGGGATAGCCGCTGCAAAAGCGGCAATCTCCACCACGTCGCCCGCGTGGAACCCGAACGATACCGCGCCAATGATCGCCGATGTCGCGTCAGCCGCGGCTCATACGCGGGCCATCCACTTCCGAACGCCGTCGTGCAAAGCCATCATTACTATCAATGCAATGATCAAAATAGGCACATTTGAAGACGGCGATGCGAATGGCATTGCCGCTCTCGATGTTGGCAACCGTCCAAAGATCGCTGGTCGTCGCCTGGATCGCGTGCTTCTCAATCACCATGATCTTTACAGACCTGTCTGTGCGGTCGGCGCAAATCTCATCTCCCGCTTTCGGCTAACTCCAGGGATCTATGAGATGGACGTGCCCGTGCAGCTTTTACTGAACGCGGTCGACATGGATCTGCGCGATCATGGGCATTGCGCGCAGGACCTTCTCGCGGCCCTGCCAAAGACCCGGGCCAATGATCAGGTCCGGATCAATGCCCAAAGTCTGTGCGACAGCGACTATGAAAATCACGATCGGCCCACGGCGGCGTGCGATGTTCTGATCCAGGGTCTCAAGACCGGGGAAAGATAATAAGCCTGCCTGCCAACGACTGTAGATCTGGCGGTCTCCATGACGCCCTCGACATCCTGGACGTCGCCGCGCTTTCGGTCGTGCTCGCGCCAGGCGCGGAGTTCAGAAGGGGAGACAACCTCGAACACAACCCTGGGGAGGTCGCCGCAGCGGATGGTGAGATCCGGAATGCGCGCCGGGTCGCGTTGCCGGCGCTTGGACGCTGCGCCGCTGCCGATCTCGGGGCGGCAACCATCAGGATCGCTACGCAGCCGTATGGCAACAGCGGCGGTAAGCCTGGAGAGAATGCCCGTTGTCACCAGACTTACTGATACCAGGCAGTCGGGCTCATGCTGCGGAAGACGGTGTCGCTGCCGGCGGCGACGGCGACCGGGGCGCCGGCCGCGTTATTCTCGATTGAGCCGCCGGCGGGCGGATAGACCTGGCAGGCGTTTGCCGAGCGGTTGAGTACGACGATCTCGCTGCTGACGCCGGCCGGAGCGCCGCTCGGCAGCGCGACACCGCCGGACGCGCAACTGGTCAGACGATTGACATGGCTGGACAGCGGAGTTGCGGACGGCTGGTCGACGCCGGCCGCCGAGATGGCGTCGGTCGCGGTCTGGATCACCGCGCCACCAAAGCTCGTCGAGCCGTTGGCGTTGAAGGTGGCATTGTAGCCGGCGTTGGTATGGACCGCAAAAGCCTTGCCGGCGACCTCGTTGATCATATCGAAGCCCGAACCGGTCAGTTGCAGGGCCAGGCTCGATCCGAAGTTGGCGACCACCCCGTCGGTGTTCGAGACCGAGATGGTCGCGCCCTGCAGCCCGGTCGCGGCCGAGATGTAGGCGAGCTGATTACCGGCGCCGTCGATCACGCGCAATGCCGATCCGGTGTCCTGCAACGCGAGGTCGTAGGCATCGGCGGCGGCGCCGCTCGGCGCATGCATCCGGATGACGGGCGCGTTGCCGCCGGCCAAGGTCGCGTTGCCCAGATCGATCTGCCCGGTCGCGGCAGTGGTGATGGCGACCCCGCCGATTGCCGCCTGAGCCGCGGACAGGGCGCCCGGGGTCGCGAGATTGCCGCCGCCGTTGATGGTGAGGCCGCCCGACGGATCCGTGTCGCCGGTGGTCCCGCCGCTTGCGATATGCAGCGACTGGGCGAACAGGTTGCCGGCGTGATCGACATAGGCCATGTCGGTGTGGGTGGTGGCGAGGCCGCCGGCGCCGCGCGCGCCTTCGGTGCGGACCGCCCACGCCTTGCCCAGCACCGAGGTGGAGATGTCGATGCCGGTCTGCCACTTGGCGCCGGCGACCCAGATCGCCGCGGCCATGATGTTGGAGCCGTTGCCCAGGAATGTCGCCGCACTCTGGTTGAACAGCGAGCCCATCTCCAGGTTGTCGACGCCGCTGTTGTTGACGATGGCGAACTCCGCGTCGGTGACGGCGCCGGCGGAACCCGCCGGCAGCGTGATCTGGGTCTCCTGACCCCACAGATTGTAGGAGGTGTTGGAGGCGTCCGGATTGGCCTGGATCGACAGGCCTACCGTGCCGCGGCCGATATCGGCGGATCCGTCCGTGCCGTTGCAGGAGGTCCCGGTCAGCTCGGACAGGCAGCTCGGATCGTCGTCGTACACCTGCAGCGAGAGCGCGTTCTTCTGGTACTGGTGGTTGGAGTTGGTGGGCAGGAAGGAAGTTTCGATAGCGAGATTGTTCTCGTTGTCCGGATAAGACAGCGCTTTCACGAACAGCTTGCCGCTCGGCTGGCGCTGGATGCCGAAATTATAGCCGGACAGGATCGCGCCCTGCTGGGTCAATTCGGCATTGTCCAGCTCCCAGGAGACGTTCGGATCGGTCGGCATCGAGCCGCTCAGCGCATACAGCCCCGGGCTCACATGCACCGAGCCGACCCCGTTCGCCGATGCCGCCGCATAGGCCTGTTGGAAGGCGGACGTATCGTCGTGGGCCGCAAAGTCGAAATAGGTCGATCCCGGATCGGTCTGCGAGGCGGCCGCCTGTAACGGCGCCGACAGCGTGATCGTGGTGGTGGGCGGCACACCCGATGCGGCCGGGTTTTGCGCGACTGAAGTCACCATCGTGCCGGTCGGCAGCAAACCGCTCGCGGCAATCACGGCCGCACCCACCGCGGGCGAAATCCCGGCATTGAGCGACACATCGGTCAACACCAGGCTGGTGCTTCCGGCCGGCTCGCTCTGATACAGGACCCCGCGGACGACGCTGCCGGTAGCGCCGAAACTGCGCGGATCCGGCAGGCGCGCGAGCTTCGCGCCGGTGGAGGCGGGCGCCGCTCCGGGCGCAGGCAGGAACGTGGTGTTGGAGATATCGCCCCCGGCATGGCCTCCGTTGGTCGCCGCCGCCAGCGCCGCCTCGGCGGTGCTCTCGGCATTGTCGATCTGCGTCGAGATCGACGTGGTGACGCCGCCGACCGTGACCGGCAACGAGCTGAGATTGCTGGAGTAGGTCAATGGATTGGAGGTCGAGCCGGCAGAGAGCACGCCCTGCAACTGCGTCGCCGTGGGCGCGCTCGAGACAGCCTGCGCCAGAGCCGCCTTCGGCGCCGCCACTGACACCGCTTGCAAGCCGCACAACAGGACGACCATCCGGATCGCTGATTTTTCCGTCCACCGCATGCATCATCCTCCGTCTGCACTAAATCCTTGGTGTGCAAAGTCGGAATGATCTTATCCTGTCCCAATCAGCCGAGGCATCATGTTCGAGTGCCCTCGCTTGCGGCATGACAAGGAGGATGGATTGCCGTTCGGATCGATACACGAACTGCTGCCGACGCCGCCGCACGCGCAACCCGGCTGGGTGAGCTGGCTCGGCCTGTCGCCCTGGGTGCAGACCGCGATCAAGCCTCCCGCCTTCATTCTGGGAGACTGCCCGGCGGCGCTTTCGGCCTATTATCACAGCCAGATCGGAGAGGCGGACACCGGACTCTACCGGCTCCGCGACACCGCGGTGACAGGCTCTGGAATGATCGTGCACGACGCCATGCTGGTTGCCTGCAATCAACTCGGCCATAGCACCGAATATTGCAAAGGGCAGATGCGTTCGGGACGGCTGCGCGGCCCCGATGGATACGCGCGCCGCCGGGTTGACCGCGCGGTTCTACTGCTTTGCGGCGGCTACGATGTCTATGGCCACTGGCTGGTCGATATCATGCCGAAACTGTTTGCGCTGCGCCTGGCCGGGTTTGATCTCGGTGCGCTTTCGTTCCTTTATCCGTCCGATACGCAGCCGTTCGGAGCGGCGTGGCTCGGGCTCGCGGGTATCGGCGAGGACCAGCTCATACGCTACGATCCAACATCCGAAATCGTGCTTGCCGAGGAGTTGCTGGTGCCGACGCTGCTGCGTTCGGGCAGTCGCGCCTCGTCGTTGTTCGGGGCCGCCGCCGATTTCCTGCTGGATGCAATCGATCGCAACGCGTCCCTGCCCGCTGAACAGACTGGACCGAACGCCATCCTGATCTCACGCGCGCGCGCCGGGCGGGACGGACGCGCAATGCGCAATCGCCAAGCGATCGAGGCCATGATCATGGATGCGGGATATGTAGCGGTGCATCCGGAGCATCTGCCGATCACCCGCCAGGTCGCCTTGTTCAGGGGTGCGACGCGGATCATCGGCGAGTATGGCTCGGGCCTGCACGGCTCGATCTTCTCACCAAAGGGCAGCCGCGTCTGTAGCCTCAGGGGTGCCGCGCGTCATCCCGGCTTCCTGCAGTCCGGCCTTGCCCAGGCGCTGGGCCAGGAATGCGGCTATGTGCTGGGCGCGGCTTCGCTTGATGCCATCGATTTCGAATTCCATATTGAACCCGCCGACCTGCGTCAGGCGTTGGCTCTGCTGTCGCTGCCGGAGGCATGATCAGATTTGCACGTCCTCAAGTGTCCGGCGGGAGGTCTCCGGGCCAAGCAGATAGCCGAGGATGGTCAGCAGCCAGAGCGCCGACGTCGCCAGGAACGGAATCGTCGGGCCATAGGCGGCGATGCCGAGGCCCACCGCCAGCGGTGCGCCGACCGAGACGATGCGGCCGCCGCCGACCATGATGCCGAAGGCGGTGCCGCGCAGCGAGGTGCGGAAGAACTCGCTGAGATAGGCGTCGCCGATGCTCCAGAGCCAGCCGAGCAGGCCGATCATCGCGCCGCCGAAAATCAGGAACGCGTGCAGCGTGGTCGCGAGCGACGCGGCAACCGTGCAGACGATCATTGCCAGCGCGCCGATGATGCCCGCCGGCCGTCGCCCGATCATGTCGGACACCCCGGCGCCGACATAGCAGAGCGCGAACTGCACAATGTAGAAGACCAGGGCGTAGCGGATCGCGTCATGCGGACTGGTGTGAAACTTCCGCACCATGAAGGTGGTCAGGAACACGGTGACGCCCCAGTAGCCGCAGGCGTTGGGAACGTAGAGCAGCCAGCCGACAATCAGCCGGCGACGCGCCCCCGGCAGCGACCAGAGCCGCCGGGCAGGCGTGCCGCTCACCCGCGGAAGCTTCACGAAGCGCACCGACTCCGGAATGCGCCGTCGTGCCGCGAACACGAGCAGCGCTGGCACCAGTGCCAGGACGAACGTCCAGCGCCAGCCGAAGCGCGGCACGACGAGAAGGGCCGCGGTGGCGGCGGCGATGTAGCCCGCAGAGTAGAACGAGAACAGAATGCCTCCCGCGCCCACGGCGCGCCAGCGCGATGGCCACATCTCCGAGACGTAGGGCGCGCCGACCGCGAGTTCGCCGGCGCCGCCAATGCCGGTCAGGAAGCGCAGCAGCGCGAACACCGCCGCATTGCCGGTGAGGCCGCTCAACGCCGTGGTCATGCCGTAGAGGATGATCGACCAGCCAAGCACGTCGCGACGGCCGAGCCGGTCCGCGAGCGCTCCGAAGCCGATGGTGCCGACAGTGTAGCCAACCAGGAAGATTGAACCGATCAGGCCGAACGTGCGGACGCTGACATGCAGGGCATGCATCAAGGTCGGGCCGAGCATTCCGAACAGGTTCACGGCGTAGGCATCGAACGCGTAGCCGAAGCCGGCGGAGAGCGTGACCAGCAGCACGGCCGTTGGTGCTGCGAAGAAATCGCCGGCCGCGGCGGGTTGCGCCATGGCCGTGTGCGACAGCTCGGTTTCCATCCTGGCTAAGGCCTCGCGGGCGCGGCGGCAGGCTGGAGCTTGGGCCTGATCAGCGCCGCCAACTGGCCGGCCAGGAACTCCGCCTGCTTGCGTATGTCCGGCACCGCCGTCATCTCCCAGAACGTGCCCTTGGTCACTGGCCCCACCGCGAACAGACGACGGGAGATGGAGCCATCGGCGCCGCGCAGCGCGCAGTTGGTGGTGACATCGAGGCCGAGACACAGCGGGTCCGGCCGCACCATGCCGCGCGCCAGCAGCGAGAGCACCAGCGGTTCGCGGATGCGGCTGTAATCCGCGTCGGGACCGGCGCAGTTGACAACCCGCGCGGCCGTGATGGAGTGCAGCGCGTCGGCAAAGCGCGGTCGGTAGAGGATGTCGACACGATCGTGCCCGCGCAGGCGGTATTGGCGGATGCGGCCGGCGCGGATTTGAAGCTGGCCGCTCGCGCGCGCCTGTTCGATCCGCTCCGCCACCGGGTCGGCGACTCGGTGGCGGTGGACGTCCCACCAGGGACGCAGATGGCGCAGGAACCGACGGCGGTCGTGGTGGCTCATCGCCTGCCACAGCTCGGTGGTGACCGGGCGCAGCTCGTCGATGACAACGCGCCAATTTCCCTGAGCCGCGCGGCTGTTCTCGCGCAGGCAGCGGGCGAGCTGGTTTACCCGGGTCGGGAACCTGTCGATCTCGGGCGGCGCGCCGCCGACCGGGGCGGCGTGCCGACGCGGCAGCAGGCCGCGCCGCGACAAGGCGGTGATCGGACCCCGGTGGTTCTGGTCGAGCAGGGAGACCACCGTGTCGATGGTGGTGAGCCCGGTGCCGATCAGCAGGATCGGCAGCTCCGGATCGAGGTCGGCGAGCGTGTCGGCGGCCCAGGGATCGGGTCGATACAACGGGGAGTCGTAGAAGGAGCCGTCCTCGACCTGCGGCGCCGCGGGCGGGAAGTTGCCGATCGCCAGCACCGCGCGATCGACGGTGATCGTGCGCTCGCGGTCGAGCGTCAGCGTCAGCGCGCCGCCGGTGGCGGCGATGTCGGTGACGTCGCCACGCACCAGGTCAAGCTGGTCGCGCCGCTCCGGCGCCTTCATCTGCTGATTGAGCAGATGGCGTACGTAGCGGCCAAACATGCGGCGTGGCACGAAGCCCGCCGCCTCTGTATCGATCCCGCAGCAATCCTCGTCCGGCCGCCCCTGCAGCCATTCCAGGAAGTCGGCGGGACGGGATTGAAACGCGCTCATCTTGGCGGCGGGCACGTTGAGCAGGTGCGAGGAGTTGCCGGTCGCGTAGGCCGGTCCTCGACCGAACTGCGCGTTGCGCTCGATCAGCACCACGCGGGTTGGCGGCGGCGCGTGCTGGAGCAGATGCAGGGCCAGCAGGGTGCCGCTGAAGCCGGCGCCGATGATGGCGATCGCGGGCGAGGCGTCGGAAGCGGCTTCGATGGGGCTCATGCGGACTCCCGCCTGGTTGCGGCGCGTGTGGGCAGCGAGTCTGCCACCAGGGCAGCGACCTCGCGCGGCTGCGTGCTAACCTGCGGCAGCCCCATCAGTTCGCCGTGCGTTCCGCGTGCCAGCGGGCCGACGACAAACAGGGTGGTGCAGGCATCGCCATCCGGCCGGATCGCCCGGCTGCGGCAGTCCACGGCGATGCCGAGCCGGAGCGGGTCGGCCCCGAGCGCCCCCGCCGCCTGGAGCGCGCGCAGCACCGGATGACATTCCACCACGGTCCGGTGCCCGGGTCCGGTGCAGTTGACGATCCAGCCGACCTCGCGGATGAGCACGGAATCCGGTGGCGCGCCGCGCGCATGCATGCGCACACGAAAGCGGCCCGCGTTCCATTCCCCCGCCTTCCAGTCCGCCGAAAGTGGTGTGGCGGTGAGGATTTCGAGGCTGCCGCTACGGCGGGCGTGTTCGACGGCACGCGCGACCTGCGGCGCCGACTGGAACCGGTGCGCGTCCCAGAACGGCCGCAGGTGGCGCAGCACGCGGCGCCGCTCATCGAGCGGGAGACTGCCCCAGACTGTGCGCGCCTGGTTGCGCAGCGCCTCGATCACGTCTTCCCAAGGACGGTCTTGCAAAACGGCTTCCGCCACGGCCTCGCGCACCCGGCGCAGCAGCCCGAGAGCCGTGCGGCAGGGCGGCGCATCGAAGCTGCCCAGCGCCGCGACCGGCCGCGTCGTGCGCGGACGCGGCAGCAGCCCGCGCCGCGATACGGCGACGATGCGCCCCTCATGGCGGCGGGCGTGGAGGCTGGCGATGACGTCGCACCCGGTCAGGCCGGTGCCGACCACAAGCACGTCTTCCTCACTGGGGATCGCATCGAGCGCGCGCTCGCCATAGGCATCGCCGATCAAATGGGTGTTGCCACGGACGGCGTGCAGGAAGGCCGGGAGTTCAGGTTCGGTGTGGCTGACTGCCAGCACCAGGAAGTCGGCGTCCAGGGTCGTCCTGTCGTCCAGGCGGACGTGAAAGCCGCCGCCCGAGGGCGCGGCGAAGACGGCGCGCCGGCGCAAATGGCGTAGCGAGGCCCGACACCCGGCGGCCGCGCCGCGCAATGTTTCGTGCACGTAGCGGGCGAACAGCGCGCGCTGCGGATAGAGGCGGCCGTCCGGCGTCGCGGCCTCTGGATCGGTCTTGTCGATGCCTCGCTCCCGCAGCCAGTGGTCGAAGTGATCAGGCCGTTCAGAGAACAGCGACATGCGGCTGGCGGCGACGTTGACCCGGTGCTCGGGGTCGTCGGTCCCATAGGCGAGGCCGGCGCCGAGCACCGCCCGCGGCTCGATCAGGATGATGTCGGCCGCCGGATTGTGGTCGCGCAAGAGATGCAGCGCGAAGGCGGCGCCGCTCAAGCCGGCGCCAATGACAACGATCTGCGGCCTGATCGGGGCGCCGCTCATCCGGCCGCGCGGCCGACCCCGCCAGGCCCTGGCGCCGCGATGTTGGCAATGACCTCGCCAAAGGGCCCAGCATTGCGCGCCGGGCCGAGATCGCGACCCGTGGTCGAGCGGAGCGGCAGCTTTGGAAACACCAGTTCGGCGAAACGGTAGCACTCCTCGAGATGGGGATAGCCGGAGAGAATGAACCGGTCGATGCCGAGCGCCATGTATTCACGCATCCTGGCCGCCACCTGGTCAGGATCGCCAACCAGCGCGGTGCCGGCGCCGCCGCGCACCAGCCCCACTCCCGCCCACAGATTGGGCGCGATCTCCAGCCGGTCGCGGCGTCCCTGATGCAGCGCCGCCATGCGCCGCTGGCCGACGGAATCGAACTTTGCGAAGGCGCTCTGCGCCGCGGCGATGTCCTCGTCGCTGAGCTGGCTGATGAGCTGGTCCGCCGCCGCCCAGGCCGCGTCCGCGGTCTCACGCACGATGACGTGCAGCCGGATGCCATAGGAGAGCGTCCGTCCGCGCGCGGCCGCCGCGGCACGCATTGCGGCGATCTTTCCGCCCACCGCCTCCGGCGGCTCGCCCCAGGTGAGATAGACGTCGATGTGCTCCGCGGCCACCGCCTGTCCGTCCGACGAGGAGCCGCCGAAATAGAGCGGCGGATGCGGCCGCTGCACTGGCGGGTAGAGCAGCCTGCCGCCTTGGCTGCGCAGGTGGCGTCCTTCGAAATCGACCGTCTCGCCCGACAGCAGACGGCGCCAGACGGTGAGGTATTCGTCCGTGGCCTCGTAGCGCGCCGCGTGATCCAGGAACACGCCGTCTCCCGCCAGCTCGACCGGGTCGCCGCCAGCGACAACATTGACCAGCAACCGGCCGCCGGAAAGCCGGTCCAGGGTCGCGGCCATACGAGCGGTCATCGACGGTTCCGACAGGCCGGGGCGGACGGCGACGAGGAAGCGCAGCCGCTCGGTCAGCGGCGCCATGGCGGAGGCCACCACCCAGCTATCCTCGCAGGACTTCCCGGTGGGCAGCAGCACACCGTAGTAGCCGAGGTCGTCGGCGGCGCGTGCGATCTGGCTGAGATAGCCCAAGGTGACGTGGCGGGCGCCGATGCCGCTGCCAAGATAGCGGCCGTCGCCATGCGTCGGCAGGAACCACAGGATGTCGGCCTCCTGGGCCGGAGGCGCCGGATCGTGCAGGGTCATGATCGCTCCTCCAAGGCGCGAGCTGAAGGCCGGTTCATCTCACGATACCGCTCAGGCGGCATTGCTGACCGCCTCAGTGCCGGCCGCCCATTCACGGTAGCGATGCGCGGGATGCGGCGCCGCGAGGCGGGGACCGCCGCCGAACAGCTTCTCGCGCAGCGTGCCGCTTGCATATTCCCGCTTGTAGAGGCCACGCCGTTGCAACTCAGGCACGACAAACGCGACCACGTCCTCGAAACTTTCCGGTGTGACGGCGTAGGCGAGATTGAAGCCGTCGACATCCGTCTCGCTGATCCAGCGTTGCATCTCGTCGGCGACGCGCGCGGGCGAGCCTACGATGCGCCCGCCGAGGCCGCCGATCGCCGAATTCTCGGCAAGCTCGCGCACGGTCCAGACCTTGCCCGGATCATCCACGGTCAGCGCATCAATCGCGGAATGGATCGCGTCGTTGCGTATGTGTCGAACCGGGTCATCCGGCGCGAACCTCGAGAAGTCGATGCCGGTCCAGCCGGACATCAGGGTTAGCGCGCCCTCATGGCTTATGTAGTGGCGATAGTCGTCGTACTTGGCCTGCGCCTCGGCGTCGGTGGCACCTGTGATCACCGTCAGCAGAGCGAAGATCAGGATCGAGGCGGGATCGCGTCCGGCTTCGGCGGCGCGCCTTCGGATGTCGGCGACGGCGGGGGCGATCACCTGCCGGGACGGCCCCGCCACGAACACGCACTCGGCGTGTCCTGCCGCGAAGGCGCGCCCCTTGGCCGAGGCGCCGGCCTGGTAGAGCACCGGCGTCCGCTGCGGCGACGGCTCGCACAGGTGAATGGCATCGACTTTAAAATGCGCGCCGTGGTGGCGCACCGGCCGCACTTTGTCCGGATGGGTGAAGACATTGCGCGCCACGTCGCGCACCGCCGCATCGTCCCGCCAACTGCCTTCCCACAAACGATACACCACCTCCATGTACTCGTCGGCGATCTCGTAACGGGTGTCATGGGCAGCTTGCGCGGACGTGCCGGTGCCCTTGGCGGCGCTGTTGAGATAGCCGGTGACAATGTTCCAGCCGATCCGGCCTTGCGTCAGGTGATCCAGCGTCGACATGCGTCGGGCGAAGGGGAACGGCGGCTCGTAGGACAGCGTGCAGGTGAGGCCGAAACCGAGATGCTCGGTTACCGCCGCCATCGCCGGCACCAGCATCGACGGATCATTGACCGGCACCTGCGAGGCGTTGCGCAAGGCGGCCTCCGGAGTGCCGCCATAGACATCGTACGTGCCAAGGACGTCGGCGAGAAACAGGCCGTCGAACAGCCCGCGCTCCAGCACGCGCGCCAGATGCGTCCAGTAGCCGAGCGTGTTGTAGGTGCCAGCACGGTCGCGCGGATGGCGCCACAGGCCCGAGGATTGATGCCCGACGCAGTTCATGTCGAAGGCGTTGAGACGGATCTGCCTGCTCATCTTGATAGCCTCTCTGTCGAATGCACTCGGCGCTGGAACCGGCATAAGCCCGTAAAGGCACATGAAACATAGTGTAATACGGAATCTACTTTCCATAATGAACCTAAAAAAGGTAAGCACGTGAGACTTGAGTGATCAACCGGTCGTGCCGCACGGTACCGTGAGTTCCCGCGGTGGCCGCGCGATCGACAATGGAGCATGACGTTTCTCTACAGAGACGATCCGGTGTTGGTCGCAGCCTTTGCCGATGCTAAACTTGGGCGCGGTGCCGGAGCGTTTACGTCATGAAATTGAGCGTCGGACGGTTCGTCGAGATCGAACAACTCGGGATTGCGCGCACGGTCGAGCGGCAGGCTGGCCGCGTGATTGCCTCTCCCAGGAGAGCGTTCGAGGGCCAGGATCTGAGCGGCCTGATCGGCGGTCTTGCCTCCGCCTCGCTCAGGGTCCAGGACGCCAGCATTCTCGCACCCGAGGCCACGCTCGATCTGTATAGTCTCGACAATGCCACTTTCTTTGTTGGACACGGGCTTGACGGCACCATCCTCGCCGAGGACGGACGGCCGGTGCACCAGACTGCGGCGTTCCGCGGGTTGCAGGCGGCGGGCGAGGGGGAGGAGACCATCCTCGACCTGCCGGAGCCGCGGCAGCTCGACGAGGTTTTCGTCGGCTTTGATGGCGCTTGGCGCAACTATTTCCATTGGCTCTGCTTCGGCCTGACTAAATCGTTCCTGGCAGCAAGACATCTGGACCCCAACGTGGTCATTGCGGTGCCGGACTACGGGGACGCATCCCGCGCCGGGCCGATCTCCTTCAGCGAGACCACATGGCGGCAGTCGCTTGAATTCAGCGGTCTCGCGCCGCGGGTGACGGCGTTGCCCGCGGGGGTCTATCGCGCCCGCATTGTGCATTTCTTCTGGACCACGCCGCGCGAACCGACCGACATCATGATTCTGGGCGGGTTCAAGGCGGTGTTCGACGCCATGCTCGCGCATGCTGAGCCGGTTCCCACGAAATTCGAGAACATTCATCTCGCGCGAGCAAGCACCGTCACCAGCCGGATCGACGCAGGACCAGGCGAGATCCTCGGGCGCGTGCTGGAACGACGCGGCTTTTGCACCGTAGGCTTCGAAGGCGCCG
The DNA here is from genome assembly GCA_964246745.1 of uncultured Acetobacteraceae bacterium. Taxonomy (GTDB): domain Bacteria; phylum Pseudomonadota; class Alphaproteobacteria; order Acetobacterales; family Acetobacteraceae; genus Lichenicoccus. Next base: position 54,024 of record CAXTRK010000004.1, read on the forward strand.
ACCTGCGGCAGCAGCTCTCGATCTTCGCCAACGCCAGGCGCGTCGTCTCGCCGCATGGCGCCGGTCTCGCCAACACCCTGTTCCATCGCGGCGGCTTGCGGGTGCTCGAGTTGAACAAGCCGCTCGACGGCAGCCGCGTCTTCCGTCCCTGGTTCTTCGTCACTGCGGCGATCCGCAACCATCGTTACGCGACGCTCGACAGCGAAATGGAGGATTTTTCCGAGGCCCATGTCGAGAGCGCCATCGCGGCGCTCGATGACTGAGCCTCCGTAGGCTGGGTCTTGGCTATACCGGTCGATCGTGGCGCTCTCGACAAGGCGGAAACCTGGTTCCTTGAAGCACGCCAGCTTGCCGCGCGCGGACAACTCGCGGATGCGCAGGAAGCCTGCCGCCAGGCGCTGGCGCTATGGCCGGATGTCATTCCGGTCTGTCGTTTGCTGTCGAGCCTCGCCGAACAGACCGGCGCCGGCAGCGGCGACAGCGTGGAAGCCGCGCGCCGCATGCTGCTGGCATGTCAGCCGGACGACGCGACGACCGCCAACCTGATCGCCGCCGAGCTCACCGGTTCCGGCAGGCTGATGGAGGCGCTGCCGTTCCTGCGACTGGCCGCTCCCGTTCTGGGCCACGGCGATGCCGCGCTATGGAACTACACCACGACGCTCGCGCTGACCGGCGGCCATCACGAACTGCTGGCGATCGAGCCGATGCTGCTGGCGCTGGCGCGGCAGGTGCAGCCGCCATTCACACCGTTCACGCACCTGGCCGGCGCCAAGCTGGCACTTCGTCATGATCGGGCGCTGGTGCTGTCGCAGCGCGACACCTGGCAACGCTCGACGCATTGGCTTGGCGCCGCGCACCTCGCCGCCCGGCTGGGTCAGGCGATCGCCAACGGCACGTCATTCAGCATCTTCGAGATGACCGAGGCGCGTACCCGCCTTGCCGTCTATGCCAGCCCCAAAACGCAGTTGACGTTCAGCGAAGGCGAACTCTGCGCGGTGGTGAATTCGGTCTGGGAGCCGGCCTTCGGCGGCACCTTCGAAAGTCATGACGCCATCGCCCGCGGCGTTGTGGCGCGCGGCCTGCTGGGCGCCATCGAGAACGCCGACATCATCGCCGTGCCCGATATCGAGCAGGTCACGCGGGCGCACGAGCATTTCGGCTTCAATGCGGAGCTGCAGCAGATCATCATGCGGCGTGCCCCGCCGCTCGCCGCCGGGCTCGGCGTGATCAAGCAGATGCATCAGACCATGCCGTTCCTGCGCCCGCTCCTGGCCGAGCTGCCGTTCCTGGGTTTCGTCGGGAGCACGCCCGGCCTGGTGGAAAGGTTGGGCGCGTTTTGTGACGTGGGCGCCACGGCATCCTATCTCGTCTCCGGCGATCAGCATGCCACGCCGCTTGAACAGATGCTCGCCGCCCTTGTTGTGCCGTCTCAGGGCGCAGTGTTCCTGGTCGCGGCGGGCCTGCTCGGACCGGTCTATTGCGGCCGCATCAAGCAGCTCGGCGGCATTGCCATCGACGTCGACAGCATCGCGGCGGGGTGGACGCAGTCAGCAGGCGGGTCTGGATCCTAACCTGCCGAGGCGGCCTGCGCCGGCCGGCGGGCGACGCGTCCTGCTCCTCCTACTCCTGGGCGTGGCCGACCGATCGAGCTGTAATCCATCTCCGCCTCCGCCATCGCCGACGGATCATAGACGTTACGCAAATCGATGATCACCCGGCCCTTCATCAGCTCCTTGAAACGGGAGGGCGGGATCGCGCGGAACTCGTTCCATTCCGTAACCAGGATCACCGCGTCCGCGCCGCGCGCCGCGTCGAGCGCGTCGTTGCACCAGGCGAGCCGGCCTTCCGCGAGCCCCTGCGGCATGCAGGAATGCGCCGCTTCCATGCCGGCCGGATCAAACAGGCGCAGCATGGCGCCATTCTCGATCAATCGATGCACGATCGCGATCGACGGCGCGTCGCGCATATCGTCGGTCTCCGGCTTGAAGGTCAGGCCGAGCACCGCCACGGTCTTGCCGCGCACGGAGCCGCCGCAAGCCGACATGATGCGCGCCCCCATGCTCGCCTTACGCGCGTCGTTGACCTGCACCGTCGCCTCGACCAGACGCGACGAGGCGCCCGCCTCCTGGGCGATGCGCATCAGCGCCAGCGTGTCCTTGGGAAAGCAGGAGCCGCCATAGCCGGCGCCCGCATGCAGGAACTTGCGTCCGATGCGTCCGTCGAGACCGATGCCGCGCGCCACGTCGTGCACGTCGCCGCCGACCCGTTCGCAGAGATCCGCCATCTCGTTGATGAAGGAGATCTTCATCGCCAGGAACGAATTCGCCGCATACTTGATCAGTTCGGAGGATTCGAGGCTGGTGAACAGGATCGGCGCCTCGATCAGATAGAGCGGGCGATACAGACGCCGGAGCACCTCCTGCGCGCGCTCGCCGCCGTCAGGCTTGGCGATATCGGTGCCGATGACGACGCGATCGGGACGCATGAAGTCGGCAATGGCGCTGCCCTCGCGCAGGAATTCCGGGTTGGAGGCGACATCGAACTCCAGATCCGGACGCGCCAGGGTGACGATCTCGCTGATCTTGCGGCTGGTGCCGACCGGGACCGTCGATTTGGTGACAATCACCGCGTAGCCGGACATGGCGCGTGCCACCTGCTCGCAGGCGGCGAACACGTATGTCAGGTCGGCGTGGCCGTCGCCGTTCCGTGGCGGCGTGCCGACGGCGAGGAAGATTGCCTCAGCACCCCTCACCGCCTCGGTGATATTGTCGCCAAAGGAGAGCCGCCCCGCCGCGATGTTGTCGGCCACCAGCCGGTCCAGCCCCGGCTCATAGATCGGGATCTTGCCCTGCTTCAGAGCTTCGAGGCGCCCCGGATGGGTCTCCACCACCGCCACCTCGACCCCGAACTCGGCGAAGCAGGCGCCTGAAACCAGTCCGACATAACCGCCGCCGATCATCGCAATACGCACAGGTCACTCCGTTGCCCGAGGCGGGGTCAGTCTTCTACCGCTTGCGGCCCGACTTTCAACAGGCTGTCGAAATAGGCGATGGTCCGGACCAGGCCGTCCTCGAGTGCCACGGTGGGTGTCCAGCCGAGCAGTGCCCGCGCGCGCGCGATATCCGGGCAGCGCTGCATCGGGTCGTCCTGCGGCAGCGGCCGATAGACGATCCGGCTGCGCGACCCGGTCAGTGCCAGGATGCGTTCGGCCAGTTCGCGCACCGGGATCTCGTGCGGATTGCCGAGATTGATCGGCCCGGTGATGTCGTCGCCGCTCGCCATCAGGCGCACGAAGCCCTCGATCAGATCGCTGACATAACAGAAGGCCCGGGTCTGGCCGCCATCGCCGTAGAGGGTGATGTCCTCGGAGCGCAGCGCCTGGGTGATGAAGTTCGAGACTACACGTCCGTCGTTGGGGTGCATACGCGGACCATACGTGTTGAAAATCCGCGCCACCTTGATCCGCAGCTTGTGCTGCCTGCGATAGTCGAAGAACAGCGTCTCCGCGCAGCGCTTGCCCTCGTCGTAGCAGGCGCGCGGACCGAGCGGATTGACGTTGCCGCGATAGTCCTCGGTCTGCGGATGCACGGTCGGATCGCCATAGACTTCGCTGGTCGAGGCCTGGAACACGCGGGCGCCGGTGCGCCGCGCGGTGCCGAGCACGTTGATGGCGCCCATCACGCTGGTCTTGGTGGTCTGCACCGGATCGTACTGGTAGTGCACCGGAGAGGCTGGGCAGGCGAGATTATAGATCTCGTCCACCTCGACGTGCAGCGGCAGGGTGATGTCGTGACGCATTACCTCGAAGTTCGGCTCGGCCAGCAGGGATGCTATGTTGTCGCGTCTGCCCGTGAAGTAATTATCGACGCAGAGCACGTCATGGCCGGCGCGCACCAGGCGGTCGCACAGATGCGAACCGAGAAAACCGGCGCCTCCGGTCACCAGGACCCGCTTTCTGACAGGATGCGAGGTCATCTTGATCTGGTTCCAAATCGTTTTCGAAAGCGGTATGGAAGCATACTGAAACACCTTGCCGCTTGAAAGCGTGATAAAATCGTCGTTTCGGAAGAGGTTATGGCCATGCGGCGCGGGCGTTTCCTGGTGACGGGCGGGGCAGGCTATGTCGGCAGCCATGCGGTGCTGGCGCTGACCGATCAGGGCTGCGACGTGACCGTGCTCGACGATCTCTCGCTCGGCCATGCCGACGCGGTGCCGGAGGGCATCCGCCTGATCGAAGGCAGCCTCGCCGACGCGGCGCTCGTCGATCGTGTGCTCGCCGAAGGGCGCTATGATGGCGTGCTGCATTTCGCCTCGCTCTCCCTGGTCGGCGAGAGCATGCGCCGTCCGTTGCATTACCTGATCGAGAACGCCGGCCACGGCATGCGTCTGATCGATGCCTGCGTCCGGCACGGCGTCGGCCGCTTCGTGCTGTCGTCGACCGCCGCCCTCTTTGGAGAGGCGGGATCGGCGCCGATCGCCGAGACGGAACGGGTCCAGCCCGGATCGCCGTATGGCGAGAGCAAGGCGATGCTCGAGCGCGCCTTGTTCTGGGCGGACCAGGTCCACGGCCTGAGAAGCGCCTGCCTGCGCTACTTCAACGCCGCCGGCGCCGATCCCGAGGGTCGCGCGGGCGAGGACCACCAGCCGGAGACGCACCTGATCCCGCTGGTGATCGACGCGGCGCTCGGCCGCAGGCCGGAGCTGGTCGTGTTCGGGGACGATTACGACACGCCGGACGGCACCTGCATACGCGACTACGTGCATGTCAGCGATCTCGCCGCGGCGCATTTGCTGGCGCTCGAACGGCTCGATCATGGCAGCGTCACCTACAATCTGGGCAACGGCAGCGGCCATTCGGTGCTCGACGTGATCCGCAGCGTCGAGCGCGTCAGCGGCCGCGAGGTGCCCTATCGCATCGCCGAACGCAGGCCGGGCGATCCTCCTCGCCTGGTCGCAAGCAGCACCCTGCTGCGCGAGCAGACCGGCTGGACGCCGCGCTTCGCGGCGCTGGACGATATCGTCGCCACGGCGCTGGCCTGGCGCGAGGCGCGCCCGCACGGCTACGGCAACCGGTAGCCTCCCTTTCCAGCGCGCCCTCGATCCGGCTATAGGCGTCGCCATGCATGATCCGGATATCAGTGTGCAAGCCGCGTGAGTTGGCTGCTCTTCCTGGTCGCCCGCCTGGGCGCCAGCGTGCTTGGCCTGGTCAGCGGCGCCGGCAGGCTGGCGCTGTTCGCGCTCGCCGGCGTGTCTCATCTGTTCCGGCCACCCTTCTACTGGCGCGCCTTTCTCGGCGCCTTCGTCGAGTTCGCCTATTTCTCGCTGCCGGTGGTGGCGCTGACCGCGATCTTCTCCGGCATGGTGATCGCGCTGCAATCCTATACCGGCTTCGCCCGCTTCAACGCACAGAGCGCCATCGCCGGCATTGTCGTGCTGTCGGTGGTGCGTGAACTGGGTCCGGTGCTGGCCGGGCTGATGGTGGCGGGCCGGGTCGGAGCGGCGATAGCCGCCGAGATCGGCACCATGCGCGTCACCGACCAGATCGATGCGCTCGGCACGCTTTCCACCAACCCGATAAAATACCTGGTGACTCCGCGCCTGCTCGCGGGCGTGGTGGCGCTGCCGCTGCTGGTGGTGGTCGCCGATATCCTTGGCGTCATGGGCGGCTTCATCGTCTCGACGATCAAGCTCGGCTTCAGCCCGTCCGCCTACATCACCAACACCTTCGCCATCCTCAAGACCAGCGATGTCACCGTGGGCCTGGCCAAGGCAGCCGTGTTCGGCTTCCTGGTCTCTCTGATGGGATGCTATAACGGCTATAACAGCCGCGGCGGCGCCGCGGGCGTCGGCGCCTCGACAACCGGCGCGGTCGTGGCCGCCTCGATCCTGGTGCTCGCCTTCGACTACATGCTCACCGAGATGTTCTTCTCGCGGTGAGCGGCCATCCTCCCACGGTGGTGCCCAAGATACGCGTGCGCAACCTGCGCAAGGCGTTCGGCGACAAGGTGGTGCTGGACGGCATTGATCTCGACGTGATGCCCGGGACCTCGTTCGTCGTGATCGGCGGCTCCGGCACCGGCAAGTCGGTGCTCATCCGCAGCATCCTCGGCCTGATCACGCCCGATTCCGGAAGCATCGAGATCGACGGCGTCGACACGCTGCGCCTCGGCAGGCGCGAGCGTGAGGCGACACTCGCCCGCATCGGCATGCTGTTCCAGAACGGCGCGCTGTTCGACAGCCTGCCGGTCTGGCAGAACGTCGCCTTCGGGTTGCTGGCGCGCAACCGGATGAGCCGGCGCGACGCGCGCGCGCGGGCCGACGAGGTGCTGCAAATGGTGGGGCTCGATCCGAGCGTGGGCGAGTTGCCGCCGGCCGAACTCTCGGGAGGCATGCAGAAGCGCGTGGGGCTCGCCCGCGCCATCGCCGGACGCCCGGAAATCCTGTTCTTCGACGAACCCACCACCGGGCTCGATCCGATCATGGGGGCGGTGATCGACGGGCTGATCGTCGATTGCGTGAAACGTCTCGGCAGCACCGCGGTCGCCATCACCCACGACATGGCCTCCGCCACACGCATCGGCGACGAGGCCGCCATGCTCTACCGTGGCAAGCTGGTCTGGCAGGGACCCGCCGCGTCGCTGCTGCACAGCGGCAATCCGATGGTCGAGCAGTTCACCCACGGCCGCCGGGAGGGACCGATCAGCATGGAGTTGCGGCGTTAGATGAAGCGGGCCGCCACGTCGCGCTTCGTCTGCCAGAGCTGCGGCGCGGCGCACCCGAAATGGAGCGGACGGTGCGACGCCTGCGGCGAGTGGAACACGATCGTCGAGGAGTCCGTGGAGCCACGCGCCACCGCCGCCAAGCCGGGACGGGCGCGGGCCGGCCGTGTCGCCTTCGTCGGGCTGGAGGGCGAGATCGCGCCGCCGCCGCGCTCCAGCAGCGGCATCGCCGAGCTCGATCGCGTGCTGGGCGGCGGTCTGGTGCCGGCCTCGGTGGTGCTGGTCGGCGGCGATCCCGGCATCGGCAAATCCACCCTGCTGCTGCAGGCGGCCGCGGCGATGGCGCAACACGGCCGCCGCGTCCTCTACATCTCGGGTGAGGAGGCGGTCGACCAGCTCCGCCTGCGCGCCCGCCGGCTCGGGCTGAGCGGCGCTGCGCTCGAACTCGCCAGCGCGATCAACGTGACCGAGATCGCCGCCAGCCTGGAGGCCGAACGCGACGCCGCCCTGGTGGTGATCGACTCGATCCAGACCATGTGGCTGGACAGCATCGACAGCGCGCCCGGCACCGTGAGTCAGGTGCGCGCCTGCGCCTTCGAGCTGATCCGGCTGGCCAAGCAGAGGGGCTTCGGCCTGGTGCTGGTCGGGCACGTCACCAAAGAAGGAACGCTGGCCGGCCCGCGCGTGCTCGAGCACATGGTCGACGCGGTGCTGTATTTCGAAGGCGATCGCGGCCATCAGTTCCGCATTCTGCGCGCCGCCAAGAACCGTTATGGCGCCACCGACGAGATCGGTGTGTTCGCGATGACCGATCGCGGCCTCGCCGAGGTGGCGAACCCGTCCGCTTTGTTCCTTGCCGAGCGGCGCGGCAACATCGCCGGCTCCGCGGTATTCGCCGGTCTCGAAGGCACCCGCCCGGTGCTGCTTGAAGTGCAGGCGCTGCTGTCGCCGAACAGCGGCTCCTCGCCGCGCCGCGCCGTGGTCGGCTGGGATGCGGCACGGCTCGCCATGCTGCTGGCGGTGCTGGAGACACGCTGCGGCCTGAAGCTTGCGGGCCAGGACGTCTATTTGAACGTGGCCGGCGGCCTGCGGGTCAGCGAACCGGCGGCCGATCTCGCCGTCGCGGCCGCCCTGGTCTCGGCCGCGACCGGCCAGGCGACCAGCGCCGGCACGGTGTTCTTCGGCGAGGTCGGCCTGTCTGGCGAAGTGCGCCAGGTGGCGCAAGCCGAGGCACGTCTGAAGGAGGCGCAAAAGCTCGGCTTCGCCGAAGCGGTGCTGCCGCGCCGCCTGGCACGCGGCGCGCAGGCGCTGGTTGCTCCCGAAGGCCTGCGCCTTGACGAAATCGGCCATCTCTCCGACCTGGTCGCACTCTTCGCGCCAGAGTCGGAGGTCTCACAACCGGACAGTCGGAGTGGCTAGGCAAACGCTTCGATGGCTTCCCGGTGACAAGGTTGAGCAAACAGCTCTGGCGGGCTTCTGGTAGCGGCTGATGCGCCTGTTCCAGAGTCGCGCTTCGAGTGATATCATCCGCACATGGATCGTGAGCCGGACATCTTCGACGAGGTTGACAATGAGGCGGAAGACGCCGCTGACGAGCAGGCCGAGCGCGCCATCGACGAGGGCCGGTGGGTCTCGCATGAGGCGATGACGACATGGCTCCGGTCATGGGGAACCGAGCATGAATTGCCGCCGCCGGAATGCGGCGCGTAATCTGGTCTGACCCGGCACGCCTCGCGGTGGTCAACCCAAGACCCCATTTTTCAAGATCAAAGGATTTCAAAGGCTTGCCTTTGATGGGGTCAAGGGGCAAAGCCCCTTGCCTTCGCTTAAGCTGGCGGCAGCGGCGTGCAGGCGAGCGCGGCGGCGCGGGCCAGCACCACCATGCGTCGGGCGGCCACCGCGCCGCCGGCCATCTCTCCCGCCAGGTGCGCAAGCAACGGCATGCTGAGTGCGGCGTGGGCGGCGCTGTTCACCGCGACCTCGGTCACCGCGGTGGCGCTCGCGGCGAACGCCGTGCGGCGCAGCAGCGAGAGGGTGCCGAACAGGCCGGGCCGCAGGCCATAGAGCGCCGCCACCTGACGAATGAGGCGCAGACCGCGCCAGCTAATCAGCAGCACCACCAACGCTGGCGCAGGCGCCGCCGCCATTCCCGCCACCACCTGCAGCGCCGCCCTGCGGCCGAGCGCATCGGCGCGCGCGCGCAATCCGGCCTCGACGCCGGCGCGCAGCAATGGCGCCACCGCGTCCGGATCGTTCAGCGCCGAGAGCGCCGGAAGCAGGGTGCTGCCGCCCTCGACGCCGGCCAGCCAACGTCGCGCCGCGCGCGTCCGCCGCTCGGGGTCGGCGCCGGCGAGATCGGCGCGGAGCTGATCGACCGCGGCAAGCCGGAGCAGGCCCCGCAGCTCCCTGGCGATGCCGAGCAGGATCAGTCCGAAACCGAGCACCGCCACGGCCAGGGTCAGCCAACCAAGCACGGGCGAGCGGCGGAACTCGTCCGCCACGAAATTGCCGGTCTGCAGCGCCGCCAGTCCGAGCGCCAGCACCGCGAAGCCGGACAACGCCAGCACCGGCATGCCCCAGCCCGCCGGGTCGCGCGCCGACGGGGCTTCGGGGAGGTCGGGGGTGCGCAGCCGGGGCGCCGTGCCGGACTCGTGCTCGATGCGCGGCGCGATGCGGGGCGGGGTCAGGGTCACAGCAGATCCTCCAGGAGGAAGCCCAGCAGCGTCTCGATGCCGATATTCGGCACCTGGCCGCGTTCAGACAGCCGTACCGGCTCGAACGCCGGCAGATCGAGGAACGCATGCGCCCAGAAGGCGGCGTCTGGCGGAGTGTCCGGCACTTCGCCCGGATAGGAGCGGGTGAGCTGGCGTTCGCCAAGCACGCGGCCGCGCACGGCGGAGACCGGATGACCTTCCAGCGTCCAGACGAAATCCTCGGTGCAGCGCGCGGCGGCGACGGCGAAGGCGCCAGTGGGCGGGCCCGTGTGCGCACCGCCCAGGCCTACGGGAGTATCGGCAGCGCCGGCATTGGCGAGGCGTGCCATCAGAGCGGCGAGGTTGCCGCGTTGCCGCTCGGCGACATGGTCGGACTTGGTCGCGGCGTAGGCCACGCGCCGAATCACGCGCGGCGGCAGCCGGAATTGCGCGAATGAGGCAAACCAGTCGAGCCATGAGCCCTGCCAGCGCAGCGCCGCCGCGGCCGCTCCGAGTGCCGCGCGCGCATCGGCAAAGGCGAGCGGCCCGGTATGCAACGCCGACAACAGGTCGGCCAGCACCACCAGCCGGTCCATGTCGCCGAACAGCGGCGAGACCAGCCCGTCACGAACGGCCTCGACATAGGCGTCGTAGCGGCGGGAGAGCAGCCTGTGCAGCCCGCCGCCGCCGGCTGCCGGAAAGAACCGCTCCCAGGGCGGTGAGGCGCCAGGTGCGGCCATCAGAAAGCGGCCCGGCTGCAGCATCGCCAGCCCCGCTTCGTCGCGCAGCCGGGTCAGCATCGTGCGATACAGCCGGTGCCCGGCCTCGGCCAGCGCCTCGTCGGCCGCGGCGGCGGCGGGCAGGCCGGTGCTGAAGGCGAGAAAGTCGCGCGCGATCGGCGCCAGCGCCGGCTGCTGCAAGCGGGCCAGAACGGACGCGGACCATTGCTCGAAGGACTGCCCGAGCAGCGGCAGGTCAAGCAGCCATTCGCCCGGATAATCCAGCAGCTCGAGACGCAGCCGGCGCATCGGCACGCCTAGCTCAAGGTCGATCGCGAGCAGCGAGACGGAGTCCGTCCGCTCCGGCCATCTCGGCGGATCGGCGGCGAGCGAGGCGAGATGGCGCGCGTGATCGAAGCGCGGCAGCGAGGCGGCGCCTGACGGTGCCAGCCTTGCCGCGCGTATGCGCCCGCCCAAGGCGCCCGGGGCCAACAGGCAGGCGGCAAGAGAGGTCAGCAACACGGTCTTGCCGGACCGCGCGAGGCCGGTGACGCCGATGCGAAGCGTGCGCGGCCGCACGTAGTCCAGTGGATTGCGCCAAGGCATCCGCAGGTTCAAGAGCAGGCGATCTCCCTTTGTCTTCGACAGGCAAGATGGGCGTCTTCGACAGGCAACATGGACGCGCTGTCATTTGTCTTTAAACGGTAACGGCAGGCGTCTTCAATGTTGCAGCAACAGGCGATAGGAACGGTCCGGTCTTCACAGACACACACATTGATGCTCGAAGGATACGGACATGTCGCGTCGCTTCCGCCTCAATTGCACCAGCGCCGTCGTTGCGGCGGCACTCGCCTTGCAGCCGCTTTTCGCCGCCTCCGCTGTCGCGCACGACGACATTGCGGCACACAATCCGGTTGATGCGAGCATGGTCGTGCTGGCGCCGCCGTCGAGTGCGGCGGTCTGGAAGATGGCGCATCAGCCGATGAATGAACCGGCCCTGTCGCATGCCGCCAAGCTCGCTTTGCTGCGCAAGCACGTGAAGTATGTGTTCGTGCTGTTCCAGGAGAACCGCGCCTTCGACTTCCATTTCGGCACCTATCCGGGCGCGCGCGGCCTGTTCAGCCAGCCTGCATCGCAAACGCCGGGCTTCGCGCAGGATCTGGTCGACACCAACGGCAAGACCGTCAAGATATCGCCGTTCCTGATTCCCGCCACCGTCACCAACGTCAATGGCAAGACCGTCCAGATCTATCCGGCCGACACCGCCTCGGTGGATCATTCTCATACCGGTATGGATAACAGCCTGCACGTTGTGAACCGGATTGCGAGAAACGATCGCTATGCGCTGGACGAAGAGGGCCTGACCACAAATGCGAGCGGCCAGATCGTCTCGCTCAAGACCGGCGCCGCCGCCACCAGCAATCCGACCTTGGCGCAAAAGCAGATGGGCGAGCTGGCGATGTCGCACGACGACTGCCAGACCGTGCCGTTGCTTTGGCAACTCGCGGATCATTTCACGCTGTTTGACAACATGTATCAGACTATCATCGGTCCGTCCTCGCCGAACGCGATCGCGATGATCGCGGGCCAGTCCGGCGTGACCCAATGGGCGCTGCATCCGGCGACCGGCAGCAACAACACCAATCCGGTGGTGATGGAAAGCGGCGGCGAGCCGGTCGTCAACGACTCGGGTCCGTATGCCGGCTCAAACTTCGACACCACTCCGAACAAGCCGCCTTACGGCCCGAACGACGTCTCGCCGGCGACTCCGGCGCTCAACCAGACCTATGCGTCGCTGCCGCTCTCCTTCATGGGGCGGGCGATCCAGAACACCGTCCAGTCCGATCTCAATCCGGCCTTGGATCTGCTCGACGTGCAGGACGACATCCGCACCATCGCCAGCGACAAGGTCGCCCCCACCAACTGGGGCTGGTATCAGGAAGGCTACGATCTGGAGCCGACCGACACGAGCGGCAAGGCGACGCACGATACCTACATCACGCATCATAACGGACCGCAATATTTCGGCTATGTCGGCGACAATCCGAACGTCCGCAGCAATCTGCACGGGCTCGGTGATTTCTACGGCGACGTCGCCGCGCGGAAGCTGCCTTCGAACGGCGGCGTGTTCTACGTGCGCGGCGGCTATGGCAACAATGACGGTCTCACCCCCGTCGATCCAAATCCCGCGGTGCAGGCCGCCTTCCCGGGCAGCGACGATCATCCGGGCTATTCCGATACGCAGATCGCCGAAGCGCTGGTCGCCGACGAGGTCAATGCGATCGCCGCCTCGCCCTATTGGAAGGACAGCGCGATCATCATCACCTACGACGAGACGGACGGTCTCTACGATCAGGCGATCCCGCATATCCGCCAGCTCGATCCCGAGGGCAATCCGCTTTCCGGCGGCCCACGCATCCCGCTGATCATCATCTCGCCCTACAGCCGGGCGCATGCGATCAGTCACGAGTATGACGAGCACAGTTCAATCATCAAATTCATCAACGAACTGTTCGGTCTTACGCCGCTGGCCCAGCTTCCGGACGAAGTGAAGGGCCAGAAGCTCGGCCAGCAGGAGTTCGGGCAAACCGACCTGCTTCCGGCGGACGGCCCCGCCAGCGAGGCGGGCGACCTGCTCTCCGCCTTCGACAACTCGCGCCTGACCGGCGAGATGCAAACGCTGCCGGCGAGCTATGCGATGATCCCGGCGCAGATCGTGCACACGCTGCCGCACTATGGCGGCGAGGGCTGCGCCGCGCTGAACATCATTCCGACCGACTACAATACCGGCAAGCTGATTGATCCGGCGCCGTCGGATTTCAACCCGCGTCCGAGCACCACGCCGGGCATTCCCACCTCGGCAAGCTGGACTCCGTGAGACGCACGGCTTTCGGAGGCGGGCGCTTTGCCCGCCTCCGGTTTGCTTTGCTCGCCTGCTCAAGCGCGATCCTTGCCTGCGCCGTCGCCGCCCGAGCCGGGCCCTCTCCGACGTTAGACGCCGCGCGCGCGCGGCAATCCCTGGCTTGCGGCGTGGTCGTCGAGCAGGAGGATTTCACCGAGACGGACAGCCACGGTGATCTTTCTGTCTTTTCCGGACAGATCTGCCGCGCCGTCGCGGCCGCGGCGCTCGGTGATGCGAGGCGCGCGCACCTGATTGGCTTGCCTGATGATGCGCACGGCATCGCGGCACTTCGCACCGGCAAGATCGCGCTGCTCGTCGGCACGACGCCGACCGCTACGAGCGCGATGCTGAATCATCTGCGTTTTTCGCCGACCCTGTTCGTGGACGGAGAGGGCTTCCTGCTGCCGAGCACGCTCCATGCGAAGGGTCTTGCCGACCTCCGAGGCCGTAACATCTGCTTCCTTGTGGCAACGCCCGCGGCGGCGGGACTCGCCGAGTGGCAGCGGCGCGCGCGCATCCAAGTCATGTCCGACGAGTATTCGGAGGCGGGCGAGATGGAGGCGGCGCTCACCGCCGGGCATTGCGACGCAATTACCGCGGACGTCTCGACGCTCGCCGACATGCGTGCGGGTTTTCACGCCCGCCGCGCCGATTTCGAGATCCTGCCCCAGCGGATCACCTATGATCCGTTCGCCGCCGCTACCCGAGACGATGATGCCGCCTGGACGGCCATCATCAGCGATGTCGCGACCGCGTTGATCGAGGCGGAGCAGGATGACATCGGCAGCCAGAACCTGGCGGCGGCTGAAACCGGCTCGGACCCGTCCGCGATGCGTCTCCTCGGTCCTACTCCGGGTCTGGTCAGCCTGCTCGGGCTGCAGGATGGCTGGGCCGGGAGAGCGATCGCTTCAGGCGGCAATTACGGCGAAATCCTTGCTGCAACCACCGGAACGCGGAGCCCGCTCGGCCTGCCGCCCGGGCCAAACGCCCTGTGGAACAAAGGCGGCCTGATCGCCGCCCCCCAGATTCCGTAAAGAGCAGATTCCGTAAGCGGCGGCCGATCAGGCGAGGCTGATCGCCGCCGCTTCCGGACCCTTCTGGCCCTGCACCACCTGCACTCGTGTCGATTGGCCTTCATTCAGGCCCGAGAGGCCGGAGCGCTCCAACGCCGAGGCATGCACGAAGATGTCCTTGCCCCCGGTATCAGGCGTAATGAAGCCGAAGCCCTTGGTGGCGTTGTACCATTTGACAATGCCATGAACCTCTTCGGCCTGCGACAAATCCGGCTGCGTGCGGCCGCCACGAAACCCGCCACCACCGGCGCCGCCGCCGGAACGCGGACCGCCGAAGCCGCCGGGCGCTGCGCGTGGCCGCTCCGGCTGCGCGGTGCTCTCGTCGACTGACAGCACTTCCGCGACCTGACGTCCCTTCGGTCCCTGGCCGATACGCACGCCCAGGGTGGCGCCGGGGCTCACGGAATCATGGCCGGACTGGCTCAGCGCATTGGCGTGCAGGAAGACGTCGCCCGAGCCGTCGGACAGCTCGACGAAGCCGAACCCCTTTTCACTGTTGAACCATTTCACGCTGGCGCTGATCTCAGGCCCCGAGGCAATGACCTGCGAGCCGGCGCCGCCGCCGCCCATCGGACGGCGCGGCGGTGGCCCGCTTCGATCGCCGAAGGCGGGGACTGGAACAAAATCATCATCGAAGCCGCCGCGGCGCGGGGAACGGGGGCTGCGGTCGGTCCTGTTACTTCTCAACGGTCGTAATCCCGAAATCTGGATGGTGTCGTCCCGAAAAGACGCACCGAGTGGCGGCGATAACAAACGAAGCATTGCATAGCACGCGTGGCCCTGCACGAGCCACGGCGAGGCATCACCTGATCGTGTAGTTTGGTTGCATTTCAGCGTCAACGCATTGCTGGAAAAGGCCGCGGCCGCGGGCAACGGGGGTTCCACCAGCATCAACAAACTCCTAAAGAAATCCTAGTCGGACAGCAAAGTGAGCACCATGACGCGCAGCTCGACCCGTTTTATCCTCGCGGCCGCTTGCTTGGCCGCGGCGCCTGTGGCCGCGCGCGCGGAGCCGCCGCAGGACCCCACCGGCACGTGGACGCTGCAGGCGGAGAACGACGCCGTCTCCACCTTGAAGGGCACTTCCGACCAATATTACACCAGCGGGCTGCGGATCGGCTGGACCTCCGGCACCGACAACCAGCCGCCGGCGATCTCCAACCTGAACCAGGCCATCTGGGGTTCGGGCGTGCAACGGATCAGCCTCGGCCTGCAGCAATCGCTGTTCACGCCGCATGACACCCAGATCGATCCGCCGAACCCGCATGACCGGCCTTATGCCGGCGTGCTGGTCGCGACCGCCGACCTGATTTCCGACACCGACATGACGCGCAGCATCGCCGGCATAGAGGCAGGCGTGCTGGGATCGTATGCCGGCGGCTACCAGATCCAGAACGGCTTCCACAGCATCATCGGCGACACGCCCAACCGCGGCTGGTCGCGCCAGTTGCCAAACCAGCCGGTCCTGCAGGTGCTGGCCTCGCGGATCTGGCGTGTGCCAGTGGCAAGCGAATACGGCGTCTCGGTTGACGTGCTGCCGTCGCTCACCGCCGTCGGCGGCGACTGGCGCACCTATGCGCAAGTCGGCGGCGTCGTTCGGCTTGGCCAGGGCCTGAACAGTGATTTCGGCACGCCGCGCATCGTGCCGGGCCTGAATGGCGCCGATGCCTTCAAGGCGACGCGGCCGTTCGTCTGGTATCTCTTCGCCGGCGCGGATGGCCAGGCAGTCGGCTATGACGCGACGCTGCAAGGCAGCACCTTTCGTTCGAACGAACCGCATGTCTCAAAGATCTGGGACGTCGGCGAGATCGAGGGCGGCCTCGCCTTGATCTATCATGGGGTTCGTCTGTCCTACACGCAGACCTGGCAGACGCAGGAATTCAACGGCGCCCGCTCCGGACTGTTCAATTTCGGCTCAGTCGCCTTGTCCGCGAAGTTCTGAGCGCCTAATCCGACAAGGTTGCCAACACGATCGTGGGAGGATCGGCCACGGCCCAGTTTCCCGGCAGAAAAGCGCGCGGTCCGCGGCGAAATCGCAGCGGACGCGTCATTGCCATACGCACCTTCGTCTCGTTGAGCGCGGCAGCGCTCGTGGGCGCCTTCGTGGTTGCCGCCTTGTTGCCGCCGCAGATGGATCTCGGCACGATGCTGATGCAGGCGGACGCCCGAAGCCTCGCGTCAATGCATGGATTTCTTGTCACGCGTGGCATGGCTGGGTTGTGGCAGCATATCCTGCTGCCGTTTCTGCGCCGGCCAGGTTGGCTGATTCCGTTCATTCTTGGCATCATTGCGGGCGGCATCGCCTTCAGCCTCAGCTTCAGCGGCCAGACGCGTCCACGGACCCGACGAAGCGGTTGACTGGCCGTCAGCGCCTGATTGGGCGTCAGCGCGGCGGGAGCGACGCGCCGCTCGGCTCGGCGCCGACCGGACGCGGCAGCCGCGGCGTTGGTCGACCGATCAGATAACCCTGGATCTCCTCGCAGCCATGCGCATCCAGGAAAGCAAGCTGCTGCTCGGTCTCCACACCTTCCGCGCAGCTCGTCATTCCCAGGGACTGCACCATCTGCAGCACGGAACGCGTGATCGCCTCCGCCCTGCGGTCGCGGCCAAGCGCCGCCACGAATTGCCGGTCCAGCTTGACCTGGTCGAACGGGTAGGTGCCAAGCATGCCGAGGCATGAATACCCGGTGCCGAAATCGTCCAAGGCCAGACGAACGCCCATCGCGCGCACGCGCGCCAGCTCCCGGCGCGCCATGCCGTCCGAGCCGAACGGCACGCGCTCCGACAGTTCGATCTGCAGACGTCCCGGATCAAGGCCGGTCGCCTCGAGCACCCGCTGCACCAGGGCGGCCAGCCGGTTGTGCGAAATCCATACCGGCGAGATGTTGACTGACACGCCGAGAGCCCGTTCCCAGGACTGCGCCTCGTGACAGGCCGCCGCCATCACCCAGCTATCAATCTGCTCGATCAGGCCAGCGGCTTCGGCGAACGGGATGAACAGATCTGGCGAAATGTCGCCGTAGCCGGGACGGTCCCAGCGCACCAGCGCCTCGAAGCTGACCACCTGCTCGGTCGCCGTATCGATCACCGGCAGCCAGTTCAGCGAGAACGAGCCGACCATGGCCGCGCGCTGAAGATCCTGCTCCAGGCCGGCCGAGACGTCGTAGGTGTGACGGAGCGTCGGCGTGGAATGGACATGCCTGCCGTCGCCCTCGCGCTTGGCCTGACTGAGCGCGGCCTCGGCGCAGCGCATCAGATCGGAGGTGTTGCCGCCGTCGGCGGGGAATGTTGCCACTCCGGCGGCAGGACGCAGCGGCAGGTCGAGTCCATCGACATGGGCAGGCTCGCGCAGACGGTCCATCACGCGAAGCGCCACCGCCTCTATTTCGGCGGCGGAAACACGCCCGCCAACCACCATCGCAAAGCCGCCGCCGCCGAGACGTGCCAGGAAACTATGGCTGGGCGCCACCGCGCGCAGACGCGTCACCACCTGCTTGAGGGATTGGTCGACCGCATGGCGCCCGTGCATCTCATTGAGCGCGGTCAGGCGGGCAATGTCGATGCGCAGCACCGCGAAGCCGGGCGGCAGCGCGCCGGCGCCGGCGTTTTCCGCCGCCCTGATCAGCTTGTCGATGTGGCTCTCCAGCGCCTCGCGGCCTGGCAAGCCGGTAACGCTGGCGGACGCGCTGCTGTCGGTGGCGGCCCTCGGTTCCATGATCAGCATGGCGCTGGCGCAGCGGCCAAGATCGGTGAGCGCCGCCAGGCTGTCGCGGCCGAAGCGTCGCGGCTGCTCGTCCAGGACGCAGAGCACGCCGACCGAGGCGCCGGATTCGTCCCTGAGCGTCGCTCCGGCATAGGCGCCAAAGCCGGCATCGCGTTCCTCGGCGGCGGCCGCGGCGAAGCCGGGATCAACCCGCAGGTCGCCCACATCCAACGTGACCCGCCTCTGGCTGCTCATCTGCGCCCGCATGACAGAGACCGGCAGAACCTCGCCTTTCGAATGACCATAGGCCGCGCGTATCTGCAGCCGTTCGCTCTCCTCGGTGACCACCAGCGCCAGCGGCGCTTCCAAGGCGCGTGCCGCAAGCCGGGCAAAGCCCACGAAGACAGCGTCGTCACCCTCGCCCAGCATCTGTCCCGGATAGGGCAGGAGCAGTCGTTCGGTCTGACGATTGACGCTCGAGGATCGGGCAGAAAGCGGCTTTGCCATGTTGTGCTTGACCTATGGGCATCTGCCAGCATCCGCGACTGGCCGATCTTCATAGTGCGTGAACGGCACGTTATTATGAAGTATCTCATGCATGCAAACACCCACTCTCTGGCGCACGGCTGAGGCGGCGGCCGGAACTGCAACGGCCTACACCGCCGCCTCCGCCAGCTCGTTGATGATCGGACATTCCGGCCGACGGTCGCCTTCGCAGCGCTCGGCCAGATGGCGCAGCGCGCCGCTGATCTCCACGATCTCGCGCGCCTTGGCTTCCAACGTGGCGACATGGGCCATAGCGAGGCGCTTCACGTCGGCGCTGGCGCGCTTCTCGTCGCGCCAAAGCGCCAGCAGCTCGCGCATCTGGCCCACGGAGAAGCCGAGATTGCGGGCGCGCTTGAGGAAGCGCAGCGTTTGCACATCGGCCGGATAATACCGGCGATAGCCGGCCGGATTGCGCGCCGCGGCTCCGATCAGCCCGATGCTCTCATAGTAGCGGATCATCTTGGCCGAGACCCCGGAGGCGGCGGACGCTTCGCCGATGTTCATGCGCCCGTCGTCCATGTGCCTGTCCCTGGCCGCCAACGGCGCAGCAGCAGCGCGCTGCCCACCACGCTGACACTCGAGAACGCCATCGCCGCCCCTGCCAGCACTGGGCTGAGCAGCCCGGACGCGGCCATCGGGATGCCGACCACGTTGTAGGCAAAGGCCCAGAACAGGCCTTGGCGGATGCGCCGATAGGTGCGCGCCGCGATGTCCAGCGCCGCCGGCACCAGCCGGGGGTCGCCGCGCATCAGGGTGATGCCGGCCGCGGCGGCGGCTACGTCCGTGCCGGTCGCCATCGCCAGGCCAAGGTCGGCCGCCGCCAGCGCCGCCGCGTCGTTGACGCCGTCGCCCACCATGGCGACCGGTCCCCGCGACCGCAGCTCGGCAACCAACCGCGCCTTGTCGGCCGGGAGCGCCCCGGCGCGGACGTCCGCAATGCCGAGCGCGCGGGCGGCTGTGTCGGCCGCACCCTGGTTGTCGCCGGTCAGCAGCACGACATGCAGCCCGCGGGCACGCAGCGCCGCCACGGCCTCGGCCGCGCCTGCTTTGGCGGCGTCGCCGAAGCCGAGCAGTCCCAACAGCCGGCCGCCCTCGGCCAGGTAGGAAACGGTGCGGCCAGCCGCCTCCAGCGTCTCCGCCGCTCCCGACAAGAGGGCCGTGTCCACGCCGGCTTCCCGCATCAGCCGGACGCTGCCGAGCCGGAGCGATCGGCCCTCGACCTCGCCCTCTATCCCCCGTCCTGGCAGGGCACGCACGCCTTGGATGGCTGCGACAGCCGAGCCTTCGGCACGGACCAGGATCGCACGGGCAAGCGGATGCTCGCTGCCGGCCTGCAACGCCGCGGCCAGGCGCAGCACGACCTCCGCCTGTTCACCGGGCGCAGGCTCCAATGCCACCAGCTCCGGCCGGCCCACGGTGAGCGTGCCGGTCTTGTCGAACACCACAGTGCAAATCGCGCGTGCCTGTTCCAGCGCCACGGCGTCGCGGATCAGGATGCCGTGCCGCGCGGCCGTGCCGGTACCCACCATGATGGCGGCAGGGGTCGCCAAGCCGAGCGCGCAAGGGCAGGCGATCACCAGCACCGCCACGGCGTTCACCGCCGCGATCTCCACGCCCGCACCGGCAAGCCACCAGCCCGCGAAGGTGAAGCCGGCGATGCCGATCACCACGGGAACGAACACGGCGCTCACGCGATCCACCAGGCGCTGTACGGGCGGCTTGGCGGCTTGGGCGTCCTCCACCAGCCGCACCATGCGGGCAAGCTGGCTTTCGGCGCCGGTTGCCGTCACCTCCGCCACCAGCACGGCCTCGCCGTTCAACGCGCCGCCGACGACGCGGCTGCCCGGCTGCTTCGGCACCGGCAGGCTCTCGCCCGTGAGCAAGCTCTCGTCGGCGCTGCCCGTGCCGTCGCGCACGATCCCGTCCGCGGCGATGCGCTCGCCGGGCCGGACCACCAGCAGGTCGCCGGTCAGCAGCTCGGCGGCGGCGATGTCCTGATCGGCGCCGCCGCGGCGGACGCGCGCGCGCTCCGGCCGCAGCCGCTCCAGGGCGCGGATCGCTTCTCCCGCCTGCCGCCGTGTCCGGCCCTCCAGCCATTTGCCGAGACGCACAAGGGCAATGACCGCGGCCGATGCCTCGAAATACAGGTGCCCATCCCGGCCCGCCGCCAGCTCGTAGAGGCTCAGCCCGAAGGCCGCGCTGGTGCCGAGCGCGATCAGGGTATCCATGTTGCCCGCATTGCCGAGAAAGGCTTTCCAGGCGCCGCGATAGAACCGCGCCCCGAACACGAGCTGCACGACGCCGGCGAGCACGAGCTGCGCCGAGCCGGGCAGCATCACGTCAACCCCGAACAGCGCCAGCAGCATGGGCAGGAGCAGGGGAGCGGCGAAGGCCAGGGCGAGCACCGCCATGATCCCGTCCAGCCTGGCGGCGCGGACCCGGGCGGTTGTCGCGGCATTCTCCCGTACGTCGCCAGCATCCGGGGCAGAAGCCTCGTAGCCGACGCAACGCACCGACGCGGTCAGTTCGCCAAATCCTGCCGTGCCAGCCAGCAGTTCGACCCGCGCGCGCTCCGTCGCGAGATTGACTTCGGCCGAACGCACCCCCGGCACCGCCAGCAGCGCCCGCTCCACCCGGCCGGCGCAGGACGCGCAGGTCATGCCGGTGATGGCCAGGTCCAGGGTCTCCGTTGCAGCCGGGTAGCCCGCCGCGGCGAGCGTCTCGGCGAGCCGGCCCGCGTCGAAACCCGCGCCCGGCGTCACCGACGCGCGCTCCGTCGCCAGGTTGACCGCAACCGCCTCGACACCGGGCACGGAGGCGGCCGCGCGCTCCACCCGGCGCACGCAAGCGGCGCAGGTCATGCCGGTCACGGCCACATCCAGCTTGACCGCCGCCGGCGAAGATCTGTGCTGCCCGCGCTCCAGAATATCCTGGTCCATAACACCCGCTCCGATACCAGGCCCGGAGATGATGCTTACCACTATGGGAAGGTCAAGGGGTCCGCGGACTTGAACGCGCAGTCGGCGCCCGTCGCCTCAGGCCGCTGCCTGCTGCACCTCGACCGTAATGTGCGACAGCGTCGGGAAGCGGGCAAGGCGGGCGCGATAGAACTCCGGCCCGCGTGGCTGCACGGTGATGACGGACAGGATGGCGCCGAGATGTCCTGGTCCCAGCCGCCACACATGCAGGTCCGCCACCCGGTCGCCCTCCGCCTCGACGACCCCGCGCACGCCGTCCGCCACGCGCCGGTCCGGCACCATGTCGAGCAGGATGGTGCCGGTGTCACGGATCAGGCCCCACGACCAGCTCGCGATCACAACCGCGCCCACGATGCCGGCCAGCGGATCCATCCAGAGCCAGCCAAACGCTCGGGCCAGCAGCAAACCCATGATCACCAGCACGGACACGGCCGCGTCCGCCAGCACATGGATGATCGCCGCGCGCATATTGTTGTCCCGGTGCGCCGTCCCCTCCCCATGGGGGCCATGCTCGTGCTCGGAGAACAGGACAGGGTAATCCTGGCCGGCCGCGCGCACCTGGGCGGTGAAGGCGTGCGGCTCGGGGATCGGCGCCGTGCTTTCCAGCCATCTACCGCGATCCCGCATGGCGAACATCTGGCGCGTGCCGTCCGGCCGCACGGTTTCCACCGTCACCGAAGCGGCGTCGGGAACAGGGCCGGCCTCCGGGCGCAGGCGGAACACCGGCGGCACGCCGCCCTCGAACACGCTCAACAGCAGCACGCCGCCGGGTGTCGCGATGCGGCGCTCGTCCTCCGCGTGCTCATGGTCGGCATGGCCGTGATGGTGGTGGTGGTGACCGCCCCCGCTCAGCAGCCACGCACTGGCGATGTTCACCGCCAAGCCCAGAACCGCGATCGGGATCGCCTCGGCGAAGTGGATGGGCACCGGCGTGAACAAGCGCGATACCGCCTCGTAGGCGATCAGCAGCGCAATCATCGCCAGCACGACGGCACTGGTGAACCCGGCCAGATCGCCCAGCTTGCCGGTGCCGAACGTGAAACGAGGATCATGGACGAGGCGGCGAGCATAGCGATAGGCCAGTGCGGCCAGCAGCAGCGCGCCCGCGTGCGTGCTCATGTGCAGCCCGTCGGCGACAAGCGCTATGGAGCCGAACAGAAGGCCGCCGACGATTTCCAGGACCATCATGGCCCCGCACAGGGCGATGACCCACCACGTCCGCCGCTCCGCCTGCTCGTGTCCAGTGCCGAGAAAGACGTGGCTGTGCCCGATCGGGCCAGCGGATGCAGGTGCAACAGTGCCGTCCATGGCAGCGCCTCACTTCAGGTAGGTTCGCACCACGTCCAGGAGTTGTTCAGCCGCTTCCGCGTTCAGGGCGCCGGGATGTCTCTCGGCGTCCACCAGATGCGTCCGCACATGGTCCTCGACCACTTCGGCCATCAACCCGGCCAAGGCGCCGCGCACGCCGGCAATGAGCTGCAGGACCTGTTCGCAGCCGGTTTCCACTTCCAGCGCGCGTTCGATAGCCTCCATCTGACCCTTCATGCGGCGCACGCGCGCCAGCAGCTTGGCTTTCTCGCGAACGGTATGCGTCATGCTGGTCCTCATAGCATAGGTTAGGGGGCTAGGCTATGAGGCGGAGCCTGCGCTATCCTGAGCGGCGATCCGCCAACAGGCGAGGTCCTGCGGTTGAACAGCGCCACCCCCGAGCACGCGCCGGCCGCGATCGACAGCAGCCGGCGGCGTCCACGCGTCCGGTCCGTAATTGAAGGCAAATCGCAGCGTTCCGCGACGGCGCAAGCGGACACCGGGCGGAAGCTCGACGATATCGGCGCCGCCGCTTTCGAGAACACGCCGCATCGCCGAGGCGAGCAGCACGCGGTCTGGCCAGCAGGCCAGCGTGACACGCCGGCCGCTCTCGATCACGGCGGGGAAGCCGTCCTCGAAACGGCTGAGCACACTCTCGTCGGTCTCGATCCATTCCCGCCAGCGGACGGCATGGCCGGCAAGCGTGCCGCTTACCGGGTGGGAGAGACCCGGGCGCAACGAGGACGCCTGCGTGACGTGCGCGGGCCATCCTGTTGCAATCTCGAAGTTTTGCGTCTTGGAGCCGGTGCGCGGTCCGATCAGCATCGCCGCCCCGGCGGCCGACAGCGCGCGCCGGGCCGCTTCCGATACATGCGGCAGACAAGGGATCAGCACGGCCCGGTAGCCGTCGAGCGAGGCTCCCGGCGGCAGGATGTCGACATCCTGGCCGAGCCGCCGTGCCGCCTCGTACCAGCGGAAACAGAGCTCGAAATAGTTGAAGTCGGCGCCTTGCGGCTGGATTTGCGTGAGCCAGGCGGCCTCGTAGTCGAACACCATTGCCACCGCGGCCTGCGTCGAGGCCGGCATTCCGCCCGCCGCACCCAGTTCGTCGGCAACCCGCAGGGCCTCGCCGCCGCCCGGCGAGAGCTGCCGGTCGGGACGTTGCAGGCCGGCATGCATCTGCTCCTGCCCGAACGGACATTGCCGCCAGCGGAAGTAGCTGACCACCTCGGCGCCGTGCGCGAACGCCTCCCAGCTCCAGAGCCGGACCATGCCTGGCTTCGGCGCCGGGTTCCATGGCGCCCAGTTTACCGGCCCTGGCTGCTGCTCCATGACCCAGAAACGGCCGCGACCTATCGCGCGATACAGATCGTGATGGAAGGCCGCCATGTCGGGATGCGCGGTTTCCGCAAAGGCCGCGCGTTCGTCCGGCTCGAACGGAAACTGTTCGGTGAAGCCGAGCGGATAGGAGTCCCACGCCGCGAAATCCAGCGTCTCGCCAACTGCGTAATGGTCGAACTCGGTGAAGCGGCCCATGAAATTGTGGGTGACGAAGCGTCCGGGCGAATGCGCGCGCAGGATCTCCGCCTGCATGGCGCAATAGTCGCGCACCTGGTCGGAGGCGAAGCGGCGGAAATCAAGCCGGGCCGCGGGCGCGGTCTCGGTCACCGCGCCCACCGGAAGCGCCACCTCGTCGAACGCGCCCAGCTCCGCCGACCAGAACACGTTGCCCCAGGCCGTATTCAGCCGCGCCACGTCGCGGTAGCGCGAGAGCAGCCACGCCCGAAAGGCGCGCAGATCCTCCGGCCCGTAGGACAGCACCGTGTCGTGACAGCCGAATTCGTTGTCGAGCTGCCAGCCGGCGACGTGCGGCGAACCGCCATAGCGCCTGGCCATCGCCTCCACGATACGGCGCGTCTCCCGCAGCCAGGCTTCGGACGAGAAGCAGCTATGACGACGCGAGCCGAAGCCGCGCACGCGTCCGTCCGCCGCCACCGGCAGGATGCTCGGCTCGCGGTCGATCAGCCATTTCGGCGGCGTCGCCGTAGGCGTGCAGAGCACCACGCGCAGCCCGGCCTCGCCCAGTGTGGCAATGGCGCGATCAAGCCATTCCCACGCGAACTGTCCTGGTCGCGGCTCGATCCGGCTCCAGGCAAATTCGGCGATGCGGACATAGGTGATGCCTGCGGCCCGCATCGCCTGCGCATCGTCGCCCCATTGCGACTCCAGCCAATGCTCCGGATAATAGCAGACGCCGAGCATCGCCGCTGGGTCAGGCATGCGAGGTAAGCTCCAGGATCAGCGCGGTCTCCGGCTGCATCTCCGGCAGCGCGATGCCGGCGGTCCCGAGCAGGGCGCCAGGCAGCACCAGCCCCGCCTCGAACAGGATGCGCTGTGATGCGGACAGTCTCGCCTCCAGCCGTGGCCCCGGCGACTGAAGCCGGTAATGCCGCGTCGGATCAAGCCCCGGAATGACCAGCGGCGGCGCGCGCCAGGCAGCGCAGCACTCCTGCGCCACCAGGAAAGCGGCATGGGAGCGATCTTTGGAGACCACGCCGCGCATCGAACGGCCGGCCTGAAGCGGCATTGCGGTGTGATCGCCCGAGTGCAGCAGCGGCCGCAGCCGCTTGTGCAGCGCGATCCACCCCGAGAGCGACGCCCGCTCGTCCGCGTCAAGCCGGGTCGGGTCCAGCTCCACCCCCATATGGCCGAACAACGCCACCGCGGCGCGGAAATCAAGCGTATGGCGCCGCCCGGTCTGCTGGTTCGGCGAGGCGGCGACGTGCGCGCCCATCAGTTCCGGCGGCAAAAAGCGCGAGAAGCCGCGCTGGATGGCCAGCCGTTCCAGCGCGTCGGTGCAGTCCGATGTCCAGATCCGCTGCGTATGGCGCAGGATGCCGTAATCCGCGCGAGCGCCGCCCGAGGCGCAGCTCTCGATCTCGACCTCGGGGTACGCTTCCCGCAGCCGCGCCATCAGGGCGGTGGCCGCGAGCAGATGGACCCGATAGGCGGGTCTGCCCAGGCTATCGCCGGCGGCGACGAAGTCGCGATTCATGTCCCACTTGAGATAGGAGATCGGATGCGCATCCAGCAGGGCCGCGAGCTCGGCAAAGATGCCATCGGCGATGTCCGGGCGGATCAGGTCGAGGATGAGCTGATGCCGCGCGGTGCGCAGCGGACGGCCGGCGACATGCAGCACCGCGTCCGGGTGGGCGCGGTAGAGATCGCTGTCCGGATTGACCATCTCGGGCTCGACCCAAAGCCCGAATTCGAGGCCGAGGCCGGTGACCGCCTCGATCAGCGGCCCAAGACCGTCGGGGTATTTTGCTGGATCGGGGCGCCAGTCGCCAAGCCCCGCGCGAGGGTTGTCGCGGCCAGCCATCCAGCCGTCATCCAGCACGAAGCGTTCGATGCCCAACGCCGCCGCCGCCTTCGCCTGCGCCACCAGCCGGTCGTGCGAATGCTCGAAGTAATTTCCCTCCCACGTGTTCAATGTCACTGGACGCGCGCGCATCGCCCCGCCGGGCCAACGCAGCACGTGCCTGCGCACGCCCTCATGCAGACGACGCGACAGGCCCGAAAGACCGTCGGGCGAAAGCGACGCGTAAGCCACTGGGCTCTCCAGCGACTCGCCGGCCTCGAGCCGCACCTCGCCAGGATGCAGCCATTCGCCGGTCGCCACGAGCACGCGTCCATCCTCCAGCCGCTCCGCGGTGGTGCGGTGATTGCCGCTCCAGCCGAGATGGATGCCGAAAACCAGACCACGATCCTCATCGAAGCCGGGCGCGCCGGCGATCAGGCCGGGGAAGCGGTCGTGCGAGCGGCCTCGCCGGTTTTCCGACGCCCACAGCCCGGCGGACAGCAAGATCCGGCTTTCACTGAATTCCTGGCCCCAACGGCCGTCGAAAGTCAGCAGCTCGCCGGCCGTGGCCGGAAGCAGGAACACCCCGGCCGCCAGTCTTTGCACATCAAGCGTCGTGCCGCCCTCGTTGCGCAGACGCGTGCGCATGCGCAGCAGATCGCCATCGCCGGCCAACGTCAGAATGATGTCGAGACCGAGTGATGCGACCGCATCCTCCGCCGCGATGCGCAGCGTGCCAGGTTTCCGCTGGATCGCAACGTCGGTGAATTCGGCGGTCCAGTCGATCCCCGCCCGATCGGCGAGCAGCGCGGGCGCCCGCATCGTGCCAGTGCCCAGGGTCGGCATCAGCGCCGGCTCGACATGGTCCTCGTCCAGGCCGTTGCGCCGCGGCGCGCGGTCGCGCAGCGCCGGAAGCTCGTCCAGATCCAGCGCGTCGGGCAGACGCATGCCCCAATGCACGATCTCCGGCATCCCGCCCGAGCGCTGAAGCAGCAACAAGGTGGTCGCAATACCGTCAAGACGATAGGCCTTCATCCAGGCTGCCTTGCTTGAATGACGCCGTGATCAGGCAGGATTGAGTCCCTGCTCCATTGCTCCACGGCGAACAAGGCACGATGATTTGCGCGACCGTGGAGTCGGCGCAAGGCGGAGCGCATCAGCATACCGGCATCAGCATCATATCGCCTCGTGCGGGCATTGCGGGCGCCCATTCTGCCGCGCCTGCCGGCAAGCCTGTCCGAAATGCGGCGCCGGTCAGTCTCCGTGAGCCTCGGTGTGCAGTCGTGCGCCGGTGCGCGCCTGCACGGCGTCGAAGGTCAGGCCAGGCGCCATCTCGCGCAGCACGAAGCCTTGCCGAGTGACGTCGATCACCGCCAGGTTCGTATAGATGCGCTGCACGGCGCCGAGCGCGGTCAGCGGATAGGAGCAGCGTTCGACGAGCTTTGGCGCGCCCTCCCGGGTGGTGTGTTCGCTGATCACCCATGTCCGCTGTGCGCCGACCGCGAGATCCATCGCACCCCCGACAGCGGGCGTCGTGTCCGCGTTGGCGGTGATCCAGTTGGCGATGTCGCCGTTCTGCGCGACCTCGAAGGCGCCGAGCACGCAGAGATCGAGATGGCCGCCGCGTATGATCGCGAAGCTGTCGGCATGATGAAAGTAGCAGCCGCCGGCGAGCAGTGTCACATGCTGCTTGCCGGCATTGATCAACCATGGGTCGATGGCGTCCGGCGGGGGCGCCGGACCCATGCCGAGCAGGCCGTTCTCGGAATGCAGCAACACTTCGCGACCTTCCGGAATGTAGTCGGCAATCATGGTCGGAATGCCGATGCCGAGATTGACCGCCCAACCTTCCGGGATGTCGCGGGCGACGCGTGCCGCCATCTGCTTGCGGGTCAACAAGGTGAAGTCGCTCATGGCACGGCCCTCATCAAACCGGCGGATCGCCATACGGCACGTGCACGACGCGATCAACGAAGAGTCCAGGAGTTACGATCGCCTCGGGGTCGAGCTCGCCAAGTTCGGCCGCGTGCTGCGTCTGCACGACCGTGAGTTTTGCCGCCGTCGCCATCACCGCGTTGAAGTTGCGCCCGCTGCGTCGATAGACGCAATTGCCCCAGCGGTCGGCCCGCCAGGCCTCGACAAGCGCCACATCCGCGGGAAGCGCGTACTCCAGGACGAAGTCGCGGCCGTTGATCTCGCGCGTCTCCTTACCTTCGGCGAGCTGGGTTCCATAGGCGGTGGGCGTGTAGAACGCGCCGATGCCGGCGCCTGCCGCGCGTATGCGCTCGGCCAGCGTGCCTTGCGGGACAATCTCGAGCTCGATCCTGCCCGCCTTGAACAACGTCTCGAACACCACAGAACCTGAGGAGCGCGGAAACGAACAGATGATCCGCCGAACCCTGCCGGCCTCCATCAGCTTGGCGAGCCCGTTCCGGCCGCTGCCGGCGTTGTTGGTAATGATCGTGAGATCACGCGTTCCCTGATCAATCAGCCCCTCGATCAACGCGTCCGGCTGTCCGACCGATCCGAAGCCGCCAACCATGACCACTGCGCCATCCGCGATCCCCGCGACGGCTTCGGCAATCGTGCCCACACGTTTGTCAATCATGGCCGGACTAGATCAGATTGGCGCGTTCGACGCTACTACTGGCTTGTTGCCTGGCCGTTCTGCGAGAACATGCCGTTGGGGTTTATGCCCAGGGCGCTGATGGTCGGCGGGTTGAGCTGTCCGGTTGGCTGCAACGCACGGACCTGCTGGAACCGTTTGAGCGCGGCTTGCGTGCTTGCGCCCCAGACGCCGTCCGAGCGGCCTGGATCAAAGTTAAGCCGGTGCAGCCGGCCCTGCACTTCCTTGATGACGTTTCGGCTGATGTTCATGGTGTGCTGCTGGCTGCCAGCCGTGTTGTTACGTGGATCTTGATCAGGCGCCTCGGATTGCTGGTCTTGCATGCCAAGGGTGGCGGCCGCGTCGATATCCAGGGTCTTCATCGTCGCCTGGTTGAGCTGCCCGGTCACCAGCAGCCCGCGTGTCTGCTGAAAACGGTCAAGCGCCGCCTCGCTGTCCGCACCCCAGTTGCCGTCGATCTTGCCCTGATACAGATCAAGCTGGCGCAGCCGGGCTTGAACGTAGCGTATGCCCTGCGGCGTAAGCTGCTGCTCGTAGGTCAGACCCGAACTGGAGGACCCGGATTGCGCCATCGCGGCTGGCGCGCTCGCGGCCAGCGCCATCAAAGCCAAGGCATAGCGAACTTTCATGAGCATGGCTCTCCCGCCGGCATCGATGATCATGATCAAACCGAGCGCGGTAAGGAAGCCGGTATTTCAGGAGAGAGCGCCGCGAAGTCGGCCGAAGCAGCAAGATGTCGCTTTATTAACGCTCTTCCAGCGCCTGCGTCGGCGTCTGTAGATCGCCTTGACTGGTTAACAAATGGACGTTGCTCCCTAATTTTTGCTAGCATTTGCGTTTATCGCCCGCAGCCGGCGCAATACTCATAATTGTGATATCGCCAACAATAAGTCTTCTTTGGCCGGCGGCGTTGATTTCCTGGCGCAACGCCACCCGATCAACCGGAGATATGGTATGTTCTACCACGACAAGCGTCTGCAATACCCCGTCAAGGTGACCACTCCTGATCCGCTTTTCGCCCGCATGCTGCAACAGGCCATCGGCGGGATCGAAGGCGAAATCCGTGTCTGCATGCAGTATCTGTTTCAGGCCTGGGGATCGCGCGGGCCGACCACGAAATATCGCGACATGCTGATGCATACCGCGACCGAGGAGATCGGTCATATCGAAATGCTGGCGACCGCGGTGGCGCTGAACCTGGAGAAGGCGCCCACTGAACTGCAGGAGCAGGGTGCCGGGAACGGCATTGTCGGCGCCGTCATGGGCGGCGGCAACGCACGCCACACGATCGAGGGCATGCTTCAGCGCCACCTTCTCTCGACCGGCATGGCCGCCTACCCCGCCAACTCGGACGGCGTGCCGTTCGACATGTCGCACATCTATGCGAGCGGCAACCTGGCCGCCGACATGTATTGCAACGTCGCTGCCGAAAGCACCGGACGCGTGCTGGCGGTCCGGCTCTACAATGCGACGCAGGATCCGGGCATGAAGGACATGCTGCATTTCATGATCGCGCGCGACACCATGCATCAGCAGCAATGGCTGGCGGTGATCGAGGAACTCGGCGGCGCCGAGGGCGCGCTGCCAATTCCCAATTCGTTCCCGCAGGAAAAGGAAGACAACAGGCACAACTACGATTTCTTCGACACGGGCCTGCAAGGCTCCGAAGCGCCAGAGGGCCGTTGGACCAGCGGCCGTTCTATCGACGGCAAAGGCACCTACAGCGTCTTCAAGAACGTGCCGCTCGGCGATGCTCCGGTGCTTGGTCCGGCAAGACCCGACAGCGGCGCGGAGTCCCAACAGATCGCCTGACCACGAAGCGCTGCAACCAGCCCGTTTGCGGCCGCGTTGCCGGCCGATGTCTCTGACAATCCTGGACCAGGTTCCGCATCAGGCGCCTTCGCGGCCCGAGCACTTGCTGGAGCGGCTGCGCGCCGCCGTTCCGGGCATCGACGACGAAGCCGCGCGTCTGGACCAAGAAGGCGGTTTTCCGCAACACGCCTTCGAGGTCCTGCGCGGCATCGGCGCGCTCACGGCGCCGCTGCCACAATCCCTTGGCGGCATCGGGCTCGGCACCGAACCGGCCGGCGCGCACGGCCTGCTCGCCCTGCTGCGCCTTGTGGGACAGGGCAGTCTTGCCGTTGGCAGGCTCTACGAAGGGCATGTCAATGCGCTCAAACTGGTCGCCGTCTATGGCACTGACGCCCAGCTTCAAGCCGCCGCCAGCGACGCCAAGCTTGGGCATCTCTTCGGCATCTGGGTGACGGGCGGCGCAACCCCCTTGCGGCTGCACAAGATGTCGGCCGGCTGGCGCCTTGAAGGCGAGAAACACTTCGCCTCCGGCGCGCGGCACGTCTCACGCGCCCTGGTCACCGCCACGACCCCGGTCGGTTCCGAGCGGATGGCGATCGTGCCGCTCGATGCCAGCCGACGGGCCAGCGATACGCTGGGCAGCCTGCACGGCATGCGCGCGGCATCCACCGGGTCCTGCGACTTCAGCGGCATCACGCTGCCCGAGAGCGCGCTGATCGGCGGCCCCGGCGACTATCTGAGGCAGCCCGAATTCTCCGCCGGCGCCTGGCGCGGCATCGCGGTCGCACTCGGCGGCATCGACCGGCTTACGTCATTGTTGCGCCAGCAACTCCGCGAGCGCGGCCGCGACGGCAACCCGCATCAGCTCACGCGTATCGGCGAGGCGTTGATCGCACGCGAGACCGCCGCGATGTGGGCGGCGCGGGCCGCCGATGCTGCGGAAAGCGGCAGGCTTGATGCCGGCGACGTCGTGGCCGTCGTCGGACTGGCACGGATTGCCGCCGAACAGGCGGCGCTCGACGTGATCCGACTGGTGCAGCGCGGGCTTGGCCTGGCCGGCTTTCTGTCCAGCAATCCGGCCGAACGGATCATGCGCGACCT
This sequence comes from uncultured Acetobacteraceae bacterium, assembly GCA_964246745.1. Classification (GTDB taxonomy): domain Bacteria; phylum Pseudomonadota; class Alphaproteobacteria; order Acetobacterales; family Acetobacteraceae; genus Lichenicoccus. Next base: position 85,565 of record CAXTRK010000004.1, read on the forward strand.
TGCCACCTATCTGCGTCAGCCGGCGCCCGACGAGACGCTGACCGAGGCCGCCGGCTGGTTCACCGCGCGCGACCTGCCGCCATCGTGATGCGCGCCCGCGACCTGCATGCGCACTGGCGCGCGCTGCCCTTGCGGCCGTGCGACCCGCTGCTGACCTCCGGCCGGGCGCTGATCCTGGCGCCGCACGCGGACGACGAATCGCTCGGCTGCGGCGGACTGATCGCCGAGCTGTGCGAACGCGGCCGACCGCCTGTAGTGCTGATCGCCACCGACGGCGCCGGCTCGCATCCCGCATCGCGCGACTGGCCCCCCGCGCGGCTCCGCGCGCTGCGCGAGGCGGAGACGCTCGCCGCCACGGCGCGGCTCGGTTTGCCGCTGGGCAACCTGGGCTTTCTGCGCCTGCCCGACACCGCCGCACCTCGGGCGGGTGTCGCCTTTGAGAACGCATGCACGACGATCGCCACGGAAGCCATCGAGCGCGGCTGCGACACCCTGCTCGCATCCTGGCTGGGCGATCCGCACTGCGACCATGAGGCCGTGCAAATGATGGCGCGCGCCGTCGCGCGGGCGCAAGGCATGCGTCTGCTGTCCTATCCGGTCTGGGGCTGGCTGATCGCGCCGGACACCGAGGTCGCGGCGGCCGAGCCCGCGTGCGGCTTTCGTCTCGACATCGCCCGCCATCTGCGCCGGAAAGGCGAGGCGATCCGCGAGCACGCCTCGCAATATGCCGATCTGATCACGGACGATCCGGACGGCTTCAGGCTGCCGGCGGCATTGCTCGGGATTTTCGCGCAGCCCTACGAGACCTTCCTTGAGGCGCCCCACCTTGAGACGCCCCACCTTGAGACGTCCCAGCCATGAGCCGGGAAAGCTGGCCGCCCGAGCTGTTCGACAGGCTCTACGCCGAACGTCCCGACCCGTGGCAGTTCGAGACCAGCCGCTACGAACGCGACAAGTATGCCGACACGCTGGCGCAGCTCGGCGGACGACGGTTCGGGCGCGCGCTCGAACTGGGCTGCTCGATCGGCGTGTTCAGCCGCCTGCTGGCGCCACGCTGCGAGCAACTGCTGTCGCTCGACGCGGCGGCGGCGGCCATCGCGGCGGCACGGACGCGCTGCGCGTCGCTCGCCCACGTCGAATTCCGCCGCGCTACCTTGCCAACGGACTGGCCGGAGGGATCGTTCGACCTGATCGTGGTCTCGGAGCTGCTCTATTTTCTCTCCCAGGGCGACATCGCACTGCTCGCGCGACGCTGCGCTGCGGCCGCGACAGAGGCGGCCGCCATCCTGCTGGTGAACTGGACCGGCGAGACCGACACGCCCACCACCGGCGACGAGGCGGCGGCGCTGTTCGTTGCGGCAGTGGACGGGTTCAGCGCGGATGCGCCGCTGCGTCGGCCATCATATCGGCTGGATCACCTCCGTCGCGGTCCCGTCCGGCCCTGATCGCATCGAGGATACCTCTCGCCAAGATGGCCTCGCGGTCGAGTGCCGCGCGCGCGACGGAGATCCTGGGCAGCATCGGGGTTTCCGCCTCGAGGCGTATCCAGACCTGACCGAAAAACTCCGACCGCATCCACGCCAACACCGACGCGGCCGGCAGCCCCGCCTCGCGCTCCAGGCTATGGACCAGCGCCTGTGCGGCGGGGTCGCCGCGACGATGCGCGTCCCACGTCCGTCGCGCGCGCGCACGAAGGCCGGCGCGGCGCAGCGCGATCACGGCCGGTTCCAGCTCGGCATCGACAAACGCGTCCTGCCGGATCATCCGGCGCGCCATGGTGTCGGCCATCCCTCCGGCGGCCCTGCCCTCCAGCCGCCCCGACACCGTCACCAGCACCTCGGGCGCGTGACGGATACGCGCATCCACCAGGCGCAGCGCGCGCAGGAATCCGCGGTCCTCGCCGGTCGGCAGCGGCGCCATGCCGCCGGCGCGCGTGTAGGCTGCCACCGTGACCGCGATGCTGGCGCCGGAGTGCTCGGAGTGGCGCGGCAACGGATCGGCCGGGTCCGGATCGACAAGGCCGTGGATCTCGTCGAGCAGCGCCGCGTAGGCGACCTCCTGGGCATCGTCTTCATGCAGCGCCGGCGCGATCCGCATCGCCTCGACCGGATCGATCACCGCGCGTCCGCAGACCGCCTCGGCGCCGCGCGCGATGGCGGCGCGGTTGCGTGCAACCCAGTCGCGGGCGACCACCCCGTCGGCGTCGGTCGTGGCGACGATCCCGTGGGGTCCGGCATTATCGGCGGCGAGCGCCAGCGCGTGGCTGCGCGCCTGACCCGCATTCGCCTCGGACGGCGCGAACTGGCGCGTGGCGACGGTGACCGGCACACGCAAGTGCGGCCGCAGCCGTGCGAGCAGGTCTTCGCTATTGTCGGTGCAGTTGTTCAGCACCACGACGATATGGTCGCAGCACGATGCGCGCTGGCCGTCGAGCGCGCGCAGGCAGGCATCAAGGCGCGCCGCCTCGTCGCGCGCGGGAATTGCGACGACGAAACGCTGTGCCGGATCGAACGAGGCAGGCATGCAGGGGCTCCGAAGGTCCCCTCACGAAACGAGACAGGCGGTTTTGCGGTTGCGCGCCTGCCGTATCAAAATTTCGAATCCTTGCCGGGCGCAGTCGTGGCAATGATGCTGGGGCTTACGCAATGCCGCAGAGGACACCCCGCCCATGGCCGCCAGGACCGTCAAGAAAGTCGTGCTCGCCTACTCCGGCGGCCTTGATACCAGCGTCATCCTGCGTTGGCTGCAGACCGAGTATCGCTGCGAGGTGGTGACCTTCACCGCCGATCTCGGCCAGGGCGAGGAGCTGGAGCCGGCGCGGCGCAAGGCCGAGATGTTCGGCGCGAAGCAAATCTTCGTCGACGACCTGCGCGAGACCTTCGTTCGCGACTTCGTGTTTCCGATGTTCCGCGCCAACACCCTCTACGAGGGCCAGTACCTGCTCGGCACCGCCATCGCGCGGCCGTTGATCGCCCAGCGTCAGATCGAGATCGCGGAGCTGGTCGGCGCCGATGCGGTGGCCCATGGCGCCACCGGCAAGGGCAATGATCAGGTCCGCTTCGAGCTTGCCTACTACGCGCTGAAGCCGGACGTGACGGTGATCGCGCCCTGGCGCGAATGGGATCTCACCAGCCGCACCCGTCTGCTTGAGTTCGCCGAGCGGCACCAGATCCCGATCGCGCGCGACAGGCGCGGCGAGGCGCCGTTCTCGGTCGACGCCAACCTGCTGCACTCCTCCTCGGAGGGCAAGATCCTGGAAGACCCGTCGCTCGCCCCCGACGAGATGGTGTTCCAGCGCACCATAAGCCCGCAGGCCGCTCCGGATGCGGCCACCGAGATCGCCATCGACTTCGAGCGCGGCGACGCGGTGGCCATCGACGGCGAGGCGCTGTCGCCCGCCTCCCTGCTCAGCCGTCTGAACGCGCTGGGACGCGCCAACGGCATCGGCCGGCTTGATCTCGTCGAGAACCGTTTCGTCGGCATGAAGTCGCGCGGCATCTACGAGACGCCAGGCGGCACCATCCTGCTGGCGGCGCATCGCAGCATCGAGACGATCACGCTGGACCGGGAGGCAGGCCATCTCAAGGACAGCCTGATGCCGCGCTATGCCGGGCTGATCTATAACGGCTTCTGGTTCAGCCCGGAGCGCCGCATGCTGCAGGCGCTGATCGACACGAGTCAGCACAGCGTCACCGGCCGTGTGCGGCTGAAGCTCTACAAGGGCAACGTGATCATCGTCGGCCGGGAGAGTTCGAACAGCCTCTACGATACCAACATGGTCACCTTCGAGGACGACAGCGGCGCCTATGACCAGGTCGACGCGCAAGGCTTCATCAAGCTGAATGCGCTACGCCTGCGTCTCGCCGCCGCCGCCGGGCGGCGCGGCGGTGCGACCTAATCGTGGCGCTCGCGAGCTGATGTGCGGCGGGACACTCGGCCTGTCACTGCCCCCGCAATCCTGGCATGGCCGCTGCTGCGTCCGCGATCTGACTTGATCAAGCATCTCTATAGACGGTGGTATTTTGGCTTGACCGTCAGAGCATGCACCCTGGGCGCCTATGTTCCTGTGCTTCGGGCTATGACGCGGGCTCCTGTGGCCATGGTTGCGGCAATGCGTGAAACGTTCATCGTCTTCGGAACAGCGACATGCGCATTTGTCCTGAAAGAGCAATTCGGATGTTCTCTGGATTGTCAAGACCTTCTTCATATTTAAAGCTTTCTCGCAGAGGGGTATGTGCTGTCCATTGTCTCTGGCTGTTATGTCGGAATTTAGGTGAAGGCGGCCTGTCTGGTTGCGGACGAAAAGCGTCGTGGGCGCCCGGCCGAGATTGGAGGTGCGAGCGGCAGAGAGTGAGCTAGAGAACGCGTCAGAGAAGTGCGTGGTCGGCTATGCCATAGCCAAGTAAGTCGGCAACACCTCCGAACCTCTGTGCCGTAACTCAAAGTGTTTGCAGCAATTCGGCAAGTCCCATATCCAGAACACGGCCGGCCCACTCGTCCACACGTCCCTCCACATTACCCTCCGCTTCATTGTAGGAGAAGGTTAGCGAACGATCGGCAATGCTTTTTAGCTCGAGTGTTACACTGTGGTTGGCCTCATCGAGCACCCTTGTCGCGAAATAGGCGGAGAGTATTAGGACTCCGCTGAAATGCCGCCCAAGGCTATGCAGGGATATGACAATCTCGTTTACGCCGACGTCGGCTTGGGCTTCCGCCGGCCGCTGCAAACGCAGTCGCACCCACCGGTGGTGCGTCTCGAAGTCCCCGTAATATCCTTCCCTGCGTGCTATCTCGACAAGCTGGCGCTTGAAGAAGTGCTGCTGTCCGGTGCCGCTAAGTTCCATTCGTACATCGCTGCCAGGTAGTTCCGCCTCCAGGATGCCCCTAATATCCTTAGCAATGCTGTCGACAGCGGGAATTACAATCTTGTCGAATATCTTATCACCGGTAACGATTACAGCTCGGCGCTGTGCTGTCATTGCTTCCCGCTTCTCTCGCACCCGCTCGCGGAAGGCTGCCAGTAGTTTGGCGCGGAAAGAGCCTTCCGTCAGAACTTCGTCGGCGACCACATCCTGAGAGAGGCTCAAAGCCTGCTCAATCTCGCGCTTCTCGAGCCGGGCGAAAAGGCGAATAAGTGGGCGCAGGTCGCCCCCGTCTGCCGTTTCAAGGCATCTTATGTATTCGTCGCGGGCGTCTCGATCTACGACGATGGGAAAGCAGCCATCACTGATTAGCGCAAAGGCGGCGATCGCACGCGCCACGCGCCCATTGCCGTCCTGGAATGGATGAATTCGAGTAAATCGGTGATGTAGCCATGCAGTCTTGACGATCGTCGACTCTCTGCGCTCATCTAGAGACGTATAGGCCGCGACCAATCGGTCCATCTCCTCCTGCACTAGAAGTGGTGGACAGTATGGATGAATGACCCCGTCTGGCCGGCGCGGATTGTTCGGGACCGTCTTCCAAACGCCTCGCTGGAGCGAGACTCGCATGCGGGTGCCGAACTGATCGAGCGCCTCCGTCTCATCCTGATGCTGTGTTAGCAGTTGGTGCAAGGCACAGACGAAATGGTTTGTCAGGCCACGTCTCTGCGCGACATAATCCATCACAGCGCCGGCTGCTTGTTCATGATCGCTCAGGATGGTGATCAGATCGGAGGCAGGAAGATCGCTCGACCCGTGCTCAACTAGGGCCGTGTCGAGGCCCCGCCGCACCAGCAGTTCGGTTGTCCCGCGGTCAAGGGTATATAGGCGTTCGATAATCCCCGTCTCGATTGACCACCGGCGCACCAGACGCTGGTTGAACCGTTCAAGCGCCCCGCCTTCCGCCAAGCTGTCCCGCTGCTCGATCCAGGCGTCTCGCATGCTGTCAACTGAAGTCGCCTCGGCGTCGGTGAAGCCTTCCGGGAGAGGCGCGATCCGGTCGTAGTCCATGCCTTCTCCTCGATACAGGGCGTCCAGGACGGAGACGATGTGCATCACAAGGCCGCCCGCAAGCATATAGATAAAAGCCATTAAGATGGATTCTTAGTCTTGTGTCGCCCACTTATCCGTTTGGAAGTAGCGACCCAGGGCAACTATCAGTCGCAATGGTCGGGTCCGCCGTCAGCCTCCGCCCGCGACTGACCGTTTTCGACATGAACGAGATGCGACCAGACACTTGGCTGAAGCCGTATCGGGATACTTCGTATGGCCTGAGGCCAAGATGAGCGGCCTGGCGCTTGGTGCGCGGGGCAGGGCTGGTTGCATCTCCGGCAAAGTGGTTCAAGCTGCGCCTGCGGCGATCCGCCGGCGCATGAACGCTTGATCTGGAGTTTGCCATGCGGGAACGCCTTGACGGTCACACCGCGCTGGTCACAGGCGCATCAAGCGGCATCGGCGCCGACATTGCCCGCGTTCTGGCGCGGCGGGGCGCGTCGCTGGTGTTGGTGGCGCGTCGCGAGGGCCCACTGCATCGGCTGGCCGAGGAACTGCGGCAGGCTTGCGGGGCCGAGGTCAAGGTCCGCCCCGCCGATCTCGCCGACGCTGGCGAGCGGACCGCGCTCGGCGGCGAGATGGCCGGCATCGACATCCTGGTCAACAATGCGGGCCTGGGCGTCTATGGGCCGTTCGCCGAGGCGCCGTGGGAACAGACGCAGCGGATGCTCGACGTCAACATCCTGGCGCTGACCCACCTCACGCATCTGGCGCTGCCTGGAATGCGACAGGCCAAGTGGGGACGGATCATGCAGGTCGCGTCGACCGCGGGGTTTCAACCGACGCCGTCCTATGCCGCCTACGGCGCGACCAAGGCGCACATCGTCTCGTTCGGCATCGCCCTCAACCATGAACTGCGCGGCAGCGGCGTCACGTGCACGACGCTCTGTCCGGGCGCGACACAGACGGAGTTCTTCGAGGTCGCCGGGCAGCGGATGAACCAGATGCAGCGTGCGTCGGTGATGCCCAGCGGCAAGGTGGCCGAGATCGGGGTGAATGCGATGCTGCGCCGCTTGCCCGTTGCCGTGGCCGGACGGGCCAATACGGTGAGCGCCGTCGGCGGACGCCTGTTGCCGCCGGTGCTGGCGGCACGTCTCGCCGCCAGATTCCTGAGCACGTAGCGCGATCCATGCCGAACCGTATGCAATCAGCCATGCGCGCGGCGGCCGAGAGCGGCGTCGAGCTGATTGCCGCCTTGAACCGCCTGCGGCTGCGCAAGGCACGCAGTCCCTATTTGGCCGGCATCCACGCGCCGATGCGAGCCGAACTGACCCTCCACGATCTGCCCGTGACCGGGTCGATACCGGCGGGTCTTCATGGGCGGTATCTGAAGATGGGCGCCAACCCGGTCAGTCCCGATCTCGCGGGTCAGCACTGGTTCCTCGGCGACGGCATGGTCCACGGCATCGCCATCGAGGACGGCAAGGCGCCCTGGTATCGCAACCGCTGGATCCGTTCGCGCGCCGCCGCCGCGGCACTCGGCAAGCAAGCGGCGCCGGGACCCCGACGAGGACGCAACGACACCGTCAACACCAACGTGGTGGACATCGGCGGCAGCGCGTTTGCCCTGGTGGAGGCAGGCAGCTTTCCTGTGGAGCTCTCCGAGACGCTGGAAGAGCAACGCTACAATCCATTCAATGGCACGCTTGACGGCTCGTTCTCCGGTCACCCGCACCGCGATCCCCTCACCGGCGAGCACCACGCGATCGCCTATGACGGCCGCATCTGGGACACCGTCCGCCATGTCGTCGTCTCGGACGCCGGCCGCGTGGTGCGCGACGTGCCGATTGCGGTGAGCCATGGCCCGTGCATCCACGATTGCGCGCTCACCGCGCGGTTCGCCGTCGTGCTCGATCTCCCGGTCACCTTCTCGATGCGCGCGGTGCTGGGCGGCCACATCTTTCCGTTCCGCTGGAACCCGGCCCACCCGGCGCGCGTGGGCCTGCTGCCGCGGCATGGCGGCGGCATCCTGTGGTGCGATGTCGAGCCCTGCTTTGTCTTTCACGTGGCAAACGCCTTTGATGAGGCGGACGGCAGGGTGATCCTCGACGTCATCGCCTATGCCACGATGTTCGCTTCCATTGGCCACGGTCTTGACGCACTGGGCCGGCTTGAACGCTGGACGGTGGACCCGCGGACGCGGCACGTCGAGCGTCGCGTGATCGACCCGACGCCGCAGGAATTTCCTCGCGTCGACGAGCGCCGCTTCGGCCGGAGCTACCGCTATGCCTACACGGTCTCCGTCCCTCCGGACGGCAACCCTCAGCTCATCGGCGCCACGCGGCTTTACAAGCACGATCTCGAGGCGGGCCATCGCCAGGTGCACGAATTCGGAGCAGGCCGCGCGCCGGGTGAGTTCATCTTTGTGCCGGCGGCCGACGACTCGGCAGAGGACGAAGGCTGGCTGGTCGGCCTGGTGATCGACCGGGCGGCCGACGCGACCGACTTCACGATTCTCGACGCGCGGCAGTTCGAGGCGCCGCCGGTCGCCACGGTGCGGCTGCCGCACCGGATACCACCCGGCTTTCATGGCAACTGGTTCCCAGCCTTGTGCCTGACCTGATCACCGCCGCCGGCACGGGGGGCGCCACGCTCCGGGTCTGTCTGCTTGGCGCGAGCGGGACCATCGGCCGGGCGACCCTTTCCACGCTGTTGCGTCGCGGCCATGACGTGGTGTGCTTTGTCCGCCCTGGTTCGGACGCGCACGCCGTGCAAGGCGCCGCAATCCGCTTTGTCGACATGGGCGATCCCGCCAGCATTGCCCGCGACGGCTTCCAGGGCGAGCATTTCGACGCCGTGCTGTCGTGCATGGCGTCGCGCACCGGCGCCCCACTAGACGCCTGGGCGGTCGATTACCAGGCGCATGCCAATGTGCTCGCGCAAGCGCCCGGCGCCGGGGTCCGACGCTTCGTTCTGCTCTCGGCGCTCTGCGTGCAGAAGCCGCTGCTGGCCTTCCAGCATGCCAAGCTCGCCTTCGAGGCGGCCCTGATCGCCTCCGGTCTGCGCTATGCGATCGTCCGGCCGACCGCGTTCTTCAAGTCGCTGTCCGGGCAGGTCGAACGCGTGCGGCGCGGCAAGCCCTATCTGGTGTTCCGGGACGGTCGGCTGACCGCCTGCAAGCCGATCAGCGACGCCGATCTCGCCGCCTACCTCGCCGACTGCCTGGAGGATGAACGAAGCTGGAACCGCGTGCTGCCGATCGGCGGCCCTGGGGAGGCGATCACGCCGCGCCAGCAGGGCGAGGCGCTGTTTGCGCTGCTGGGCCGCAGGCCGCGGTTCCGACACGTGCCGCTGATGGTGCTCGACGGCATTGCCGGCGCCCTGAGCGCCGCCGCCCGCTTAGCGCCCGCCCTCGCGGACAAGGCGGAACTGGCGCGGATCGGCCGCTACTACGCCACCGAATCAATGCTGGTGCTGGATCCCGACACCGGCCGCTACGACGCTGCCGCGACGCCCTCGACGGGTACGGAGACGCTGTTTGATTTCTACGCTCGGCTCGTGGCCGGCGGCGCGGCACCCGAGCGCGGGGATCATGCCGTGTTCTGATGCGCCGTCTTCTGACGTAAAGCGGGCGTGATCAGCGGCGCCAGCGCCTTATAGTCGTCTGCACGCGGCGAATGCGGCCTCCAGACGAGACCGATGGTGCGCCACGCCGAACCGCCTGCCAGCGGCCGCAACTCAATGTCCGCCCACGCCGCGATCCCCGCCTCCACGGCGATCTGCGGCAGCAGCGTCACACCGAGCCCGCCGGCCACCATCTGCGCCAGGGTGTGCAGGCTGGTCGCGGCGAACCCCTCCTGCTCGCCCGCCATGCCGCACACCGCCAGCGCCTGGTCGCGCAGACAATGCCCGTCCTCCAGCAGCAGGATGCGCTCCCCGGCCAGCGCCTCCGCCGGCACGCGCGCCCGTGCGGCAAGCGGATGGCCCTTCGGCAACGCCACCATGAACTCGTCGCGCGAGATCGCCAGGGTGTCCGCATCGCCGCATTCGCATGGCAGCGCCACCAGCAGCAGGTCGAGCCGGTTGCGCGACAGCCGTTCCACCAGGTCCTTGGTCACATCCTCGCGCACGAACACGCGCAGATCGGGGAAGGCGCCGCGCAGCACCGGCATCAGCCGGGGAAGCAGGAACGGGCCGATGGTCGGGATCACGCCCAGACGCAGCGGACCGCTCAGCTTCTCACGCGCCGACGACGCCGCCTCCGCCAACGCCTCCAATGCGGCGAGCGCCTTGCCGGCACGGGCCACGATCTCCTCGCCGAGCGCCGTGAAGACGACGTGCTTGCCGGCGCCGCGTTCCATGATTGCCGCGTCCAGTTGCCGCTCCAGCGCCAGGATCCCGGCCGAGAGCGTCGATTGGGTGACGGCGCATGCCTCCGCCGCGCGGCCGAAATGTCCATTCTCCGCCAGCGCCAGCAGGTAGCGGAGCTGCTGCGGACTAGGCAGCGGGCTCATCGAACCTCTCGATGAAGTCATCGAATTTTATTCATTGGATCGCTCGGCATCGAACCCGCATAGTCCGTCACAACAACAGCGAAGGACAACGTCCATGGACACGAACGTCACCTCCGAAGGCAAGTGCCCTGTCGTGGGACACGCGACCCGCTTGGCCCGGATGAATCGAGACTGGTGGCCGAACCACCTCAATCTGCATGTCCTCTACCAAAATCCTCCCCAAGCCAATCCGCTGGGCAAGACGTTCAATTATGCCGAGGCCTTCAAGACCCTGGACCTCGATGCCGTGATCGGCGACCTGCATGCGCTGATGACGGATTCGCAGGAGTGGTGGCCGGCCGATTACGGCCATTATGGCCCGTTCTTCATCCGCATGGCCTGGCATAGCGCCGGCACCTACCGCACCGGCGATGGCCGCGGCGGCGCCGGCTCCGGCACGCAGCGTTTCGCGCCGCTCAATAGCTGGCCGGACAACGCGAACCTCGACAAGGCGCGACGGCTGCTCTGGCCGATCAAGCGGAAATACGGCCGCACGCTGTCCTGGGCCGACCTCCTCGTGCTGACCGGCAACGTTGCCCTCGAATCCATGGGCTTCAAGACCTTCGGCTTCGCCGGCGGGCGCGAGGACGTCTGGGAGCCGGAGGAAGACATCTACTGGGGCCGTGAGGGCACCTGGCTGGGCGACGAACGCTACAAGAACGAGCGCGAGCTGGAGAGCCCGCTTGCCGCCGTGCAGATGGGCCTCATCTACGTCAATCCCGAAGGTCCCAACGGCAGGCCGGACCCCGCCGGCTCCGCCGTCGACATCCGTGAGACCTTCTCCCGCATGGCCATGAACGACGAGGAGACGGTCGCCCTCGTCGCCGGCGGTCATACCTTCGGCAAGACCCACGGCGCCGCCGAGCCCGGCCAATATGTCGGCCTTCAGCCGGAAAGCGCCGGCATCGAGGAGCAGGGCCTGGGTTGGCGCAACAGCTACGGCAGCGGCAAGGGCGTCCACACCATAACCAGCGGACTGGAAGGCGCCTGGACCACCAATCCGATCCGTTGGGACGGCAACTACTTCGAAAACCTGTTCGGCTATGAATGGGAATTGGTGCGCAGCCCGGCCGGCGCCTACCAGTGGTCGCCCAAGGGAGGTCAAGGGGCCGGGACCGTGCCCGACGCGCATGACCCCCAGAAGCGCCACGCCCCGTTCATGGCCACCACCGACATCGCGCTCAAGGTGGACCCTGCCTACGCAACGATCGCCAGGCGCTTCCATGAGAACCCCGACCAGTTCGCCGACGCCTTCGCCCGCGCCTGGTACAAGCTGACCCATCGCGACATGGGGCCGCGCGCGCGCTATCTCGGCAAACTGGTCCCGGACGAAGTGCTCATCTGGCAGGATCCTGTGCCGGACGTGGATCACGCGCTGGTGGATCAGCGGGATATCACCGACCTCAAGGCCAGGCTGCTCGCCTCCGACCTTTCCATCGCCCAACTCGTGTCCACCGCCTGGGCCTCGGCCGCCACCTTCCGCGTGTCCGACAAGCGTGGCGGAGCAAACGGCGCGCGCATCCGTCTCGCGCCGCAAAAGGAATGGGAGGTCAACAATCCGGCCGAGCTGGCCAAGGTTCTGGACACGTTGGAGGGCATCCAGGCGGCGTTCAACGCTCAGCCCGGGGAAAAGAAGATCTCGCTGGCCGACCTGATCGTCCTTGGCGGCAACGCCGCCATCGAGGCCGCGGCAAGGAATGCCGGCCATGAGGTGACCGTTGCGTTCGCGCCGGGGCGCACCGATGCGACGCAGGAGCAGACCGATATCGTCTCATTCTCCGTGCTTGAGCCGGCGGCGGACGGCTTCCGCAACTATCTCGGACCTAAGGATGACCGCTCGGCGGAGGAGCAACTGGTGGACCGGGCGCATCTGATGACGCTGACCGTCCCCGAAATGGCGGTCCTCATCGGCGGCCTGCGCGTGCTGGGCGCCAATGCCGGGCACTCCGCCCATGGCGTGTTCACCCGCCAGGCCGACACGTTGAGCAACGACTTCTTCGTCAACCTGCTGGATATGAACACGGCGTGGTCTGCGTCATCGACCTCGGAGAACCTGTATGAAGGGCGCGACCGTGCGACGGGCGAGGTCCGGTGGACCGGCACCCGTGTCGACCTGCTCTTCGGTTCCAACTCCGTGGTTCGCGCCGCGGCAGAAGCCTATGCCTGCGACGACGCAAAGCAGGCGTTCGTGCACGACTTCGTCGCCGCCTGGACCAAGGTCATGAATCTCGACCGCTACGATCTCGCCTGAGACCAGGGCGCTGCCGCTTAGCTCCGGTTTGGCCAGTTCAGGCTGGACCGCGAGCGGCTTCGCCTGACGTCACGCATTCGCGTTGCTGACAGCATTGAAAAAGTGTGGACACATTGGCGTCCGTCACCCATGGTAGGCGAGCGATGGGTGAGACGTTTCAGCGCGCAACGGAGCGCTAGGAGATTTTCAATGAATTACGCACATGGGTCGCTCGCTGCCGACACCCGCATTGGCCAGCGGAAGCCGCGCGAGACGATCGTCAGCCGCATTCCAGGCGACCCTGAGGTCGCAGCGCGCATTCTGGCTGATGTCAGGGCCTATGTGCCGACGCTGCGGGCGCGGGCGTTGGAAACTGAGCGTCTCAGCCACGTTCCGGAGCAGACCATCCGCGATCTTGACGCGATGGGTGTCTACAAGATGACTACCCCGGTCGAGTACGGAGGTTATGCCTGCACCCCGCTGCAGATCCATGCCGTCGTGGCGGCAATCGCCAGCGGCTGCGGCTCCACCGGCTGGGTCACCTGGGTCACGCTGACCGCGGCCCAGTGGGTCGGTCTCTATGATCGCCGGTTCCAGGACGAATTGTTCGGCCTCGACTGGGTTGGTCCCCTCACTTGTGGCGCCGGCAATTGCTGCGTGGCCCGTCGCGTCGAGGGCGGCTACATGCTGAAGGGAAGCTGGCCCTTCTCGAGCGGCTGCCGCCACGTTGCCTTCGTGCATGTGGGCCTCATCTGCCCGGAATACGGCAACGAGCCGATGCTGGCCCAGATCCCGCACACCGACATCACCATCCGCGACGACTGGAAGGTCATGGGGATGGCCGGCACCGGCAGCAATACGGTGGTGATAGAGGACGAAGTGTTCGTCCCCGACTACCGCGTGCGCAATGTCAAGGACCTGTTCGCCAACAACAGCATTGAGCCTGCGCCCGAGGGCATGTTGTTCAAGCTCGACATCGCCAGTTTGACCGCCTCGGTGCATTCCGGGGTGTCAATGGGCATCGCACGCGGCGCGCTCGACCTGTTCTACGAAAAGATCCAGACCCGTAAGATCACCCACTTGCATTACAACAAGCAGAGCGAAGCGCCGATCACCCACATCCAGCTTGGTGAACTGCACTGCAAGATGACGGCTATCGAGCTGATGTCGCGCGGCAACGTGGCGAACGCGTCCGCCTTTGCCGAGGCCGGCGGGAAGTCGACCGAGCTCGATTTGAAGCGGATCCAGCTTGAGAGCTCATACGTGATGAAGCTGGCGGTTGAAATGACCGAGACGATCCTGCGTGCGAGCGGCGCCTCGTCGATCCGTGACGACAACCCCTTCCAACGCATGTTCCGCGAAAGCACGGTCGCTGCCATGCATGCTCACATGATGCACGAGACCTGCCTTGAGACATTCGGTCGTGCCGCGGTCGGCATGCATACCGAGACATCCTTCAACAAGAACTCGCTTTCTGGAACTATCGACAAGAAGCACTGATCTGACTTGTAAGAAAGTGGTCGGCCGATGAAGCGGCGCTCGGCTGCTCACGTGAAAATAGAGAGGCGTTCGATCCTCCCTGAATGAAGAGGTCCGATCTTGAGCAATGGTGCAGCGATGTTCGGGCTGAGGGTGGCTGAGCAGCTCGATCGTCTGGCTATAACCGAACTCATCGCGCGGGAACGACTGGCCCGGGACAATGGTTTTTTCGACGAAATGGAGAGCTGCTATCATCCGGACTCCATCGTGGACATTTCCTGGTTCCGTGGCAGCGGAGCTGAATTCGTGGCCAGCAGCCGGAAGAACTACAAGAGCATTGACGTCAGCATCCATCTCCTGTCGCCAAGCGTCGTCACGTTGAATGGCGATCGTGCGCTGGCCGAGACGCCGTGCGTCAACAGAAGCTTCTTTGAAGTCGACGGCGTCGAACTCACTCGTGAGGGGTTCACGCGATTGCTTTGGCGCATGCAGCGTCTCGACGGGCAGTGGCTCATCGCCGGTCTTCGTGTCTTCTATATTCGCGACCTGCTGGTGGCGTGCAATCCTATGCGCCCGCCGAAACTCGACGAGGCGAAGCTTGCGACGTACCGGCGGTCTTTCCGCTACCTCAATCAGACGCTGTCGACGGTCGGCATCGCTCCGCTCGCGGAGGTGCCTGGCACCGACATGCCGGAGACGGTCGTAGCCTTGCGCGAGGGTGAACGCCTATGGCTGCGGCAGGGCGACTAGCGTGATGACGAACGGGCAGACAAAAGCGGGCGCCGAGCCTCTGTTTCACTGCTTCAGGATTGGCACGGTCGAGTGCATCGCTCTGAACGACGGCGCGTTTCCGCGGTCGTCACCACCGGGAACGCGCCCGGACGCGGCACCCGCGATGCGGCAGCTTTCCTGTCTGCTTGTATTGGTGCCGGGAGTTGGTCGTGTACTGATGGACAGCGGCTTAGGTCCTGATGCCATCATTCGCGGCGAGCGGCTCGCGGGAGTGGGCCAGCTTCCCGAGGCGCTCGGCCAAGCCGGCTTCACGCCGGAGATGATCGACGTGGTGCTGATATCGCATCTGCATCCCGATCATATTGGCGGTTTGTATCGTCCCAACGGCACCAAATCGTTCCCGAACGCTCGTTACCGGCTCGCCGCGCGGGAGCTGGCGTTCTGGAATGCCGAGCCGGTGGACTTCACCGGCCTGGTAACGCCGCCGCCCTTGCGAGAGGCGATGATCTCAGCGGCCAAGACCATGCTGGGCCATGCCGATGGCACGCTCGAAACGTTCATGGCAGGCGACGACGCGTTGCCCGGGATCGGCACGATCGAGCTGCCGGGACATTCGCCGGGCCAGGTCGGCTACGTCATCTCGGAAGGCGGGAAGACCCTGATTTTCACCGCCGACGCGATCGCCGAAGCCGATGTGTCGGTCGAGACGCCTGATCTCCATAACCCGGTGGACATGGATCCCGATCTTGCGGTCAGGACACGTCACGAGCTCCTCGACCTGCTGTCAAAACCGGGTCGTTACTGCTTCAGCCCGCATTTCGATTGGCCGAGCGTGGGATCCGTCAATCGCAGCAGTGGACGGACATTCTTCCAACCAACAGGGTAGCGGGAGCGCATCGCGCTTACGCAGGACTGGCTCTCTCAGACAATAAAAAGAGCAAGGGGAGTGTGACGGTGAGCATCGACATAAATCATGAAGGCGCAGTCGACGTCGTTGAGTTGATCGATGAGCGCAGGATCGACGGCTGGGTCGTCTTGATATTCATTCTGTGTTCGTTCGCCGCCGTGCTCAACGGCGCGGACAACGTGGCGATCGCGGTGGCGGCGCCGCTGATCGCCCAGAGCCTTGACGTGACGCGCGCGCATCTTGGCCCAGTCTTTGCTGCGGGCTTGGCCGGAGCGGTGCTCGGCACCTCGATACTCGGCCTGCTCGCGGACCGCATCGGCCGCAAGCGGATACTGATCTTCTCGACGATCGTCGCAGGCGTCTTCACCCTGGCGACTGCCGCTGCGCACAGCCTGCCCCAGCTTCTGATGGCGCGCTTCCTGACCGGCATCGGACTGGGCGGCGCGACCCCGTGCTTCATAGCGCTCGCTTCGGAATACGCGCCCCGCCGGCATCGGGCCGTCATTGCCAATCTTGTCTGGGCTGGCTGGCCGGTCGGCAGCAATCTCGGCTCCTTCCTCTACGCAGCGGTGGTGTCCGCCTATGGCTGGAAGTCGATCTTCCTGGTCGGCGGCCTGCTGCCGCTGGTTTTCGGGCTGCTGATGATCGTCATGCTTCCGGAGTCGGTGCGATTCCTGATCCTGCGCGGTCGCGATGCGGGCCAGGTGCGCCGCATCATCGATCGCCTTCAGCCCGGCCTGCCGGTCGATGTCCGGATCGTTTCGACCGAGGAGAAGCCGGTCAAGTCGCCCCTGCGGAGCCTGTTCTCCGAAGGCCGCACCCTACCGACCCTGCTGCTCTGGTTGCTGTTCCTGAGCGCGCTCGGCACCGGGACGGTGGTGTTCTCGTTTGCCATCACCCTGATGCGCGGACACGGGATTGCCGTCCCACGCGCCGCAATGGCGCTCGGGATGGGCGGGATCGGCATGCTTCCGGGAGCAGCATTGGCCGGACGCCTGATGCAGAGGTTCGGCGTGGTCGCGGTTCTGGTCCCGGCCCTGGTCGTGGGGGCCGTGGGCACCGCGCTCCTGGGCGAGGCCGCCGGGAGCGTTACCAGGATGTCCGTCGACCTGTTCATCTGCTCGTTTTGCCTGAGCGGCCTGGCGCTCAGCGGCGCGCTGACCCTGGCGGCGAATAGCTACCCGACCAGCATGCGCTCGACCGGCATTGGCTGGGGCATGGGCGCCGGCGGCATCGGACAGGTGATGATGCTGCTGATCGCCGGCCGCCTGCTTGGCGCCGGCTGGGAAGGCGGCGGCACCTTCCAGCTCCTGGCGATAGCGCCGCTCGTTGGTGCGGTCTCGGTGCTGCTGCTCGTCTGGCAGCGGCCGACGATCCGGGCACAGGGGATCGGGGCGACGACGACCTTCATGCATGAGTGAGAAGGACACACCTGCGGTGCACACTCGTCGTCTTGGACGGTCCGGGCCCGAAGTGTCCGTTATCGGTCTCGGCTGCATGGCGATGTCGGGAACCTATGGTCCGGCCGACCGGTCGGAAGCCGTCGCCACCATTCACGCGGCTCTCGATGGTGGACTGACCCTGATCGACACCGCTGACCATTACGGAATGGGTCATAACGAGATGCTGATTGGCGAGGCGATCCGGGGTCGCCCGCGCGACAGTTTCCTGCTCAGCGTGAAGTTCGGCAGCCTGCGCAACGTCTGGAGCCGGGCGGTCGGCTTCGACTGCCGGCCAAAGGCGGTCAAGACGTTCGTCGCCTATTCTCTGACCCGGCTCGGTGTCGACCATATCGATATCTACCGGCCGGCGCGTCTCGATCCCGAGGTGCCGATCGAGGATACGGTCGGCGCCATCGCCGACTTGGTTGCTGCCGGCTATGTCCGCTATATCGGACTGTCCGAGGTCGAGGCCGACACCATCGAGCGCGCCGCCGCGGTGCATCCGATCTCGGACCTGCAGATCGAGTATTCGATGATCTGCCGCAAGATCGATGGGCCGATCCTCGAAGCCTGCCGCAGGCACGGCATCGGCATCACGGCGTTCGGCGTATTGGCCCGTGGCTTGATCAGCGGACACTGGCAGAAGGGCTCCGTTGCGGACCCGTCCGACGCGCGCGGGCAGGACCCGCGGTTCCGCGACGCCATGCTGGAGCGGAACCTGGCGCTGGTCGAGGCGATGCGTCACATCGCGCAGGCGAACCGGATCACGGTTGCCCAGGTGGCGATCGCCTGGGTGTTGGCGCAAGGCGACGAGATCGTGCCAATTCTGGGCGCGCGACGCAGGGAGCGTCTGAGCGAGGCCATCGGGGCCGCGGACGTGCGTCTCTCCGCCGACGATGTGGCGTCGATCGACCGGTTCTCGAAATCGTTTGGCTGATGTCACTGTAGCCTGAAGGATCGCCGCCGATGCGTATGACCGTCACCGCGACCTCCGATTTCACCTGCCCCTGGTGCTTCATAGGACATGTCCAGCTTGCCGGGGCAATCGCTCGGATGCCCTCCGACGTCGAGGTCAAGGTTGACTATCGTCCTTTCGAACTTAACCCCGGCCTTCCTCCCGAGGGCATGGACCGCACGACGCTGCGAGCCGCCAAGTTCGGACTGGACAAGGCGCGGGCGCTCGATGCGCGGATCATGGCCGCAAGCGCCGGCACGGGCGCAGTGTTCAATTACGACCGGGTGTCGCGCGTGCCGAATACGATGCTGGCGCATCAGCTTATGTGGACCGCAAATCCGGACATCCGGACCACGCTCGCCGGCCGGATGTATGTCGGCTATTTTACCGAAGGACGGGATCTTTCCGATCCGGAGGTGCTGCGACACATCGCTGCCGAGGCCGGCGTCGAGGCCGATCTGATTGATGCGGCGCTTCTGCGGGGATCAGGCGCCACCGAGGTTCGCGCCGCCCAACAGCGTGCCTCGATGACGGTGGTGGGCGGCATACCTCAGCTCGAGATCGGGGGCACGGTGGTCTCGGGTGCGCAGCCGCGCGATGTGATCGAACGAGCCATGCTGCACGCCGCTGGCGCACGAGCTCGGTAGGTTCGAGCAGCCGCCGGTTCAATCAGGTTGCAGGCAGGCGTGGAAGCTCACGAACCGCCAGGCTTCGTTCTCCAGGCGCGCGACCTGGGTGGCAAATCCCTTCATCTGCCGCAACGCCTGGCCCGGCGGCCGCAGCGTGTTGAGCAGTCCTCCGGTCAACACGGCGGTATCGCCGTAAACACGCACTTCGAGGCCGGGACGTTCCACTGCGACAAACTGCCGACGCGACTCGATGTGGTGCAGCAACGCCTTCTTGTCCTGCACCACGCCCGTGGCATGCACGTGGACAATATCGTCCGCAAACATGCGGTCGAGGGCCGCCATGTCGAGCGCGACGAGTGCGGCCCCGCGACGGGCCTCGAGATCCTTCACGTCGTCGACAGTGGACATGACTTCTGCGCACCCAATCCTGTTGAAGCGCTCAGCAAGCCATGGTTGCGCGGGAACCGCAAGATCATCAATCAATCCGCCCGATGTTGGAGTGTTCCGAACGGGCCGCCGGTCGTGTAATACGAGACCCGCTCTGCGTAGCAAGAGCCGTGCGTCTCGCCATGAGAAATAGCTTTGGGAAAGTCAACTATGAGCACCGCTAGCAGGACACTCGGTTCCAAAGGTCCAGCCGTCTTTCCACTCGCCGTCGGATGCTCCGCAATGTCCGGTGCGCCCAGGCAGTCCACGGACGATGCCGAAAGTATCGCCACGATCCATGCGGCGATGGAGCGCGGCGTGAATGTGCTCGATACGGCCGACTTCTACGGCGCCGGCCACAATGAGCTGCTGATCGCCAAGGCGATCGCCGGACGGCGTGACCAGGTGGTGCTCTCGGCCAAGTTCGACGGCCTCCGCGGACCGGATGGCGCGTTCCTCGGCGTCGATGCGCGGCCCGCCGCGGTGAAGAATTTCCTGGCCTACACGCTCGTCCGCCTCGGCGTCGATCACGTCGACATCTATCGTCCGGCCCGCCTCGATAGCCAGGTGCCGATAGAGGACACCATCGGCGCAATCGCCGATCTCGTGACCGCGGGCTACGTTCGACATATCGGCCTTTCGGAGGTGGGCGCCGCAACGATCCGCCGCGCCCATGCTGTTCACCCGATTTGCGACGTGCAGCTCGAATATTCGCTGATGAGCCGCGGCGCGGAGGACACCATCATGCCGGTGCTCGACGAACTCGGCATCGCGTTGACAGCATACGGCGTGCTGGCGCACGGGCTGCTGAGCGGCAACGCGAAGCCGGCCGCCAAGGGCAGCCAGCGCGCCCATCTGCCCTGGTTCAGGGAGGGCAACTTCGAGCGGAACCAGAAGCTGGTCGAGGCGCTCACGCCGATCGCGCGGGAGAAGGGAATAACCATCTCGCAACTGGCGACTGCCTGGGTGCTGGCGCGTGGCCCGAACATCGTCCCGGTGATCGGCGCCCGCAGCCGCGCTCAGTTGCGGGAGACCTTCGGCGCGCTGGATGTCGAGCTCGCCGCCGAGGACATGGCCCGCGTCGAGAGCGCCATACCGGTCAACGCGATTGCCGGGACGCGCTATGACGAGCGTCTGATGAAGATGCTGGACAGCGAGCAGAAGCCAGCCATGGCGTCCTGACACAAACGCCAGCCGGCGGTCAGTGCGGCATCCGATGACTTGGCGTCCCTTCCGCATCGGGGCATTGAATGGCCACGTGCTCTTGCCACGGCCTAGCCGTTAAAGCATCCAGCAATGATCTGGTCGAACGTCAGGACCGGGGTCGACACGAAGCGACATGCGGGCAGATATCATGGACAAGCTCGTTGCCAAGGGACGCCCCGGCAATATGGCATCTCTGATCTATGACGATCTTCGAGCCGACATACTGAGCGGCAAGCTCGCTCCCGGCACGCCGCTATCGCAGCTCGCGATTGCGGCCGCGGGTGGCACCAGCCGTGGCCCGGTGCGGGAGGCTCTGCGTCGTTTGCAGCAGGACATGCTGGTCATTGCAGAGGCCAACAAGCGCTTCAGCGTGGCGCCATTCAACATCGTGGATCTCGAGGCTGTGCTGAGCCTGAACCTGCTCAATGACGCATTGGCGATCAAGATCAGCGTGCCCTTTCTGACG
Source organism: uncultured Acetobacteraceae bacterium (assembly GCA_964246745.1). Taxonomy (GTDB): domain Bacteria; phylum Pseudomonadota; class Alphaproteobacteria; order Acetobacterales; family Acetobacteraceae; genus Lichenicoccus. The sequence goes on from CAXTRK010000004.1 coordinate 106,505, forward strand.
GTCGAGGCGATCCAGAACCTGGACGAATGCGTCAGCCGCATGGAACATTCCGTCAAAGTCGACGAGGGAGAATGGGTGGACGCCTATCACGAGTTTGTGTTCACTGCGATCGCTCATGCAAGTCCGCGCGCCGTGTCCCTGAACCGCCAGCTCATCGACGACATCCGCAGATACCGGGCGAGCATCTCCGACATACCGAGCGTCTGGATCGAAAGCGCCGAGTTCTTGCCAATCATCGAGGCGATACGCGCGCGCGACAGTGCGCTCGCACTGACGCGGTTTGTTGAGCTGTCAGGGCGGCGATCGCTGCTGATCATGGCAAGCGTCTCGGAGACGTATGATCCATTCCGTCTTCGGAACTACATCGAAACACTTGCGCCAGCCAGGGTGCTCGCGTGAGCTGCAATCGTGGCCGGGCGGCTGCTCTGACAGGCGGACCCGCTTCAGGCTTCCTGCATGACCGGGTTGGCCAGACTGCCTAGTTTCTCCACCTCGACCGCGAGCTTGTCGCCTGCCTTCATCCACAGCGGCGGCACGCGACGCGAGCCCACGCCCCCGGGTGTTCCGGTGGCGATCACGTCGCCGGGCCTGAGATAGGTGTAGCGCGAGCAGTACGCGATCAGTTGCGGGATATTGAAGATCAGGTCGCTAAGGTAAGCTGACTGCACGGTCTCGCCGTTGAGGCGGGTCTCCACCTTGAGGTTGGTGTTTCCGACCTCATCGGCGGTGACGATCCAGGGACCCATGGAGCCGGACTGCCAGAAGTTCTTGCCCGTCATCAAGGCGTGCTTCTGATATTCGCGCACACTGCCGTCCATGAAGCAGCAATAGCCGAAGACGTGAGACATGGCTTGCTCGACCGACACGTGCCGCGCCTCGCGTCCGATCACCACCGCGACCTCGCCCTCGAAGTCGAATGTCTCGGAAACCTTCGGACGCAGGATCGGCTGGCCGGCCGCGACCAGCGAGTCGAGGGTCCGCGTGAACAGGATCGGGTTCTTCGGCTCCTCATTCCTGGTCTCGCTGGCATGATCACGGTAATTGATGCCGACGCAGATGATCTTGCCGAAAACGTCCGCCGGCACCGCAAGCTGCACCGAGGAAAGCGGTACGATCTCGGTGGCGTCCGAGGCGGCGCGGTTGAGCTCGGACAGAGACTGCGCCGGCAGTGCGAACGCGGTCGTGCCCGGATCGCCGCCCCGCCAACCCCCGATGATGTGCACGTTCTCGCCGTTGAGTACGCCCTCTGCGCACATCCCTTGTCGTAGGATCCTTGCCAGCTTCATAAGCTAAATGTCCTCAGGCGATCAGCAGAGAGTCGGCTTGGCACGTTCAGGACCTACGGTGCTTGGCCACGAACTCCTCTGGGTCGATCTCCGCACCCGATGGATTGGCCTTGAACGCCGCCGATGACATGAACTCGACCATAGCTTCCACCGTCGGATAATTCTGAGCTGTGATCTCGACGTTGTTGCCGTCGGGATCGCGATAATAGAAGCTCGTCATCGGGCCGTGATCGCTGCTCCGGTGCGGCTTCAAGCCATGCTTCTTCAGCTCGTCGTATTTGTCGCAAAGCTCGGCGAAGCTGCCGACCGTGAGCTGCATATGGTGCAGCCCAGGCGTACCCTTGGGAACCTCGAGCCCGGTGCCGGGCTCTTCAAAGATGCCGATGGTCTGAATGTAGGGAAAGTCCAGCGACAGCCTGAAGAAGCACATCTTCAGGTCGGACGCACGAGTTTGTCCTCCCAGGTCGAGCGGCTTGGTTCCCTGGGGCGGCGCATGCTCGAAGAACGGGGAGACGCCGAGCACCGTCGAATACCACGGCTTCATCTTGTCGAGCTGGCCGGTCTTGAGGATCGTCTCGCTGATCTTCAGAGCCGAAGTCGGCTGAGTCACGTTGGGATGGGCTGGTTCGGCGTCCATTTACTCTACCTCTTGCTAGGCGCGATATCGGAACCGTTTGGCAGTCGTTAATCGATGTTCGGATCATCGCACCCATGATCAGGTCCGGCTAGCCATTTCAACACGCCGTGTCAGCTTCCGCAACGGTGGGACCTGGCGGAGCCACACAGGCGTTGTGGCTGGCTTAAATCGAAAACTTCGTGAACTATGGGCAGAGCAGCCATGAGGCAATTCGGCCGGCGGAGGAAAATCCATGAGCAACGATCAATCGTTCGGCGTGATGAGCACCGAGGCGGCGGTCGTCCGCGAGACGGGCGGCCGCTTCACGATGCGCGCCGTGACGCTGTCGGCGCCTGGTCCGACGGAGGTGATCATCCAGATGGAGGCGAGCGGCATGTGCCATGCCGACCTCTCGGCACGCTCCGGCAACCTGCCGTTTCCGCTGCCAGGCGTCCTTGGTCACGAGGGCGTGGGCCGGGTCATCCAGCTCGGCGCCGCGGTCGAGGAGGTGGCTATCGGCGACCGGGTCGTGATCAGCTTCAGTTGGTGCGGTCATTGCGCTGCCTGCCAGCACGCCAACCCGGCCTATTGCCGCGATTGGCCGATGCTCAATCTGTTCGGAGGCAGCCGGGCGGATGGCTCGGCCACGCTGCGCTGCGATGACGGACCGCTGCACGGCCACTTCTTCGGGCAATCATCGTTCTCGCGCCACATCGTTGTCGCTGCCCGCGCGGTCGTGAAGGTGCCGGAGGACGTGCCCGCCTCCATCCTGGCGCCGCTCGGCTGCGGCATACAGACCGGTGTCGGCGCCGTCATCAACGTTCTGCGCCCCGGTCCCGCCGCTCGCGTCGCGGTGTTCGGCGCGGGCGCCGTCGGCATGTCGGCGATCATGGGACTCGGCCTGACTGGCGTCGCGCAGGTTATCGCCATCGACGTGAACCAGGCCCGGCTGCAGACAGCGAGCGCCCTCGGCGCCACCGACACGATTGACGCAGCCTCGGGCGACACCGCTGCACGGATCAAGGAGTTGACCAACGGCGAAGGTCTCGACGGCGCGATCGAGACCAGCGGCAATCTCGGCGCGCTGGGGGCCGCAATCCGGTCGCTGGCTGCTCGCGGCACCTGCGTCGTCATCGGGGTGCCGAAATTCGGCGACACCGTCGCGGTCGACGTGGTCGACATGGTCGCGCGCGGGCTTCGGGTTGTCGGCACCAACCAGGGTGATGTTGTCCCGCGCGTTTTCATCCCGAAGCTTATCGAGCTTTATCGCCGTGGCCGCCTGCCGATCGGCAAACTGATCACCGACTTCGACTTCGCCGACATCAACCGCGCGGCTGAAGCGTCGCTCGATGGCAGCGCTGTCAAGCCGATACTGCATATGGCATGATCGCGCGGCCGCCGGTCTGCTCCCGTGCTCTATCCGGACCAGCCAGCTCACACCGTCAACAGGAGCGATACGATGTCGCAGGATGCGCAGCCTGGGCCGTCAAAGTCGGATGAGCGGGCGATGAACCCGGTCGATACGCAAACCAGACTGGATACGGTGTCTGCCCTGGAGTCGCTCGACGCGCGACTGCGCTGGCTGTCGTCCTGGACCGTCCACAACGCCAACCACGTCCGCGAGAGCCGCGACGGACTGAAGGTTGGCGGTCACCAAGCCTCGTGCGCCTCGATGACGGCGATCATGGCCACGCTCTACTTCCATGCCTTGCGGCCGCAGGACAAGGTGGCGGTCAAGCCGCATGCGGGTCCGGTGCTGCATGCGATCCATTACCTGCTCGGCAACCAGAGCCTCGATCAGCTACAGCGCTTCCGCGGCCAGGGCGGCGCGCAGAGCTATCCGTCGCGGACCAAGGACAGCATCCCGGTCGACTTCTCCACCGGTTCGGTCGGGCTCGGTGTCGCGATCACCGTCTTTGCGAGCCTGGTCCAGGACTACCTGATTGCGCACGACAGGATGACCGACACCGAAGCGGGTCGCATGGTGGCGCTGCTGGGCGATGCCGAGCTCGACGAGGGCAATATCTACGAGTGCCTGATCGAGGCGTACAAGCACGACGTCCGCAACTGCTGGTGGATCGTCGACTATAACCGGCAGTCGCTCGACGCGACCACTGCCGATCGCATGTTCGACCGGTTCGACGACATCTTTCGCACCTGCGGCTGGCGCGTGCTGACCCTCAAGCACGGCAAGCGCCAAAAAGCGGCGTTCGCGCGTCCCGGCGGCCGGGCGATCGAGGCCTGGATCGACAACTGCCCGAACGTTGACTACGCCGCGCTGACCTATCAGGGCGGCGGCGCCTGGCGGGCACGGCTGATGGCCGATATCGGCGACATGGATCATGTCGCGGCACTTATCGCCAGCTTCGACGACGAGGCGCTGTCGGCGCTGATGACCAATCTCGGCGGGCACTGCGTCGAGACCCTGCTCGAGGCCTACGGCGAGGCGGCGGACCAGCAGCCGACCCTGTTCATCGCCTACACCATCAAGGGCTATGGCCTGCCGTTCGCCGGCCATAAGGACAACCATTCGGGCCTGATGAATCCGAGCCAGATCGAGGCGCTGCGCAGCGCGATGCGCATCGCCGAGGGCCAGGAGTGGGCGCCGTATGGCGGCCTTGGCGAGAATGCGGCGGCCAGCCTGAGCGCCTTCGTGGAGCGCTCGCCGCTGGCAGCTGCCAGAACCGAGCCGAAGGCTCCGGCGATCGCCATCCCGACGCGCCTGCCGGTGCCGGACGGCGCAAACCAATCGACGCAGGCGGCGTTCGGCCGCATCCTGCTCGAGCTGTCACGCGCCGAGCCGGCGCTCTCGGAGCGGATCGTCACGACGTCGCCCGACGTCACCGTCTCGACCAATCTTGGCGCCTGGGTGAACCAGCGCGGCCTGTTCCGTCGTCAGGAACTGCAGGACGTGTTTCACCTGGCCAAAATCCCGTCGGCGCAGCGCTGGGCTGGCCATCATGCGGGGCAGCACATCGAGCTCGGCATCGCCGAGAACAACCTGTTCCTGATGCTGGCGGCTCTCGGTCTTGCGGCGCCGATGTTCGGCACCCGCCTGCTGCCGATCGGCACCATCTATGATCCCTTCATTGCCCGCGGCCTCGATGCGCTGAACTACGGCTGTTATCAGGACAGCCGGTTCCTGCTGGTGGCGACGCCGTCAGGGGTAACGCTGGGTCCGGAGGGCGGAGCGCACCAGTCGATCAACTCGCCGCTGATCGGCATGGGCCAGCCAGGCCTCACCTATTTCGAGCCGGCCTTCGTCGACGAGCTGACGTTGATGATGCGCTGGTCGCTTGCGCACATGCAGGCCGATGACGGCGGCTCGGTCTATCTGCGGCTGACCACGCGGCAGATCGCCCAGATTGAACGCGATGACTCCGCCTGGGAGGAGGACGCCCTGAAGGGCGGCTATTGGTTGAAACAGCCCGGTGTTGGAGCCGAGGCGGCAATCGTCTTTACCGGCGCGTTGGCGCCGGAGGCGATCACTGCCTGGGACAGCCTGATTGATGATATCCCCGGTCTCGGCCTGCTCTGCGTCACCTCCCCCGACCTGCTGCATCGTGGTTGGAGCGCCCGCCAAGCCGGACGCTGGAGCGGCCGCCGCCACGCGAGCAGCCATGTCGAGACCCTGCTGGGTGCGCTGGCGCCGCAAGCCGGGCTCGTGACGGTGCTGGACGGAGCGCCCTCGACGCTGTCCTGGCTCGGGGCGGTGCGCGGCATGCGGGTCAGCCCGCTCGGCGTCGACCGGTTCGGCCAGACCGGCGACCTCCCTGACCTCTATCGGACCTACAGACTGGACGCTGATGCCATCGTCGAGGCATCGGCCGAGCTGTTCCTGGGAGCGTGATCATGGCCGCCGAAATCATCATGCCGTCGCTGTCGCCGACGATGGAGAAGGGCAGCATCGCGAAGTGGCGGGTGCGCGAGGGCGACGCGGTGAAAGCCGGCGACGTCCTGGCTGAGATCGAGACCGATAAGGCCAGCATGGAATTCGAGGCCGCCGAGGACGGCATTGTCAGCCGGATCGTGGTAGCCGCCGGCACCGAGGACGTGCCGGTGGGCGCCTTGATTGCGCTGATCGGCGACGCGGCGGACGCGCCCGCGCGCGGAATGCAAGGCGGCTCTCAGGATGTGGCTGGTCCCGGACCGGCGGAGGACACGGGCCTCGCTGCCGCCCCGCTGCCGCCGATGCCCTCCGAGGTGCCGCACGCGCCGCCAATGGCGATCCTCGACACCGCGCCGGTCAAGCCATCGCTCCCGGCAACGGCGGTGCCGAGCTCCACCAAGGCAAGCCCGCTGGCCCGGCGGATCGCTGGCGCCAAGGGTATCGACCTCGGCCAGATCCGCGGCTCTGGCCGCGATGGCAAAATCCTGAGGATCGACCTCAACCTGCCGCGCCGCGCCGGGATGCTGGATGCGGCGCCGACTCCGGTGCACGCCGCGGCCCCCACGCCCATCCATCCACCGCCAACCGGCGTCCCGCACGAGACGGTCAAGCTGTCCGGGATGCGCAGGACCATCGCCCGACGCTTGACGGAGTCCAAGCAGACGGTGCCGCACTTCTACCTCAACGTGGATGTGCGGCTCGACGCTCTGCTCACGCTGCGTGGCGAGCTGAACGCGTCGCGCGATGCAAGCGAGAAGCTCTCGGTCAACGACTTCCTGATCAAGGCGCTGGCTGTTGCGCTGGAGCTGACGCCGGACGCCAACGTGCAATTCGGCGGCGACCAGCTCTACCGCTTTGGACGCGCCGACATCTCGGTCGCCATCGCCATCCCCGGCGGCTTGGTCACTCCGGTGGTGATCGACGCTGGCAACAAGCGCGTTTCACGGATCGCCGCCGAGGTGAAGGACTTCTCCGCCCGCGCCCGCGCCGGCACTCTGGCGCCCGAGGAATACAAGGGCGGCACTGCGTCTCTCTCCAACCTGGGCATGTTCGGCATGACCTCGATTGTTCCGGTGATAAGCCCGCCGCAGGCGGTCATCATCGGGATAGGCGCTGGTGAGCAGCGGCCGGTTGCGGCCGACGGCCAGCTCGCGCTGGCGACGGTGCTGACCGCCACCGCCAGCTTCGACCACCGGGCGATCGACGGCGCGGTCGGCGCTGAGCTGGTGCGGACCTTCAAGAACCTGATCGAGCGGCCGAGCCTGATGCTGGCCTGAAACGATCATCAGAGCTCCGGCCAACCATTACCCGAATCCTGATGCGTCTCAGCACCAGAATTACGTCGCGCTAGCCGCGAGAAGCGACTTCAACGACACCGACTCGTCTGCAAGAGCACTCGTCGCGATCTTCATGTGCTCATTCACCATCCGTTTCGCTGCCAGGAAATCGCCGACCCGGTTGACCGCGTCCGCGGCGATGACCGTGTGACCGTGCAGGTAGAAGGCAATGAAGTTATGGCTTTCCGGCGTGCCACGTAGGACGATCTCATCATAGCCGTTCGACAGCCCGACCATCTGAAGCTTAAGGTCATACTGTTCGGACCAGAACCACGGCGGTATCGCCTTCCGTGCGGGCTTGCCGCAGATCGCCGCGGCACATGCGTGCGCCTGCTCAATCGCGTTCGGGACCGACTCGAGTCGCAGCTTCCGCTCCAGGAAGCCGTGCGCCGCATGCGTTGCGCAATCACCGATGGCATAGACGTGCGGATCGGTCGTCCGACCGTCGGCTTCGACCACGATGCCTCCATCGACGACCAGTCCGGCGCCTTCAGCGAGTTCGACGTTCGGCAGCAGCCCGATGCCGACGATGACGAAGTCGGCCGGCAGCATGGAATTGTCCCCATACGCCACCGCACTGACCTTGCCCGGGTCCTTGTCGGAGGCGATGAAGCTGGTGACGGTAATCCCGGTATGGATGTCGACGCCGTGATTTCGATGGACACGCTCGTAGAATGCCGACATCTCAGGTGCCGTTACGCGAGCCAGCACGCGGTTGGCGCCTTCCAGAACTGCCACCGCAAGTCCGGCCTTGATTGCCACCGCCGCCACTTCCAGCCCGACATAGCCGCCGCCGACGATGACGAGCCGGCGCCCAGACTCGAAGCCTCTGCGAATAGCGTCACCGTCTTCGATATTGCGAAGATAAAAGATATTGCCGAGCTCGTGACCCGGAACCTTGAGAGGGCGCGGCCGACCGCCGATCGCCAGTATCAGCACGTCATAGTGAAGCTGTTCGCCGCCCTGAAGCGAAATCGTTCGCTCATGGCGATTGATGGCTTCCACGCGCGTTGCCAGGCGCAACTCGATGTCGGCCTTTTGATACACGGAGAGCTGCTTCACCCGCAGGGAGTCGATGTCCGCGTCACCAGCGAGGTACGCTTTCGATAGCGGTGGCCGGGCGTAAGGCAAGTGCTTCTCCTCGCCGACCAGCATGATGCGGCCGGAGAAGCCCTCGCTGCGGAGTCTGGTAGCGGCTTCGCCGCCGGCTTGGCCGGCGCCGATGATAATCGCTGTTCCGTTCATAAAGTTCGTCTCCGCCAGCCGTGCGGCCTGTCACCACGTGCCGTTCCAATGCAACGATCCGGCGCCGGATTACACTGATGCATCATCTCAGGCTTCCACGTGACTGAGCCGCTTTGTCTGGCGTGCGTGGCTGCCAATCAGGAGTGTTCGACCCAGTCAACCCTCGTCGACGATGCGGACCGAAAGACCTTCCAGGTTCTCCTTGACCTCTATCTGGCACGACAGCCGGGACGTCGATGTCCGGTTGTTCGAGCTGTCGAGCAGCGCCTCCTCATCCTCCCCGATCGGAGGCAGGCGGGCGAACCAAGCCGGATCGACCGACACGTGACACGTCGCGCAAGAACAGCATCCGCCGCACATGGCCAGCAGTTCATCAAATCCCGCTCCTCGAATAACCTCCATGACGGTTCTCCCGACCGGAGCGTCAACGGTCTCGGTTTCGCCGGAAAGCCGTGTCACAAGAAGTGTAGGCAAGATATCTCCCCACGTCCTCACTCATCGAGTCATTCAACTCGTCCGAGAACCTTACGTCGCCAGGCCGTTCAAGGACAATGCCCACGCAGAGCCTGATCAAGGGCGGCCTTCAGCAGGAAAGCTGGCCTGCCGGATATTACCCTTCTTCGACGCTCGCGTAGGCTCGCTCCGGAGCCGTGGCCTGATCCTTCGGCGACTGCTCCGCCGCCACCAGCTTGCCGAGCACGCGACGCACGCGCGCCGCTCCTGTGTCGATCGGCAACAACACAGGCTTCAAGGCCCAGAAATCAGAACCCTCCATGCGATGCGACTGCGCGATGATCATCGGCTTGTCCTCAGTCGAGAACACGCGCATACGGCTCTCCGCCATCCGCTTGTTCGCCTCTTCACTCTCAACGTCAAAGTTCCGTGTAGAAGCGAAGAAGTAGTGGGTGGTCTCGGCGGTTTCAGGTGTCATCACATGCACCGCGTTGACCACCGGAGCACTCTCCATCGGCGTTCCCACCGGCACCGCGCCAGTGTTCAGAATGATATTCGACGGCGGATGCCAGATGACCTCGGTGTAAGAGTCGACACGCTGATCCGCGCTCGTGAACTTCAGATTATGATATTGAGCTGGTGAGGGAACCTCGTTTCTCGGATGCCAGCTTATCGAGACGGTGTTGCCTTCCTGCCGGACCTCGGGCTTGGTCCGCGTGATTGCCCCTCCACCAAGCGTGTTTGGGTGCAGGAAGTCGACATGCGTCAGATCCAGCAGGTTGTCAGTATAGAGCTGGTAATTGCCTTCCCCATGAAGATAGCCGCAACTGAACGCCAGTTCTGGTGCGTCGCACAGGAACTGGAATTTCGGCAGCGGCGTAGCCTCCGCCAGTTCAGGCTCGCCAAACCAGATCCAGAACGCCTTGAACTGTTCGCGCACCTTGTATGCGTCGACCCGCAACGCCGCCACGATCGGACCATGCGGATTGGACACGCACGCGCCATCACCATCAAACGCTAGCCCGTGATAGGCACATAGCAGCGCTCCGTCACAGACCTTTCCTAGGCTGAGAGGGGCAAAGCGGTGTGGACACCGATCGAGTATAGCCTTCGGCTCACCGGCCGCGTCTCGGAAGATGGCAACGGGAACGTCGAGGAGGCGCCGAGCCAGCACTCCGCCTTCCGGCAATTCATTGACCCAGCCCGCCATGTACCAGGCGTTGCGCAGGTAGTTCATACGTATCCTCCCGGATCGACCATGTGATTTATGGTGACGCTAACCATAGTGTTGACAGTTGACAACATCAACCGAAACCTGGATCGACCATGCTGAGCGGTCCCGCAACGCGCAGTGCTCCTGATCGGTTACGATCAAAGCCGCTGCCGCTACAGATACAAGCTTTGATGCTCAGGGAGCTTTTCGCCCTTTCATGGTCGGTCGGTGAGATGTCCTCCCTGGTTTGGTGGCGTGCCGACGATCGATGATCTCAAACCGGAACCAGGCATGGCCATTCTTCTCGTGACCTACGACCTCACCCAACCTGACGACCGCTACTTGTCGCTTCGCACAGCGTTGGAGCAGTATCCTCACATCAGGGCGCTCAGCTCGACTTGGCTGATCGACACGTTTCGAGGCCTTGCGGAAGTCAGGGACGAGTTGTCCGACATGCTTGCGGATGTTCAGCACGACCGGATTTTCGTGGTGAAGCTGCACAAAGTCTGGGCATCCTATTGCCTGGAGCCATTGGCTCAGTGGCTGCGTGAACCGGACCGTAGCTGGAGCGACTGAACCCGGCTGGCTCAAGGTACGCCTCAGACAGGCTTGGCGAGCGCGCTTTACTTGCGTCCGCAAGCGTTGCATCCGCAACCATGTTGGCCTACCGTCGTGTACAAGCCTCTAGTGCTCAGAAATGTCGATGACCCGCAGCCTGATGGACGTCATCGCACCGACGACCCTTTGCCTGCCGAGCGGCCTGCCACTTGCCGGTTGAAGCTCGAACGCGATGCTGCACCATAAGGATGGCAATCGATGAAGCACTATGATGTCGCCCTGGTCGGTTACGGTCCGACCGGCATGATCTTGGCGGCTCTTCTCGGGCAGCTCGGCCACAGCGTGGTTGTGCTGGAGCGTTACATGGGTCTGTACAACCTGCCGCGCGCCGCATGTTTTGACGACCAGACCATGCGGCTGTTCCAGCGTCTGGGTCTTGTCGAAGCCATCAGCAACGGCATTGTTCCTCAGGGCGACTACCAGTGGGTCAACGCGGCCGGCGAGACCCTCGTCGATCTGCGATATGCCGAACGCGCCCCGGGCGGCTGGGCGGCGATGTATATGATGTATCAGCCTGAGATCGAGACGGCGCTCGACCGGCACGACAAGGCGCTGCCCGGCGTCGACGTGAGGCAGGGCGTGACCGTGTCGGAGCTGGAGCAGAACGCCGAGGCGGTCACGCTGCGCGGCCTTGGTTCAGATGGCGAGAAGGTCGAGGTACGCGCCCGCTACGCCATCGGCTCCGACGGTGGCGGCAGCTTCCTGCGGCGCGCCGTGGCGCCGGAGGTGGACGATTATGGCTTTCAGGAGAATTGGCTGGTATGCGACTTCCATATGTTGCGGACCGTGCCGGATCTGCCAATGTTCCGTCAGATCTGCGACCCGTCGCAACCGGTCTCGATCGTGCGGATCGGGCCCCGGCACCATCGCTTTTCCTTCATGCTGGATGCCACCGACTCGATCGAGGTGGTGACCAAGCCGGACGCGGTCTGGGCTCGGGTCAGCCGGTTCCTGGGCCGTGACGACGCGGAGCTGATCAGGGCGGTCAGCTACGTGTTCCGTTCCCGCATCGCCCGCGCGTGGCGGCGCGGCCGCTTGTTCCTGGCCGGCGACGCCGCGCACGAGATGCCGCCCTTCCTTGGCCAGGGCATGTGCTCCGGCATGCGCGACAGCCACAACCTGGCCTGGAAGCTCGACCTGGTTCTGCGCGGCCACGCTGACGACGCCCTGCTTGACACCTATCAGGCTGAGCGGGAGCCGCATGTCCGCTTCATCACCGAGAAGGCGATTGAATTCGGCCGGGTGCAGACGCTGCGCGATCCGACTGAAGCGGCGGTTCGCGACGAGCGAATGCTTGCCCAGCGTCGGGCGCAGAAGGCGCCGGAGAAGGTCAGCCTGCCTGGACTGAGTGCGGGCTTCATCGCCGGCAGCGGGACGTATTTTCCGCAAGGCCGGGTGCGGTCGCATGGCATCGAGGCACGCTTCGACGACGTCGTCGGATCCGGCTGGTGCATCGTGGCTTCCAACCCGGAACTGCTGCGCCGCCTGACCGACGATCAGCGCCGGGCCTGGCAAGGCATCGGTGGCCGGATCGCGGTGGTGATGACGACGTCGTCCGACGGGACGCTCGAGGACCTTGACGGCGTCTATGCTGACTGGTTCAGCACGCAATCGTGCTCGGCGGCCGTGGTCCGGCCAGACTGGTACGCCTACGGCGCGGCCCGCGACAGCGGCGAACTGGCGGGCCTGCTGGACCGGATTGGGCAGTCGCTGCGGGCATAGCCGGTCCAGGTCACACGTCCTCGCGGAAATGTCCCTCCATGACCAGCTTGCCGAGCGGAAGGCGGGCGTTCGGTGCTTCGCGCGCCTGCATGGCTTCCGACAGGCGTGACTTGTCGCCTCGACGGCCGATCGCGATCGCCGACTCGACCCGGTAGCCGTCCGGCACCCGCAGCTTGGCGAATGCGCTGTCCATGTCGAAACCCACCATCGCGTGCGCGGTCCAGCCTGACATCGAAGCCTGCAACGCGAGGTAAGCCCATCCGGCGCCCGCATCATAGGAGTGGCTGTGCGACGGGATTTCGCGGTCCTTGCCCGGCGGCAAGAGCGTGGACTTGGACACGGCGACGATGAGCGCGCCCGCATCCTTGGCCCACGACCGGTTCATCTCGTTCAACAGGCCGAACAGCACGTCCCAGCTCGGCGTGTCGCGCAACGCGTAGATAAAACGCCACGGCTGTGAGTTATAGGATGAGGGTGCCCAGCGGGCCGCCTCGAACATGGTCATCAGATCGGCCTCGGGAACCGCCTCGCCGGTGAAGGCGCGCGCCGACCAGCGCTTCAGGAACTCCGGATTGACCGGATGATCGGCAACTCTGCTGTTGGCTTCGCTCATGTATGTTCTCCTGCTGGCCACGCCACCAAGCAATGTCTCGGCCCAGCAGGGACAAACACTGCCGCGATGGCGATCGTGATTCCGATTATGGCATCGAGCGGCTGCCGCCGCCGATCACCACATTCTCAATCGCACCGATCCGATCAATCTCACAACGGACAACGTCGCCTGGCTGCAGGAAAGTCTGCGGATCCATGCCGACACCAACGCCTTCAGGCGTACCTGTGGCGATGAGATCGCCCGGATACAACGTGAAGGCCGTGGAAAGATAAGCGATCTGCTGCCACACATTGGCAATCATGCCGCTGGTGACGTTGTCCTGACGCAGCGTGCCGTTGACGTAGCATCGAAGTGTCAAGCTATGCGGGTCGGGAATTTCGTCCGCTGTCACGATCCAGGGGCCGATCGGGCCGTGCGTGTCGAAGGACTTTCCCATGGTGAAGGTTGGGGAGTGGAACTGCCAATCGCGTGCCGACACGTCGTTGGCGACGAGATAGCCGAACACATAGCCGGACGCTTCGCCCTCGCCCACATGCTTGGCCTGCCTGCCGATGACGACTCCAAGTTCGACTTCGTAGTCTAGCTTCTCGGTCACGCCGGGATCGATTTGGTCGTAGGGACCTGAAATGCAACTGGTCTGCTTGTTGAACCAGATTTGGTGCTTCGAACGCGCGACACCCAGCTTGTCGGCCTCCTCCAGGTGCTTCCCATAGTTCATGCCGATTGCCAGATACTTGCTCGGGCGTTCCAGCGGAGCAAGCAACGCGACATCCGTCAAGGCGACGTCGGCCGGTGCGGAGGCGAGGTGATCCGCAATACGGTCCAGCGCTGCCTTGCCGCCTTCTATGATACTCGACATGCTCCCGAAGCCGAGACTGTCGAGCCGAACAATCCGGTCTCCCAAAAGCGCTCCCAGGTGGACACCATCTACATGCCGGTAGCGCAGGAGCTTCAAGGTGTGTTCCTTCTGGATTTCAGGCTTCGGTATGGACGCCAGCAGGCGGTGATACGACGTGGGACGCTGATCCGAACCTGCCGCGATAGGTCGGCGTCGGAAGCTAGCGCCTCTGTCCAGACGATGTGCCGAGGACGATTAGTTGCTTATGCAACTACCGTCAAGCGGATGCTGCGGCTGCGCGCAGGCCCGGAGTCTGATGCCGCCTACGGCTCTCGAGGCGAAACTCTTACCGCGGATGGTGTCGCCGGCAGCTCGTCCTCCAGCGCGTTGAGATTGTCGTAGATGGCGCTGAGGCTGCGCTTCAACTGTGCTACGCGTTGCGGGTCCACATTCCGCAGCGCAACCTGCTCGTGATGGATCGCGAGCGGAATCAGCTCCTCCGCCAACCGGTGTCCGCCGGCCGTGAGGCTGATGGTGACGGTGCGTCCATCGCTATCCATGCGTTCGCGAGATACCAGGCCGCGTCGCATCATGGTGCTGACCATCCGCGACAGGGTCGAGATCTCGATGCTGGTCATCGCGCTGAGGTCGCTCAGGCGCTGGTCGCCCCGCTCGTGGAGGGCGACAAGAACCCGGTGCATCGATACGGTGATGTCGTAAGGCGACAACCGACGCGCGAACAGCTCGCCGCTGCGCACCCCCGCGCGGTTCAGGAGATAGCCCAGGCTGTCGGTCAAACGGTAGGTCATCGGCATCTGGACGCGCGTATAGCCGATAACCAAAATCCAGGCCATCGCGAAGATTTGCAAACGCAATGCTTGCGCATGCAAACGAGTTCATCGTAGAGTTGCGTGATAACGATAAAGAACAAGATCAGGAGGAGTAACGCTGGCGATTTGCCGTTTCTGCGGAAATGACACGACAAACGCGCTCCACGGCGGGTCTCGGAGCCACCGGCACTATGTTAGGGCAGTCTTAATCGGAACGGTCGGATGACCGCGGAGATGTCGACCATGAACGGTAAGATTTGCATCGAAGAACATTTCGCAATCGAGGAGACTGTGGGCGAGTCGCTCGGCTTTATGCCGGAGTCGGTCTGGCCGGAGTTGCGGCATCGCCTTATAGACTTTCACGAAACGCGGCTGCGGTTGATGGACGCGCACGGCATTGAGTTGATGCTGCTGTCGCTCAACGCGCCAACAGTGCAGGCGGTGGCAAGCATGTCCGGCGCTGACGATATGTCGCGGCGTGCGAACGACTTTCTTGCCGATCAGGTCGCATTGCGGCCGGGCCGCTTCCAGGGTCTGGCGGCGCTGCCGATGCAGGATCCGGAAGCGGCGGCGCGCGAGTTGCGGCGCTGCGTGACCGAGTTGGGCTTCAAGGGTGCTCTGGTGAACGGCTTCTCCGAGATCGAGCAGGTCGATGGCCCGGTCTATTATGACCTGCCGCAATACTTGCCGTTCTGGGCCGAGGTCGAAGCGCTCGACATCCCGTTCTACCTGCACCCGCGCAATCCGCTGGCGGCTGACGCACGCATCTACAAGGGGCACCCGTGGCTGCTCGGTCCGACCTGGGCGTTCGGTCAGGAGACCGCGGTGCACGCGCTGCGCCTGATGGCGTCGGGATTGTTCGACCGCCACCCGAAGCTGTCGATTATCCTGGGTCATATGGGCGAAGGTCTGCCGTACAGCATGTGGCGCATCGACAATCGCAACGCCTGGATGAAGCAGAAGCCGGCCTATCCGGCGCAGAAGCCGCTAGCCGAGTACTTCCAGCACAACTTCTATGTGACCACGTCGGGCAACTTCCGAACACAGACGATGATCGACGCCATGCTGGAGATTGGCGCCGACCGTATCCTGTTCTCGATTGATTGGCCGTTCGAGAACATCGACGACGCCGCGAACTGGTTCGACTCTGCCAGCATCAGCGAGGCCGACCGCCTTAAGATCGGACGCTCGAATGCGCGGAAGCTGTTCAGGCTAGATTGATGCGGACGGCGCTCCTCCCGGAGCGCGTCGGAACACTTGGGGCACGTTGGAACACTTCATGCCCGATGCGATGATGATCGACGGCAACGAGGAACTCGCCGAGGCAAGGCTCGGCTCTCTGCACCTGCGGCTCGGTGTCCTGATGACGCTGCTGACGTTCTTCGACGGCTACGACACCTTTAATCCGTCCTACGTCATCCATTACGTGATGCGGCCCTGGCACCTTCAGCCGTCGCAGGCGGGGCTGCTGGTGTCGAGCGGGCTGTTCGGCTTCCTGATCGGCACCTTGACGCATGGGCCTATCGCCGACCGCTTCGGCCGGCGTGGCACGCTGATCGGCGGCGTCTGGATCGCCAGCCTGTTCACCTTGGCGACGCCGATATTCGGTCATTCGTTCAGCTCGTTCTGCCTGCTGCGGGTGCTGACCGGCATCGGCCTCGGTGTGCTGCTGCCGCTTGCCACCACCTACATCAATGAGCTGGCGCCGCGCCGGGTGGCGAACCGTTTCTCGATCTGGGGCGTCGGCCTCGGCTGGGCTCTGGGTGGCACCGTAGCCGGTCTGGTCGGCGTGTTGCTTACTCCCGCGCATGGATGGCAGGTGCTGTACTGGATCGGGGCGCTCTCATCCCCGCTGGCCGTCGTGCTGCATCTGTCGCTGCCGGAGTCGATCCGTTTCCTGGTCGCCCGCGGCCGCACGCAAGAGGCAAGGGCATTGCTCGCTCGGCTCCGCCCGGAGCGTGCCGCGCTATACCGCGATGCAACGTTCCGGCAGGCGCCCGCGGCGGCGGCGCCAGGCTCGTTGGCCGTCCTGCTGTCGCCGCGCTACCGCCGCACCAGCCTGACCATCTGGCTCGCCGCTTTTCTCAGCCTGTTCTGCATCTTTGGCCTCACCGGTTGGGTGCCCACGGTGATGATGCGGCGTGGCGAAAGCTTCGGCGCCAGTTTCGGCTTTGGCGCCCTCATGCAGATCATGTCGTTCATCGGCGGCTTGTGCTGCGGCTACGTGGCCGACCGCCGCGGCTCGAACCGCGCCGCGCTGGCGATCTGGTGGACGTTGGGCGGAGCTGCGATGCTGTTCCTGTTCCATGCCGACAGCCATCTCGCCAACGTCATCGGTGTCACCGCCGCCGGCTTCCTGGTCATTGGCCCGCAGTTCGTGCTGAACAACTTCACCGCCCAATCCTACGATACCGAGCTCCGTGCCAGCGCGGTCGGCACTGAGCTCGGGATCGGCCGGGTCGGGGCAATCCTCGGACCGTTCGTGATCGGCATCCTCCAGCAGGTATTTCACGGGCCGGGCGCCGTGTTCATCGCCATTGGCTGCGCAGCACTGGCCGCGGGCATGGCGATCCTGGTTCTGGCACCCGAGCGGCCGCCGCTGACCGGCCTGGCGGCCCCGCCGCTGCTCCATGGTTGAAGTCCGGCCAGTACGGCGAAAACCGGTATCATCAAGCGCGACCCAATAAGGAGCATCGGCATGACCGAACGTAAGGCAAGACACTGGATCGGCGGCGAATGGGCTGTAACCGGCCCGGAGCGGGACAGCATCAGCCCGGCCACAGGGGCGGTGATCGGCAGCTTTCACGACGGTGGCGTCGAGGCGGCGCATAGCGCCATCGAAGCGGCCTCGGCGGCGTTCCGGCGTGAAGGCTGGTCGTCCGACGTGATGCTGCGCAGCGCCGCGCTCAGCCATCTCGCCGACGCCTATGCCGCGCGCATGGATGAGATCGTGGACACGCTGTGCCTTGAGAACGGCAAGCTGCGCTACGAGGCGGGATTCGAGGCGAACTTCATCGTCCGCGCGCTGCGCTTCGCCGCCGGCCTCGCGCTGCACACCTTCGGCCGTGTGCTCGATCCGCGGCCCGGGGTGCAATCGATGTCGATCCGACAGCCGGTCGGGGTCGCCGGGATCATCACCCCCTGGAACTCGCCCGCCTACCTGTCGATCCGTTCGTTGGCGCCAGCCTTGGCGGCCGGTTGCACCGCGGTGGTGAAGATGCCCCGCCAGGCGGCGCACACGGCGCAACTCATGAGCGAGGTGATCGCCAGCGTGCCCGAGATCCCGCCCGGCGTGGTCAACATCTTCACCGAGACCGGTTCCGATGGCGCCCGCCTCCTGGTGGACTCGCCGCTGGTGCCGACCATCAGCTTCACCGGCAGCACCGCGACCGGACGGCAGATCGCCCAGGCAGCGGCCGTGCATCTCAAGCGGGTCGGGCTGGAGCTCGGTGGCAAGACGCCGCACCTGGTGTTCGACGACGCCGACCTGAACGCCGTGCTGCCGACGCTGGAGAAGTCGTCCACGGTGTTCGCCGGGCAGTTTTGCATGACCGGCAGCCGGATCCTGGCGCAGCGCGGCATCGCTGACCAGCTCAAGGCAGGGTTGGCGCAGCGGCTGGAGAAGGTGCGTCCCGGTCCGGCCGCGGATCCGTCGAGCGACATGGGACCGATGATCGACAAGGCGGCGGTGGCTAGGGTCGACGCTGAGGTCGAGGAGGCGATCCGCGCTGGCGCCAAGCCGATCCTGCGCGGCGGCCCATCCAGAGAGCCGTCGCTGGCCGGCGGCGCCTTCTACCATCCGACCCTGCTGGAGGTGACGGGCCTGTCGTTGCCGATCACGCAGAAGGAGGTCTTTGGCCCGGTGCAGACGCTGCAGGTGTTTGAGGACGAGGATCAGGCGGTGGCGTTGGCCAACGACAGCGAGTATGGGCTGAGTGCCTGCATCTGGAGCCGCGATGTCGACCGGCCGATGCGGGTGGCGCGTCGCCTTGAGGCCGGTCTGATCTCCATCAATAGCTGGGCCAACCTGGCGGTGGAATTCGAGGAAGGCGGCTTCAAGTCGAGCGGCGTCGGACGGCTGGGCGGCCTCGCTTCGATGGAGGACTTCCTCGAGTATAAGCAAATCACCCAGAATTACGGCGGCGGCAGCCATTAGCGCGGAGATTGGGTCGCCTCATTCCAGCAACGTTTTGAGAAAGTGTGATGCAGAGCACTGCAAGCTTCGACGTCAAAAGCCTGAGGAACGCGTTGGGCGCATTCGCCACCGGCGTCACCATCGTCACCACGCGCGGACCGGCCGGTGACATCGGCTTGACGGCGAACAGCTTTTCTTCCGTCTCGCTGAACCCGCCGATGGTGCTCTGGAGCCTGGCGAGAACGTCCGCGAGCATTGACGCCTTTCGGCAGACCGCTCACTTCGCCGTGCACATCCTGTCCTCGGACCAGGAACATCTGTCCACCCGGTTTGCTACCAAGATGACCGACAGGTTCGCCGGCATCGACCTGAACCGGGGTCCGGACGAGATACCGATGCTGACGAACTGCTCGGCACGTTTCACCTGCCGCACGGCTTTCCAGTATGAAGGCGGCGACCACGTGATCTTCGTGGGTGAGGTGGTCGAGTTCACGCACTCGAAGAGCACTCCCCTGGTGTTTCACGGTGGGCGCTACGGAATGCTGTTTCAGCAGGACGCGGCACAGCAGTCGCTTGCCAGCACGGAGAGCAGGCCGTCGCCCAACGATCTGATGTACCTGCTGGCGCGGTCGTATTTCCGTATCCGGCAGGACGTCATCCAGGAGCCGAGGCGCCATGACTGGACTGAACTCGAATATATCGTGCTTCGGGCACTGGGTCGGGAAGACGGTCTCCGGCTAAGCCAGTTGCAGGAGCAGAGCAACGCCTTCGGTGAAGTGGTTACACCCATGGCGATTGAGACCTTGGTCGCGCGCGGCCTCGTGCGAGTCAGCGGATCGGTTGGTCCTGATAGCGAGATCTGGATGACCGAGGCAAGCCGGCAGGCTGTCATCGAGATCATGGCAATGGTGAGCGCCAGCGAGGCCAAGGTTCTTGATGGTTTCGATACCAGCGAGATCCAAGTTCTCAAGCAACTGCTGCGACGCATAGTTTCTGTGGCCGCCGCCGCGAAGTGACGGCGCCTTATGGTGCGTTGTCACCCTTTGGGATCAAGCACCTGGTGCTGCCCGTCGGGCCGGATCGGGGCCGGGGTGAGACGCTGAAGCAGGCGATTGGTCCAGCGCCTGTAGTATGGATCGGCAGAGGGAGATCGGAAGGCCCGCAGTGGCGCCCAAAGCAGCGTCGTCGCTCGTGCGACGTCGCCGGTCGCCAGGGCCGTCTCGGCCTCGCTGAGGTCGGTCTGCGCGCCGAAGCTTGGATCCGCCAGGAACTCGCCGGCCGCCTTGCGGTCCAGGTTCTTCAGCAAGACGTCCGCCTCGCTGAAGCGGCCGCCGACAACGAGGCAGAAGGCGACGACGCTCCGGAGCGCCTGTGTGCCGCCGTTGCTCTCTCCCCAGCCGGACAGTGCGGTGCCGTAGGCCTGTTCGGCGGCGGCGACTCCCTCCGCCGCATGCCCGGCTCTGCACTCGCTGCCGGCAAGCTCGGATAGCGAGCGTGCCGCCAGAAACGATCCGGCTCCAGCCTTGGCGACGGCGTCTTGGTAGAGGCCAGCCTGGTCGCGCGCGGCCTCATCGTAACGTCCCATCTGATCGAGGGCGAGCGCCTTCTGCTCGATCAGAGTCAGGGTTGCCTGATGGACCGGTCCGAAGCTGCCGATGAAGGCGTCGTGCAGCCGGTCATAGGCCTCGACCGCGGATGCCGGCCGTCCACGGGCAGCAAGCACCTGGGCCAGGTTCAGCTCGATCATCAGCGTGTTCGGGTGATACGGCCCGTCCAGCGCGAGCGATCGGGACAGCAGGCCGCGGAGCATCGCCTCGGCCTGGTCCGGATCGCCGAGCCGGAGCAGCGAGAAGGCTTCCAGCCGGCGCAAGGCAAGACGCTGCTCGGCATCGAATATCTCCTGGTGACGACCCGCCAAATCTGCCGCCGCCCGCAACTGGTCGTGCGCCATCCGCGCATCGCCGCCCATCAACTGGATTGTCGCCTCGGCGGTCAGCAGCCAGACCATCGCCTCGTCATGTCGGGACCCTAGGGATGCGAAGTGAAGCCGCGCCGCGGTGACCAACTGCCTTGCCCGATCCAGTCCGCCAGCCTGAAGCGAGAGCGCCTCGATCCTCGCCTCTTGCAGCCGCACGATCGACGCATCGGGCGATCCAGGACCATAGGCCTTCTCAAAGTCGACGATGGCCCTCTTGAACGCCTGTCGCGCGGCGTTGTAGGCGCTGCGTCTCGCCAGCGAGCGAGCGGTGGCGAGGTGGATGGACGCCGCGATCCGCGGCTCTTGAGCGAAGCGGGTGTCGATGATGCCCTCGGTCTGCTGCGCTGCCTGGATCACGGTTTCCGCCGCGTTGCCGAAGCCCGCAGCACCAGCGTGGGTGAGCAGGTCCTCGGTGAGGAAGCGGTTCTCCGCCTCAGCTCTGGTCGCCTGCTGGCGTGCCTCATTGCCGTCACGCAGCGCGATCAGGCCCGCAAGACCGGTGCCGGCGAGCCCGAGCACCAGCGACACCACGAACAGGATCAGCCACGGGCGTTGCTGGCGGTTGCGCTGCGCACGGGCGGAGAGGAGGGCCGTCTCATAACGTTGCGCCGCCTGCCGCCGCGCCTCCTCGTCACGCCGTTCCAGCGTCTCCAGCCGTTCGGCAAGGGCGGACGCCGAGGTAATCCGCCGTTGCGGATCTCGGGCGGCGGTATCGCTGATGTCGGCGATCAGCAGCGGCGAGGCGATGTCCTGCTCCCAACCGGCGCGGAGCGGCCGGTCCAGCTCGCCCGCCGCCATCTGGTAGAGCAGCATGCCGAGCGCGTGTATGTCGCTCGCAGACGTCAGCACCCCTCGATCGTCCGGTCCCAGAGCGGAACGAGACGGGAATGCGGGATCTGCCGCATTCTCCAAGCATCGCGAGGTCGACAGGCTTGCGGCGGTGAAGCCGACCAGGCGCAGGACACGGCCGCCGCTTGCGTCCTCCGCGACCAACACATGCGCCGCCTTGAGGTCGCCGTGCAGAATACCGAGACCGTGCGCATCGGCAACGATACGGGCGATGTCGGCAACGATGCCGATGCGCTCCTCGAACCAGATCCGCTGCAGGCCGCCCCGTGCCGCGACCCAATCGTGCAGGCTGATGCCGCCATAGTGGCTTTCTATAAAGTATGGCCGCACGTTGAAGTCGGCTTCGAGAACGCGCACGAAGCCCGGTCGATCTCCCCCCTTGCCGTGCAGGAGCCGGGAGAGAGCGGCCTCTCGCTCGATCATGCCCAACTGCTCGCCAGTCTCGGCGAACTTGAAGACCCGCAGCTCCTGGGTGTCGTCATGCTTGCCCAGCCAGATCTGGCCGATCTTTGAAGTCCCGAGCTCCCTGAGCAGCCGCCACTGCGGCCGGTTCGGAACGATCCCGCCGGCGCTGAGGCCGAGCAGCGGGATCTCGTGACGAACCACGTTCTGCCGCTCCGCGGCCACTCCCAGACGATAGCCGATCTTCGGAATGACCTCGATGATCCGGCGTCCCTGGTCACCGAGCACCAGGCGCAGCTTCGACACCGCGGTCGTTACCGATCCATCGGAGACATCGGCTTCCGGCCAGACGGTGTCGATCAGCTCCTCCTTGGTCGCGATCTGACCGCCGAGGACGAGCAAGGCATGGAACACGCCCAACGGTTTTGTTTCAACCGGGCATCGTCGACCGCCGACCCGCAGCTCCCAACGGCTCTCGTCAAACTCGATCTCGCCGATGCGCCAAATTCGACATCCGGTGGATGACTCCGCCTTGTCCAGCGGGCGTGGTGCCCGTCTGACCAAGCGACTTGGGGATCCGACGACGCCCAGTTGCCTAGCTCCCACCTCAAGATGCTGCTTTCGAGGACCATGATGGGCCGCACCAAGTGTGTCAAGACTGAAGACACTTTTCGAGATCCAATGATCATGAGTTAGCAAAACGCTGATTTCATTGGAGAAAATTAGCGTGAGAAAACCGCAAGAATTTCCTCAAGACCGCAATGCCCGTGTCGTTCAAAATTTGCTGGCGCAAACAACACGGGCAGGAGAGATGTAGTGTTCAGGCAGCGAAGGATCGAGGTGAGTCCCGTGCAATCGCCCTTAACAGGGATGATCGAAATCCGCGACGCGGCCAAAAGGTCCTGATGTCGGCCTCCTCGTTCGGCCTCGTCGCTTGAACGACTCGATCGTGGCTGCCGGTGAGTTTTGGTTCATAACGTTAATGAGAGAGGCAACAGCCTGCGCGATGGCGGCCAAACCGGGTTTCTATTGTCACCAAGATTAATCATAAAGTCGGGAAGAACAGTTCAAATGAACCAATCGGTCAAAACGATCTCAATGCAGCTCCGCGAGGCAGCGGCGGTTTCCGGCCACCGAGGCGTCGGCCTGGGCGTGCTGTTGGCAGCTTCCTTCATCTGCGCCTCGGCGCACGCGCAGTCCGCGTCTTCGTCGCGCCCCTCGGCTGAAAGCGACTCGCTGATCGATCCACAGCTTCTGATCGCGTCGACCACTTCTTCGCAGGGACCAGCGACGCCTCCGCCCGGGGTCACGTCTCCGCAAGCGACACTGCCGGGCGGAGAACTGCCCTCAGCGCCACCGCCGGCGAGCGACCCCTATGCCGCGGTGCAGTGGAAAGGCCTCATCTTCAACCTGCCGCCGCCGGCGGCGACGGTCGACGGCGACTACCCGCTCCGTCGGAAGCTCGCCGAGGATTACGGGATCGGCTACAACGCGTGGTCGGTCAACCTGTTCTACGACAACGTGTTGCGCCACAACCACTCCGGGGCACAGGTGTATAACGGCCAGAAGCCGACAGGGGACACCTTGAACAACGTCGACGTGGTGGTCGACCTCAGCCGCTACGGCATCCCTGATGGTCAGATCGTGGTAGCGGGTGTCTATCAGAACGACTCCTGGAATCCCGGAGCGCCGACCACCATCAATCTTGGAACGTTGACCTACTACCAAACGCTGTTCAACAAGCATCTCGAGTTCAAGGCTGGCCTCATCGCCGGCACCTTCGAGTTCTACGGCTCCTATACCGGCGGCAGCCTCGGCGGCGGCATCTTTGGACCGGCCGGCGCGCCGTTCCAGGAGGCGGGCGATACAACCGAAGGCGTCCCCACCTACGGCGCGATCCTCACCGGTCATCCAACCGACCATATCTACGACAAGATCGGCATACTGAGGTCGGCTAATCCTGGCGGCGTCGTCCTGGAACACAACTTCAACCCGACCGGCACCCGGTTCAGCACGCCCAACACTGGCGCCTTCGTCATCAACGAGCTGGGCTACAAGGCGCAGCCCACGCCGAACGGCGGCTCGACCTGGATCCGCTTCGGCAGCGCGATCAGCGGGGCACACTACACGGAGTTTGACCACTCGAGGCTCCGCGGCGCCGACAACTACCTGCTCTACCTGAATGCCGACCAGCAGATCCTGGGCGTCTCCAACAAGCCTCGCCAAGCCTATCGCGGCCTGTACGCCGGGTTCTCGATCTCCTACGTGCCGCCGAACTTCAACTTGTTCTCCCAATATTACGAGGCGCGCCTCTATGGCCTTGGTCTGTTTCCGGGGCGGCCATTTGATCAGATATCCCTGGTCGCCACCGACTCCGAGTTCAGCGGCATCGCGTATCACGCGGCGGTGGCGGCGCGCCGTACCGCGCACAGGGACACGCAGTCGGTGACCTTGTCCTACAGCTACAGCGTCATCCACGGCTTCCTGCTCGATGCGGCGGTCGGCTACACCAATAATCCGTCGCCGCTGACCTACACCTCCACCACCGGAAGCGCGCTCAACTTGATAGCGGGCGCGGCACTGTTCTTTTGAACCTTGCGACTTGGCTGGAACAACCATGATTGACGTCGCAGCAACGACAAACGCGGGAGAGGCCGAGCGGTGGGTCGACCGGGACTGGCTGGCGGTGGCCGCGGCAATGCTGGGCCAGATCCTGTCGCTCAGCCCGCTTACCATCTACACCTTCGGCGTGTTCATCCGCCCGCTTCACGCCGAATTCGGATGGAGTCGCACCGAACTCGCGGTCGCGATCTCGCTATCACAGTTCACGATCGGACTGTCCTCGCCATTCTGGGGAATGGCGAGCGACCGGTTCGGGCCGCGCGTGCTGCTGTTGCCGGCGGTCGTCGGTCTGGGCGTGCTGGTCGCATCGCTCGATCTGCTAACGCCGCATCTCTGGCACCTCTATTTGGTGTTCCTGGTGATCTCGATCGTGGGACCGTCGCCGGTGCTGTACTCGGCGGTGCTGGCGCGGCTATTCAACCGGCGCCTTGGCCTCACGCTCGGGCTGGCGGTGATGGGGATCGGCATCGGCTCAGCCCTGATGCCGCCTTTCGCGCAGCACCTGATCGGGTCGCTGGGCTGGCGCCACGCCTACCTTGCACTCGGCGTGACCAGCATTGTGATCAGCCTGCCAGCCGCCCTGGTGGCGACCCGTCACGTGCATGGTCCAACCTCACATCGGAGGGACGCGTCTGTCGTGGCGGTGCTGCCATCAGTGCGCACGCGTCCCTTCGTGCTGATCGCCGCCGTGTTCGTGCTGCTCGGCGTCGCCAGCATCGGCACGCTTACCCAGTTCGTGCCGATGATGATCGATCGAGGCTTCAGCCCGGGCGCTGCGGCGCGCCTCGCCGCACTGATCGGCATTGCCGCTCTCGTCAGCCGCGGCGGCACCGGCTGGTTGCTGGACCAAGTGCAAGGCCCGCGTGTGCTGGCGGCGGTGTCGCTGCTGCTGGTGGTGGCCTTTCTCCTGCTCGGCTTGCGCATCGGGGGCGCCGCACTTTACCTCGTGCCGGTTCTGCTAGGCCTCGCGATCGGCGCCGAGACCGATTTTGTCGCCTTCCTGACCCGCCGTTACTTCCCGCAGGAACTGTTCGGGCGCCTGTTCGGGTTGCTGTTCCTCGCCTTCACCGTAGGCGGCGGAACCGGGCCGATCCTGATGGGCCTCAGCTTCGACCGGCTGGGCGGATACAGCCCGGCCCTGATGCTGTTCGCCGTCCTCGGCATCATCACCATGTTCCTGGCGCTGGGGGTGCCGAAGTACCGTGTCCCGCAGCCGGTCTGATGTTCCACCTGGCTCGGCGATCGACCGCAATGAAAACCTGCTCGACGCATGCTGGGCCAGTACTTCTGGAAGCGCCGCAACATCGAAGGAACAAGACGACGTTCAGAGCCAGCCTGCTCGCGGCAGCCGCCGTCGTCGTGCTCAGCGCCTCGGCTATCGAAACCGGTGCTCGGGCCAGAACGCTGCACGCGGTAGGCCTGGCGCTCGCTTCGGTGGACGACCCGTTCTTCAAGGCGCTTGTTGAAGGTGTCACCACGCAGGCCAAGTCGATCAACCCGGGCGTTCGCATTGATCTGGTCGCCGCCGGCCATGCCGCAAACAGGCAGCTCGTCCAGATCGACGACCTAGTCGCTTCCGGAATAGACGTGATCATTCTGAACGCAGTCGATGCCGATGCGGTGCGGCCGGCGATCGAGCGCGCGCGCAAGGCCGGGGTCGCGGTGGTCGCGGTGCATGTCGCGGCGCCCGGTGCGAACGCGGCGGTGTTGAGCGACGACGTTGCGGCAGGCAGGCTGTCGTGCCAGGCGCTGGCGAGGCGGATCGGCGGCAAGGGCAGCGTCGTCATCGAAAGCGGCCCCCAGCGCGTTGCCGCCGTGGGCGAGCGCATCCGTGGGTGCAAGCAAGCGCTCGGCGTCGACGCTGGCATTACGCTGCTGTCTCCCGACCCCGATGGCAAGGGCACGCGGGCCGGCGGCCTCGCGGTGACGCGGGACGTCCTGGCACGTGAGCCCAGCCTCGCTGGCCTGTTCACCATCAGCGAGCCGGAGGCGATGGGGGCGCAGGCGGCGGTCGACGAGTCGCACCGACCGGGGATTGTCATCACCACCGTGGGCGGCGCGCCGGACTTCGTCTCCGCACTCCGGGCGCCTGGCGCCGCAGTCGCGGCCACGGCGGCACTTGACCCGTACGCCATGGGCGAGCTGGCGATGCAGGACGCCGCACTGATACTGGAGGGCAGCAAGCCGGCGCAGCGGGTGACGCTGATGGTACCGAAGCTGGTCGACCGGGATGACGTCACCGCCTATCGCGGCTGGGCTCGGCACTAAACGGCGGCGGGCCGCGTCCCACATGCGAGCGGCTACACCCCAGCGGCCACACCTATGTGTGCGATGCCGCCTGCTTGCCGGTCAGGCGACGACGACGCCCCGCGCACCAGATCGCGAACGCCTGGATCAGGGCGGCTTCCTTGAGGCTGTCGAAGCGGCCGGAGGCGCCGCCATGCCCCGCGTCCATGTTGACGCGCAGCAGGATCGGATCACCTCCGGTGGTCATCTCGCGCAGCTTCGCCACCCATTTCGCCGGCTCCCAATAGGTGACGCGCGGGTCCGACAGGCCGCCGAGAGCGAGGATCATCGGATAGGGCTGCGCGCGGACATTGTCATAGGGCGAATAGCCGGCGATCAGAGCGTAGGCGGCGGCGTCCTCGATCGGGTTGCCCCATTCCGGCCACTCAGGCGGCGTCAGCGGCAGCGACGTATCAGACATCGTGTTCAGCACGTCGACAAACGGCACCTGCGCCACGATGCCGGCGAACAAGTCGGGGCGCATATTGGCTACCGCTCCCATCAGCATGCCGCCGGCGGAGCCGCCCTGCGCCACGATGCGTCCGGCGGCGACATGATCCGTTGCGATCAGATGCTCGGCGCAAGCAATGAAATCGGTGAAGCTGTTCGGCTTGCTTCGGCCGCGTCCGTCGATGAACCAGCCCCAGCCTTTCTCCGAGCCGCCGCGGACATGGGCGATGGCATGGATCCACCCCCGATCGACCAGGCTCAACGCGCGCGTGGAAAAACCCGGCTCGATCGCATGGCCGTAGGAGCCATAGCCATAGAGCAGCAGCGGCGCGCTGGCGTCGAGCGCGGTCGTGGCGCGCATCAGCAGGGTGATCGGCACCATGGCGCCGTCCGCGGCTTGGGCGTGCAGGCGGTGGGCGCGATAGAGCGACGGATCATGACCCGACGGAATTTCCTGGCGCTTGAGCAGACGACGGGCGCGCTTGCGCATGTCGTATTCGAACCATTGCCGCGGAGTTGTCGGCGACTGGTAGCTGTAGCGCAGCAAGGCCCCGTCATGCTCGTAGGTCGCGTCCAGGCTGAGCAGATAAGCCGCCTCGTCGATCTCGATCTGGTGGGTCTCGCCACCGGCATCGGTGACGACGATGACGTTGTTGGCTTCGAAGCGTTCGACGCGCGCCAGATGGTCGCGGAAGGCGCTCGCATGAACGATGAAGCGCCCGGGCCAATGCGCCAGCCACTCCTGCCAGTGCTCACGTCCGGGCTTGTCCAAGGGGGCTGCCATCAGCTTGAAGTCGATGGCGCCGTCCGCGTTGGTGCGGATGATGAAGCGGTCCCGCCAGTGCGACAGGCTGTAGCGCACGCCCTTTTCGCGCGCGGCGACCAGGCAAGGCGGGGTGGTCGGCTCCGCGGCCGGGATCAGCCAGGTCTCGCTGGTCTCCTGGTCGCCGCAGGTGATCATGATCCATTGGCGAGAGGCGGAGACGGAGATGCCGATAAAGAAGCCGGGATCGGATTCAGCATAGACCAGAACGTCCTCGCCGCCGCGCGCCGGCCGGCGGTAAATCCGGGTCGGACGGCCATTCTCGTCGCGCCAGGTCCAGAACAGGAACCGGGAATCTGGTGAGAAGACGAAATTGCCGGCGGCACTCCGCACCGGGTTCGGCAGCAACGCGCCGGTCAAGAGGTCCTTGACCTCGATCGTGTAGATTTCCGAGCCCTGTGCGTCCTCGGCATAGGCGAACAGCAGGTGGTCGGGGCTGTGCTCCGCCGATGCCACGACGTAATAGGCGTGGTCCTTGGCGAGTGCTTCGACATCAATCAGAATTTGCTCGCCACCCTCGGCATCACGGGGGCGCCTCGCATGGAGAGGGTGCTCGGCGCCGGACGCGTAGCGGGCGTAATACTCCCATGGGCCGTCCGGCAGCGGCGGCGACATCTCGTCGGGCTTCAGGCGCCCCTTCATCTCGTCCAGGATTGCGGCTTGCAGCGCCTCGGTCGGCTCCAGCAGGGCAGCGGCGTAGGCGTTTTCCTGGCGCAGATGCGATGCGATGTCGCTCCGCAGGGAGGCGGGATCGCGCAGCACGCGTTGCCAGTCGGGATCCTTCATCCAGGCATAGTCGTCGACGCGTGATCGGCCGTGCTGGGTGATCTGCACCGGCTGCTTGCGCGCGGCGGGAGCAGGGGGGCCAACGGGCGGAACATCGGACATCGTCATGCCGGGCAGTTTTCCGCCCGCATCGCCATGACGTCAAACACAAGCAGCCGTCCGGAGGGCCCGGACGGCTGCGACAAGGCGGATCGCTGGCCTTGCTTCAGTTGGAGAGTGTCACCGTGCCACCAGAGAGGGTGTAGGTTGCCGTCACTGACGCGGACGAGCCGTCGAGAGTCAGTTTCAGGCTGTGCGTGCCTGACGGCAGCATTGTGGATTGAAAGTCGAAAGCACCATCCGGCATGTTATCCCAAAGCACCTCACGATAGATGCCATCGATGGATTCGCGCAGAGTCGCTTTCCCGCCAACCTCCTTGTTGCCAACCAGATAGGCGTAGGTCACGCCTCCCGAAGACGCAATCTTGATCCCGGTGAGCGACAAGCCGGTTGAGGGTGTGGGTGTTGGCCCCGGGGGTACAGGCGTCGGCGCAGGCGGTGTCGGCGCGGGCGGCGTCGGTGCGGGCGGGGGCGCGCTCGTGCCACCGACGGTGAACGACATCGTGTTGGAGCTGAGCACCGCGCCGTTCGCCTCGTTGATATAGACCTGCACGGTATGCGTGCTGCCATTGGTCATGCTGGGCGTCTTGGCGGCGCTCACCGACAGGCTGGCGGTCTTGCCGGTGCCGTCAGAGACGCCGTCCTGGACGACGCCTTGGTAGCCGCCGTCGAGATTCCAACGCACGGTATCGTTGGCGCCCGTGCTCTTTGACCAGCCGATGGTGACCTTGCCATTATAGCTGGCGCTGGCGACACTCAGTTTGGCAGCCGAAACCGGAGTCGGGGTGGGCGTCGGAGACGGCGAGGGGGATGGTGCCGAGATCGGCGTCGAGGTGCCGCTGCCGGCACTCTGGTCCGTGGCCGACCACCACATGCCGGCGATCTCCACCCAGTCGCTCGGCGTATGATCGTATCCAGTCGCCTGCATGGCCATCTGGCCGCCGAGCGTGTAGTTGCAGCCGCCATGCGCATAGTCGGCGCGCACCTGGGTCGGGGGCGCCGACATCTGCACGACGCCATCGATCTTCAGCACCAGCGAGCCCGGGCCCCACACCTCGTCATAATCATGCATTGCAGTCATGTTGCCGGCCAGGAACGTGTCCGGAGTGTGCATGATCTGGCCGTTATGGCCGCCGACGCTGCCATTGTAGAAGTGGAAGGTGGAATAGAGCGTGCCGTTCGAGCCGTAATTGATCTCGAAGACATCGACCTCGCCGATATGGTTATCGTCAGAGTTGGCAATGATGCCCGGCCAGCCTGGATCGTTGTCGGCGGGCCACATGATCATGTTGGGACCCGGCCCCTCGTTGCCGGCGCCGAGTGCCGCGCGCCAGTGGAAGTCGCCGTAGCCGAAGCCCGCGGCGCAGCTTGTCGGCATCTGCATCATGCCGGTGCTCGGCCAGCCGGCGGCTTGCGTGCTGGTGATCCACAGGCCGTTTGATCCGGAGAACCAGAAACTATTGCCCCAGATGTTCGACCAGATTTTCTGGTTGATGCCCTTTGACGAATTCCATGCGGTGTTGACTGGAACCGCGGTAAAATCCTGTCCAGTATCCTTGCTGGAATCATACACCTGCGGGGTGTAGGCGCGGGCGGAAAAGGCGGAGCAAAGCGCCGCGCAGGCGAGGCCGGCAAGCAGCCCGGACCTGCGCGGCAGTCTGCGCGGCATGGTGCGCGCTGCTGCAATCAAAGTATTCGGCCGAATCGTAGTCATGTTCTGAAATCCTTTGCCGTTACGTTGCAACTAAGCAACATTTAACTTGTTGTTGATAATATCTGTAGGCGTTTGGAATGCGTCGTGTTTCGGATGAGCAAGAATACCGCGATCACAGATATGTTATCAACGTGTATTATCGCTATACAATATTCGCTGAGGATTTTTTATAAAACAGATCGGTCTCAAATAGGCGCATCCGCCGCGATGACGCAAAGCGGATTAACGAGCGATGCTGGGCCCGAAAGTCCGCCGCACTCGGCCAGGTCATGCCGAACACGTTACAATCTGTTTATCTCGCGGCAACTTGTCGAGCTCCGCCCGCGGCCGAAACCGGACAAACGAACCCGAATGGTCTGTCTCGCCAGTTCCGCGCGGCTCACCTAGTCCGAAAATTCAGACGCCAGGCGGGCTCAGGCCGCTAGCCGGACGCGAGCGTGCGCTCAGAATTTTCGTGTCCGAACAAGTCGAGCAGGGTCAGAACCGCCTCGCCACGCGCGGAACTCAGCTCGGGATCGTCGCCCAGCAGCCGCTCCGCGTCCTGCCAGGCGAGCCGCAGCAGCGTCTCAAGCTCGGCATTCTCGATCCCGACGCCCGCGGCCAGACGCAAGCCGGGCAGTCCGGATTGCCGCTTGCCCATCAGGTCGCCGCCGCCGCGCAGGCGAAAATCCTCGTCGGCAATCCGAAAACCGTCTTCGGTGTCGCGCAGCATGACCAGCCGCGCACGCGCCGTGGTGCTCAGACTGTCTTCGTGCAGCAGCAGGCAGTAGCTTGCGGCGGCGCCGCGTCCGACGCGCCCGCGCAACTGGTGAAGCTGAGCGAGTCCGAAACGTTCGGCGTGCTCGACCACCATCACCGTGGCACTCGGCACGTCGACTCCGACCTCGATCACCGTCGTCGCCACCAGGATGCGGGTGCGGCCAGCCGCGAAATCGCGCAAGCTGGCCTCGCGTACGGCGATCTCCTGGCGGCCGTGCGCGAGCCCGACGGCAGCGGCGCCGAACCGTTCGACGAGGCTGCGTGCCCGCGCCTCGGCGGCGGCGATGTCGAGCGTCTCGCTCTCGCTGACCAGGGGGCAGACCCAGAAGAGCTGCGCGCCGCGCTCGAGTGCCCGCGCCACGCCGGCCATTACCGCCTCGAGCTGACCGAGCGCGTGCAGCGTGGTGCGGATCGGCAGCCGCGAGGCGGGCTTGGCGTCAAGCCGGCTGACCTGCATCTCGCCCCATTGCGTGAGCAGCAGCGTGCGCGGGATCGGAGTTGCCGTCATCACCAGGATGTCGGTGCTCTCGCCTTTCTCGCGCAGCCTCAGCCGCTGCTCGACGCCGAAGCGATGCTGTTCGTCGATGACCGCGAGCGCGAGATCGGCGAAGTCCACACCCTGCTGGAACAGCGCATGGGTGCCGACCGCGAGCCTGACCGCGCCGGATGCGAGCAGGGCGCGCGCTTGCTTGCGTGCCGACCCCTTGATGCTGCCGGTGAGCAGCGCCACCGGCACCGGCGAGATACGGGTCAGCGTGGCGTGGTGCTGCCGAGCCAGGATTTCGGTTGGCGCCATCAGCGCCGCCTGCGCGCCTGCTTCCGCGGCGCGCAGCATCGCCAGGCCTGCCACCAGCGTCTTGCCGGCGCCGACATCGCCCTGAAGCAGACGCAGCATGCGTCTGGGTGCGGCCAGATCCTCGTCGATCTCCGAGAGGACGCGCTGTTGTGCCGGTGTCGGGGTGTGGCCGAAGCGACGTAGCGCTTGCGCGCGCAGGCTGCCGTCGCCGTACAGGGGCCGGCCCGGACGGGTGCGGGTGAACCGCCGTGCCTGAGCGCTCGCCACCTGGTTTGCCAGCAGTTCGTCCGAGGCAAGCCGCGCGCGGGCAAGCGCCTGCGCCGACGCGATCGCCGCGGGCTGTGCATGACACAGCAGGTCCGCGGGGAAATGCAGCAGCTTCAGCGCGACGGCGAAATCCGGCCAGCGGCGCCGGCGCAGCACCGACGGCTCAAGCCATTCCGGCAGTGGCGGCAACCGCGCGAAGGCCGCGCGCAGGCTGGCCGCGACGACCTTTGGCATCAGTCCCGTGGTCAGCGGCCACACCGCCTCGATCAGCGGCAGCGCCGCCTCGCGCGCCCGTGGCAGCACATGGTCCGGGTGCGCCATCCGCAGCCGATCGCCGAACCGCTCGAGCCGGCCGGAGACCAGGATCTCGGCACCGGCTGCCAATCCGCGCGCCTGATGCGGGCTGAAGAACACCAGCTCCGCCTGGCCGGTGCCGTCCTCGACCAGCACACGCCAGGGCTGACGCGGCCGCCCTGGACGCTCGGTGCGGCGCACCGTCACCGCAAGAGTTGCAATCCGTCCCGGTTCGGCGCTGCCAAGCTGGGGCCGATAACGCCGGTCGATCGGCGCTGCCTCCGGCAGATGGAACAGCAGATCGAGCACCTTGGAGCCGCCGGCGGCGCGGCCGAGCAGAGCGGCAAGGCGCGGGTTTGCGCCGGGAAGGCTTGCGATGGGCGCCAGCAGCGGCGCCAGCAAGGCTGCCCGGCTCGAAGAATCGGCAAACATGCCGAGATCAGGGCGGGAGAACCGCTCCGACGCAAGCGGCCGCTCGCTGTCGTGTGGTCAGTGCGAACCTGCCGCCGCGGCGAGAACCGGCTCGTGCAGTTCGTTAAGCGACGCCTGGATGCTGGTCTGCAAGCTGCTCGACATGGTCCCGAAGCTCGCCATGGCCTGGATCATCGACGCGATCCTCGCGTGCGCCGCCGCGTCGATCGATGCGGCCTGCGTCGCGCTTACCGTGGACAAGCCCATCTGGGCGGGGAGAGATTGGGTGGTCAAGCCGGGAGCTGTGGTGAAGGTTGGAGCCTGCGGATCCGCGTGATACCTGGAAAGCGGCGTCGTACTCTTGGCGGCTCCTGGCGCGCTGACGGTGCTGATGTCGGCACCCGATGTCGAAACGCCGCTGTCGGGGTAATGGCTGGTTTCACCACCATCCCCGGGATCACCAACGCCACTACCATCGCCATCGGTAGGATCGGGGCTGGGCGACGGGTCGGGTGGATTGTAGTCGCCGGGGCCATAGATATTGTCCACCATGACGCCGCCTGAATTGAATTCCTCCTCGGAAATCTCGGCGCCATCCGAGTTGTCGATCGTCTGATAGGAATCGTCCAGCGTGCTGCCGCTATAGACGTAGGCGTTGTCGTAGCTGTCGCCGTTTGTCGAGTCGAACGTGCGGGACGTAAGGTTTCCCTCATCGTTTATCTCGCTGAAGTCTTCCGTCTCGATGGTAACCGTGTTGGACGGGTTGTAGAACGTCGCACCCGATGTGCCGTTGTCGTAATTGTAGTTGGTCTCGTTTAAAGTCCCCTGAGCATTTATTTCGGAATAGTCGTAAAGGCCGAGAGCGATGGCGCTGGTCGGGGCGACCTCCTGCAGTTGCGACGTGCCCGCGGTGACATTGTTGAACACGACCTTGTCGCCGGCCACTGCGTTGTAGCCGTCGCTGTCGATCTGATTGATCGTGCCGCTTACGAAGGCGGTGTCACCGGTTCCGAGGAATGTGTTGTCAGTTCCTCCGTTGATCGCCAAGGTGTCGTTCTTGCCGGCATTGGTCTCGTCGCCACTGCCATCAACGGTCGATGTCTGAATTTGCGAGGCCGAGGATCCACCGGACAGATAGATCGCCTCGCTCGAGCCGGTGATCAGGTCGCCGCTGCTGTTCTGGCCGATCGTGTCGCCGGTGCCGGAGGTATCCAGGCTCTGCGCGCTGCCGCCATCGAGGCCGATATTGACCGTGTTGCCGTTTATCGTGTCACCGGTGCCGCCGACATTGACCGTGTTGCTGGAGCCATAGGATGTCAGTGTGTTGCTGTTTCCATAGACAGTGACATTGTCGTAGCTTGCAGCTCCGATCTGGTCCGCGGTGCCGCTGGTGATCAGCATCTGATCCTGCGTGGAGCTCCCGCCCAAGGTGTCGATATAATCGTAGGAGGCGTCAACGGTGTCACCGCTATTGTTCTCTCCGACGGTCGCACCCGTGCCAGTCGCGTCCAGGATCTGGCCATTGACGCCGGCCAGGGTGATCTGCAGGTCATTGCCATTCACCGTGTCAGAGGATCCATAATCGGTCAGGACGTCGCTGGTGTCGCCAGCGGTGATGGTGCCACTGCTGTCGAGGTTGATATGCACGGCAGCGGTTCCGTCGACGGCGTCGGAAGCGCCATAGTCCAAGACGGTGTTTCCCGATCCGTCAACGTTGACGGTATCGCCGTCGGCATCAAGCTCGATCGTCTCGCCGTTGTTGTTGCTACCGAAAGTCGCTGAGCTATTGGCGCTTAGGTCGGTCGTATCACCCGCCTGTCCGTTGATGGCTTCGCCGGAGCCGTTCAGATACACCGTCTCCGATCCGTTGGAGAAGGTCAGCGTGTCATCCGATCCGGTAAGGGTGTTGGCATTGCTGTCATCGCTGATCGCGTCGCCTGTTCCTGTCGTAGTCAAGCCCTGCTCGCCGCCGGCAGCGTCGAGATTGATCGTCACGCCGTTGCCGTTCACCGTCTCAGCGCTGTCGTAGTCCTGGACATTGTCCAATGAACCACTCACGGTCAGGTTGGCGCCGTTGGCGTTGAGATAGATTGTCTGTCCGTTGCCGTTGACTGTCGCCGAACTGTTGGCTCCCATCTCGATCCGATCGCCCGCCAAGCCGTTGGTCGTGTTGCCGGCGCCATTAAGGTAAAGGGTCTGGGAGCCGTTGGAGAAGTTGAGCGTCTCGTCGGCGCCGGTGAGGGTATTGCCGTCCGTATAGTCCTGGATGGTGTCGCCTGTGCCTGTTGTGGTCAGACCCTGATTGCCGCCTGCCTCGTCGAGTCCGATCACCACATTGTTGCCTGTGACGACATCGCCGCTGCCGTAGTCGCTAAGCAGGTCGCCCGAGCCGGTTGCGTTCACGGCATCGTTGTTGCCGCTGAGCGTCACGTTGTCGTACTCGCCCTCTCCGACCGTATCGCCCGTGCCAAAGACGCTCAGCGTGCGTTCCTGCGAGGCAGAGGCGGCGCTCAGCAGGTCGATGAAGTCGTAAGACGCTGTGACGGTGTCGCCGGTGCTGTTCTCCCCAATCGTGTCGTTCGCGCCGGTAGCGTCGAGGGTCTGCCCGCTACCGCCATCAAGGCCAATCTGCAAACCATCGCCGTTGACCGTCTCGGAGGCCCCTCCATCGTTGAAAACAGTGTTTGGACCAAGGTTGACAGTCACGTTGTTGGCTGTGGGAGTTATACTTCCATTTGAATTTACGGATGCAAGCGGTGAACTTTGTCCGGAAGCCGTGCTATAATTGAAGGAATCGGAGGTAGCGTTGGTCATGTCTATGACTTGGGAGCTATCGACGCCCGAGGCGTTCAGTCCGATGTAACCCACAGCTTGTAACGCCACATCGCCAGTGGGTGTTGGATCTATCAAAGTGGATGAGCCGGAGGTCAAGTTCACGGTGACCGCGGTCAGATCGCCGGATCCGTTGACGCTTCCATTGATCGAGCTTATTTGGCCAGGAGCGTAAGGATCTGTCGCCGATGTAGGAACCGAGGTTTCGGTAAAGGCTGTCGGAACACCGGAGGATCCCACATTGGTTGCGACTTGCTCCCCGTTGACCATTAACTGCGTCAAAGTTGCAGAGCCGTTTGTTCCAGCTGTCTTAGTAATGCCATTAGCTCCATCGTGACCTGTGGCATTTTCAGTAGCGCCGGCAGCGGAGGCGATCACTGAGTTAACCAGGTTCTGGAGAAAGTTTGTGGCAGCACTGCCGGCATTTGCAATCGCCGTTCCCAAGCTTGATACTTCTCTCTCCGCATAGTCACTTAGAAGACTTATCGTTTTACTAGTAGTTGTTCCTATGCCTGCAGCGCTCAAAGGGACGTCGGCCCCCGGTGCGGGATAGGTCTGATCAAGTCCCTGATTTGGTGGAGCTGGCAAGCCGGCATTTGCGAGCGCTGCGTTCACTACCGTGTTGCTGTTTGGACCAGCAAAACCATAAGGAATATTCTGACCGTTTACAGAACCTACAAAACTTGTAATGTTGCTCCAGGTTTCGGCCAGCTGACTTTGAGGACCTGACACCAGAACCGTGCCAGGATTTGTTCCTGGAGTAGCATAGTCTGGCGTGCCTTGTACGTAGGCTCCGGTGCTCGTCAAGATGTTGCCAAACGGGATATTTGGTCCGCTACCCGACCCAGAACCGCTGCTACCGCTTCCCCCACCGGAGTCTGCACCAAACTCACTATTTGCCGCTGGCCCGCCACGCGCGTAGTATGAGTTTCCTGAGTCATCGGTGTAAACTAAATACTCGTGATAGTAAGGGGTAGCGGCTCCTAAAACCGCAACGGTCTTGTAAAAGACTTCTATTTGAGCCACTTGAATACCCTCATGTAAGTTAGTGTGTGAATATTATCTTAGTCGTAAACACTAAATTCCCAATATACTTATCGAAACGAAAACGCCAGAGGTTAAGCCCTTCTTGTCTAACGTAAATGTTATCTGATATCTCTTCGACATCAAAAATTTGCCGCTCCGATGGAGTGAATCGCACCAAAGTGTATCACTTGGACCATGAATTATCTGTGGACCGCCGCTTGGATCATCCTCAGCAAACCTGACGTTTTTATTTACCTCGCAACGAAATCCGGATTCCTCCATAAGTTGCATTGCATAAGCAACAGCCGATCCAGACGGAACTAATTCTAAAACCCTCGACTTTGTCTCTACAACATTATTACCGAACACATTCATCACGCGTTCCTCTGAGTGTTTGTCGATAATCAAGGAAAATCCAAATACGGCTATTGCAGCGTAGGTGCGTATCATCGTTCCCTCGCCGCATCCTGTCCATATCGCATCATTGGTGAGAGCAGGTAGCTGATGACGCGTCGCTTTCCGGTCAGGATTTCCGCGGTGACGGACATTCCCGGTTCCAGCTTCGCGCGGTGCTGCGCAACCATGACGGTCTTGCGGTCGAGTGCGATACGCGCGACGTAGCCGCTGCCCTGGCCGCCATCCAGATCAGCCTCGCTGCCCGCTTCCTGCCGCTGGCTCCCGCCGGGCGCTTGGTCCTGCGTGTCCTTTGGCGTGTCATCCACGGCGTCGCGGCTGAGGCTCGCGACGTGTCCTGGGATCAGCCCGTATCGGGTGAAGCTGAACGCGGCGACCTTTACCTTCACCTTCTGGCCGGCATGCACGAAGCCGATGTCGCGGTTGGCGACCATCGCCTCGATGACGAGCGGCTGCGCGTCGGGCACGATCACCATCAGCCGCTCGGCAGGCGTCACTACGCCGTGCTCGGAATGCACCGTCACCTGCTGCACCGTACCAGAGGCGGGAGCCCGCAGCACCATCTGCCCGACTTGGTGCGCGGCGGCGCGATACTGCGCCGCGTCCTCGCTGAGCTTTCGTCTCGCGTCCGCGAGGTCTTGCTGCACGCTGTGCGCGTAGTCCGCCTGCTGCGCTTGATACTGACGGGTCAGCGCCGCCAGGTCAGCGCGCGCCTCGCCGCCATGCTCGATCTGGGTGGCGAGATCGTGTGCGGCGTCGGAGAACCGCTGCTCGGCGCCAAGCACGTCAATACGGCTGGCGAGGCGCATGGCATCCAGCTTTCGGTACATGTCCTGCACGCCAGCCAGCATCGGCAGCTCGGCGCGCAGCTTGTCGATGCCGGAAGCATTCTCCACCGCCTCGACCCGCTTCTCCGCCATCTGCTCGGAGAGGTTGGCGAGCCTTGCCCGCTGCTCGGCCTGTCGCGCGGTGATGGTGGCGAGCTCGCCCGTGGCCTGCGACGGGACGGCGCCGGCGCCGGCGGGTGCAGTAAAGGCAAGCGGACGCTCCAGGTGCGGCAGGTTGGAGCGCAGCGCGGCCAGACCGGCGACGTCGAGCGTCGCCTGAGCGAGATCGGCGGCGACTCGGTCCCGCGCGGAGACGGCTTCGGTGGCGTCGAGGCGCACCACTGGCTGACCCGCCTCGACATGGTCCCCGTCGGCCACCAGGACCCGCTCCACGGTGGCGGTGACCAGCGGCTGCACGATCTTGACCTTGCCGGAGGGGATCACCGTGCCCGGCGCGTTCGCGACGATGTCGATGCGGCCGACAACCGACCAAGCCAGGGCCGCCACGCAGAAGCCGCAGATCACGGCCGGGATCAGCCGCGCGGCCGGCGGCGCCGGCGTGTCGATGATCTCCAGCGCCGCCGGCAGGAACTCCAGCTCATGGCGCGGACGGCCAGCCAGGGCGGCCAGCAGCGGCGGTGTCCGCTCGATGCGGACCAGATCCATGCCCCGCCCGATGGCATCCTTCATGCCCGCCTTCATGCCAGACCTCCCTGGAGCGCGTGCAGCGTGGCATAGCGGCCGCCGCGGCGCACCAGCTCCTCGTGCGAGCCCTGCTCGACCAGGCGGCCGCCCTCCAGCGTGATGATCCGGTGGGCGTGACGGACGGCGCTGAGCCGGTGCGCGATGATGAACACGGTGCGGTCGCGGCAGATGTCGCGCAGGTTCTGCTGCACGATGCGCTCGCTCTCGTAATCCAGCGCGCTGGTCGCCTCGTCGAAGATCAGGATGCGCGGGTCGCCGACCAGCGCACGAGCGATGGCGATGCGTTGGCGTTGGCCGCCGGAGAGCGAGCCGCCGCGCTCGCCGACCTTGGTGTCGTAGCCGAGCGGCAGCTGCAGGATGAAGTCGTGCGCGCCGGCCAGCCTGGCAGCGCGGATCACCTGCTCCACCGGCATGCCGGGAGAGGCGAGCGCGATGTTCTCGCGCACGGTCAGATCGAACAGCACATTCTCCTGCAGCACCACGCCGATGCGCCGGCGCAGCCAACTGGTGTCGACCATGGCGAGATCGACGCCGTCGACCAGCACCCGCCCGGCTTCGGGCACGTAGAGGCGCTGCAGCAGCTTGGCGAACGTGCTCTTGCCCGAGCCGGAAGGCCCCACGATGCCGATCACCTCGCCAGGCTCGACGTTGAGGCAGACCGTGTCCAGCACCAGCGGTCCGTCGATCCGGTGCCGGAAGCGGACATGCTCGAAGCACACCCTGCCCTCCAGTGTCGGCGGCGCCGTGCGGCTGACCGCGGCACCCCGCTCCGGCGGCGTGTTCAGAATGTCGCCGAGACGCTCGACCGAGAGGCGGGTCTGATGGAAGTCCTGGTACATCTGCGCCAGACGCAGCACCGGCTGGCTAGCATGTTAAAGGCGACCAGGCCGCCCACCGTCAGGCTGCCGGCAATGACCTCGTGCGCACCGAACCAGAGCGTGGCCGCGGTGGCAAGCTTGCTGGTGACCTGGATGGACTGCGTCGCCACGTTGCCGATCGTGGACACCGCGTTGCTGGCGCCGACATAGCCGGCAAGCTGTTCCTCCCAGCGTTGCTGCATCTGCGGCTCCACCGCCATTGCCTTGAGGGTCTCGATGCCGGAGATGGATTCGACCAGGAACGCCTGGTTCTCGGCGCCACGCTTGAAGCGGGCATCAAGCCGAGACCGGAAGATCGGCGTCGCGATAGCGCTGACCGCGATATAGATCGGGAGCGAGGCGAGCACGATCGCGGTCAGCATCAGCGAATAGTTTGCCATCACGGCGAGGAAGATGCCCGTGAACAGCAGGTCGATCACCAGGGTCAGCGCCGAGCCGGTCAGGAACTGCCGGATCGTTTCGAGCTCGCGCACCCGAGCCACGCTGTCGCCGATGCGCCGCGCCTGGAAGTAGGCAAGCGGCAGCGACAGAAGATGACGGAACAGCTTGGCGCCGAGTTCGACGTCGATCCGGTTGGTGGTGTGGGTGAACACAAACGTGCGCAGTCCTCCGAGCACCGCTTCGAACAGCGCGATCGCGCCAAGCCCGAAGGCCAGCACGTCCAGCGTGCTCATGCCGCGATTGACCAGCACCTTGTCGACCAGGATCTGGAAGGCAAACGGCGTCGCAAGCGCGAAGATCTGCAGGAACAGCGATGCGACCAGTACCTCCGCCAGCACTCGGCGGTACTTCCGCACCGCGCCTGCGAACCAGCCCAGGTTGAAGCGTTGGCCGAGCGGGCTGACGCCATCCCGCCGTGTGGCGAGGATCAGGATGCCGCTCCAGTCCGAGAGGAACGCCGGCAGTGGCCGTGTCGCCGGCAGCAGCGTCGCCGTGTCCACGAACAAGACGGAGTCTTCGGCGACACCTCCGACAACGACGCCATTGCCGTTGGACATCATTGCGATCGCCGGCATCGGCGTTCGCGCCAGACGTTCGGGGCGGATGCGTACGGCTTTCGCCTTGAGACCCGAGCCGCGAAGAAATCGCAGCAGCGTGAGCATGCTTGGAGCGCCGCCAGTCTCGTGCAGGAGCTGTTCCGGTTCGATGGCTACGTGATGGAAGCGAAGCAGCCAGACAATCGCAAGATGCGTCGGTGAAAACGCATGACCTGCCGGCGCTTCGGACATTTTATGATCTCCCCGCTGTACGTATCCAAACCGCAACGGGATTCCTTTGTAAAGTGATGGTCATGTACGAACATGCAGAGTCTATATCTAGGGATTGCGGCAGATTTTGCTCCAGCGGATCGGTGCAATAGACTTGACAGGTTCCGGACTTGCAATGAGACCTATCGCTGTGTGACGTTGGCGAGGTTGAATTCTCTACCTGGTGATTCCGGTGCCGCCCGTGGCTTTTTGCTCGCGTCTTCTGCTCGCGCTTGGCGCAATCCTGACCCTGTGCGGCCGCGTCGCATCTGCCGACGAGGATGCCCCCAACCCGGCGCTGGTGCCGCCGGCGCCGCTGCATGAGCAGGTTCTCCACCTTGCGGGCGATCCGGACCGGCCGGTCGACCTGGTGGTGACGCTCTACACGCCGCTCGGTCCCGGGCCGTTTCCGCTCGCGGTGATGAACCATGGCAGCAGCGGCAATGGCGCGCAGCACGCGGCGATGCCGCGCTACCGCTTCACCATGTCGGCCTATTACTTCCTCTCTCGCGGCTATGCCGTGGCGCTGCCGATGATGCGCGGTTACTCCGGCTCTGGCGGCAGAATGCGCCGCTACGGCTGCGACCTCGATCAGCTCGCGATGGACAATGGCCGCGACATCGAGGCAGTCATCAACGATCTGTCTCACGATTCCCGCCTGGATATGACGCGGGTCGTCGTGGCGGGCCAGAGCTTCGGCGGCTGGAACACGCTGGGCCTGGGAGCATTGCAGCCGCACCATGTGCGCGGCCTGATCGATTTCGTCGGCGGCATCAAATATTCGCCCTGCAATGATATCGGCGAGGACGCCAGCAGCCTGGTGCAGTCCGCCGGCCGCCTCGGCGAGTACACGCGGGTGCCGAGCATCTGGTTTTACGGCGAGAACGACAGCCTGTTCGGCCCCGACATCTGGCGGCCGATGCATGCGGCCTACATCCGCGGGGGCGCCAATGCGGAGTTGGTCGATGTTGGCCGGTTCATGGAAGACAGCCATCAGATGCTCAGCCGGCCGGAATCGATCCCTCTCTGGGCGCCGAAGCTGGATGCGTTCCTGACCCGGATCGGCATGCCCGGTCGCGACATCCTGCCGCAGTACATGCCAATCCCGTGGCCCGCGCCGACGCATTTCGCTGCCGTGGACAACGTGGATGCGGTGCCGTGGATTACGGCGCCGGCGCGGCAGTCCTACCGCAAGTTCCTCGCCATGCACCGGCCGCGTGTCTTCATGATCGCGCCGGGCGGGCAGTCCGTGGCGACACAGGGCGGCTTCGATCCACTAGCCCGCGCCTCCGGTCTGTGCAGGAAATCGGGGTTTGCCTGCATGCCCTATGCAATCGACGATGACGTTGTCTTCATTGCGCCGCCACACACAGTCCGTCCCGCTCCGACCCGCTTTGCGGCCCTCGACGACGTGGCCGCGGTGCCTTGGCTCAACGAAAAGGGGCGCGCCGCCTATCGCAACTATCTGGCTCACCCGAATCCCAGGGCATTCGTGCTCGGCATGGAAGGCGAGAACATCGCAGCCTTTGGCGGAGCCGATACGCTGACCCGCGCCATGACGATCTGCGCCAATGCGCGGTTAGTGTGCCGCCCCTACGCTGTCGACGGCGATGTGGTCTGGGTGCCGCCGCCGCGCCGGCAGATACAAGCGACGGGGTATGCCGAGATCAGCAATGTGAGCGCGGTTCCATGGGTGAGCGCGCGCAGCCGTGCGCTCTACAGCCGGTTCCTGGCGCTGCCGTTGCCGCGCGCCTTCGTGGTGGCGACGACAGGACAGGCCGTCGCTGCCCGGGGAGGCTACGATCCGTTGGGCCGGGCGCTGCAACGATGCCGCGACACCGGCCTGACCTGCCGCGGCTATGCCGTGGACAATAGCGTGATCTGGCGGGTCTCGGCTGGGAGATAGTGCCGCACACCTCGGCCGTATATCATTGTGCGTCGCCACAGATGGGGGAACGTGCGGATGAGCGGGAACGAAGGCAGTGCGCTGACATCGATGCCCAACGGCATCCGCTACCGCGATCACGTCGTTGGCGAAGGAACGCAGCCGAAAGCTGGGCAGAGGGTGCGTGTGCATTATACCGGCTGGCTGGACCAGGACGGCGAGCCGGGACGCAAGTTCGACAGCTCGCGCGACCGCGGCTCGCCGTTCAGCTTCACCCTTGGAACCGGAGAGGTGATCTCCGGCTGGGACGAGGGCGTCGCCACCATGCATGTCGGCGGCCGACGCACGCTGGTGTTGCCGCCGGAGCATGGCTATGGCGCACGCGGCGCCGGCGGCGTGATCCCGCCGAATGCCACGCTGATCTTTGATGTAGAGCTGCTCGGCGCCGACTGAGACGAGGTTCGGCATTGCCGCCGGCACCCGAGGAGACAGCCAAGATGACCGGCTCCGTGCAGGAAGGCGCCGTCAGTTTCGGCGAGTGGCGCACCTGGTATCGCATCACCGGCGATCCGCATTCCGGCAAGCCGCCGCTCGTCGTGCTGCACGGCGGCCCCGGCATGCCGCACGACTACCTGCTGCGCCTTGCCGCACTCGCCGATACCGGCCGTGCGGTGATCCATTACGACCAGATCGGCGCCGGGCGGTCCACGCATCTGCCAAGCCACGGTCCGGATTTCTGGCAGGTGCCGCTGTTCGTGGATGAGCTTGACCGCGTCCTGCGTTGGCTTGGCGTGGACAAGCGCTACCATCTGCTTGGCCAAAGTTGGGGCGGCATGCTTGCCGCCGAACATGCGGTGCTCCAGCCGTCCGGCTTGCGGTCCCTGGTTCTGGCAAATTCGCCGGCCTCGATGGAGCTTTGGGTAGAGGAGGCCAACCGTCTGCGGTCGATGCTGCCGCCCGACGTGCAGGCCACGTTGCTCGCCCACGAGGCGGCAGGCGCGACAGATACGGAGTCGTATCAGACTGCGGTGCGCGTGTTCTACGACCGTCATCTCTGCCGCGTGCCGTGGCCGCCTGAGCTGCAGGCCACTTTCGACGGTCTGGCCAAGGACCCGACCGTCTATCACACCATGAACGGCCCCAGCGAGTTTCATTGCATCGGCACGATCCGGACCTGGTCGATCGTGGACAGGCTGCCTCGCATCACCGCTCCCACGCTGCTGCTCTCCGGGCGGCATGATGAGGCGACCGAGAAAGTGGTGCAACCGTTCGCGGACCGGATCGCCGATGTCCGCTGGACGATCTTTGAGAACTCAAGCCATCTGCCGCATATCGAGGAGACCGAGGCGTTTCTCGCCACAGTGGTCGGCTTCATCGCGTCCTACGACTGAGTGTCGCCCGCGAGCGCAGCTCCGAGAATTTGTTCTGCTTGGGTAAATAAATCAGCCGGCACGTCGTGCCCGGATGCCGCGACGTTTTCGTCGATCTGCTCCGGGCGTGATGCGCCGATGATCGCGGCTGCGATGTTGGGCTCGCGCAGGACCCAGGCCAGTGCGAACTGCGCGAGGCTGAGTCCGGCCTGATCCGCAATCGGCCGCAGCCTCTGGATGGCTTCAAGCACAGGCGGCTCCATCCATTGACGGCGCATCGCGACGTTCAT
Organism: uncultured Acetobacteraceae bacterium; assembly: GCA_964246745.1. Taxonomy (GTDB): domain Bacteria; phylum Pseudomonadota; class Alphaproteobacteria; order Acetobacterales; family Acetobacteraceae; genus Lichenicoccus. The sequence goes on from CAXTRK010000004.1 coordinate 151,310, forward strand.
CGTGTCGCTGGCCGCCCGGCTGTCGGCGGGAATCGACGCGCCCGGCTGGTATTTGCCGGTGAGCAGTCCCTGGCCCAGCGGCGACCAGACGATCTGGGAAATGCCGGAGCGGGCGCAAAGCGGGATCACCGCCTGATCGGGATCCGGATGGAGAAGGGAGTATTCCGGCTGGCTGGAGACGAATTTTTCCACGCCAGGCATGGCGAGGGCGGCCTCGATCCTGTCAACCGGCCACTCCGAGAAGCCGATGCAGCGAGCCTTGCCCGCACGCACCACCTCGCTAAGCGCCTCCATGGTCTCCTCAAGCGGCGTGTCGGTGTCATAGCGGTGGCATTGGTAGAGATCGACATGATCGACCTTGAGCCGATCGAGAGAAGCGTCGATCTGTTTGTGGATCTGGGCGCGCGACAAGCCGCGATCCGTGTCGCTCATCGGGAAATAGACCTTGGTCGCCAGCACGTAGCTGTCGCGCGGCAGGCCGGCCAACGCCTCCGCCAGCACGATCTCGGCGGCGCCACGCCCGTACACGTTCGCGGTATCGATCAACGTGATGCCACAATCGAGCGCCCGATGCACGCAGGCGATCGCCCGATCCTTCTGGACGCCGCCCGAGGTGGTAAGCCACGAGCCAAACGCGATCTCGGACACCTCGATGCCGCTGTCGCCGAGAGGGCGGAACTTCATGAGCATGGTCCCTATGCTGAACGTCAGCCTGAACGCACAGCGCAAGCCGGCGTTCGTAAGGGCGCCGAATAGACGCATCGGCCGGCACGTTCGATAGTTTGTGGAACGTGCTGAGAGTCAGCAGCCTTGCGTCCGAGACTCGCCCTTGGCCGGCCTGGCCTCTCGGCTTGGGGGCGGACCTCCTGAGGACTGAGGGGTGGAATAGAGATTTCCGGATTTAGATCGAGGACCTCTTCAGCGTCGTAATGTGCTCCGTTTTGCGCTTGATCCTCAAAGCAGACCAGAACGTGCCCCGGCGTTTGGCCGAGAACAGACAGGCTTAAGGGTGAGGTTGCGAAAGGGCGGCGGTGGACCGGCGGCGAGGATGAACCTCCACCGAAACCTCGACCTCCTGTCCCAAGCCCTCCAGCATGGTGATCAGTCGCTCCACGCTAAAGCGGCCAAGGTTACACTTACGAACGCGGGCGAAGTCGGCCTGATCAATCCCGGTCAGCTCCTGGGCCTTGCGCGTGGTGATCCCCTCGTCATCGAGAACCTTGTGGACCTGGGCGGCCAGAATCGCCTTGAGCTGGCGCGCTTCGGGATTGGGGATGCCAAGATCGCGATACACATTCCCGCTGCCATAGATTGGCTTCATGTCGTCGTCGGTCGGGGTCAAAGCTGCTCCGTCAGCCGCTTGAGCCTCATCCGCACTACGTCGATCTCGTGCTTCGGCGTTGTTATCCCGCGTTTGGCTTTCTTTTGAAATGCGTGGATGACCCATATCGCTTCTCCAAGCTGGAGGGTGGAGGGCGTACACGACGCGGTAGGCGTCACCCGTGGCCCTGATCGCGAGTTCCCAAACACCGGAGCCAAGGCCGGTCATCGGCTTGGCGATCTCAGGGGCCTTGCCTTCCGCGATCTCGCTTAAAGCGTCGGCCGCCTTGGACCTCGCGGCAGGTGGAAAGTCCTCGAAATCGCGACGCGCGGCGTTCAGCCAGTTGATCGGCCGCAGGCTTCTCATGAAGGATGATGGCACATTTGCCATTTATTTGAAAGCAGGTAGCGCCGGCAATCCTGCCTCTGGAGCGGAGGGCAGCGAGGGGTGGGCGAGCAGGCGACAGCGCCAACACCGCCTGCTAAGCCGCCGCCACCGGCGTAGTCCGGACACTGCAGGCAAGATAAGGTAGGCTGATGTCGCCGAACGATCGAGCACCAGACTCACGCGCGAGCGCGGTAAGCGTTCCATTCCGGCCAGTCGAACGCGCCGAACGGCGCCGAATCCGGCTTAAGCGAGTTTATCACCATCGGGCGTGCGCTGTCTCAGAGCAAGCCATGCAGGAACCAGCGCAGATCGCCGGTTGCGGCGTGCTCGCCATCGCCGCGTCGGTATAGCCAGAAGCGGCGGCCGGTCTCGTCCTCCAGCCGGAAATAGTCCCGCACCGCCGACAGCTCGCCCGGGCGGCGCCACCATTCGCCGGCGATGCGTTCGGGACCGTCGGCGGCACGGACAATGTGGCGATGATTGCGCCAGATGAAGAAGCTGGGCGGGCTGTCCGGCAAGGTGGTCATAGTGCGCACCGGCACTGGCGGGTCGAACAGACGGACCGGACGCGGCAGGTCCCGCGGCCAGGCCTCCAGAACGTCGGCGCTTCGTGCGAGCGGGGCCGCACGCGCAACCGAGCGCTCCGGCACGTCGCTCTGCACCGGCGCTGGCCGCCAGAGGCGATCCATCCCCAGCCGGTTGCCGAGTCGGTCGATCAGCGTGGCGAGACCGGTCAGCTCAGGGTCTTCCGACATGCTGACGCTGCGGAACCGGTCCTGCTCCGCCAGCAGCGGCTCCGCGACACCGGCGGTGAGATCCATTGCCTCGACGCCATCGCCGGGATCGATCTGCTCCAGCCGTTCGTCGAACAGCCGGGCGATATGGCGCGGCGAATACGAGGCGCGGGCGAGCGCGATCCGCTGCGTCTGCCGGCTGCCATCAACCCGGTGCAAGCGCAGCTCCAGCCGTCTTGCTCCCAGGCATTGCGCCTGCAGACGATGGCAGAGCCGTGCCGCCAGCAATCCCGTGGCGCCAGACAGCGACTCCGCGGTCAGCAGCGGCTCGGCAAAGTCCATGCGTTCCGCGACCGGCGTTTGCGGCAGCGCGGGCACGATCGGTTCGAACACGCCTCCCAGCGCCTGGTCCAGCCGCAGCGCCACCGCGGCACCCAGCCGGCGCGCGAGCGGGGCCCTCGGCAATGCCGCAAGCTCGCCTACCCGGCGCAGTCCGAAACGGTGCAGCAGGGCCGCCGCCCCCGCTTCGAGACGCAGCGCCTCGACCGGCAGCGCCAGCAGCGCCTCGCGGTCGCCTGGCGCGGCGATGCTGAGCGCGCCCGTGGCAAAATGCGCGAGCGCATGGGCGGCGCCAGGCGTGTCGGCAAGGCCGATGCGGGCGGACAGTCCGGCATGCGACAGAAACGAGGCCAGCTCCGACAGCAACGCCGCCTCGCCGCCATGCAGATGCGCGCAGCCGGTGAGATCAAGCCAGATGCCGTCCGGCGGCACTGCCCTGGTTGACGGCGTGTAGCGCAAGCACCAGGCGGCCAATGCCGCCAGCGCCTCACGGTCGTCGCGGGCGCTTTGGGGAGTCTCTGGGATGACACGCAGCCCGGGCAGCATCGCCTGTGCCTGGGCAAGCGCCATGCCCGGATGCAGACCAAGCGCAACGGCGCGCGGGCAGGCGGCGGCGATGACCAGACGCTGCCCTTCGACGCGGGAGACGACCAGGGGGGCGGTGCTATCCGCTGCGTTGCGCGCTGGCCCGTCTGTCAGCCTCACTCTTTTCGTGAGCCCCACTCTTTCCGTCAGCCAGTGCGGCAGCCAGAGAAAGGCGACCCGTCTCATTGCAGCGCTCCACGATCCAACGGATGGGCAGGGGACTCCGTGCCGCGGCGCCTCTGCAGCGCAGCAGTTCGAGCCGCCACCAGGCCGGACCGAGCATGCGCGACAAGCGCTGCGAGACCATGCCGGCCGGCAGTGATCCCACCCGCCAGCGGCTGATGGCAGCGCTGGGCGCGGTCAGTGCCGGATCATCGAAATGACGGCTGCGCCTGATGGCAAAGCCGATCGCCCCCGAGGCTTCCGCCGCAAGCTGCAGCCGGCGCGAAGCGGTGAGATCCAGCCGGCCGTCGATCTCGCCAACCACGCCGAGCAGGCCCGGATGGCGCAGCGCCTCCTCCATCACGTCGAGCACGGCGCGGCCGGCTTCGACGAGAATCAGCCGGCCGGGATGCAGCCCCACGGCTGCCAGCGCCGGCGCGAACAGGTCGCGTCCACGCATCGCCCACAGCACTTGGCCGGATGCCGCCGCCAGCAGGCTGCCCACCAGCAGGCTGGGCAGGGCGGCATGCTCGCTGTCAGCGCCCTGTCCCAGCACCTCGTGCACGGCCCCGCCAGCCAGGCCCTGATGCGGCAGCAGCCGGTCGATGGCCGCGATCCCGAAGCGGACGCGCGCCGCCGCTTGCTTGTGCGCGCTTCCTGGGCGGGTCCCGCCTTGCTCGATCCGGCGGATCTGTTGACGCAGGTGCTCCAGCCTCTGCATGCGCACCATGTTCCCCTGTCATGAGAACATAAAGAGAACACAGAAGGGGTGCGGGAGCAATCAGTTTGTTCGCAGCCGGGATGCCTCGCGGCCTTGCCAGATTAGCAGCATCGGCACCCCGATCGCGAGGTCGCGCCCGCGCCGCAGCAAAGAGAGACTGAAGGAAAGATGCGGATCGAGACCGAACAGGCTGCCGAGCGCCACATAGGCCGCTTCCTGCACGCCGAGCGCCGCCGGCACCAGGAAGGAGATCGACAGGATGCCGCTGGCCACTCCTTCGATGGCCAGCGCCGCCCCCAGCGAGGGGGCGGCGCCCAGCATACGATATGCGATCCAGACCCAGCCCGCACCAAGGCTCCAGCCGACCAGATGCCCGAGGCAGCCGCCGGCGACCCGGCCAGGTCGCGCGTAAAAGACGTTGATACGGTCCTGCAGCCGGTCGATGTCGCGCAGCCTGGCCGCGCCGACCAGGCGCGTGCCGAGACGACGGAACAGCACGCTGGCGCCGCGTTGCGCCCAGATGAAGGCGCTGACCGCGGCCACTCCGAGCGCCATGCCGAGTCCGACCGGCCCCGCGAGCGCGGTATCCGGATTGCGGTCGAGCAGGAACAGCAATCCGATCAGCACGAAGCCGATCTGGCCGATCACCTCGGTGGTGAGATCGACGATGTTGGCGGCGACCGAGGTCGGCCAGGCCACGATTCGGCCGCCGAGACCGGCGCTGGTGGCGCGCATGCTGATCAGGATGCCGCCGACCTGAGAGAAGGGCAGGCAGGTCATGCCGGCCTCGCGCATGACCCGCGCCAGCAGCAGACGCGCGAGACCCGCCGGCAGCGCCGCGCTGGGGCACGCGATGCGCCAGGCCAGCGCCAGCACCGCGTCGCTGGCCACCTGCCAGAGGGTGAGCACGGCGAAGCCGACGAGGCCGACCGAGAGCAGGGAGCGCGTCACGGCGCCGGCGCCAAGCCAGACCGCAAAGCCGGTCATGACAGCCAGGCCGGCCAGGGCGAGCAGGATCGAGGCGGTCTTCACGGTGGCGCGGGCTCTACACCACGGGCGATCACGCGGCTATACACCCGCTCGTCATGGCAAATTACGTCTTGAATAGCGCGCCGACGCTGATCACCGGTGCAACGGGGTTTGTGGGCTCGGCGGTGGCCCGGGCGCTGGCGGCGCGCGGCCATCGGCTGCGCCTGCTGGTCCGGCCGCGCGGCGACCGACGCAACATCGCAGCCCTCGACGCGGAACTGGTCGAGGGCGATCTGGGCCAGCCCGAAGGCTTCGCGGCCGCTCTCGAGGGCTGCCATGCGCTGTTCCATGTCGCGGCCGACTACCGGCTCTGGGTGCCCAATCCGGACACGATGATGCGCGCCAATGTCGAGGGCACGCGAAGGCTGATGCTGGCGGCGCAGGAGTCGGGCGTCGAGCGGATCGTCTATTGCTCCTCGGTCGCGGCCCTCGGGCAGTTCGGCGACGGACGCGTGGCGGACGAGACCACGCCGCTGGGTGCGCACGGCGTGATCGGCGCCTACAAGCAGTCGAAATACCGCGCCGAGCAGGAGGTGCTGCGTCTGGTGCGCGAGCACGGCCTGCCCGCGGTGATCGTCAATCCCTCGACTCCGATCGGGCCGCGCGACATCAAGCCCACGCCGACCGGGCAGATGATCGCCGACGCGGCGGCAGGAAGGATGCCGGCCTATGTCGATACCGGCCTGAACATCGTCCATGTCGACGACGTCGCCGAAGGCCACGCGCTGGCCTTCGAGAAAGGCGTGATCGGCGAGCGATATATCCTCGGCGGCGAGGACATGCTGTTGCGCGACCTGTTCGGCCTGGTCGCCGACGCGGCCGGCGTGCGCGCACCCAGGGTAAGGCTGCCGCAGACGGCGTTATGGCCGGTCGCGGTGGCCTCGGAGCTGGCGGCGCGCGGCTTCGGGGTTGCGCCACGGGTGACACGGGAGATGTTGGCGATGTCGCGCAAGAAGATGTTTTTCTCCTCCGCCAAGGCGCGCGCGGCGCTTGGCTATGCGCCGCGTCCGGCGGCCGCCGCGGTGCTGGACGCGGTGGCCTGGTTCAAGGGTCACGCCTGATGATGTTGCTTCTTGCCGTGCTCTCGCTGCTGGCCTGGCTGTATCTGGTGCTGCTGCACGGCCGGTTCTGGCAGGCGGGTCCGGTGCTGGCGCCGCTGCCGGCCTCGCTGCGTCCGGATGCCTCGACGTGGCCCGCTCTGTGCGTCGTGGTGCCGGCGCGTGACGAGTCGGAGTCCATCGAGGAGGTGCTGCGCTCGCTGCTCGATCAGGATTATCCGGGTCCGTACGGAATCGTGCTGGTGGATGACCGCAGCGGCGATGGCACCGCAGCACTCGCGCGCGGGCTCGGCTCGCCGCACCTTCAGGTGGTCGATGGCGCCGACACGCCGCCAGGCTGGAGCGGCAAGCTGTGGGCGGTGGCGCAAGGGGTGCAGCGCGTGCAGACGCTGATGCCTGATCCCGACGGCTATGTTCTGTTGGCCGACGCCGACATCGTCCACGACCGTCGCCATGCCGCGACCCTGGTTGCCAAGGCGATGCGCGACGGGCTGGACCAGGTCTCCGAGATGGTGGCGCTGAGCACCGCCAGCGCCGCCGAGCGGGCGCTGGTGCCGGCCTTCGTCTATTTCTTCCAGTTGCTCTATCCGTTCGCGTGGGTGAACCAGCCCGCCCGGCGCATCGCCGCGGCGGCCGGCGGCACCGTGCTGATCCGCCGCTCGGCGCTGGCGCGTATCGGCGGCATCGAGAGCCTGCGCTCGGCGCTGATCGACGACGTGACCCTGGCCCGCCGGGTCAAGGGCAGCGGCGGCGCGATCTGGCTGGGGCACAGCGTGCTGGCGCGTTCGATCCGGCCCTATCCGCATCCGGGCGACGTCTGGCGCATGGTCGCGCGCACCGCCTATGTGCAGTTGCGTTTCTCTCCGCTGCTGCTGCTCGGCACGGTGCTGGCGATGCTGCTGGTCTGGGTGATGCCGGTGGCGGCGATGCTGTGCGCGGCGGGGGCTGCCGAACTGTGCGGCCTGCTGGCCTGGATCGCCGCGACGCTGTCGTTCCTGCCGACCTTGCGGCGGTTCCGGCTCTCGCCGTTCTGGGCGTTGCTGATGCCGGCGGTCGCCCTGTTTTACGTGGCCGCGACCATCGGCTCGGCCTTCGATCATTACCGTGGCCGCGGCGTGGTCTGGAAACGGCGCGCCTACCGGGAAGGCGAGTCCTCGTTGCCATGAACGAACCGGGCCTCGATGTCGCCTCCGGCAAGGGACGAGGCGACGAAAACTTTCCTGTCGGCTCACGGCTGCTCCGCCCGTCGGACCGGCCGCACGTGCATGCCTATTACGGGTTCGCGCGGGCGATCGACGATATCGCCGACAACACCGTGCTGTCGCCGGATGCCAAGATCGCGCGGCTGGACGCGATGGAGTCGATGCTGCTGGGACGGTCGCTCGATTCTGGGGCCGATCCCGGATCGGATCCTGGATCCAATCCTGGCTCCCCTGGCGCGGAACTGGAAAAGGCGCGTCGGCTGCGCGATTCGATGGTCATCACCGGCATTGATCCCGCCACCGGCACCGACCTGATCGTGGCGTTCCGCCAGGATGCGGTGAAGCGCCGCTATGAAAGCTGGGAGGAACTCGCCGACTATTGCCGCTACTCCGCGGCGCCGGTGGGACGCTATCTGCTGTCGCTGCATGGCGAGGAACTGCGCGGCGCCGGTGGGGCCGCCTTGCTCGCCGCCTCGGACGCGCTGTGCGCGGCGCTCCAGGTGCTCAATCATCTGCAGGATTGCGCGGACGACCTCGCCGGGCTGGACCGCTGCTACATCCCGGTGCCCTGGCTTGCCGAGGCGGGCCTGGGTGTGGCGGTGTTGCGGTGCGTGCACAGTCCGCCCGGTTTGCGCCGCGTGCTGGACCGGCTGCTCGACAAGGTCGACGATCTGAACCGGCAGGCGGCCGTGCTGCCATCGCTGGTGTCGGACCGGAGGATGCGTCTTGAGGCGTCGGTGATCGTGGGCCTGTCGCACCGTCTGTCCTCGCGGCTGCGGCGCGAGGACCCGCTCGCTTCACGGGTAAAGCTGCGCCCGCTCGACATGGCACGCAGCCTGTCAGGCGCCGCCTGGCATTTCTGGAGACGGTGATGGGTGGTGTGCTTGGCTGCGATCCGGCCGACCTCGATGCGGTGGCGGCGATCGTCACGCGTTCCGGCACCTCGTTCGCGCGCGGCATGCGTGTGCTGCCGCCGGATCGCCGCTACGCGATGTATGCGATCTACGCGTTCTGCCGACTGGTCGACGATGTCGCCGATGAGCCCGGCTTGTTCGCGGGCAAGCGGCCACGTCTGGATGCCTGGCGCGCACGCGTGACCGCCTTGCACGCGGGACGCCCTGGAGCCGGGGATGCGCTGGACCGGGTGCTGGCGGCCGCGATCGCCCGCTTCGGGCTGCGTCTGGGTGATTTCGAGGCGGTGATCGACGGCATGCAGATGGACGCCGAGCAGACCATCGTTGCACCCTCCGAGGCCGAGCTCGACCTCTATATCGACCGTGTCGCCAGCGCCGTCGGCCGGCTCTCCGTGCGCGCCTTTGGCGATGCCTCGGCCGACGCGGACCAGGTGGCGCACCATCTCGGCCGCGCGCTGCAGATCACCAACATCCTGCGCGATCTGGGTGAGGATGCGGAGCGCGGCCGGCTCTATCTGCCGCGCGAGCAACTGCTGCGGGCAGGGGTGCCGATGACGCCGGAGGCGGCGCTGGCCTCGCCGCGGCTCGATTCTGTCTGCCGGGCGATGGCCGCGGCCGCGCGCGCGCATTTCCGCTCGGCGCGGGATGCCATGGCGCGCTGCGACCGGGTGGCGATGCGTCCGGCGCGGGTGATGGCGGCGAGCTACGCCGCGATCCTCTCGTCGCAGGAACGGGCGGGATGGGGCGACCCGTGGCGGCGGGTCGCCGTGCCGGCGTGGCGCAAGGCGCTGGTGGCGCTGCAAACGTTGCGGCCATGAGCGTCGTCCATGTCATCGGCGGCGGCCTGGCCGGGCTGTCGGCGGCGCTTGCGCTTGCCGAGGCCGGCCGCGAGGTGCGTCTTTATGAGGCGGGACCGGCCTGCGGCGGTCGGGCACGGTCCTATCTGGACGCCAAGCTCGGCTGCCGCATCGACAACGGCAACCATCTGCTGCTCTCCGCCAACCGGGCGACCTTCGGCTTCCTTGACCGCGTTCATGCCCGACAGACGCTGGCCGGACCCGGATCGCCGCTGTTCCCGTTTGTCGATCTGGGCGCGGGAACGCATTGGACAGTTCGGCTTTCGAAGGGGCGCATTCCCTGGTGGGTGCTGGACCCGTCCCGCCGGGTTCCGGGCATGCGGCTGCGCGAGCTGGCGTCACTCCGTCGCATGCTGCGCGCCGGCGAGGACGCGACGGTCGCGGATTGCCTGATGCCGGGGGCGCTCGCGGAGCGGCTGCTGGTCCCGCTCGCGGTCGCGGTGCTCAACACCCGGCCGGCGGAGGGCAGTGCGCGGCTGATGGCCGCGATGGTGCGCGAATCGCTGGCACTCGGCGGGGCGGCCTGCGTGCCATGGTTTCCGGTGCGGGGACTGTCGGAATCCTTTGTTGATCCGGCGCTGGCGCGCTTGCGAGTCCTCGGCGCCGACATACGCACTTCCTGCCGCGTCTCGGCGCTGCGGGCGAAAGGCGGCAGGCTGCATGCGCTGAGCCTGGCCGAAGGCGAGCAGTCGCTGGAGCCGGGCGATCAGGTGGTGTTGGCAACCTCCGCGCCGGTGGCGGCCGAACTGGTGGGCGCGCTGCTGCCGGGCTTTGCCGCGCCAGGTGAATTCGAGGCCATCGTCAACTTGCACTACCGCATTGCGTTGCAACAGCATCTCAACGGCACTGTCGCGCGTGCGGGTTTCCTCGGTGTCGTCGGCGGCGTGTCGGAGTGGGCGTTCATCAAGAGGGAGGTGATCTCGGTGACGATCAGTGCCGCCAATCATCTGAATGGTCGCGACAGCGACTCGCTCGCTGGCCAGGTCTGGGACGAGCTGCGCCGCAGCCTGGCTCCCTGGCTGCGGCCGTCATCCGCGTTGCCGCGGGCGGCGCCGTCCTATCGGGTGTTGCGCGAGCGCCGCGCCACCTTTGCCGCCACTGCGCGGCAGGAGGCGCTGCGGCCAGGATGCCGCACTGCCATCCAGAATCTCGTGCTGGCGGGCGACTGGACCGCCACGGGGTTGCCCGCGACGATTGAAGGTGCCATCAGATCAGGGACTTCGGCTGCCGGAATCCTGGGCGCACGCTGATGTTTGGCCTGGATCAACGACGCGAAGGAGCGGCTGCCGTTGTACGAGTTGCGACTGCCGCATCGCGTCCTGTGTTCGCTTCCATGTTGACCAGACCGGACGCGCCGTCCACCGACAAGGCGCGTGACCTCGGGCTCGATCAGGCGATCCAGGAGGCGCATTCGGCGCTGGCACGACGGCAGAGCGACGACGGCCATTGGGTTTTCGAGCTGGAGGCTGACGCCACCATCCCGGCCGAATATATCCTGCTCGAGCACTTCCTCGACCGCATCGACGCGCCGTTGCAGCAGCGTCTGGCGCGCTATTTGCGCCGTATCCAGGCTGAGCATGGCGGCTGGCCGCTCTATCACGATGGCGGGATGGATCTCTCCGCCAGCGTCAAGGCGTATTTCGCTCTGAAGGCCGTAGGCGACGATCCCGATCTGCCGCATATGCGCCGTGCCCGCGAGGCGATCCTCGCCAAGGGCGGCGCCGAGCGGGCCAACGTGTTCACGCGTTTCCAGCTCGCTTTGTTCGGTCAGATCCCGTGGCGCGGCACGCCGATGATGCCGGTCGAGCTGATGCTGATGCCGCGCTGGTTCTTCTTCAACATCTGGAACATGTCGTACTGGTCGCGTGTGGTGGTCGCACCCCTGCTGGTGCTGGCGGCGTATCAGCCGCGCGCGCGCAATCCGCACGGCATCGGCGTGCGCGAGCTGTTCGTCCGCGATCCCGAGACGGTGCATGACTGGACCCACGGACCCTACCGTTCGGTATGGGGGCGTGTGTTCAAGCTGGTCGACGGACTGCTGCGGCTGGCGGATCCGCTGGCCCCGGGTCCGCTGCGACGGCTCGCCATCAATCGTGCCGTGCGCTTCGTCGAGGAGCGTTTGAACGGCGAGGACGGCCTCGGCGCGATCTACCCGGCGATGGCCAACAGCGTGATGATGTATGACGTGCTTGGCGTGCCGGCCGACGCGCCAAGTCCGGCCCTGGCCTGGCGTTCGGTGCATGCGTTGCTGGTCGACCATGGCGAGGAGAGCTTCTGCCAACCGTGCGTCTCGCCGGTCTGGGACACCAGCCTCGCTGGTCACGCGATGATGGCGGCGGCGGCCGGACTTCCGTCACTGCCGCGCGGCGAGAGCGTGGCTGCGAGCGAACGGCGCCTGAGTGCCGCAACCGCCTGGCTGCGCGACCGGCAGGTGCTTGACGTGAAGGGCGACTGGGCGATGCAGCGGCCGGACCTGCAGCCGGGCGGCTGGGCCTTTCAATACCGCAATGATCATTATCCGGATGTGGACGACACCGCCGTGGTGGCGATGCTACTTCACCGCGAGGGCGATCCGGCCAGCGACGAGGCGATCGAACGCGCCCGTATCTGGGTGATTGGCATGCAGAGCGGCAATGGCGGATGGGGCGCGTTCGACGTCGACAACACCCATGACGTGCTCAACCACATCCCGTTCGCCGACCATGGCGCGCTGCTCGACCCGCCGACCGCCGATGTCACCGCGCGTTGCATCTCGTTCCTGGCCCAACTCGACTTCGCGCCGGACCGGCCGGTGATCGAGCGCGGCGTCGCCTATCTCAGGCGCGAGCAGGAGCCGGATGGAAGCTGGTTCGGCCGTTGGGGCACGAACTATATCTATGGCACCTGGTCGGTGCTGTGCGCCCTCAACGCGGCAGGGATCAACCCCAGGGATCCTGCTGTGCGGCGCGCCGTCGAATGGCTGCTCTCGGTGCAGCGCGACGATGGCGGCTGGGGCGAGGATTGCGCGAGCTTCGAGGGGGCGGCCCCGGGCCGTTACACCCGGAGCCTGCCATCGCAGACCGCCTGGGCGCTGCTTGGATTGATGGCGGCCGGCGAGTGCCGCCACCCCGCGGTGGCGCGCGGCATCGCCTACCTTGTGCGGACCCAGGATGCGAACGGAGAATGGACGGAGCGGCCCTATAACGCGGTCGGTTTTCCGAGGGTGTTCTACCTGCGCTACGACGGCTACCGGATGTTCTTTCCGCTGCTTGCCTTGGCGCGGTTCCGCAATCTGCATCACGCCAACACGCATCGCGTGGGTTTCGGCTTCTAGCGCAGGTGATTGGGTTTATCGTGCGCGGCACGTGATTGGGTTCATCGTCGGGTTGCGGGCGGAGGCACGGCTGCTGCGTCCGCTTGGAAGCAATGTGCCGGTCGCGGCCAGCGGGGCAACCCGCGCCGGGGCTGGCCGGGCCATCGACCTGCTCCTACGCGCCGGCGCGACCGAACTGGTCAGCCTCGGGCTCGCCGCCGGGCTTGATCCCGCGATCCGGCCTGGCCAACTGGTGGTGCCGTGCCGAATCGTGATCGATGGCAGCGAGGTGCTGTGTAGCCCTGCGCTTTGCGCACGTCTCGGCGGGGATACCGGCGAGGCATTGCTGCATAGCGACGTCGTGGTCGCTGCCGCGGCCGCCAAGCGGGCGCTGCACGCAAGTACAGGATGCGCGGCACTTGACATGGAGAGCGGCGTCATGGCGCTTGCGGCCCAGCGGGCTGGCCTGCCGTTCGCCGCCCTGCGCGCGATCTGCGATCCGGCCGAGCGTGACGTGCCCGCGGCGGCGCAATGCGCGCTGGCTCCGGATGGGCGCCTGGCCGTAGGCCGGATGCTCGCCTCGTTGCTGCACAACCCCGGACAGATGCCTCATATGGTGGCGCTGGCCCGCGATGCCGTCACCGCCCGGCGGCGGCTTTCGGCTCGAATTCGGTTGCTTCACGTCTGAAAAATTCGTCAAACCGATGTTTAGACCGGTGATGTCGTCGTGGTATAGCGGATTGCCGCATGGCCCGAGCCATGCGGGAGGGGCAGTCTGGCACGGGGAATAGGGTCGAATGATGAGCACGAAGGGTCGAACGCAGACGACGGCGATACGGCCCTTTCTTGGCTATTTCGACTCGTTTCAGGATGGAGAGGCGCGCGGCTGGGCCACCGATGCCCGTCAGAGCGCATCGCCGGTCCGCCTGCATGTCCTGGTCGACCGGCAGGAGGTGGCGACCGTGGTGTGCGACGAGCTGCGCGAGGATGTCCAGGCGGCACTTGGGCATCCCGATGGACGGCTTGGCTTCCGCTACGTGGTTCCGCCGGAGTTCATTGACGGCGAGCCGCATGCGTTGTCGTTCCGCTTCGCCGATCGCAGCATCGTTCCCTTGATCAATCCGGCGCGGCCGGACGAGTTCGCCGAGGAATACGAGTTCGTCCTGCATCGCCCCTACGAGTTCCAGAGCTTTATCGACGGCATGAAACAGGGCGCGTTGCGCGGCTGGGTGCAGCGCATCGATGCGCTGACCGGCGAGCGTAGTGGCGGCTGCCATATCCTGCTGACCGCAAACGGGGCCCGTGTGGCTCAGGCCCGCGCGGACCGTTACCGCGGCGATGTCGCGGCCGCCCTGGGGGGCGATCCGAACTGCGGCTTCGAGATCATCCTGCCGCGTGCCTTCCGTCGCGGCGGCATGCAGACCTTCCGCTTCCTGGTGACACCCGATCAGCACGAACTGTCCGGTAGTCCGCTCAGCACCACGCTGGTTGACGACGCGCTCGAGGAACATCTGATCGAGATCAGCCAGACCGTGGAACGGCTCTATCGCGAGATCACCACGCTGCGCACCGGCATCGCCGACGTGATGCCGACGCCGTCCTACAATCTCGGCGACTACGATCGCTGGGCGCGCCGCTATTATGACCGGCTGCGCGCCCGTGTCTCGGCCGCGCGACGGGCTCGCGAAGCGGACGCGGCGACGTCCGCCGCGCGTCCGCTGGTCAGCATCCTGGTGCCGACCTATAAGCCGATGATGTCGGATTTCGTGGCGGCGATCGATTCCGTTATCGCTCAGACCTATCAAAACTGGGAACTGATCATCGTCGACGACGGCGGCAAGTCGCCGGAGATTGCGAAACGGATTGCCGCCTACTGCGCACAGGACGCGCGGATACGCTGTATCCGGCTGCCGAAAAACCTTGGCATTTCTGGCGCCACCAACGCCGGCCTTGAGGCGGTGCGCGGCGAGTGGGTCGCCTTTTTCGACCATGACGACCTGCTGGTCGATGTCGCCATCGAAATGATGGTCGACGCCGCGCAGGCCACGGGCGCGCGCATGTTGTACTCTGACGAGGACAAGATCGACCAGGCCGGCTATTTTCTGGAGCCCAATCTCAAGCCGGACTGGAACTACCGCTACGTGCTCGGCTGCAACTATGTCTGCCATCTGCTGTTCGTGGAGGCCGCGACCTTGGCCGCGGTCGGTCCGCTACGGCCGGGATATGACGGCGCGCAGGATCATGACCTCATTCTCAGGCTGGCCGAGGCGGTGCCCGCGCCGCAGATCCATCACGTCCCCGAAGTGTTATATCATTGGCGCAAGACGCCGAACTCGACCGCCGTCGACGTCTCCAAGAAGGGCTACGCCATCGATGCCGGCGTCCGCTGCGTCGGCGACCATCTGAAGCGGCGCGGCATCGCCGCCGAGGTCGACTCGATCCGCGGCCTCACGCTCTACGGCATCAAGTGGCTGGATAGCGCCGAGCCGAGCGTCACCATCATCATTCCGTTCAAGGATCAGATTGACACCACGCAACGCTGCGTCGAAGCCCTTCTGGCCAATACCGCCTACCAGAACTACGACATCATTCTCGTCGACAACTGGTCGATCAGCGCCGAAGCGCCGCTCTTCATCAAGCGTATGCGCTGCTCGCCGCGTATCCGGGTGCTGACGGTCGAGGAAGACTTCAACTATTCGCGTCTGAACAACCTTGCCGCCGCCGAAACCCAGGCGGACTACTTGTTCTTTATGAACAACGATGTGTTCGTCTCCGATTCGGCTTGGCTGTCGACTATTGACGGCGAGACCGGTCCCGCCGACGACATCGCGGTTGTCGGCGGCAAGTTCATCTATCCCAACGAGACCATACAGCATGCGGGTGTGGTGGTGGGTCCGGACGGGATCGCGGCGCACGCGCATCGCGGCGCTCCCGATACCGACTACGGCTATATCGGCCGCGCCATGCTCAGTCACGAGGTCAGCGCGGTGACTGCGGCCGGCATGCTGATCCGTTCGAAGGTATTTCGCGAGGTCGGCGGCTTTGACGAGGTTCATCTCAAGGTCGCGTATAACGACGTGGATCTGTGTCTGCGCGTGCGCGAGGCGGGCTGGCGTGTGATCTGGTGCGCGGAGTTTGTCGCGGCGCATCACGAGAGCCTCTCGCGGGGCAGCGACGACCGGCCCGAGCACGAGGCGCGCTTCTTCGGCGAGACGCAATTGATGCGCCGGCGCTGGGGCGGCAAACCCTTGTTTGAGCACGATCCGTTCTACAGCCCGTTCTTCACCGTCGACCGGCAACCGTTCTTCGATCTGGTCGATCCGGCGGCAGAGCTGGAAGCAGACGCGCGCGCCTCTTCCAATGGCCAGATGGCGGCAGACTCGGCTACGATGAACGGCTGACATCGACAAGGCGGCACGCCATTGTCGTCCGGCCGGAGACGAGGAATGCGGGGGACTGCGTGGGCGCTGGGCGGTCTGCTGGCATTCTCGTTGCCGCTGGCATCGGCGCCGTCCTGGTCCAGGGCTCGCCCGCACAGAGCCGTGATCGCCTGCGTCGATCCGAGGGCCGTCCTGGCGCTGACCGATCCGGCACTGCTCGCACGCCGCACCTGGCGATGGCGCAAGGCGGTCGAGCGGAGCGGCCGGTGCGAACGGATCGCGTCAGATACGCGCTGGGAGCCGATCTATGCCAAAGGCACGCTGCTGCTGATGCGCCGCTCTCCGCCGCGGCCTGGCACGCCGCCACTCTACTTCCGCGCGCAGTCGGCATCGCCCAAAGCGCCGCCAAGAACCGAACTCAGCGAAGCGATCGTGCTGCCGCTTGGCCCTCCGCCTATCTCTGGCATCCGGCTTGTCATGTCGCCCGCATCCTTTGTCGCGGTGCAGCCGCCGCCGATCGAGCCGCCCCGGCCCGCGCGCGCACCGCCTCCGGTCGCGTCGCCGGCACTGGCCGCTCCGTTCACGGTCTCCGATCCGGCGATCGTACGGCGCGGCTATGCGGTCGGTTTCGCGATTTCGGTGCTGCTCATCATCCTGCTGCTGTCAACGATCGTGCTGCTGCTGCGGCTGCTGTTCCGGCGGCCGGTCCGTGTGGCGCCGACTGAGCCGGTGCCGGTGACGATGTTGCCACGACCGGTGCCCGGCATGCCACGCTCTGCGGATGGTTCGAAAGCCACCCATACTGTGATCGATGCCGTGCTTCGTCCGTCGGACCGCCTGGATCGGCCGGTGCTCTCCTCTCGTCCGCGGCTCAGGCTGTATCGAGGCGATCAGCTCGCCTCCAGGATACGCCCGCCTGCGGATCCCGTGCTGCAGTGCGCGGGCTTGCTGAAGGAGGCGGGATGGTCTGCCATCGTACGACAGGTTCATGCAGGCAATGCGGGGTCCTCGGGAGCGGATGTCGTCGCGCGCAGACGCGGCCGGACCCTCGCCTTGCGCTGTGTGCCGATCTCGCTGCCTGTCGATGAGGCCGCCATTGAGCAAGCCTGCATGACCCGAGAGCGCGAACGGGCGGATATGGCCGCGATCATCTGCGCGTCACCGGCGACTTTCGGCGCCCTGAAGCTGGCCTCGGAGACCGGGATCACACTCCTGCACCCCGATCAGGTCGGGAGCTTTGCCCGCTCTGCCGGCTGATGCGTCGATCCTCGGAAACCCCGCTTGCGTCTCTCAGTCTAGGAATTCTGTCTGATATACTCGTCGATGATCGCGAGATTGCGCAGGTTCGCCTTGAACGCGACATCAAACAGGTCGCCCACGATCGGCACCGCGCCGGCGGCGGTTTCCACCGCAACGTTGGCGAGCATACGCGCCACCGCGGCGTTCGACAGCCCAAGACGACGGCCCTCATAGACAATGTAGAGCGAGACCGCGCCCATCATCACGTCGCCGGCGACGGGGGACAGGCCAAGCAGGCTGTTCAGGCCGATACGGAACTTGCTGCCTGGTATCCGGAACGCGCCATCCATCAACCAGGCGAGCCGTCGGAGCCGCGCAAGACGACGGGATGCGTTTGCGCGGTCCCAACGCTGATCAGCAGGATCGGCAAAACTGGCGGACATGCGGCTGCTTTCAGAAGAATTTGGAGGTGCCAATCAGCATGTGGAAGCGCCGCCGCCCCGCATCAACCCTGGCGGCGCATACGACGAGGCTTATCGGCAGACATGATTGGTGCCGTTGGCGTCCTGTTCCGGTCCGGTCGAGAACGAACGCATCATTCGCGGCGTTGATCCAGCACTGCCTGATGCAGGCGCGCGTCCAACCTGGATTTTCTTGACCATGCCACACGTGATTTCCCCGCTCGCGACACCATCCGGGCATACCGAACTCGAACTGCTCGGCGTCGCCGCCCTGATCGGCCTGCTGCAAGTCGGCTGGGCGGCGCAGGCGTCGCAGGCGCAGCGCGGCTTCGCCTGGGGCGTCGGGCCGCGCGACGAGGTCCGCGCGGTGCACGGCGTGGCGGCACGTCTGCAGCGTGCGAGCGGCAATTTCCAGGAGACCTTTCCGCTGTTTGCCGCCGCGGTGCTCGCGTCTGTTCTGCTGGGACATGCCGGATCGCTGACCTTGGTCGGGGCCTGGCTCTACGTCGTCGCCCGCGCGGTGTATGTGGCGCTCTACGCCGCCGGCGTGCCGGTGGTCCGATCATTGGTCTGGTTCGCCGCCCTGGTCGGGATCGTTCTGGAACTCGCCTCGCTGCTGTAATGCCGCGTCCGTCGGGATGGCCGTGGTCGTGGCAATGCTGGCCTGTCCGTGCCGGGAGTGCAGCGGCAGCAGCGCCGCACCCAGGGCGGCGGCATGGTTGCCGCTGCTGCCAAGCCGCAATTCAGGCAGAGGGCGTATCTCGACCGGCATCTCGTTGATGAGAGTACGCAGCCGTTCCAGGAGCGCCTCGATCAAGGCGCGGGGCAGGTTGCCGTCAATGATGATGGCGCTGATGTCGAGCAGGCTTGCCATCGCGCGGAGTGGTCCCAGCAATGCCCGCGCGCACTCATCCAGCCATTCGGCCACGATCGGGCCATGGCTGCGCATGACCGCGTGCAGATCGACGGCGCGGACGATGCCGATGCCGCGTGCCTCAAGATGCCGGATCAAGGCGGCGCCCGAGGCGCGGTCGACCAGGAGGGGTTCGGAGAGTTCGCCGCCAGCCGCCAGCTTCCGCCCGTCTGGCACCGGAATTCGGCCGATATCGCCGGCATTGCCGTTGACGCCGCGCCGGTAGTCGCCGTCGAGCACGATACCCGCGCCGATCGCGCTGTTGATATAGACGCAGGCGAAGTCATCGAGCTCGCGGCCATGACCATGAAACAATTCGGCGACCGCGGCAGCGGTGCAATCGTTCTCGGCGAGCACGGGCAGATGGACAGAGCCGCGTAGCGCGTGGGCGATGTCGTAATTCCGCCATGACGTGGCAACCGAAGCAGGGCCGACCGAAGCGGAGCTGCTCGCCGCTTCGCGGCCACGATCAAGATCGGCGGGTATGGCCAGGCCGATGCCGATGACGCGACTACGTCGCGCCGGCGGCAGCGCGCGGCGTAATTCGGCAATGCCGCGCAGCACCAGTGCGAGCGCCTCCTCGGGGGTTGGAAACAGGCATTCGTAACGCTGGCTCTTCAAGGTTCCGCCGGTGAAATCGACCAGCAGTCCTTGCACCGACCGCTGCCCGATCCTGACGCCGAGCGAGTAGGCGCCATCGGGATCAAGGTGCAGCAGGGTGGCAGGCTGGCCGCGCCTGCCCATGCGGCGGCCGGTGCTGGCGATCAGACCCTGAGTCTCGAGCGTCTGGACGATCTGCCCGACAGTGTTCTGGGTCAGGTTGAGGGCCGCCGCCAGCTCGCCTTTCGATGCCTCGCCAAGCCTGCGCAGCAAAGTCAGCAGGCGGCGTTCGTTGAACTGGCGAACGGCTGTTGAATTCCCGCCCTGACGAGAGGGAGTGGAGTGCACGTGCATGCTTGTAACTCTCTCACTCACCGGTGTGCTCCTTGGCTAAGGTTGCGCATCGGTT
>CAXTRK010000005.1:0-1047 GCA_964246745.1 uncultured Acetobacteraceae bacterium
CGCGGCGCGCGCGCGGCCCGTGGGGAGGGCGCGCGCCGGGCGCGCCGCCTTCGCGGACGACGGCGCGCACGGCGACATCCTTGCCTTTCTTCCTGGCGTCGGCGAAATCCGGCGGACCCAGGCGGCGCTTGCCGGCATCGAGGCCGACATCCTGCCGCTGCATGGCGAGCTTGCGGCCGCCGAGCAGGACCTCGTGCTGCGGCCGCCTTTGCCTGCCCTGTCGGGCGAGCGGCGCCGTCGCGTGGTGCTGGCGACCTCGATCGCGGAGACCTCGCTCACCGTGCCGGGGGTGCGCATCGTCGTCGACGGCGGCTGGCGCCGGGCGCCGCGTCACGACCCGGGCACCGGCCTCTCACGTCTGGAGACGCTGCGGATCAGCCGCGCCGGCGCGGCACAGCGTGCCGGACGCGCCGGACGGGAGGCGCCGGGGATCGCGATCCGGCTCTGGACGGTGGCGACCGGGCGCGGTCTCGCCGCGGAGGACCGGCCGGAGATCCTTGACGCCGAGCTCGCCGGCCTCCGGCTTGATAGCGCGGTCTGGGCGGAAGTCATGGGAACGCCGCCTGGCGATCTGCCGCTGCCGGATCCGCCGCCTGGAGGCGCCATGCAGGCGGCGGCGGCGTTGCTAGCCGGGCTCGGCGCACTGGACGACAACGGCAAAATCACCGCGCAAGGCAGCCGCATGGCGCAACTCGGCGCGCATCCGAGATTGGCCGCGATGATGCTGCGGGCGACGGAGCCTGCGGAGATGGCGCTGGCGGCCGATCTCGCCGCCCTGCTGGAGGAGCGTGATCCGCTGCGTCCCCGCCAGGGCAGCGGCCAGGCTGACCCGCCGGCCTCGATCGAGCCGCGTCTCACTTTGCTCGGCGGCGGCGATGACCCACGCGCCGATCGCGCGGCACTCGCCCGCATCCGCGAGACCGCCCGTGCCTATCGCCGCCGGCTCGGCATCCCCTCCGTCTCAGCGGCCGCGGGAGACGCGGGAGCCCTGCTCGCCGCCGCCTTTCCCGATCGCATCGCGCAGCGTCGCGGCGAGCCGGGCAGCTT
>CAXTRK010000005.1:1057-163257 GCA_964246745.1 uncultured Acetobacteraceae bacterium
CCCCCCCGCGCGGGGGCGCGCCCCCCCCGCGGGGCCCCGCCCCCCCCGGCCGCGGGCGCCCCCCGCCGCTCGATCCCGAGGCGCTGCCGGCCTGGCTGCTCGCCCGCGCCACCGAGCAGGTCGACACCGCGGTTGATCCCGTGCGTGGCTCGGTGATGCGCCGCTCGCGGCTGCGGCTGGGCGCTCTCGTGCTGCACGACCGCACCCAGGCCGCGGCGCCGGAAGAGATCGCGCGGCTGCTTGCGGCGGAAGCGGCGGCGAGTTTGCGCAGCGTCCTCGACTGGACCGAGGCCGCGCGGCAGGTGCAGGCCAGGGTGGCGCTGGCACGCGCGGCGGGACTCGACGAGACGCTTCCCGACCTCTCCGATGCCGCGCTCGCCGCCAGCGTGGAGGACTGGCTTGTGCCGAGCCTGGCCGGGCGCACCCGGGTGGCCGAACTGGCCGGCCTCGACCTAAGGGCATTGCTGACGGCACGGCTCGATCGTCGCCAACTCGCGCTGATCGAGCGTGAGCTTCCCACCCATCTGAGCCTGCCGGGCGGACGCGCGGCGATCGACTATACCGGTCCGGTGCCGCAGGCGTCAGCCCGTGCCCAGGCCTTCTACGGCCTCAGCGAGACACCGTCGCTCGCCCGCGGCAAGGTGGCGCTGCGGCTCGCCTTGCTGTCGCCGGCAGGACGGCCGGCGGCGATCACTGGCGATCTCGCCGGCTTCTGGAAAGCTGGCTGGGCCGACACGCGGCGCGCGCTGCGCGGCCGCTATCCAAAGCATCACTGGCCAGAAAATCCGGCAGAAACCGCTCCATAGAGGGGCTTCTTTGCCGCCGTCCTTTGCGCGTAGGATGCACAACATGGAACATGGTCTTGAGGGTGCGTCCGCGTGATGCGCGGCGTCGGCGTGATGCTGCTGGTCGCGCTAGCCGCCTCAGCGTCGGCGCATGCGCAAGGCGCTGACGACATGCTGGCAAGCCTGCCGACCGTGCCGGCCGTGCAGTCGGCGCCGCCGCTGGTGCGGATGGGCCCGATCAGCTTCGCGCCGCTGGTGCGCAAGGTGGTTCCCACCGTGGTCAACATCGCCGTGATCCAGGATGTCGACGACGGCCGGCCGCCGGCTCATGTCAAGGTGCCGCCGGCTCTGCGCGGCACGCCGCTCGAAAGGCAGTTCAAGGAACGCATGCGTCGGCGGCGCGAGCAGATGCTGGGCGCGGGCTCGGGCTTCGTGATCGATCCCTCCGGAGTGATCGTGACCAACACCCACGTGGTGGAGGGCGCCGAGAAGATCACGGTCTCTTTCGCCGATGGCAGCGAGTTGCCGGCGCGTGTGCTCGGCACCGACACGCTGACCGACATTGCCGTGATCAAGGTCACGCCTAAGCACCCTCTGCCCTATGTCACCTGGGGCGACAGCCGCACGCTCGCGGTGGGCGACTGGGTGCTGGCCGCCGGCAACCCGTTCGGGCTGGGATCGTCGGTGACCGCCGGCATCGTCTCGGCGCGCTCGCGCGACATCGGCGCCGGTCCGTTTGATGATTTCCTGCAGCTCGACGCGCCGATCAATCCGGGCAACTCGGGCGGCCCCTCCTTCAACATGAGCGGCCAGGTGGTGGCGCTGAACACCGCGATCGTCTCCCCCACCGGCGGGTCGGTCGGCATCGGCTTCGGCATCCCGTCCGAGATCGTGGCTCCCATCGTCGCCGAACTGCGCGGCAAGGGGCATGTCGATCGCGGCTGGCTGGGTGTGACCCTTGAGGACGCTCCCGATGCCGGGTTGTCACCGAGCCCGGGGCTCGCGATCGTCTCGCTTGACCATGCCGGACCGGCGATGCAGGCGGGATTGAGACCCGGTGACGACATCACCTCCATCAACGGAGACAAGGTCGATAACGCGCGCAGCCTGATCCGCGCGATCGCGGCGGCAACTCCGGGCAGCAAGGTCCGGCTTTCCGTCACCCGCCAGGGCAAGGCGCTGAGCATTCCCGTCATCGTCGGACACCGGCCGGCGGAGAGCGACGGATGATAAGGCCTCGCACTCAACGCAGATGCGGCACTCGGTCTGCAAGATCATTGCGGATTGCCGTGGCTGCGATGCTGGCATGTCCGAAGGCGGTGCTTAGCTGATCAAGCCCGATCACCACGTCGCCGGCGGCGTAGAGGCCGGGGACGCTGGTGCGCTGATGTCGATCTGTGGTGATGCAGCCCACCTCGGAGCAGTCGGCGCCGACACTCTGTGCCAGCTCCGAATGGATTTTTGAACCGAGCGCCGGATAGGCCGTGTCGAACAGCAGCCGTCCCGAAGCCGTTCCGACAGCGAGCTTGGCGCCTACGATGTCCAGGTCTCTCGCGGGACCATCACAGAGCGCGATGCCGGCCTGTCGCACTTGCTCACGTTCGGCTGCATCAAGCGTGTGGGCCCCGTCATTGGCGATCAGTGTGACCCGCCGTGTATAGGCGCGAAGGAACACCGCTTCCCGCAGGCCGTGGCTGCCGGTGCCGAACACGGCGACGTTCGCGTCGGTCACTTCGTAGCCGTCGCAAATCGGGCAATAGCGCAGCAATCCTTCAGCCACGGCGCGATCGTGCAAGGCATCCGGCATATGCGGGCGGGTGTTGGTCACTCCGGTGGCGAGCAGCACGCTGCGTGCGTGATAGCGCCTTGCCGCGGCGGTGGCGGTGAAGCCACGCTCCGTGGCACACAGGCCGCTCACCTCCGCCGCGACAGGCCGCACGTCATAATAAGCCGCCTGCCTGCGCATTCGCGCCAGCAACTCGGCGCCGGCGATGCCTTCCGGAAAGAACGGCTGATTATGCGTGCGCGGGATCGCCGCCGCCCTGCTGTCGCCGCGGTCGATCAGGATCACGCTGAGATGGAAGCGCGCCAGATAGACCGCGGCGGTCAGTCCGGCGGCGCCACCGCCAACGATCAGGCAATCTACCGAGGCGTCGGACATGCCGGCTCCGCAAGGCACGATGCCGTGAGGCGCTCGAAGGCGCGGGCGCGATGGCTGATGGCATTCTTCCGCTGGTCGGTCATTTCGGCGAAACGCAGCGCCTCGCCGTCCGGCTGGAACACAGGGTCGTAACCATGGCCATTGCCGCCCGCGGGCGGCCAGCGCAGGACGCCGCTGACGCGCCCCTCAAAGCATGTGCACGCACCGTCCGGCCAGGCCAGGCAGAGCACCGAGACAAACCAGGCGGCGTCATCCAAGGGCGTGGCTGAACGCTGCACGGCCTCGTGCACGCGGCGCATGGCGTGGGTGAAATCGCGCCCCGGTCCGGCCCAGCGGGCGGAGTGGATGCCGGGAGCGCCGCCAAGGGCGCGCACGCAAAAACCGGAATCATCGGCAAGCGCCGGCAGCCCTGACGCCGCAGAGGCGACGCGCGCCTTGAGCGTGGCGTTGCCGATGAAGCTGTCGGCGGTTTCCTCCGGCTCCGACAGGCCGAGGGCGGCGGCGCCGAGCAGGGTCAGACCGAATCCCGCCAGCAGCAGGTCGAACTCGGCGAGCTTTCCCGGATTGTGGCTGGCGATCACCAGCCGGTCGCCGCCTCGCAAGCTTCGGCTCACGCGCGCGCCGACGTTTCAAGTGTGGGCGCTTGGAGCGCGGACGCTTCGAGGGCTTGCGCCACCGCCTCGCGCTGCCGGGCGAACAGAGCGGCCGTGCCGCCGCGGGCAAGCCCGAGCAAGCTCTGGAACTGCGTCTCCGAAAACGGCGCCTGCTCGGCGGTGGCCTGGATCTCGACGATGCCGCCGCCCTGGGTGAGCACGAAATTCGCGTCCGCGGCGGCGTTGCTGTCCTCGGCGTAATCGAGGTCGAGCGCCGCGGTCTGGGTCTCGCCATCGCCGATCAGCCCGCAGGAGATGGCGGCCACCTGGCCGGTGAGCGGCACGGACGCGATTACCCGCTGCCGCGCCAGGTGGTTCAGCGCCAGGCTCAGCGCCACCCACGCGCCGGTGATCGCGGCGCAGCGCGTGCCGCCATCGGCGTTGAGGACATCGCAATCGAGCGTGATGGTCATCTCACCCAGAGCCGCGCGATCGACGACGGCGCGAAGCGAGCGGCCGATCAGGCGCTGGATTTCCTGTGTGCGTCCGGACTGCTTGCCGCGCGCCGCCTCCCGCTGTCCGCGCGTATGGGTTGCGCGCGGCAGCATGCCATATTCCGCCGTCACCCAGCCGATGCCCTGGTTGCGCAAGAACGGCGGCACGCGCGGCTCGACGCTGGCGGCGCAGAGCACCTCGGTGGCGCCCAGGCGTATCAACGCCGAGCCTTCGGCGTGCCGTGCGAAGCCGGTCTCGATGGACAGGCTGCGAATTTCATCGGGGGCGCGGCCGGACAGGCGCATGCTACACTCTCCTGGAATTGCGACAGGGCATAGCGCGCGCGTCCCACCCAAGCCAGGGGCGCCATGGAGAAGAGTGCATGGATGTTCGAAGCCTGACGCCAAGACCCGCCCTGCCATCGGGGTTGGATCCGCGTTCGGCCGCAATCCTGCGCGAGATCGTCGAACAATATGTCGAGACCGGCGATCCGGTCGGCAGCCGCACGCTGTCGCGACGGCTGCCGCAACCGCTTTCGCCGGCCACCATACGCAACGTGATGGCCGACCTCACGGACGCCGGCCTGCTGTTCGCGCCGCACACCTCCGCCGGACGGCTGCCCACGGAAAAGGGATTGCGCCTGTTTGTCGACGGGCTGCTGCAGTTCGGCAGCTTGTCCGACGAGGAGCGCGACACCATCGTAGGCGCCTTGGAGGCGCGCGGACGCTCGTTGCAGGAGACGCTGTCGGACGCCTCGGCGATGCTCTCTGGCCTATCGTCGGCGGCCGGGCTGGTGCTAGCGCCGAAGAGCGATGGGCTGCTCAAGCATATCGAGTTCACGGCCCTTGGCTCCGGCCGGGCGCTGGTGATCCTGGTCGACGCCGACGGCAGGGTCGAGAACCGCGTCATCGAGACGCCGCCCGGGCTGCCGCCGTCAGCCCTGGTCGAAGCCGGCAACTACCTCAACGCGCGCCTGTCGGGCCTGTCGCTCGACGCGCTGCGTCGGCATGTCAGCGAGGAGATGGCCGACAATCGCACCGAGCTTGACCATCTCTCCGCCAAGGTCGTCGAGACCGGGCTCGCCACCTGGACCGGCGACGGCCGCGGCGGCTCATTGATCGTGCGCGGCCAGGCGCGCCTGCTCGCCGACGTGACCCAGATCGAGCGCATCTCCACCATACAGATGCTGTTCGACCGGTTGGAGACTCAGGAGACCATGCTGCGCCTGCTGGACCTCGCCGAGCAGTCGGACGGCGTGCGTATCTTCATCGGCTCGGAAAGCGGCCTGTTCGGCGTCTCCGGCGTGTCGATGGTGGTAGCACCCGCCCGCAGCGAGGCCAACCGCATCGTCGGCGCCATCGGCGTGATCGGCCCGACCAGGCTGAACTATGGCCGGATCATTCCGGTGGTGGATTACACGGCGCGGGTGATCGGACGGCTGCTGGGGTGAGCAACACGCGCGGCTACCCGGTATAGGCCAAGCCGAGCCCCGGGCGCGGCCAGCGGGCGCGATAGAGCCTGCCGGTCGCCGACGCGGTGATCCAGGCGTCGCGCATGTCTGGACCGCCGAAGGCGATGTTGGTGATCATCGGATCCGGCAGCGGGATGTGCTCGGCGCCGCCGTCCGGCGTGCAGATGGTGATGCCGCCGTTGACGAGCGTGCCCACGCACAGGCGGCCATCCGCCTCGACCGCAAGACTGTCCGCCAACTGGTAGCCGGGCAAGCTCGCGAACACGCGCCCCGGAAGGCCGGGAAGCAGGCCGGGGCCAAGCGCGCCGGGCCCGGCGATGTCGCAGGCCCATAGCCGTCCGGACTGCGTATCGGCGACATAAAGCGTGCGCCCGTCGGGCGAGAGGCCGATCCCGTTCGGCGTCGGCAGGCGACCGCCCCGACGAATGCACGAACCGTCCGCCATGGCGTGATGGATTGCGCCGAACCGGGCGCCGTCCGCATCAGCGGTGCCATGGTCGGTAAACCAGAAGCCGCCGTCGCGATCAAAGACGAGGTCGTTGGGAGCGAGCAACCGCCGTCCCTCGCAGGACTCGTAGAGAGTGTCGACGGCGCCGCTCGCGAGGTCCACGCGCTGGATGGAGCCGCCACGGTGCTCGGTCGGCGCTGGACCCGGCACGGTCAATCCATCACGATCGTGCCAGGTGAAGCGGCCACCATTGTTGCAGACATAGACCGCGCCGTCCGGTCCGATCGCGGCGCCGTTCGGGCCGCCGCCAAGTTCGGCCACGATTTCGACCGCGCCGTCCGGCCGCACGCGCGACAACGTGCCGCGCTGTATCTCCACCAGCAGCACGGTGCCGTCGTCCATGGCCACCGGACCCTCCGGGAATCGCAGTCCTTGCGCTACCTGGGTCAGCTCGATCGGCATGGCACGCTTCCAGGATCTATCCGAACCATCGGTCACGCCAGGAACTTGTCACGCAGACGTTGCAGCCGCAACGCATCGACGCCGATCGCCGCCAGATAGGGACCGATGCCGCCAGCGCGCGCCTCGATCGCGGCAAAGGCGAGGTCGAGGTGAGCGGCGCTGACCCCCATGACGCCACGTAGGACCGCCTCGCTCGGCGCTTCGCCGATCACCGGCCGCAGGCTTGCCGCGACGCGCTCGATGCGTTCCGGGGTCATCATCACCTGATTGGTGAGCAGGTAATCGCGCAGGATGTCGGCATCGCCGACGCCGAGCGCATGGCCGATCAGGGCGGCGAGCAGGCCGGTGCGATCCTTGCCGGCGCTGCAATGGATGAGCAGCGCCCCCGCCTCCTCGTCGAGGGCCGCGAAGGTCTCGGCGAACAAGGCGAGATGGCGCGGCTCGAACGGCGCCTCGCGGTAGTAGCCGGAGAGATAGCTCTCCACGCCCTGGTCGCTGAGGTCGCCGCCGCGCAGGAACGCGATGTGCGGGCTCTCGGCACGGTCGCCATCGTCCGAACGGATCAGCCGGCCGTCGAACCCGGTCCAGCGGGACGGCGCCCGCGCCCGCTCGCTCGGACGACGCAGGTCGGCGATGATGCGGATGCCGAGCCGCTCAAGGGCTGCGATGTCGGCGTCGCCGACGCCGCCGAGCTGGGCGGAGCGGAACAGCCGGCCGGTGCGCACGAAGCCGCCGAAGCGGGACGCGGCGCCGCCGAAATCGCGGAAGTTGTCGAGCCCGGCGAAGCTGTAGGGGGATGAGCGCGTGACCATCCGCTTACCCTAGCTCACGCCAAGCCGCGTCTCCAGGAAAGCCAGGGACGCACGGAGGTCGCGCTCGATCATTTCGCGTTCCACCCTCTGCACGCGGCGCCACGGTTGCGCGTCGGCGCCCCGATGCATCCGCAGCGGCATCTCGACGCTGAGCGGGAGATCAGGCCACGCGCGCAGCGTATCGAGCAACGGGGCATAATCAAGGTCGCCTTGACCGAGCGCCGAAAAATACCAGCCATCCAGCGTCTTGCGGACGTTCTTCAAGTGCAGGTGCGCGCAAGCCGGAAGCGCCTGCAGGGCATCGGCGATCGGGTCCACATCGGACCGGTGCGAGGCGGTGTTGCCGGGATCGTAGTTCAACCGCACGTATGGCGAGCCGATCCGCTCCACCAGAAGCACCCCGTCCTCGGCGACATCGAACAGGCCGGGACGCCCGTCGCCTGGATTTTCCAGGCCGATCACCATACCCAACGCCTCGGCATGACGCGCCAGAACGTCGATATTGCGCAAGAAGCTTGCCTCGCGTCCCAGCACCGACGCGTTGGTGTTGATGATGGCAGCTCCAAGCCCTCGGGCGAAGTTCATCCGGCCCTGGAACACCGTGACGGACTCGTCCCGGCCAAGATCGATGTGCGACGAGACGGCTTGACAGGCAATGCCGGAAGCATCGAGCCAACCCCTGTAGCGGCGCGCGTGATCGTCGGAGAAGATCGCTTCATCGAACGGCTCGGTGTAGCCGACGATGAAGGCGGGCTCGACGTGGCGGACGCCGCAGGCGGCGAGGCTGTCGAGCATCTCGGGCGCGGCGTAGCCGTCATAAGGCGCCGCGGAGACGGAGAGGATGCGATCGCTCATTGGGCGTTCTCCGACTAAGGCACCAGCCAGGCGGAGACGGACGGGAGCGATTCCACGAGACTGAGCAGGCACATGAGCGCCAGCAATCCCAGGCTCCAGCCGATCACCCGACGCAGGATCGCCGCTTCCTGGCCCACCAGGGAGACCGTGGCCGACGCCACCGCCAGGCTCTGCACGCTGATCGCCTTGGCGACGACGCCACCGGACGAGTTCGACGCGGCAGCGAGCACCGCAGGCAGATGCACTTGCCTGGCGGCGGTAACCTGCAGGTTGCCGAACAGCACGTTGGACGACGAATCCGAGCCGGTCAGCGCCGAGCCGATCCAGCCGATCACCGGCGAGGCGAGCGCAAAGCCCATGGGGCCGAGCCCGGCAAGCAGCAGACCCATGGTACGAGTCTGGCCGGACAGATTGGAGACGGTGGCGAGCGCGAAAATCGCCATGACCGTCAGCGTCGCCGAGCCGATCTGGCGAGCCGTGGCATGGTAGCTGCGCCAGCCCTGAGCGGGCGCGATGCGCAGTGCCAGCATGGTGAGCAGGCCCGCGAACAGCAGCAACGTGCCCGTGGTGCCGAGAAAGTCGATGGTGAGATCGGTCGGCACCCTGGCGCCGCTCGGCAGCATGACCGAGAGGCCGGGCCAGCCGAACCGCGCGCGTCCGTGCCGCAGCACTGCGCGCACCGCCGGAAACTGCGCCGCCACGAACACCACGACGATCAGCAGATACGGCACGAAGCCGGAGGCGCCTGCGGACACGGCGTTTCTGGAGTGGCTGCCGGCCGCCTGATCATGCCGCGCGAGGAGGGCCACGACCGCGGACGAGACCAGGGCGGCCAGTACGTCGGCCAGGCGCACCGAGACGAAGTTCGAGACCAGGAACTGCGCCATCCCGAAGCTCACGCCGGCGAGCAGGGCGATCCAGCCGTATCGCCTCAGGCCGCGCCACCCGTCCAGGACGAACAGCAGCACGAACGGCACCAGGGCGGCCAGCAGCGGCGTCTGCCGTCCGATCATGCGGCCGAGCAGATCGACCGGGAGTTGCGTCGAGGAGGACAGCGCCACCACCGGCAGCGCCAGCGTGCCGAAGGCGACCGGCACGGAGTCCGCGATCAGCGCGCAGACCGCGGCCTTGATCGGCGGCAGCCCGATTGCGACCAGCATCGCCCCGCAGATCGCCACCGGGGCGCCGGCGCCGATCAGGCCTTCCAAAAGGCCGCCGAAGCAGTAGGCGATCAGCAGCACCTGCACCGGCAGCGGACCGCCGATCCGTGCGAACGCCTGGCGCAGCGTATCGAAATGGCCGCTGGCGACGGTGAGATTATAGATCCAGAGCGCGTTCAGGATCACCCACACCACCGCGATCAGACCGAATGCCGCACCGAGCGCCACCATGTCGAGCGCCGGCAGGATCGGCACACCGAAGGCCAGCACGGCGACGGCGAGCGAGGCAAGCAACGAAGCCGCCGTCGCGCGCTCGGCACGCCAGCCGGACACGCCGAGCAGCACGAACAGCACGACGATCGGCAGCAGCGCCACGGCGGACGACCATGCGAGCGAGCCAAACACCGGGGCGGTAACCTGCCGAACCATGAACCATCACCCTCGCGGCCAGGCTGCGTCAGTGGATGTGCGAGCCGCCGTTGATGTCCCAGGTGACGCCGGTCAGGTAGGAGGACTCCGGCCGGCATAGGAAGGCGATGACGTCGGCCACGTCGTCGGTGGTCCCGACGCGGCCCATCGGCACGTCCGCGACGAGCCTGGCCTTGCGTTCGGGACCGAGATTGCCGGCGGTGATGTCGGTGTCGATCAGACCGGGCGCCACCGCGTTGACGGTAATGCCTTGCGGGCCGACTTCGCGCGCCAGGGCGCGGGCAAAGCCGAGCAGAGCCGCCTTTGCCGCGGAGTAGGCGACACCGCCGAACACGCCGCCGCCACGTTGCGCCGACACTGAGGACAGCATGACGATGCGTCCAAAGCCGCGCGCCGCCATGCCCGGCACGATGCGGCGCGTGACAAGGAAGCTGCCATGCACGTTGACGCGCATCACCCGCTCCCATTCCGCCGTCGTGACCTCGGCAAACCGGATCGGAGAGGTGACGCCCGCATTGTTCACGAGCGCTGCGACCGGCGGCAGTTCCGCCTCGATCCTGCCGGCCGCGGCGCTGACGTCGGCCTCGTCGGTCACGTCGCAACGGTAGCCCGCCGCCTGCACACCATGGCGGTCGGCGATCTCGGCGGCGGCCTCCTGGGCGGCCTGCTCGTTCACGTCGAGGATGGCGATGCTCCAGCCGCTCGCGGCCAGCGCGTGCGCGGTGCGTCGGCCGATCCCGCGCGGGGATCCCGCGCCGGTGATGATCGCGGCTTGGGTGACGCTCATGAGGGCCTCCAGGAGTGCATTCAAGGCGAATGTGCGGTGATCCACGCCATCTGTCGACTGTCGACATTGCAGCGCTCGACAATCCGGCTGTAAAATGCCCGCGACTGGTTGAGATCGTTCCGATGCAGCCTGCCATCATCGACACCCTGCAACGGAGCACGCTACGCGAGCGCTGCCTCGCCGCACTCCGTTCCGCGCTGACGACGGGACGGTTCAGGCCGGGCGCGCATCTGAGCGAGGTCGACCTCGCCGGAAAGTTCGGCGTCAGCCGCGCCACGGTGCGCGAGGCGCTTCGGCATCTGCAGCAGGAGGGACTGGTGGAAGCGGGCAGCCGCGGCATGCTGCATGTGCGAAGGCTGGATGCCCGCGACATACGCGAGCTGTACAGCGTACGTGCCGCGCTCGAGGCGTTGGCGGCCGAGGCGCTGGCAATCCAAGATCAGCGTGCTCCGGCGGTGACAACGCTGCGTCACCGTCTCGCCTGCTTCGGCACTGATGGCAGTGACCTGTCGGCCCAGATCGAAGCGGACCTCGCCTTCCATCTGACCTTGTGCGAACTCTCCGGCAACCGGACGCTGGCGCGAAGCTGGCGGTTGATCGAAGGCTCGATCCGCATGACGATCATGCATGCCGGCCTGGAACGCGCGCTGCACAACATGGCTGCCGCCCGGCACCGGCCGATTGTTGACGCCATTGAGAGCGGTGATGCCGCCTCCGCTCGCAAGATCGTCTTCGAGCACATGGGCCAGGCCGCCGAACGGCTGGTGCGGGCGGCGATTACCGAACCCTAAAGGATGCGATAGTCTGCTCCCGAACCCCTCCAAAGGAGACAGACCGGCATGGACGTCCAGACCATCGACCAGCAATATAGCCAGTTGCAGAACCAGGCGATGCAGACCGCGCAAGCCTTGCAGACGCTCGGGACAAAGCTGCAGAACGCGTCGCAAGGCGGCGATCAGCAGGCGCGCGAGTGGCTGCTCGACCTGCGCGAACTGGCGCTGGCGTTCCGCTCCGAGCAGGACCAGGTGAAGAACCTGTTGCAGGCGCTGCACGGCTTCGTCGCCAACCAGGAGCAGATGCAGATGCAGGCGCCGTCTCCACCGCCGCAGCCGGGTGCTTGGGGGCAGCAGCCCAGCTACGCCCAACAACCTGCCTACGCCCCCCAACAACCCGCCTATGCGCCGCAACAGCAGCCGGCGTCCGGCGGCATGCTGGGCGGCTTTCTCAACTCCGGCTTTGGCCGCGCCATTGAAATGGGCGCAGGCTTCGGCATCGGCGACGACCTGATCAACAAGATCTTCTAATCAAGGGGGTGGCCCGACGGGAGGCGCCCGAGTGCCCAGAACAGAAACGGAACTTTTCTGGACAAGGTGGCGGTTTCCGTGCAGCGTCACAGCTTCGCGCGAATCGAGTTCGAGAGGGCGGCGTGGGCAGGATCAGGAATACGCCGCCCGTCCTTGATCAGATAAGTTTGCCGGGCCTTGCATGTCCCGGGCTTGCCGTCGATCGGCAGCTTGCCCGGCTGTTGTCCAAGCAGCTTTCCGCCGATGCCAGGCTGGGGTTCGCGCGTGCGTTCACGACGGCCGTCGTGGTTGGCGTCATGGCGAGCGAAGGCCTGCAGCCGCGATCGCTGCCGGTTGACGTGCCTGCCTGCTTGCTCGACGTCATCGCCGCGTCGGCAGCCGAGCGGCTAGCCCAAGGCATTGCGGCAACGTCGGCAGCCGAGGTCATCGGCCTGCTGGGCGCGGTGTACACGTCGGCGCTGCCAGACGCGTATCGGGCCGAGCACGGGATTTTCTACACGCCACCCGCCTTGATCGAGCACCTGCTGGACATGGCTGCGGCCGCCGGCACGGATTGGCGCACGACGCGGGTGCTGGACCCGGCCTGTGGCGGAGGAGGCTTTCTGGCCGCCGCCGCGGCGCGGATGGCCGCCACACTCGGCGACGCCGAGCCGGCCCTGGTGCTTAAGCAGCTCGAACACCGGCTTCATGGTTTCGAGCTGGATCCATTCGGCGCCTGGCTGGCGCAAGCAGCGCTCGACCTCCATTTGGCGCCTCTGGGACGGGCTGCCGGGCGCAGAGTCCCGGTCATGGTCAGCACGCGGGACAGCCTTGACCTGCGGCGCGATGAAGAGGGAAGCTTTGACTTGGTGGTGGGCAATCCGCCCTATGGCCGCGTCACACCGCCTCTGTCCCGACGCGCCGTGTTCGCCCGCAGCGTGTACGGGCATGCCAACTTATACGGCTTGTTCACCGATGCGGCGCTGCGCTGGGCGGCCGAAGGCGGACTGGTCGCCTACGTGACTCCGACCTCGATGCTATCGGGCCTTTATCATAAGGCTTTGCGAGCCTTGCTTGCACAGGAGGGGCCACCGGCCGCGGTCCACCTGGTCGCGGAGCGGTCTGGCGTGTTCGAGGACGTGCTGCAGGAAACCCTGCTGGCGGTGTACCGCCGCGGCGGCCGGCCCGGCTTCGCACGGGTCGGCTTCCTGAGCGTGGGCAGCGGCGGCCAGGTGACCTGCAGCCCGGCCGGCACCTTCACGCTGCCGTACGACGGCCAAGCGCCGTGGCTGCTGCCGCGGGCACCGGACCAGATCGCCCTCGCGCGCCAGCTCCGTGCCATGCCGCACCGGCTTGCCGATTACGGCTACGGGGTCTCGACCGGGCCGCTGGTGTGGAACCGCTTCAAGCCGCAGCTTCACGCCACAAAGGGCAAGCGGGCCTATCCTGTCGTCTGGGCGGAGTGCGTCACCCCGGATGGCCGCTTCATCTGGCGGACGGAGCGGCGCAACCATGCGCCCTGGTTCTCGGCCGACCTGCCGCGCGATGCCTGGCTCATGGTGGATCGACCATGCGTGCTCCTGCAGCGCACCACCGCCAAGGAACAGGCGCGGCGCCTGATCGCGGCGGAGATGCCGGCGAGCTTCGTGCACAAGCATGGGGCCGTCATCATCGAGAATCACCTGAACATGGTGCAGCCGATCGTGGCCGCGCCCGCGATCCCCTCGACCGCTATCGCGGCCCTGCTGAACAGCGACGCGGCCGATGCGGCGTTCCGTTGCATCAACGGCTCGGTCGCGGTGTCGGCCTTTGAACTGGAAGCGATGCCCGTGCCGCCGCTGGCGACGATGCTGCGGGTTGCCGAGTTGCTGGCCCGCGGCGCATCGCCAGCCGAGGTCGGGCGCGTGATCTCCGCCGCCTACGCGGGGACGGCTCTCGCGGACGAGGAGGGTCGAGCGCTTGCTCCCGCCCCTGCCTGAGATTCCGGAGGTCCAGTTCCGGCTGCGGAGAATTTTCCCCGAGGGATCGCCACGGCGGAACTATTGCGTGCGGGAGATGGCGGCGCGAACGGTGTTCGTGATGCTCTATGTCGGGGCGATCGAGGGCACGGGCATTTGGATTGGCCCCAAGCATGTGGTCCGCATGGGAGACAGCCAGACGGCCGATCGCACAGATGCAGCCCGAAGCGCCTATGCAGAGGGGATCGAGAAGCCCGGCTCCAGCCCGCCGCCGGACCGCTGGTATCAGGACAACACGCGCGAGCCGATTCGTGACGAGACCTTACGCGACGGCCTTGTAAGAGCCGGCGCCGTTGTCACCCGAATTGGACTGCCTACGACGTCCTCCAAGCCACGCTACGCGCTCCAATCGGCCTTTGCGGGACTATTCGATCCGGCGCTCCAGAACGAGGTCCTGGCGACCGCAATCGCCACGTGGCAGGACCATCACCTTTCGGCCGGGTCATTGGCCCGCGTGCGCCTGCGGGGGCGAGCGGCGCCGGCGGCAGGGTCGAAGGTGCTGGTCACGCTGCCAAGCGGTGAGACGCGGCAGATGGCGGCGGGGCCGTCTTCGATTATCACCAAGGCCATCATCGAGGTATTCGCCAAGCGCTTCCTCAGCGACCCGGCTGTGCTGTGGATTTCGGAGAGCGGCAACAAAGTGGTGCAGCGCGATGACGCGCTCGCATCCGAACTGGGGCTAAAGATCGAGAGCGACCGGGTGTTGCCGGACGCGATCCTGGTGGACCTGGCGCCGGTGGATCCGCTGGTGGTGTTCGTGGAGGCCGTGGCAACTGATGGGCCGGTCACGGCAGCGCGGCGGGAGGCGTTGCTGGAACTGCTGACGGCCGCAGGCTTCAAGCCGGAGCAGGCAGCCTTCGTCACGGCGTTTGAGGACCGTGACACGGCGGCGTTTCGCAAGGCAATTGCCGATCTCGCCTGGGGATCATTTGCCTGGTGCCTGACCGAGCCAGAGCACCTGATTGCGCTCGACGGCCTCGTTCCCGGCGGCGTCCGCCTGCTGAGCGGCCTCAGCCCCAGCTAGCAGACGCAAAGGCTGCTCAGCACGACGCATTCCACCAGCACCGCCCCGCCGCCGAGCACGTCTCCGGTATGGCCGCCGATCTGCCGGTATGCGAGGCGGCCAACGATCAGGGTCGCGGCAACCGCCGCCGCCGGCGGCACAAGCGCCGGCCAGCCGCGCAGCAGCGCCGCGTCGAGCGCGAGCGCGATCCCCCAGCCGAGCAGCGCCGACGAACGGGGGATCGGATGCAGCGATGCCGCCAGCCCTTCCCGTCGCGCGGGCGGCAGCAGCACCAGCAGCAGCACGATCGCCGCGCGCGACAACGCGCCTGAGACGACGAGTCCGGCGCAGACTCCCGCCGGACCGCACAGGGATGACAGCGCCGCGACGCGGATCAGGCCGGAGAGCAGCAGCGCCAGCGCGCCGTAGCTGCCGATGCGGCTGTCGCGCATGATCTCGAGCTTGCGCCGCGCGTCACGGCCGCCGCCGAAGCCGTCGGCCATGTCGGCGAGCCCGTCCTCGTGCAGCGCGCCGGTAAGCAGCAGCGTCGCCGCCAGGCTCCAGCAGGCGCAGAGCAGCGGCGGCAGGCGCAGCCAGAACGACGCGGCATAGACCGCGCCGCCGCATAGCCCGACAAAGCCGCCCGCGAGCGGGAACGCCCAGACGGCGCGCGCCATGTCAATGCGCGCGGAGCCTGGCATCAGGGCACCGGTCGGCAGCCGGGTGAAGAAGCCGATGACGGCGGCGATATCCGTTCTCGCGCGGCTGATCATGCGCGATCGGCGACACCCGCCTCGGCGAAGCTCGCCATGCCGGCGTGGCAGGCCAACGCGGCGCGCAGCAGCGGCACCGCGAGTGCCGCGCCGGAGGCCTCGCCCAGACGCAGGCCAAGATCGAGCAGCGGCGACAGGCCGAGTGCCCGGGCGAGATGACGGTGCGGCGCCTCGGCGGAGACATGGGCGAGTTGCGCATGGTCGAGGGCGCCTGGACGCAGGCGGGCGAGCGGCGCCACGGCGGCGCTGCACACATAGCCATCCAGTAGCACAGGCACGCCCTGATGACGCGCCGCCAACGCCGCCCCGAGCAGCGCCGCCAACTCGAAGCCGCCGAGGCAGCGCGCCACGCCCAGCGGATCGCCAAGCACGGCACGATGCCGGGCCAGGCCCGATTTCACCGCGCGCTGCTTGCGCAGCAGGCCGGCATCGTCGATGCCGGTGCCGCGTCCGACCCAGCGCGCGGCGTCGCCGCCATAGAGCGCGGCGGTGATCGCGGCCGCAGCGCTGGTGTTGGCGATGCCCATCTCGCCCAGGCAGAGCAGGTCGGTGCCGGGTCGCACCGAAGCATAGCCGATGCCGACCGCATCGAGGAAATCCGCCGCCTCCATTGCCGGCGCTTCGGTGAAGTCGGCGGTGGGCTCGAGCCGGTGCAGGCCGATGACACGGAGCGACGCTCCGGCATGTCCGGCAAGCTGATTGATCGCCGCCCCACCGGAGGCGAAATTGGCGACCATCTGGCCGGTCACCGCCTGCGGATAGGGCGAGACGCCGCGCCCGGCCACGCCATGATTGCCGGCGAACACCAGGATCTCGACCTGCTCCAGCCGTGGCATGGCGCGGCCCTGCCAGCCGGCGAGCCAAGCCGCGAGGTCCTCCAGGCGGCCGAGGCTGCCGGGCGGCTTGGTCAGGCCGTCCTGGCGGGTCCGCACCGCCCGCATCGCCTGCGTATCTGGCTCCGGCAGGCGATCGAGGGCATGGCGCAAGGCTTCCAGGCTGGAGAGGTCGATCATCCGGGGTCCATGGCGGCGATCGCATGGAAGAAGCAGCCGCTGGTTCGGCCGCGTCTGCCGCCCGACGCTCCAAGGTCGTTCGATGCCGCATCGCGCAGCCGAGCGAGCGGCGCGTCGCATCCGGGCGAGATCAGGCTCGCATAATGGAACTCATGTCCGCGCACGACGGTGCCCGCCGGCCCGAAGCCGCTCGCCTCCGTCAGCGTCGCCTCACGATAGCCGAGCACCATGCGCCGTCGGGCAAAGCTGGTGGCGTGGTCGAGCAGGCCGGCCATGGCGTGACGCGCGCCGTCCGCGTCCTCGATCGCCTCTCCGAGCACCATGTAGCCGCCGCACTCGCCGTGCACCGGATGGGTCTCGGCGAAGCGGCGGAGCCCGTCCAGGAAGACAGCGTTGGCGGCGAGACGTCCGGCATGCAGCTCCGGATAGCCGCCCGGAAGCCAGCAGCAGTCGCACTCCTCGGGCGGCGGCGCGTCGGCGAGCGGCGAGAACGTCACGATCTCGGCGCCGGCATCGCGCCATCCCTGGAGCACGTGCGGATAGACGAAGCTGAAGGCGTCATCATGCGCGAGCGCGATCCGCTGCCCGAACGGCGGCAGCGCCTCGGCAGGCGACCATGCCGACGACGCGCGCGGCAGTTCCACCGCCAGGGAGACAATCGCGTCGAGGTCAAGCTGCGCTTCGGCGCGCGCGGCGAGCAGGGTCAGGAAGTCGCCGAGGCCGGCATGCTCGCGCGCCTGGATCAGGCCGAGATGACGCGACGGCAGCGTCAGCGACGGATCGCGCATCAGGCAGCCGAGCACGGGCAGCCCGGCCTGCTCGATCGCGCCCGTCGCCGCATCGCGATGCCGCGCCGAACCGGCGCGGTTGAGGATCACGCCAGCGATGCGCACGCCCGGTTCGTGCAGCGCAAAGCCGCGCGCGACCGCGGCGGCGGACTGCGACTGGCCGGAGACGTCGAGGACCAGCAGCACCGGCAGCCCGAGGGTGGTGGCGAGGTCGGCGGCGCGGCCGCGGCGTCCGGGCGGACCGGCCACGCCGTCAAACAGGCCCATCGCCGCCTCGATCAGCAGCAGCGTGCCGTCCGGCGGCGAGCCCGCGAGTGCCGCCAGCAGCCCGGGTGGCATCGCCCAACTGTCCAGGTTGAGGCAGGGACTGCCGAGGCAGGCGGCGTGAAAGCCCGGATCGATATAGTCGGGACCGGACTTGGCGGCGGCGAGCGCCACCCCGCGCTGGCGCAGCGCCTCCAGCAGCGCCAGCGTCACGACAGTCTTGCCGCCGCCCGAACGGGGGGCTGCGATCATCAGGCCGCGTCTCATCGCGGCTGACATCGCAGGGCCCCGGCCGCAGGGCAAGTGCGACGCCGTAGCGCTTCCATCCGCGCGCAGCCCGCGCTAGCTTGGTGTTCGTGAAGCAGAAGGCAATGCTGCGCCGCGGCTGGACCACCGGGGCCTGCGCCACGGCGGCGGCCAAGGCCTGCTACGCCGCCCTCCTGCACGGAAGCTTCCCCGATCCGGTGCGGATCACGCTGCCAGGCGGAGCGGTCGCGGACTTCGCCCTCGCCGGCTCCTCCATGGAGGGCAGCTCCGCCACCGCCGGCGTGGTCAAGGATGCCGGCGACGATCCGGACGTGACCCACGGCGCGCTGATCCGCACCGAAGTCGAGCTGCTCGGTCCAGGCGCCGGCGTGCAGTTCCGCGCGGGGTCCGGAGTCGGCACGATCACCCGTCCGGGCCTGCCGCTGCCGCCCGGCGAACCGGCGATCAATCCAGGGCCGCGACAGATGATCAGGCAGGCGTTGGCCGAACTGCGTCCTGATCCCGCCGCGCGAGTCATTGTGTCCGTGCCGGACGGCGAGCGGCTGGCGGCGCAGACGCTCAACCCGCGTCTGGGTGTGATCGGCGGTCTGTCGATCCTGGGCACCACGGGGGTGGTGATCCCGTTCTCCTGTGCCGCCTGGATCGACAGCATACGTCGCGGCATCGACGTGGCGCGCGCCACCGGCCACGACCACATCGCTGGCAGCACCGGCCGCACCTCCGAGGCGGCGGTGCAACGGCTGCACCGGCTCGACGAGGTGGCGTTGATCGAAATGGGCGATTTCGTCGGCGGCATGCTGAAATATCTGCGCCGTCACCCGGTGCGCCGGGTCACCATCGCCGGGGGCGTCGGCAAGATGACCAAGCTGGCGCAGGGTCGGCTTGATCTGCATTCCAGGCGTGGCGCGGTGGACGGCGCGGCACTCGCCCGGCTCGCGGGCGAAGCCGGCGTGTCGGTGTCGTGCCGTGCACGAATCGAGACCTCCAACACCGCGGCGGAAGCGTTCATGCTTGCCGAGGACGAGGGGATTGCGTTGGGCGATGCGGTGGCGCGCCATGCTCTCAGGGTCGCCTCCGACGTGCTGGAGGGCGCCGACATCGTGGTTGAAACCGTGCTGTTCGATGCTCACGGCGGCCTTGCCGGCAGGGCCGAGTCGCGGAACCGCCTACGGTAGGAGCGGCTGTAGAGCGCGCTCTCCACGCCCCCGGCGTCTTCCAGGACCGCGCCGACCAGCACCAGGGCGGTGCGCTCGACTGGGTCCGCCTCCAGCAACGCGGCAATGGTGCCGAGCCGGCCGCGCAGCACGCGCTGATCCGGCCACGAGGCGCGCGCGACAACGACAGCGGGACACTCCGCGCCATAGAAGGGTGTCAGTTCCGCCACGATGCGCTCGATGGCGTGAATGGCGAGGTGGATCGCAAGCGTCGCTCCGGTGGCGGCGAAGCCGGCCAGCGTCTCGCGCGGCGGCATTGCCGAGGCGCGTCCGGAGAGGCGGGTCAGCACCAGGCTTTGCGCCAGGCCCGGACGGGTGAGTTCGGTCTCGAGTGCGGCGGCGGCGGCGGCAAAGGCGGGAACACCGGGGGTCAGGGTGAAGGGAATGCCGCGACGACGCAGACGGGCAAGCTGCTCGGCGAGCGCGCTGAAAATCGACAGGTCGCCCGAATGCAGCCGCGCCACGTCCAGGCCGGCGGCGTGGGCGGCCGCGCAATGCGCCTCGATGGCGTCGAGGTCGAGCGGCGCGGTGTCGATCAGCCTGGCGCCCTCGGGACAATGCGACAGCATCGAAGCGGGCACGATCGAACCCGCATAGAGGCAGACCGGGCAGCTCCGCAGCAGGTCGCGCCCACGCAACGTCAGCAGATCGGCCGCACCCGGACCCGCGCCGATAAAGTGGATCGTCATGCCTCGTTATCCGACACGGCGAGCGCGCAGGTAACCCCCGCACGGCTGATACGCGGCAGCGCCAGCCATGCGCCGCTGCCCGCGGCGGCACGCGCGCAAGCCTCCGCGATGCTGGCAAATCCGACGGCGCCACGCACCCGCTCGTTGCCAGTGACGCAATGCGGCTGCTGGGCGCGCAGGGCAGCGTCGGAAATATGCAGCAGCGCCAGGCCGAGACGCGACGCGGCCAGGCGCAGGCCGGCCTCGTCGCGCTTGAAGTCCGGGATCGCCAGCACGTCCGGCCGCAGGCCCGACCGCGCGGCCGCCTCGCCCAGCAGCGCAATCACCGACTCGGCCGGAACTCCCTGACGGCAGCCGAGGCCGGCGGCGACCATCACGCGGTCCAGCGCCATTGCGTGATCCGCATCGCCGGACGGAGCGCGTGCAGGCCGCCGATGCTGTCCTGCCGATCGATGCCGATGCGGGAGAGCTGGCCGCCATGCGCCGTCCGGGCCGCGAGCAGCACCGCTTCCGACTCGATCGCGACCGCGCTCGCCACCAGCCTGCCGCCGGCGCGCAGCGCGCCGCGGGCGGCGTCGAGCAAGCCCGGCGTGGTGACGCCGCCGCCGACGAAGACCGCATCGGGCGCCGGCAGACCGGACAACGCAGCCGGCGCCTCACCCACCTGTAGCCTGAGCCCGCCAACCCCGAGTGTCGCGGCATTGCGCAGCGCCCGTTCGGCGCGCGTCGGGTCGCGCTCGATTGCAATCGCGCGGTTGGCCGGATGGCACAGCATCCACTCGATCGACACCGAGCCGGAGCCGCTGCCGATATCCCACAGCAGTTCGCCCTGACGCGGCGCCAGCGCCGACATGGTGAGCGCCCGCATCTCGCGCCGCGTGAACTGGCCGTCATGCTCGAACAGCGCGTCGTCACGACCGCAGGCCAGCGGGATCACCTGCGCCCAAGGCTCGGCTGCCAGCTCGATGCCGAGCAGAGTGAGCGGATCGATCGGCTCCGGGAGCGCCGCGCGCGCGAGCTGGCTGATGATCCGCGCGCGTGGGCCGCCGAGCGCCTGCATCAGATGCAGCGTCGAGCCGCCGAACCCGCGCGCGTCGAGCAGCGCTGCGACCGCTCCAGGCGTGGCGGCATCGGCGCACAGCACCAGCAACCGCGCGCCCGGTTGCAGCGACGGCAGCAGACCCACGAGCGGACGGCCGCACAAGGAGAGCGCCGCCACATCCTGGAGACTCCAGCCAAGCGCCGCGCAAGCCAGCGAAAACGACGACGGCTGCGGCAGACACAGGACCTCGCTTGCGGGCAGCAGGCGCAGGATCACCGTGCCAATGCCGAACCAGAGCGGATCGCCGGAGGCCAGGACGACCGTCGGCAGCGGCCGACGGGCGATCAGGCCCGGCAGCGCGTCGGTGAGCGGCGACGGCCACGCCATGCGTTCGCCGGTGATGAGATCGGATGCCAGCGCCAGATGACGAGCCCCTCCCACCACCACACTGGCGGCGGCGAGGAGGCGGCGCGCTTGCCGCGACAGGCCGCAGACGCCATCCTCGCCGATGCCAAGGATGGCGAGCCAAGGCTTGGTGCTCACGGGCGTGGCGCTCACGGAACGAAGGGTCGGCGGGAATGGCGGCGATGCGGGTGCTGCTCCTGGGCGGCACCACGGAGGCCTCGGAGCTGGCGCGCCGCCTGGCAGACGATTTGCGTTACGACGTGACGCTGTCGCTCGCCGGCGTCACCCGCAATCCGGTACTTCCGAACGTCGTTTGCCGTATAGGCGGCTTTGGCGGCGTGGACGGTCTGTGCGCCTGGCTGCGGGCAGCGCGGATTGCGGCGCTGATTGATGCGACCCACCCTTTCGCCACGCGCATCAGCGGCAACTCCGCTCGTGCCGCGGCGATCGCCGGCATCCCGTCGCTGCGTATCGATCGGCCGGAATGGACTCCGCAGCCGGGCGATCGCTGGACGCGGGTGGCAGACGCGGCACAGGCGGCGGCATGGTTGGGAGGCACCCGGCAGCGTGTGCTGCTGACGGTTGGCAG
This sequence comes from uncultured Acetobacteraceae bacterium, assembly GCA_964246745.1. Classification (GTDB taxonomy): domain Bacteria; phylum Pseudomonadota; class Alphaproteobacteria; order Acetobacterales; family Acetobacteraceae; genus Lichenicoccus. The sequence goes on from CAXTRK010000005.1 coordinate 22,864, forward strand.
CAATAGCCTCGCCGCCTTCAACGCGCCGGCGCATGATTATGTCGTCCGTTGCATCGACCCGCCGCCGCTGTTGCCGCCGGGTGCTGCGTTGCTGCTGGCGCGGGGGCCGTTCACGCTCGACGACGAGCGCGCCTTGCTTGCCGAACGGCGCATCACCGTGCTGGTCAGCAAGAATTCCGGCGGCGCGGCAACCGCGGCGAAATTGCTGGCCGCGCGACAGCTTGGCATGCCGGTGGTCATGATCGATCGGCCGCTCGCATCGACGGCTGGCGCCAGGGTGGACACGACAGCGGCAGCGCTGGCGTGGCTGGAGCGCATCACACCGACCTGAAGCGGCGTCATGCCTCCTCGGCTCCAATGATAGCCCCGCGCGGCGCGTAGAGCCACGGGCGAGCGCCCGGACGGACGATCTTTCGTGTCGCCGCGGTGCCGACCAGCACCAGGGTGCGCATGTCCGCCTGTCCGCCATGCGCCGTCGCCAGATCGGTGACGACGACACGTTCCTCCGGCCGGCTGATGGCGGTCGCGAACATCACCGGGGTCGCATCCGGCAGGATCTCGCGCAGCAACGAAAATGCCGCGTCGAGCTGCCAGCGGCGGGCGTTGGAGACCGGATTATAGAGCGCCAGCGCCAGCCCCGCTTCGGCGCAGGCGCGCAGCCGCCGCAGCGCCAGCGTCCATGGCTTGAGCCGGTCCGATAGCGACAACACGCAGAAATCATGACCCAGCGGCGCGCCGATCCGCGCCGCCGCCGCAAGCATCGCAGAGACGCCGGGCATCACCTCGACGTCGAGTTCGCGCCAGAGCGCGTCGCCGTGCTCGATCGCCTCGAACACGGCGCTTGCCATGGCGAACACCCCCGCGTCGCCGGATGAGACGACGGCGACATGACGCCCGCTCGCCGCCAGTCGGAGGGCGAAGCCGGCGCGATCGAGCTCCTCGCCATTGTCCGAGGCATGACGGATGGCGGCCGACTCCTCGCCGATCCGGTCCAGATAGGCGCCGTAGCCGACCAGGTCGGTGGCTTGCCGAAGCGCCGCCTCGACCTGGTGGGTGCGCAGTGCCGCGTCGCCTGGACCAAGCCCGAGAATGACCAGCCTGCCCGCGGTCGTGATCCCAGTCATCGCGCGCCTTGGCGCCCTGGAACCAGGATCATCGAGAAATACGGCGCGTCGGGCGCCGGGTGATCAATCGTGTCCACCCGCTCGATGCGCTCGCCGGCCATCGTGCCATGTTCGACATAGACGGCGCGATCGAGCAGGCCGGCATCGTCGAGGGCTGCGCGTATCTTGAGGAAGTTGCCCCCCACCTTCATGATCACGGCGGCGTCGCCCATCGCCAGCCGGGCCGCCAGGCGCTGACGGTCCAGGGTGCCGGGCAGCACCTGCAGCACGTCGTCGCCATGGGTGAAGGGCAGGTCGGCGGCCGACCAGCAGCCGCTCATTCCGGTGACGCCGGGGACGATCTGGTGCGGGAATTCGCCGCGCAGACGGTCGAACAGATACATCGCCGAACCGTAGAAGAACGGGTCGCCTTCGCACAACAAGGCGACATCGATCCCGCTTGCCAGCCGCTCCGCGAGCAGGCCGGCGCAACGTTCGTAAAATCGGCCGATATCGTGGAGGTAGCGCGGATCGGCGACCGACAATTCGGTGGTGAACGGATACTCGAAGCGGAGCTGCTCAGCCGATGCGTTGATCCGCTCGGCGCCGATCGAGCGCGCATGTCCCGCGCGCCCGCGCTTGGCGAAGAATGCGACGCAGGCGGCGGCGCTGAGGATACGCGCGGCCTTGACGGTCAGCAGCTCCGGATCGCCCGGTCCCATGCCGACAATGGCGAGCACGCCTCTCACTCCGCCTCGCTGGCCAAGGCATTGACCGCCGCCGCCGCCATCGCGCTGCCGCCGCGCCGACCGGCGACGATCGCCCAGGGAATGCGGCCGAACCGAGCCAGCGCCTGCTTGGATTCCGCCGCTCCCACGAAACCGACCGGCATGCCGATGATGGCGGCGGGCGCCGGTCCGCCGCGCGCGGTCTGTTCGAGCAGATGGAACAGCGCAGTGGGCGCATTGCCGATCGCGACCACGGCGCCGGCCAGCCGTTCGCCCCAGAGCTCGATCGCCGCCGCGGAGCGGGTGGTGCCAAGACGCGACGCCAGGGGGGCCGTGCGCGCATCGCGCAGGGTGCAGATCACGACGTTCTCCGCCGGCAGCCGGGCGCGGGTGATGCCGTGCGCCACCATTTCGGAGTCGCAAAAAATTGCGCAGCCGCTGCGCATCGCCGCGCGTGCCGCGGCCACGAAGCCGCAGCCCATGCGTATTGCGGGCGCGATGTCGACCATGCCGCTCGCGTGGATGACGCGAACCGCGACGGCCGCCTCCTCGTTGCTGAAGCGCGAGAGGTCGGCCTCAGCCCTGATGATGGAGAAAGAGCGGGCATAGATCGCAGCGCCGTCCCGCTCGTAGTGCCAGTCTTGCTCATGCTGAGTGTCGGTCAAGACCGGCCTAAACGCTCCCTGGCATCGCACGCACTCAGGAGACGGGCGAGCGGGCCAAGCGTCAAGCTGTCGCTGTGCGGTGTATCACCGGCCCGTCCATCTCGCACCAGCCCGTATTGCCCGTCTTTGCCCACGAGCGTGATCGCGGCAGGCTCCGGGTGCGCGCAGCCCTTGGCGCAGCCTGAAACATGCAAGAATGCGCCATTCACGCCGGCGGCGAGCAGAGCCAGCGCATCGGCGCGCGCATCAACGCTGCCGGCGAGACAGCCTCGACTGCCGATGCACGCAGAGGCCAGCAGGCGGAGATCATGCGGCGAGACGATCCCGCCCGCGGAGGCTTCAAGTGCCGCCACGTTCCGCGCGCTCACGCCGGAGAGCAGGATCACCCGCCAGGGGGTCAGATGCAGGACGCCATCGCCGAAGCGCTGCGCCAAGCCGCAAAGCCGGTCTAGCGTCGCTGCATCGGTCTCTCCGAACGGCAGGCCAACTCCAAACGCGCGGGCTTCCGGTTGCCAACCGACCGGCGGCGGCGGGTTCGATGCCGCGGCGGCATCACGCGAGGGACGCGCCGACTCGCCCAAGGCAAGCCAGGTCCTGGCGAGGCCGACCGCCAATGCGGCTTCGCGGCCCCGCTCACACGCGAAATCGTCGCGGCCCAGGTTCACGCGCCACGCGCCGCCTGCCGCGCGCAGCGTGACGTCGGCGCGCACGCGGCCGCCGCCATCATCCACGGCAAAGCCGAACTTTCCCGGCAGATCGTCGAGCGCGCAATCGTCGGCGAGTTGCTCCTCCAGTGCCCGGGCGACCGCGCAAGCCGCCTCCCCTGCCAGAGGCGAGAGCAGAACGTTGCGGCGCCGCTCGACCGCCGGGTCTGCGCTGGCGAGCCCGACCGCGACCGCAAAGCGGGCGAAGCGCTCGGCGGAAGCCGGCGTCAGCCCGCGCACCTGGAGATTGCCGCGCCCGGTCAGCTCGATGATGCCGTTGCCGCACTGCCACGACTGTCGCGCGATCAGCTTTCCATCGGCTGCGCTGATCCGGCAGAGTCGCGGCTTCAGCCGCAACAGCCAGCCATCGCCCGACTGCATGGGTGTGAACAGATCAGGACACCATCCGCGCACGGCAATTGTCATAGAAGCGATTGGATCAGCATGCGTGACGCTCTGGACCCAACCACGCCCGCAGACAAGTCCCACATCACGCGGCACGGAACGGCGATCCCGGAAGCGGCACTCATGGAAAGCCTTTTTGTTTCAGCAGACGAGGGTGCGCAAGCAGCTGCCGCGCATGCTGACGAAGCGCCATCCCAAGCACACCAGCAGGCTTGCCTCGCCTAGGCTGGAGACGACTTGGCGGGTTCCGCAGGGAAGCGCCAGGGTGATACGGTAGGTCATCGCGAACGCTCCTGCTGTGGGCTGCGCGGATTTTCCATGTTCAAGGTTGAGAATCCGTTACGGAGGCGCCGGTGGAAACCGGCGATCCGACGACCATGTCTCAGGCAATGATCGTTCTCATGCGCATAGTTTATGTGTATGCAGGACGACCAGCGTAGAGGGTAGCGGATGAGGGGGTTTTCGCCATGAACCAGATGACCAGGCGCGCAGACGAGAGCGCCAGGCGGCCGACCAACGTGAGCCTCAGCGAGACCTTGGTCCTGGAGGCGCGGGAGCTGGGAGTGAATGTGTCACGGGCCTGCGAGATAGGGCTTGAGCAGGAGGTGCGCCAGCAGCGGGCGCGCCAGTGGCATCAGGAAAATACCGAAGGCTTTGCCGCTTGGAACGCCTATGTCGAGACACGCGGCGTGCCTTTGTCGAAGTATCGGAAGTTCTGAGGCAGGGCGAATGGCCCGCTTTGACCTTTACGCGCTCCCCGCAGGAGCAGGCTATATCGTCGATGTGCAGTCGGACCACGCCTCCGAGCACGTGCGAACGCGGGTCGTCGCTCCGTTATTGCCGGTCGAGGAGCTTGGCAGGCCGATTGCCAAGCTGAACCCGACGTTGCGTCTCGGAGCGCGCGATTACGCGTTGGTTGTCCAGTCCCTGGCGACGCTGACACAGGCCGAAATGGGCAACCGGATCGGCTCCCTGGCGGACGAGTACGGCGACCGCTTCAGTTATGCGCTCGATATCCTGTTTACCGGGTTCTGATCAGCTTCGCTCGCCGGGCGAGAAGACGCCCATCAGCAGCGGCTTGGCAAAGCGTTCGGCGGCGGTCTCTCTTGTCGTTGCCGGCGACCAGCGGGAGAGCTCGGCTGCAGAGTTGATCATGCCGGTGACCAGCTCGGAGGCGATCATCGTATCGACCGGCCGGATCGAGCCGTCGGCAGTGCCGTCCGAAATCAGGCCGGCGGTCTTCTCCGATAGCCTTGTGAAGGTGGCGAGCAGGGCGGGCCGCAATTCGTCGGCCGTGGCCGACAGCGCCGAAAGCCGCAGCAGCGGACCATCCTCGGAGAGCTGATGGCGCAGGAGCGACGCGATGATCGCGCAAAGCCGGCTCCAGCCACCGCCGCTTTGCGCAAGGCCCGCGGCATGGGTACGACGGATTACGCCGAACGTGCGATCAAAGCAGGCGCCCACCAGGTCGCCTTTGGTCTCGTTATGATGGTAAAACGACCCTTTGGTCACGTTGAGTCTGGCTGAAATACGATCGACCGAGGCGCCATGATAGCCGAACTCGTTGACGAGCTCGGTGGCGGCGCGCAGGAAACTCGAGCGTGAAACCTCGCCGCCGTCGCTGCGCGGTTCGTCGGGCGTAAGCGGAAGCGGCGCCCACACCTGACCAGGGCCGGCAAGGCCGTGGATCAGGATGTCGGCCATGCGGGCGGCGGCGCGCGGATAGTCCGATGTCTCCAAGCGGGTGATCCATTCCTTGCTGTGGATCACGGCGGTGAAGACCAGGTGCGCGCGCGCGTTCTGCTCGGCACGCGAGAAGCTTGGTCCCTCAGGGTCGCAGAACCAGACGCGAAAGCGGCGGAACAATCCGACGAAGGCGCTCTTCGCGGTGTCGGCGGCGGGCCCGGTCAGCGCCCGCATGTCCCAGAAGTTCACGTCAACCGCTGTCCGGCCTTCGGCAACGTCCGCCCGCCAGGCGAAATGGACATTCAGGAAACGCGTCAGCTTCTGCGCCGGGCTTCCCCCCGCGGCTTCAGCCTGATCGATCAGACCGTCCATCGTGGCCATCGCCCGCATCAGGCAGGCGACCGCCAGGTCCTCCTTTCTGCGATAGTAGTAGGTGACGCTGGTGATGGTCAGGCCGACGCTGCGCGCCACGTCGGCAAGCGTAGTGCGCGCGAGCCCGTGCGCATTGAACAGGATCGCCGCCGCCTCCAGGATGCTCTCGCGCTTGCGCTCGTAACGCGCGGTCTGCACGGGCGCTGCGGCGTTCATGCCCGAAGCAGGGACCGGCAAAGCGGCCGGCGAAGCTGATGTCATGGTGCGGCCTTCCTCCAGGCACAGGCATGCGGAAATTTCCCGCCGAGACTTGATTCGAATAGCCAGTATGATGCATTCTCAGCACCCACGGAAGAAACTCAACCATAATCGGAATCCAGGAATGCAGTCGGAGGCGAGATTGGCAGGCGCTGAATTGGTGACTTTCCGCACGATCGGCGACATTGCCGTGATCACGATCGCCTCACCGCCGGTGAACGCGCTGTCCAACCCGGTGCGCGCGCAGGCGCTCGAGGCGCTTCGCCGCGCGGATGCCGACGCGGCCATCAAAGCGGTGGTGATGACCGGCTCCGGCCGTGGTTTTTCCGGCGGCGCCGACATTACCGAGTTCACCAAGCCGCCTGCCTCGCCGAGCCTGCCCGATCTGCTCGAAGCTGTGGAGGCGATGAACAAACCGGTGGTCGCGGCGGTGCACGGGATCGCACTCGGCGGCGGCCTGGAACTGGCGCTCACCTGCTCCTCGCGGGTCGCGGCGCCATCGGCGAAGCTGGGCCTGCCGGAAGTCAAGCTCGGCCTGCTGCCGGGCGCGGGCGGAACCCAGCGCCTGCCGCGTGTCGCGGGCGTGGAAGCGGCGCTCGCGATGATCGTCTCCGGCGATCCGGTGAGCGCCGCACGGGCGCTCGAGATCGGCCTGGTGGACGAGGTGGTGCAAGGCGATCTGCTGGAGGGCGCGGTCGCGCTGGCGCGTCGCCTTGCCTCAGAGGGTGCTGCGCGGCGGACACGCGACCGCACCGACAAGATCGAGCAGGCGCGCGCCGATGCCGGACTGTTCGACCGTTTCAAAGCGGCCAATGAACGCCGCTTCCGCGGTTTCGAGGCGCCCTCTCAATGCCTCGCCGCGGTGCGCGGCGCGGTCGAACTGCCGTTCGACGAAGGGCTGGCGCTGGAGCGCAGGCTGTTCGTGGAGCTTCTGACCGGCGAGCAGTCGGCCGCCCAGCGCCATGCCTTCTTCGCCGAACGCACCGCCGCCAAGGTGGCGGACATCGACGACTCCATCACGCCGCTGCCGATACGCAAGGTCGGCGTGATCGGCGCCGGCACGATGGGCGGCGGCATTGCGATGAATTTCCTCAATGCCGGCATTCCGGTGGTGATGGTCGAAGCCAAGGAGGAGGCGCTCGCGCGCGGACAGGCGACGATACGGCGCAACTACGACAACACCGCCAAGAAGGGCAGGCTGCGGCCGGAGGATGTCGAGACCCGCATGGGCCTGCTGTCGCCCGGACTGGAGTTCGACGCATTGGCCGATTGCGACCTGGTGATCGAAGCCGTGTTCGAGGAAATGGAGGTCAAGAAAGAGGTGTTCGCCCGGCTCGACCGGATCGCCAAACCAGGCGCGATCCTGGCATCGAATACCTCATTCCTCAATATCGACGAGATCGCGTCCGTCACCAGCCGGCCGGAGCATGTCATCGGGCTGCATTTCTTCTCGCCCGCCAACGTGATGCGTCTGCTTGAGGTGGTGCGCGGGGCGAAGACCGACAAGCAGGTCGTCGCCACCGCGATGCAGCTCGCCAAGACCATCGGCAAGGTCGCGGTGCTGGTCGGCGTCTGCCATGGCTTCGTCGGCAACCGCATGCTGGCGGCACGCCAGGCGCAGGCGGAGAAGCTGGTGCTCGAAGGAGCGATGCCGTGGGACGTCGACCGGGTGCTGACCAAATTCGGCATGCCGATGGGCCCGTATGCCATGGGAGACCTGGCTGGCCTCGATCTCGGCTGGCGGCGCGAACGTTCGACCGGCCAGACGATTCGCGAAATCCTCTGCGAGGCCGGCCGTTTCGGCCAGAAGACCGGCGGCGGATTTTATGACTACGATTCCGAACGGCGGCCGACACCCTCCCCGGTGGCTGAACAGGCGGTGCTGGACGTGTCCGCCCGTCGGGGCATCACGCGCCGGGCGGTTTCCGAGGACGAAATCCTTGAGCGCTGCCTGTATGCGATGATCAACGAGGGGGCGAAAATCCTCGACGAGAAGATCGCGGCGCGCGCGTCGGACATCGATGTGGTCTGGCTCTACGGCTATGGCTGGCCGATCTATCGTGGCGGCCCAATGTTCTACGCCGACAGCATTGGCGCCGCGGCCATTCTTGACCGGCTGCGCGCGTTCGAGGCGCAGGGCAACGAAACTCTCAAGCCGGCGCCGCTGCTCGAGCGTCTGGCGGCGGAGGGCGGACGCTTTCTTGCTCACGCATGAAGCGCCATCGGGATGAACCAGGAGGCGGCGCAAGATCGCCCATGGCATCAGGGAGAAACACATGAACCAGGCGGCATCTGCGCTTTCTGAGACGACTAATCGGCAATCCGGCGACTGGCCGGCGGTGAGCCTGGCCCAGGCGCATGCGTTGCTTACCGCTCCGGGTGCGATGTTCGAGATGGAGACGCTCGCCATCGACGGGCGCGAGGTTCGTGTCTGGAAGAACGGCCCGAAGACGCTGGTCGAGGTGTTCGCGGCGGCTCAGGCCTATGGAGAGCGGACTTTTCTGGTGCACGAAGACGAGCGCGTCAGCTTCGATGCGTTCGGCCGCGCCGCCGCCGCCTTTGCCCGCGTGCTGGTCGAGCGTGGCGTGCATCCAGGCGATCGGGTCGCGCTCGCGATGCGCAACCTGCCGGAATGGCCGGTGATCTTTTTCGGCACGTTCCTGGTCGGCGCGATCGCCGTGCCACTGAACGCCTGGTGGTCCGCGGCCGAATTGTCGCACGGCCTCGCCGATTCCGGCGCCATCGCGGCGGTGTTCGACCGGGACCGCTTCGAGAGGGTGAAGGAGAAGCTCCCGGAGTGTCCGGCGCTGGCCCATGTCTTCGTCTCCCGCGTGCCGGAAGGCGCCTCGTTGCCGGCTTCGGTCGCGACGCTCGAGGAGGCGATCGGCTCTCCGGCCTCCTGGCACACGCTGCCGGCCGCCGGCGCCCCGCCGCACGTGGTCGGCCCTGAGGACGACGCCACGCTGTTCTACACCTCCGGCACGAGCAGCCGAAGCAAGGGCGTGCTGGCGAGCCATCGTGCGACGGTGACGCCGATCCTGGCGTCGCTGCTCTCGCACGTGCGCTCGTTCGTGCGTCGCGGCGAGACCCCGCCCACGCTTGACGGTATGGCGCCGCCGAAATGCAGCATCGTGACGATCCCGCTGTTTCACGTCACCGGCTGCTTCGCGCTGCTGACCATCTCGATGGTGATGGGCACCCGGCTGGTGTTGATGCGCCGCTTCGACGCCGAGGCGGCGATGGCTTTGATCGAGCGCGAGCGCGCCACCAGCATCGGCGGCGTACCGACCGTGCCATGGCAGCTCCTGGAACATCCATCGCGTCACCGATATGACTTGTCGAGTCTGGAATCGGTGAGCTATGGCGGCGCGCCGGTGGCGACCGATCTGGTCAGGCGGATGGGACAAGCCTGGCCGCAGGTGGTGAGCGGCACCGGCTGGGGCATGACGGAGACCTGTTCCACCTTCACGCACCATTTCGCCGAGGATTACGCGCACCGCCCGGAGAGCTGCGGCCCGGCAACGCCGGTCGGCGACATGAAGATCGTGGGACCGGACGGCAGCACATTGCCGATTGGCCAGACTGGTGAGCTTTGCGTGCGCGGCCCGCATGTGGTGCGTGGCTATTGGAACAATCCGGAGGCGACCGCGGCCAGCTTCCGGGATGGCTGGCTCGCCACGGGGGATCTTGCCAAGCTCGACGATGAGGGATTTTGCACGATCGTCGATCGATTGAAGGATGTCATCAATCGCGGCGGCGAGAACATCTATTCGATCGAGGTCGAGGACGCGCTTTACAGCCATGACGCGGTGATGGATGCGGCCTTGGTGCCGATCGCGGACAGGATGTTGGGCGAGGTACCCGGCGCGGTCGTCACGCTCAAGCCTGGCATGAATGCGACCGAGGCGGAATTGCGCGCGCACGTGGCGGGACGGCTCGCCGCGTTCAAGGTTCCCGTGCGTGTCCTGCTGCATCGTGAGCCGCTGCCGCGCAACGCCAACGGCAAGATCCTGAAGCCCGAACTGCGACGGCTGTTCGCGGAGCCGGTGCAAAACAGTTGATGGAGCGGCTTGCATGAATCTTGATTTCGGCGCCGAGGACGTCGCTTTCCGCGAGGAGGTACGTGCCTTCATCGCCGGGAACTATCCCGCCGAGACGCGGGCCAAGCAGGAATCCGGCCAGGAGCTCGGGCGGGAGGATTTTCTGGCGTGGCACCGTATCCTGGCCGCGCGCGGCTGGGCGGCGCCGAACTGGCCGGTCGAACATGGCGGCCCGGGCTGGACGCCGGTGCAGAAATTCATCTTCGCGGAAGAGCAGGCCGCGGCCGCGACGGTGCCGATCATCGCGTTCGGCATCAACATGGTAGCGCCGGTGATCATGACGTTCGGCACGGAGGAGCAGAAGCAGCGTTTCCTGCCGCCTCTGCTCAGGGGCGATATATGGTGGTGCCAGGGCTATTCCGAGCCGGGAGCGGGCTCGGATCTGGCAGGGCTTTCGACGCGAGCGGTGCGTGACGGCGATGAATATGTCGTCACCGGACAGAAGACCTGGACCACCTTGGCGCAGTTCGCCGACTGGGGTTTCTTTCTGGTGCGCACCGATCCTGGCGCCAAGAAGCAGGAGGGGATCAGTTTCCTGCTGATCGACATGAAGTCGCCCGGGGTCAGCGTGCGGCCGATCATCACGCTCGACGGCGCCCATGAAGTCAACGAAGTCTGGCTCGACGAGGTTCGGGTTCCGCTCGCCAATCGTGTGCACGAGGAGAACAAGGGCTGGACCTGCGCCAAGTTCCTGCTCGCCCATGAGCGTACCAATATCGCCGGTGTCGCGCGTTCCAAGCGCGCGCTTGAGCGGCTCAGGGGAGCGGCTGCGCAGGAATATGAAGACGGCATGCCGATGGCGCAGGATCCGTTCTTCGCACGCAAGCTCGCCGAGATGGAAATCGAGCTGATGGCGCTTGAATATACCGAGTTGCGCACGCTTGCGCGTGAGAGCGAGGGGCGCGGTCCAGGTCCCGAGTCCTCGCTGCTCAAGATCAAGGGCACCGAGATCCAGCAACGCGGCACCGAGCTTACCCTCGAGGTTGCCGGACGTTACGCACCGGCGCACCGCGCGGGCCGACTGCCGGGCGACAACGATCCGGTCGGTCCCGGCTACGCACGCGATGCGGCGGACATCTATTTCAACATGCGCAAGGCCTCGATCTACGGCGGTTCGAACGAAATCCAGCGCAACATCATCGCCAAGGCGATACTGGGCCTCTAGCCGGAAGCGGAATCGCAACAGATGGATTTCAGCTTTACCGAAGAACAAAGGATGCTGCGCGACAGCCTCGAGCGCTTCCTCGGCGTCTACTATGGTTTCGAGACGCGGCAGCAGGCGATCCGCTCGGAGTCCGGCTGGCGGCCGGAGATATGGCGCGCGCTGGCCGAGGATGTCGGTGTGCTGGGTGCGGCTTTGCCGGAGGAACTTGGCGGCTTCGGCGGCGGCCCGGTCGACACGATGGTGGTGATGCAGGCGCTCGGCCGCCACCTGGTGGTCGAGCCGTATCTCGAAACAATAGTGATCGCGGCCGGGCTGCTGAAACGCATCGAAAGCGCCGCCGCCCGCGACGCGGTGTCACGGATCATTGCCGGTACGCAGATTGCCACCTTGGCCTGGGGCGAGCCGAGCAGCCGTCATGATGCCGGCCATGTCACCACGCGAGCGCGCCGCGACGGGGCGGGATGGAAGCTCGACGGAAAAAAGGCGGTGGTCGCGGCCGCGCCCTGGGCGGACACGCTGCTGGTCACCGCACGCAGCTCGGGCGAACCGCGTGACCCTGAGGGCGTGTCGCTGTTCCTGGTGGAGGCAACGGCCAACGGTGTGGCGATGCGCGCCTATCCGACGGTCGATGGACGCCGTGACGCCGAGGTATCGTTCGACTCGGTCTCGCTCGGCGCCGACGCGCTACTTGGCCTGGAAGGCGGCGCGCTGCCGCTGGTTGAGCGGGTGCTCGACGAGGCGCGTTGCGCCCTGTGCGCGGAAGCACTCGGCGTGATGGGCGAGATGCGCACGCAGACCGTCGACTACGCCAAGCAGCGCAGGCAGTTCGGGCGGCCGATCGGCGATTTCCAGGTGCTGCAGCACCGTATGGTCGACATGTTCATGCAGCACGAGCAATCCGTGTCGATGACCTACATGGCGACGCTCAAGCTCGACCTGCCGGAGGCGGCGCGCGCCCAGGCGGTGTCGGCCGCGAAGGTCTATGTCGGCCGCGCCTGCACCTTCGTGGGCCAGGCCGCGGTGCAGACTCACGGCGGCATCGGGCTCACCGACGAACTGGCGCTGAGCCACTACTTCAAGCGTGCCACCATGATCGAGAACGCGCTCGGCTCGTCGGATTATCATCTGCGTCGCTATCAGAAAGCATTGGAAGTCCAGCATGCGTGAAGCCGTCATCGTCTCCACCGCGCGTACGCCGATCGGCAAGGCCTATCGCGGCGCCTTCAACAACACTCCGGCGCAGGCCCTCGGCGGTCATGCGATCGCAAGCGCGGTGGCGCGCGCCGGCATTGATCCGGGCGAGATCGAGGACGTCGTCATGGGCTGCGCGATGCAGCAAGGTGCCAGTGGCCTCAACACCGCGCGGCAAAGCGCGATGCGTGCCGGCCTGCCGGTGACGGTGCCTGGCCAGAGTATCGACCGCCAGTGTTCGTCAGGGCTGATGGCGGTGTCCATCGCGGCAAAACAGATCATTGTCGACGGCATGACGGTTACGGTGGGCGGCGGGCTCGAAAGCATCTCGCTGGTGCAGAACGAGCACGCCAACGTCTATCGCGCCCGCGATCCTTGGCTGGTGGAGCATGTGCCACAGCTCTACATGGCAATGATCGAAACCGCCGAGATTGTGGCCGATCGCTACGGCGTCAACCGGGAGCGGCAGGACGCCTATGCGCTGCTCTCGCAGGAGCGCACCGCCAAGGGCCAGACCGACGGTGTGTTCCGCGACGAGATTGTGCCGATGTCCGCTGTCATGAACGTCGTCGACAAGGCCACCGGCGCCGTCAGCGAACGCGAAGTGCGGCTCGAGCAGGACGAAGGCAACCGCCCGAGCACGACGATCGGAGATCTTGCGAAGCTGAAGCCGGTGTTCAAGGATGGCCAGCGCATCGCCGAAGGCGGTTTCATCACCGCGGGCAACGCCTCGCAGCTTTCGGACGGCGCCGCCGCCCTGGTGCTGATGGAGGCGCGCGAAGCCGAACGGCGCGGTCTGCGGCCGCTCGGCGCCTATCGCGGCATGGCGGTCGCCGGCTGCGACCCGGACGAAATGGGCATCGGCCCGGTCTTCGCCGTGCCCAAGCTGCTTCAGCAGCATGGACTAAGCGTCGCCGACATCGATCTTTGGGAGCTGAACGAGGCGTTCGCCAGCCAGGTGCTCGCCTGCCGCGACCGGCTCGACATTCCCGAGGAGAAACTCAACGTCACCGGCGGGGCGATCTCGATTGGCCATCCCTACGGGATGAGCGGCGCACGCATGATCGGCCACATCCTTCTGGAAGGACGCCGGCGCCAGGCAAAATGGGGCATCGTTACCATGTGCGTCGGCGGCGGCATGGGAGCTGCTGGATTGTTCGAGATTTATTGACTGGTAAATACTGTTTAACGGCATTTTTCAGCTAATTTGATTGCGTAGTGTTTATAATTAATATGTAGTGCGGTTATCAAACTAGAAACCCTGGGAAACGAGCATGTCGGTCGCACTTGACGTATCCAATCCACCTTCCTGGCTGCGTCGGCGCGAGCTCGACGCCTATCCGCCGACCGGCGCCCGCCGGGGCTACCTGCTGCTGGTGGTGGCGATTACCGTGGCGCTTTACTACGAGCTTTACGTGGTTGGCGGCGTTGCCACATTGCTGCTTGTCCACTTCCAGATGCCATTCGACTTTTTTGTTTTGATCCTGGCGCTTGGCAATCTGGCCGGCGCTTTCGCCTCCTTGCTGGCGGGACTGTCCGACCGTTACGGACGCTGCAATCTCGTGGTGTATGGGTTGCTCGTCGTGGGACTGATTACCGCGTTCGCGATACCGAACGCGCCCAACAGGATGGTCTTCGCCGTCGAATCGGTTATCGACGCGTTCGTCGAGGGAATGATCCTGGTGACCACGCCAGCGCTGATCCGCGATTTCTCTCCGCAGGTCGGCCGCGCCACGGCCATGGGTTTCTGGACCATCGGACCGGTCCTCGGCAGTCTCATGGTGAGCCTGCTCGTGACGTTGACGCTCGGCAGGTTTCAGACCTGGCAAAGCCAGTTCGAGATCTGCGGCGCGATCGGACTGGTGATGTTCGTCGTCGCGTTCTTCTTCCTGCGCGAACTGGCTCCCGCTCTGCGCGATCAGATCATGGTCAGTCTGCGCGATCGCGCGCTGGTGGAGGCGCGCGCGCGCGGGCTTGCGGTGAACCTTCGCGCGCCGTTCCGCCAACTGCTGCACGTCGACGTCATCGCTTCCGCCCTGGGTGTCTCCGTACTGCTGATCTTCTACTATACGGCGGTGGCGTTCGGCGTAATCTATCTGGTCACCGTCTTCGGTCTTTCGGTCGGCAGCGCCAACGCGATCGCGAACTGGACCTGGGGCACGAATGCGGTCGCGTTGATCGTCTTCGGCATGATCTCGGATCGGCTGCGGGTGCGTAAGCCGTTCATGGTGGTTGGCGGCCTGGGAGCGGCGGTGATCGGCGCGCTGTATCTGAGCCAGGCGGGACAGCATCCGAGCTGGACCACCCTGGTGGTGTTGAGCTGCCTGCAGACGACATTCACCGCGGCGGCCTACACGACCTGGATGGCCAGCTTTACCGAGACTGTCGAAGCGCATAATCCGGCGCTTACCGGCACCGGTCTGGCGATCTGGGGCTGGATACAGCGGCTGGTGGTGACGGCCTCGTTCCTGACAATCCCGCATTTGATCAATACGGTGACGCCGCTGATTAGCGCCGGTCCGGTCATTGCCGCATTCAAGCAGACGCAAGCGGCTCACGTGGCGCCAAGCACCGCCTTGATGGCGCAGTTGGGGGTGATCCAGCAAGCCGCCGCCGCGTCGCCTGGTCAGTGGCGGACCTGGTACTGGGTCTGCGTCGGCGGTGTCTTGCTGTTCGTCGCCACCGTGTTCCTGATGCGCGGACGCTGGAGTCCCGCCGCCGCGCGCGCCGACGAGATGGAGCATGACCGCGCAGTGGCCCGGGAGATGGCTCGGCTGACCGGCGCCGCAGCCGAGTAGTTTATGCAACACTTGAGGCCGCGCGACACTGCTGGCGTGCTGCCCGGCATGACATGGCGAGAATATTTCGATACCAAGTCTGTCGGCGCCTCTTGACAGGTTCAAGGTCGGGAGTTGCCTGGATATAAACCTGTCAAGGAAGCGACCTGGAGGAATGATAATGTTCACGAAGGCGGTGCATGCCCGAGCGCTGCGCCGAACCCAAGCGGGGCGTTGGCTCCCCGCATGTTGCCTGGCTCTCGCAGCCGGCTGCGCAACTGTCCCCGCCTTGGCGCAGACGCTGAACAGCGGCCAGGGTTTGTCGGCCAGCCAGCAGGTCGCGCATCCCTCCAGCGAGCCGCCCTTGCCTCAGCCGGAAGCCCTGTTTCCGACGATATTCGGCGCGGGATCGTGGCTGAGGGATCACGGCATTGCCGTCCTGCTCGACACCACCAACGAGTTCTTCGGCACTGTCAGCGGCGGCGGCGGCCCACGCGACGCAACGGGAAAGAACAGCGGCGGCGCAACCCTCGACGGACAGGTCGGCTTCGAGACCGATGTCGATTGGGAGAAGCTCGCCGGCATCACCGGCTTCTCCACCAACACGATCATCGTCGGGCGTTACGGCGGTCTGCCGACAAGCGCGCTGGTGGGAGACACCTTGAACGCGACGCAGGAAGTCTATGGCGCCGGCGGCAACGTGGTGGCCCATCTGGTGCAGTTTTGGGGCCAGGAGACGCTCGCCGGCGGCGGCGTGCAAATCCAGGCGGGACGCATTCCGCTCGACGACTACTTTGACGCATCGCCGCTGTTCTGCGTATTCGCCTCGAACGCGTTGTGCGGAAACCCGAAAAACTTTGTCGACAACGCGCAGTCCCACCTCACCTATCCCGATGCGGGCTGGGCCTTCCACCTGACGCTGGCACCTTCCCCGCATTATTATCTGCAGACCGGGATTTTCTTCAACCAGTCGAACGTCTTCAACGTTGCGGAAGGTTTCCGGTCCGGCTGGAACTTCGACAGCAACTACATCAACGGAGAGACCTTCCCCGTTGAAATTGGCTACATCCCGGCTTTTGGAGACGACAAGCTGGTCGGCCATTACAAACTCGGCTTTGTCTATGACAATTCGAGCCATCTCGACGATTACTATGACGTTGCCGGCAGCTCGTTTGCAAATACCGGCCTGCCGCAGCGCATGCGCAAGGGCAGCACCACGGAATATATCCAGGCCGATCAGATGCTGATCCGCAACGGTCCGGGGCCGTCATCCGGAGTGATCGTTCTCGCCGGCTTCTCGTACAACGATCCGGAGACATCCTACCGCTCCGAGCAGTTCTATGGCGCCGTCGAGGATCTCGGCTTCTGGAAGGCGCGGCCGTTCGATCAGATCAACCTGCTCGGCACCTATCAGCGGGTCTCCGGACTCTACGGCAAGGCGCAGGGACTTGAGTTCGACGAGGGCTTCCCGATCCTCTCCGGAGGCGCCAGCGGCGTTCAGACCTGGACCGCGACGTTCGAGGCAAACTACTCCATCCATGTCTATCATGGCTTCACCTTCGCGCCCGACTTCCAGTACATGATCCGGCCAAACGCTCAATCCAACCTGCCGAACGCGGCGTTCCTCGGCTTCAAAACCCATCTTGAGTTCTTCTAAGGACTGCCTGCTTGAACAAAGCCTGCTTAAACAAAGACTGACGTGAGCGGCGCCGGAAGGGCTTTTCTTCCGGCGCGCTTGAGGAGCCCCGGCGCATGGCGTTGCATAACTTCCATGGACGTTGGGTGGTGGTCACTGGCGCCGCAGCGGGAATCGGCTACGAGACGGCGCTTGCCTTCGCCAAGGAGGGTGCCGATATCGTTGCCGTCGACCTCGACCAGGAGCGCCTCGCCGGCACGTCGCGGGCGGTGGAAGCGCTCGGCCGGCGCTGCGTGCCGCACGCCTGCGACGTGAGCAGCGCGGCGGCGGTCGAGGCGATGGCGCTCGAAGTCGCGGCCGACATCGGCGCGCCGGACGTCGTCGTCAACAATGCCGGCATCGCCTTTCTCGGCCCATTCCTGGAGACTCCGATTGCCGCCTGGGATGCGGTGCTCGGCGTCAACCTAATGGGTGTCGTCCATGTCAGCCGTGCCTTCCTGCCGGCGATGATCAAGGCGGGCGGCTCACGTCACCTCGTCAACGTCGCCTCCGCCGCCGGCCTGCAGCCGGTCGCCAACCTCAGCGCGTATTCGGCTTCGAAACATGCGGTGCTCGGCCTCTCCGACGCGATCGCGATGGAGCTGCGACGGACCCATGTCGGTGTGACGGTGGTCTGCCCCGGCGTGATAAACACCGCCATTGTCCGCAACCGCCAGGCGGTGGCGCCAAGCGTGCCGGAATCGACGCTTGCCAAGCTCGAACGCAATTACCAGTCCAAGGGCGCGCATCCCTCTCTCGTGGGCCAGCGGATCGTGCGTGCGGTCCGGCGCGGCGAGGACATCGTGCTGGTCGGCCCGACCGCCGCCGCGGTGTTCCACGGCCGCCGCGTGTCACGCACACTTCTGCGCGCGTTAGGCATCTCCGGCGCGCGTCAGCTTGGCTATATCTGGTAGATCAACTCGAACAAGGAGGCTTCATCCATGTCAATTCTGGCAGAACCAACGCAGGTTTCGGCGCACTCCGTCGCAAGCGACGAGGCCGCCATCACCGGCATGCGAGCCGCCTTTCAGCGTCAACGGGACGCGTTTACGCGCGACCGCAATCCAAGCCTGTCAGAACGCCGCGCGCGTCTCGAGAAACTCATCACCATGATGGTGACCTTCCGCGAGCGCATCCGGGCGGCGCTGAGCGCTGACTTCGGCGCCCATCCAACGCCCGCTTCCGACCTGATCGAGGTGCTGGGCGTGGTCGGACGTGCCCGTTACGTGATGGATCACCTCGAGGAGTGGATGCGTCCGCTTGAGCGTGAGACCGACCCGGCCATGCTGGGAACCGCGAGGGCGATGATCAGAAGCCAGCCCAAGGGCGTGATCGGCAATATCGTGCCCTGGAACTTCCCTTTCGATCTCTCGGTCGGACCCATGATCGAGATGCTGGCGGCCGGCAACCGGGTCATGGTCAAACCGTCCGAGTACACGCCTGCCTGTGCGGCGCTGCTTGCGGAGATGGTCGCCGCCACGTTTGATCCAACGCTGGTTTACGTCGCCGTTGGCGGCCTTGATCTCGCCCGCGCCTTTTCGCATCTGCGGTGGGACCATCTGCTCTACACCGGAAGCCCGAATGTCGGCCGCGAAATCATGCAGGCGGCGGCGCAGAACCTCACACCGGTGACGCTCGAGCTTGGTGGCAAATGCCCTGCCATTCTCACCCCGGGTTCGGTCAACGCCGAGAACGTGAAGTCGGTGATCGGCACCAAGATCGTGAAAAACGGGCAGATGTGCATTTCGGTGGATTACGCACTGGTGCCGCGCGCGGAACTCGACCGTTTCGCCGATCTGGCCAAGTCCTTCATGGCCGAAGCCGCGCCTGATTACGCGAAGAGCGACGAATGCACCGGTATCATCTCCACGCGTCACCTCGATCGCTTGTCCGCGATGCTTGACGAGGCCCGCGCCCATCAATGCCGCGTCGTCACTCTTGAGCAGGACCCAAGCATCGATCCGGCGACCCGACGCATGCCGATGTCTCTGGTCATCGATCCCCCGGCGGAGACACGCATCATGCAGGAAGAAATCTTCGGGCCGATCCTGCCGGTGGTCCCCTACGATACGCTTGACGGAGCCATCAACAGGATCAACGCGGGAGAGCGTCCGCTCGGGCTCTATGTCTTCGGCGATGAGCAATCATCGATCGATTCCGTGCTCGATGCGACGATCTCGGGGGGTGCGGCGGTGAACACCTGCGCCGTGCAGGGCGCCTTGCCGTCGCTCGCCTTCGGCGGCGTTGGCATGAGCGGGATGGGACGCCATCACGGAGTCGAGGGCTTCCGGGAGTTTTCCAATCAGCGCGGCGTCGTTGTGCGCGGCACCGGCGACCATGTCGACGCGTTCTTCTCTCCGTACGCCAAAGCCGCCGCCATCGCCCAGAGCGTGTTCGGACCAGGCTAGCGCATCAGGACGCTAATCCTGGTCGCGCGAGCAGATGGTGCCGGGACCTTCCGGGCGACAGTAAAGACGGTGGAAATTGTCGTCGGCGGGCGGCGCTGACGACAACACCCCGTGCGGCCCGACATAGGGCCGGCCGGATTGGTTGAGATCATTGTTCGCCGCGGCGCGCTGCTCCGCAGTCGGTGGTCCGCTACAGCCGGTCAGCATCAGGGCCAAGGCGATCCAAAAAGCGGCAGGCACGCGCATGATTTAGGCCTCCTGAACTCCATGCCTATATCGTGTGTCGGTCGCGACATTGCACCCGACAGGCGAGAGGAATAGGAGCGTCGGACGGTACAGTCCGCGGATCGGAGAGCTCATGTTCATCGGCATCGATATCGGAACCTCTTCCGCGAAGGCGGTGCTGATCGATGCCGAGCAGCGCATCCGGGCGATGGCCTCCGAGCCGCTTTCCGTCAGCCGTCCGCGGCCAGGCCATTCCGAACAGGACCCGAACGCCTGGTGGGAGGCAACGCAGCGGGTGCTGAAGCGCCTGGCCAGCGACGATGCGCGGCGGATGGCATCGGTGGAAGCCATCGGATTGTCCGGCCAGCAGCATGGCGCGGTGCTGCTTGACGAGGCCGGCGCGGTGTTGCGTCCGGCGATCCTGTGGAACGATACACGCAGCGTGCGCGAATGCGTGGAACTCGAAGCAGGCCTTCCGGAACTGCGGCGGATCATCGGCAACGTCATGACGCCGGGCTTTACCGCGCCAAAGCTCGCCTGGGTCGCCAGACACGAGCCGGCGGTGTTCGCGCGCGTCCGACGCGTGCTGCTGCCGAAGGACTATGTGCGGTTGCGTCTCACCGGCGAGGCGGTGTCCGACATGTCGGATGCGTCGGGAACCGGCTGGCTCGACGTGGGCAAGCGCGATTGGTCCGACGCGGCGTTGGCCGCCACCGGGCTCGACCGCAGCCACATGCCGCGTCTGGTCGAAGGCAGCGAAGGCTCCGGCGTGGTGCTGCCCGACATCGCCGCAAGCTTCGGCATGGCTGGCCGCGTGGTCGTCGCCGGCGGCGGCGGCGACAATGCGGCGTCTGCCTGCGGCATCGGCGCGGTCGCGCCCGGCAGCGCCTTTGTCTCCCTCGGCACGTCCGGCGTGCTGTTCGCCACCACCGCGCGTTTCGCGCCCAATACCGGTTCAGCGGTGCATGCCTTCTGCCACGCGACGCCCGCAACCTGGCATCAGATGGGAGTCATTCTTTCCGCCACGGACAGCCTCGAGTGGCTCTCGCGTCTGCTGCAAAGCAAGCCAGCGACACTGGTCGCGGAACTCGGCGATGTGGTGCACGCCCCTTCCCCGGCCGTGTTCGCGCCCTATCTCGCCGGAGAACGCACGCCGCACAATCTCGGCGATCTGCGTGGCGGCTTTGCCGGTCTCGGGCACGAAGCGGACCGCATGGTGCTGACCCAGGCGGTGCTGGAGGGCGTCGCCTTTGCCTTCCGCGACTGCCTGGAGGCGTTGGCGGCGGCTGGCACGCGCATCGAGCGCGCCTGGGCGGTGGGAGGCGGCGCCAATTCGCGCCTATGGCTGCGCATCATGGCGAGCGCGCTGCGGCTGCCGCTCGACCTGCCCGACCGCACCGACAGCGGCGGCGCGTTCGGCGCGGCGCGGCTTGCGGTGTGCGCCGCGCGCGGATCGGATCCGATCGAGGTGTGCACTCCGCCGCCGGTCGCCGAAACGCTATCGCCTGACCCGTCGCTTGCCGATGCCTACGACCACGCCTACCAGCGCTACCGCAGCTTCACCTCCAGCCTCAAACATCTGGTGCCAGCATGAGCCGCTCGATCTTCAGCGATATTCCAAGGGTCGCCTACGAGGGCCCGGAAAGCCGTAACCCGTTGGCCTACCGCTGGTATGATCGAACCCGTATCGTGCTGGGCAGGACCATGGAGGAGCATCTGCGCCTCGCCGTCGCCTACTGGCACAGCTTCGTCATGAACGGCTCCGATCCGTTCGGCGCTCCGACCATCAACCGGCCCTGGATGGGGCGAGAGGGCCTGGAGCCGGCACGCGAAAAGGCCGACGCCGCGTTCGACCTGTTTCGCCTGCTTGGCGTGCCCTATTACTGCTTCCATGACCGCGACGTGGTCTCTGAAGGCGCCACCTTCCGGGAGTCCGTGGCCAATCTGGATCGCATGGCCGAGGTGCTGGCGCGCAAGCAGGACGAGACCGGCATGCGTCTGCTCTGGGGCACCGCCAACCTGTTCTCGCATCCGCGCTACATGGCGGGTGCGGCGACCAATCCTGACCCGGAAGTGTTCGCCTATGCCGCCGCCACAGTGAAGCACTGCCTGGATGTGACCAAGCGGCTGGCTGGCGAGAACTACGTGCTCTGGGGCGGACGCGAGGGCTACGACACGCTGCTCAATACCGATCTCGGCCGTGAGCTCGATCAGATGGGCCGCTTCCTGTCGCTGGTGGTGGAATACAAGCACCGCATCGGCTTTGCCGGCGCCATCCTGATCGAGCCGAAGCCGAAAGAGCCGACCAAGCACCAATATGATTTCGATGCCGCGACTGTCTATGGATTTCTCAAGCGCTATGGCCTGGAAGGCGAGGTCAAGCTCAACCTGGAAGCCAATCACGCGCAGCTCGCCGGACACAGCTTCGAGCACGAGATCGCCACTGCCGCGGCACTCGGCATTCTCGGCTCGCTCGACATGAACCGTGGCGACAGCCTGCTCGGCTGGGACACAGACCAGTTCCCGAACGCGCTGGGAGACGTAGCGATTGCGCTCTATACCGTGCTGAAGAACGGCGGCCTGCATACGGGCGGATTGAACTTCGACGCCAAGATCCGTCGGCAGTCGATTGATCCTGTCGATCTGGTGCACGCGCATGTCGGCGGCATCGATCTCTGCGCCCGCGGCTTGCTTGGCGCTTGCGCGATGATCGAGGACGGGCAACTCGCCGCCAACCTGACGCAGCGCTATGCCGGCTGGGACAGCGAACACGGACGCGCTTTGCTTGGCGAGGCGATGACGCTCGATCAGATCGAAAGCGACGTGGCCGGCCGCGACCTGAACCCGGAGCCGCGTTCCGGACGTCAGGAATATCTGGAGAACCTAGTCAATACCTATCTTTGACTAGTCTGGCAGTCGGCGGGGCGGCGGCATATCAAAGTACGGTAACGTAGGCCCCGATCATTTGAACAGGTTCGTTCACATCCTCTGATAGCGTGTACCAATCCATAGAAGGCTGTGGGGATTTAAGTCCGATGCATGTAGATTGACGCGAATTCTGCCATCAACCGCGGCAGCGACCTGCCCGCAGACAAGACGCAGCGACTAATACCTTGTTGTTGCTTGCCGCCATCCGGATAGCAAGTGATTTATCATCTCAAAAAAGGCACCTTATGGTCCGGATGCGCTACAAGATCCTTGGTGGTTCGGGCCTGCGCGTGTCCGAATTTGCTCTTGGCACGATGACCTTTGGGGAAGAGTGGGGCTGGGGCTCATCAAAGAGCACGTCCGGCTTGATCTATGATGCCTTCCGCGAGGCGGGTGGCAATTTCATTGACACCTCCGGATTCTATACAAATGGCACCAGTGAGCACTTTCTCCGGGATTTTATCGCCGCGGACCGCGGGAATGTTGTCCTCTCGACAAAATACGGCGCTGCCGTTCCCGGCATCAACCCAAATGCAGCGGGAACGCATCGGCTGCATTTGGTGCAAGCGGTGGAAGCGAGTCTGCGACGGCTTGCCACCGACCGCCTTGACTTGTTTTGGGTAAATAGCTGGGACTTCATAACGCCGGAACACGAGGTCATGCGGGCTCTCGATGATCTCGTACGAGCAGGCAAGGTCCTGTATATTGGAATTTCGGACGCACCCGCGTGGATCATTTCCCGCTGCAACACCATGGCGGAGGTGCGGGGATGGACATCTTTTATTGGCTTGCAGCTTCAATATAGCCTGCTTGAGCGCACGTCGGACCGGGAGTTGCTGCCGATGGCGCGCGCACTCGATCTTGGCATTGCCGGGTGCTCTCCGCTCGCCGGCGGGCTGCTGAGCGGAAAATACAGCTCTCCAGGATCCGGTGCAGGCCGGCTCAGCCATTCCAATTCGCATCTCATCAATGCACGCGCGCGCGCGATCATCCAGGCGGTGATGGAGATCGCCGACCAGATTGGCTACAGGCCATCGCAAGTCGCGCTGGCCTGGGTGCGCGACCGCGGCGTCATTCCGCTGATCGGGGCTCGAACGCTCGAGCAGATGACTGAGAACCTGGCAACCCTGGAGGTCTCTCTGTCCATGGATCAGACGCGCATTCTGGAAGAGGTGAGCGCCGTTGAGCTCGGCTTTCCACACGATTTCCTGCGAGACTCCCGACCCGTCACATTCGGCGGCATGTTTGAACGCATCGACCGACACCGTGATCACGGCATCGGCACCTCCGGTAACACCGCCAAACATTAGCACGAGCGTCACGCAGGACTACCGCGCGGGCAACCGAGGCGGACTTGTCCAGCCTCCCAGCGCCTGCAACTGTTCCGGCTCCAGCAACGTCATGATACCACCTTCAAGCTTGAGGAGACCGCTCCTGCGAAGCTGCTGAACGGTCCGATTGAGATGGACCGCGCTCAGCCCGAGAGCGTCGGCGAGGATGTCCTGAGTGAGCGGCATCGCGAATCGGTTGGACTCGGCGAGACCGAGGCGAAGCAAACGGTCGCGCAACTCCAACATGAGGTTAGCGAACCGTTCGGTGGCAGATTGTTGGCCGAGACGGGCAATCTGCTCACACTGCAGCACATCATGTAGATGGTTGGTAAGCCGTACGGCATGCGCGAGGCCGGGATAGACGGTATCGCCTGCCACGGCGGCGTCGGCGAGCGGCTTGGCGCTAACCGTCTCGACTTCCGTCAAGGCCGCGATCGCGCACAGAGACGGCAGACGCGGCTGCAACATCGGCCCGATGAAGTCTCCCGGCAGCAGCAGCGTGACGATCTGCCTACAGCCATTCGGCAGCGCTCGGTACCGACAGGCCCAACCCGAGACGAGCATACGCGGCGGTGGCGCCGGTGCACGAGCCGCCCAGAGATCTCTGTACGGCGGATGATAGTTCGTGCTGGAGGTGAGATCCCGCAGGAGTTCCATTTCGGGGTCCGACAGCAGAGTGAAGGCGCTAAAGTATTTCGCAATGGTTCGAAACCCGGCAGCCTGACCGTTCAAACCGTCCGGCGCTGTCGAGCCCATCGGCGTGTCGGTTCGGCCACCGGCCAACGGAAGGCTGTAGAACGGTTGCACGTCTCTAGTCTCCCAAACTTAGCGGCGTTTGCGGCAGGGTAGTCCAACGAAAAAGACCTTCCCAGATTGAGTGGCGCCAAAGCCTGAGCGGCGATCCATCAACTTGAGAGAACTGCAGAGAGCGCTCAGGCGTCGATGCCAAGCCACCAAGACGTAAATTCATCTACCAAGTCATACCCATGATCACGTCCTTGTGACTAACCAGCGCTGCCTGCGATAATTTTCCGATATTACACGCAACAGATGGGAATGGTATCTCCTTTTCGTGACAAGACTGCTTTTTATGCGTACCTTCAGTCACTTCAGCCGGAGGATGGCAAAACCTTTGCAAGCTGCCTTTTTAACTTTTAATATTAGCTATCTTGTAAGAGGTTCTAGGCTGGTGTCGTCATGGCCCAGGTAAGACGCGCCACGAACTTTATGGTATCCATGCTGACGTTGCGACGATGATACCGCTTGCTCACGCCGGCCCAGTTAAATTTCAATGACCAGCCTCCTTGCTTCGGTTTTTGGGCCGCGCTCACGCATCATCTGGGCTTAACTTTTGTTTGACAAACGGCTACGGATTGTTCTTCTCCGTTTCTCGAGCCAACATCTGTCTAGTGCCGCGGCAGCCACCCTCGTGCTTAATGCGCAGCTTCTGTGTCCGCTGAACGCCGGGGAGCGTCCCGAATCCTGCTTGCACTACAGCAGTCTGGATACATTGGTCAGGATACAGGTCATGGTTGTATTTAGGACATCACCGCGGGCAGACCGCGGCTAATTTCCAGGCAACTCCGTGCTCCAACTGCGCGCAGGGCGTGGAGGAAGGGTGCCGTGTCCGCCTCTGACAGCCCCGCCAGATTGATACGGCCGCTATCGGCCATATAGATGCCGTAATTCGCACGGAGCCAGGAGACCGCACCCTCACCAATTGGCAAGGTCGAGAACATTCCATTCTGCCTCGCGAGAAAGGCGAGCGACGGCTCGGCTTCGGCCAGAAGCCTGCGCACATGATTGATTCTATCTCGCATCACGCCGAGCTCAGCTCTCCAGGCACGTGCAAGCGTCTCGGAGCCCAGCACGATACGCACGACAGCGGCGCCATGATCCGGCGGCATGGACCAGTTCACACGTGCCAGGCTGAGCAGGTTGCCCCGGACCATCGAAGCCTCCGCAGCGTTGGCTGCCAGGATATAGAGCGCCCCGGTGCGTTCCCGATAAAGACCAAAGTTCTTGTCACAGGAATAGGCGAGCAACGCCTCGCTCACCCGGGAAAGCACAACACGCGTGCCGTATGCATCCGCCTCAAGACCTGCCCCAAAACCTTGATAGGCCAAGTCAATAAGCGGAACGAGCCCGCGTTCCTCAAGGACGTCCGCCAAGAGTTCCCATTCAGAGCTTTCGAGTCCCGCGCCCGTCGGGTTGTGGCAGCATCCATGCAGAACGACAACATCACCGGCACTTGCTCGCGCGAGCGCATCAAGCATCTCGTCGAAGCACACTGACTGTGTGTCAGGCCTGAAGTAGCGATATTCCGCAACCCTCAAACCAACAGCCGCGAAGATGGCATGATGGTTCGGCCAGGTAGGCACTCCCAGCCAGACCGTAGCACCTGGCCGTGCCGCGGCAATCAGCTCCGCGCCAAGCCTGAGAGCGCCGCCGCCGCCAGGCGTTTGCACACCGGCCAGCCGGCCGTCAGGCGCTCCGGCTCCGCCAAATATCAGCGGCGTCAGGAGATTGATGAAATCCGCATCCCCGCCGGGCCCCAGATAGCCCTTGGTTTGCTGAGTTTCGAGCAGAATACGCTCTGCCTGCTTGACCACCTGCATGACCGGCGTGAGGCCATGTTCATCTCGATAGGTGCCGACACCCAAATCAATCTTCCCGCTACGCCGGTCTTTGCGGAACAGGTCGATCAGACCAAGCAGGGCGTCATCAGGCTGGAAGCGAAGTGCTTGAAACATCGTTTGCTGTGGTTCCTGTCATTTCTGTCAAGCTGCTGCAATCCCGCGCTCGCCACAGGATGAATGGAGCCGCGGCCTGCTGTCGGCCAGATCACGGGCCGCTCATGTCCGCTGACGCCGACCGCCGTAAGCACGAGCAGTGGAGCATGGCATTCGGCGTCCGATGGAAGACTGGATTTCAGGTTTCTTTCAAGGGCAGCCTAAACACAACATGCTCTTAGGGATGTCCAAACGCTAACAAGCAAATGCTGCGAGGCAAGCTAGTAAAGAGCACTACGTCGATAAGCCTAGGAAATGGTTGCACTTAAAAAGGTTGGCTGGCATGGTATGAAATGATTGTCAAAACTGCCCAAAGCGTTAGCGTCTTGCGTGTTTAAAGATAGATGCGATCGTGAAGCTCGGTCGTGTTTCAACGGGTTCAAATCTGATCGGTCCTCATTCAGAATGGCTCCACGGCATCGTGAGCGGACCGGGAGCCTACGCACCCCTCAGTCGGCATTGCTGCCCCAAGGCAATTCGGACCTGATCTACGTGATTGGAGAATACCAGTGAGCACAACGAATAGCACGAGCAGCAACACTTCGACCGGAGGGAGCTCGGTTGGTCTGAACGTTCCCAACCTGCCGCCGCAATATACGACAGCCGATATCGGTTTCTTTACTCGGACCACGGAGTCGGTGCCGACCTCCGTCACGGTGGGTCCGGACGGAGCGCTCTATGTCGGTTTGTTGACAGGCATTCCGTATCCCGCGGGCTACGCCGACGTCATCCGGATCGATCCGACGTCGCTCTCGACAAGCAACAGCTTCAACGGAACGACCCCCAGCGCCACGCCGCAGGTGTTCGCAAGCGGCTTCACCCAGATTCAGAGCCTTGGCTTTGATAATCAGGGCGACATGTACGTGCTCGAGTATCTCAACGCCGCCGGTGTCTATGATCCGACGAAGACTCCGGGCAGTCTGCCTCCGAGCCAATTGATCAAGGTTGCGCCCGACGGAGTCCGCACCACGATCTCCGGTTCAGAACTCAAGCTTGGCAACTACCTGCTGGTGGACAAGGCGACCGGTGACGTCTATGTGGCGACCAACAACGCCAGCTCGACGGATGGCGAGATCATTCGCTATCACACCGATCCAAAGACCGGTAAAGTTGCTGACACCGTCGTTGCCAGCCATCTTAACAATCCGCGGGGCATGGCGTTCGGCCCGGATGGCAACCTCTATGTGCTGGAGCAGGGCACAGGTGGCTCGCCCACCGACAAAAGCGCTCCAGTCGTTCCGTTCATCCCCGGCCTGGTCGACGACAGGGGCGGCAACACCGGGTCGATCACGCGTGTCGACATCACCAGCGCCGCAGGTGGACAGCAGCGGATTTATACGGGCCTTCCCTCCTTCGGCGAGTTCAATCCGGCAACCGGTCAGAGTCGCGTCCTCGCGGACGGCATGAATGGTTTCACCATCGAGCCGGACGGCACCGTTTACATCGCTGCCGGCGGCGGACTGGCCCCGGCCACCGCTAAGGCGATCGGGCCGCTCGCCAACGGATTGGAAGGCGTGCTGAAGCTGACAGGGCTGTTCGGCGCCGATCCTTCAAAGGCCACCTACACGCCTGAGTTCAACTCCCTGACCTACGCGGCGGCCAATGGTCCGGACGGTGCGACGACCGAGTTCAACACCGAGAGCAACCTGAACGACATCGTGACCGGTACTGACGGCAAGCTTTACGCGGTCGATGCGGCACGCAACCTCATGTATGGTCTTTCAAGCGACGGCAAGACAGTTGAGAGCGTAACTGTCATGCAAAAGCAGCCTCCTGTGCTGACACCGCCGCAATATGCCGCCGTGATTGCGGCAGGAGGCGACCCGACCGCCGAGTATCAGGCCGAGATCGCCAGCACCACCACGGAGAACAAGACCACTTCGTTGCCGAACGTGCCGGGCCAGATCAGTTCGGCGATGGCGACCGAGGCGGGCTTGAAAATTCCGGTCGTGCCGGTCTCCGCCACGGGTGGGATGACCAGCACAGGCGCCACGTCGGCCAGCGGCAGCGCACTCCCACCGCATGGCGAGGACGCTTCGGGCTCGGCTACGAGCAGCCCTACCCCTCCCGGAGTGAGCCCGACATCGGGTTCGACGTTTCCGGGTCCGACCGACCCGACAAGCCCGTCAATACTCCCCAACAATCCATACGCAACGTATTTCGACCCGTTCTTCGGCAACTACGCGCCCGCGGCCGGCAACCCGCTTGTCATCCCGGCCGGTGCGCAAGGAAGCTACACGGTGTCCAACGTCATTACTTTCGGCGACCGGCTTGGCGATGACGGCACCTACGACTCACTTCTCAAGGCGTTGAACATTCCAGGCGCCGGCACGACGACGCCCTATTCATCAACCGGCGACTTCTCCGATGGTCCAAAATGGACGACCGATCTTGCTCAGGCGTTGGGGGCCAAGCAGACCGATCCGATCTCCAACTTTGCCTACGAGGATGCCACCGCGGCGCCGGCGAGCAATGCGCTTGATCCGCTCAATGGCCTGCTCGACTTCCAGTCTCAGATCGATCTGTTCAAGGCAACGGACCAGACCTTCAAGCCGACCGATCTCGTCACGGTGACCTTCGGCGGTAACGACCTCACGCCGGCGACGCCAACGTTCAACAACACTATCATTCCGGACGCGGTGAACTCGATCATCGGCGGCATGAAGCAACTGGCGTCCCTCGGCGCGAAGCACTTTCTGGTAAGCAACTCGGCCGATGTGACCTTGGCGCCGCTGTTCAGCGAGCCGGCATTCCTGGCCGCGACGGGTGCGACAAAGGCGGTGTTCGAGTCCCGCGTCAACACGTTCAACACGGATCTTTCGGCAGCCCTCAAGACCTATCAAAGCCAGAGCGGTCTGGACATCAAGACGCTCGACCTGCACAGCCTGTTCAACGGCATTGTCGCCAACCCCTCCGATTACGGCTTTAGCAACGTCACCCAGCCGATCCTGGCGAACCCGCCGACGCCTGGTTCGACGCCGGTCTACAATCCCGCGATTGTCGGAAAAGACCCGCAGGTTGAGCATTCCTCTCTGTTCCTCGATCCCTACTTCGATCCGACCGCGCTGGGCCAGTCGATCATTGCCCAAACAGCAACGGGTGTCTTGAAATCATGATGTCTGCCGATACCGCGGCGCTCGGTCACGGCGGGCCCGAGTTCGACGAGGCGGCACATGCCGCCTCGTCAACACCGCAGACGGTTGCCGACGGCCTCGCTGTTGCTCTACGCTCGCTGGGAGTGGTCCACGCCCTTGGCGTCTGTGGCGGCGCGCAGGCGCTGCTCTGGGCAGCCTTCTCCAAGCACCTTGACGTGCTGCATTTCCGGCACGAAAGCGGCGCCGGATTTGCCGCCACCGAGGCGCACTTCGCCAGCGGCAAGCCGGTGGTGGTGTTCACCACCACTGGTCCCGGCATCACCAACGCGATCACCGGCATGCTCGCCGCCCGCAGCGAAGGGGCCAAGGTCATATTGGTTTCCGCCTACGCGTCAGCGCCGCAGCGCGGACGTGGCGGCATTCAGGAGACCAGTGGCTATACCATGCCAAGCAGCGGCCTGTTCGAGGCTGGCGCCTGGTTCGACGACGCCTCCGTCCTTGAGACGCCCGATCAGTTGCCGCAGGTGCTTCGGCGGCTGCACGCCGGGTTGCGGCGCCCCGGCGGCTATGTCGCGCATCTGAGCGTTCCAAACGCGGTTCAAGGTGCGCCTATGACCCAGAAGCTGCCGTCTCTGATGGCTGAGGAGAGGGTGCTGACTCGACCTGGTGTCAGCCGCGCCGCGATCGCGCGTTGCGTCGAAATGCTGGCCCAGGAGCGGTTCGCGATCTGGGCGGGTTTTGGCGCGCGTCACGCCTCGGCGGCATTGCGAACGCTTGCCGAGCAGGCCAGCGCGCCGGTGATGTGCTCGCCGCGCGCCAAGGGTGTGTTCCCGGAGGATCATCCGCTTTTCATCGGCGTCACCGGAATGGGTGGGCATACCGCGGCGGCCGCCGCCGCCATGCGGGAGCATGCGCCGCGGCATGTGCTGGTGCTTGGCACACGGCTTGGCGAGCCGACCTCGTTCTGGAACCAGGCTTTGTCACCAAGCGGCGGCTTCGTGCATGTGGACATTGATCCCGCCGTTCCCGGAGTGGCCTACCCACAGAGCGAAACGTTTGCGGTGCAGGCTGACATCGGCGACTTCCTCGCCGAACTGCTCGCCGCATGGCCGAGCAAGAACGCGGCACCGGCGCCGTCTTTCAAGCGCCCGCATCCTGTCCAGCCGGCGCCGACCGGCTCAGGACGTGTGCGCCCCGCTGCGCTGATGACAGCGATACAGCGCGTGGTGGTCGAGGGCAGCGACGCCGTGGTCATGGCGGAGTCTGGCAATTCCTTCACCTGGGCGACACATTATCTCCGCTTCGCTGACGCCCGCCGTTATCGTGTCAGCACCAATCTCGGCGCCATGGGCCATGCCGCCACAGGCGTGCTTGGCGCCGCACTTTGCCATGGCAAGGCGGTGGCGATTGTCGGCGATGGCGCCATGCTGATGAACATGGAGGTCAACACCGCGGCCAAGCGGCAGCTCTCCGCCATCTGGATCGTGCTGAATGACGGCCGCTACAACATGTGCTTCCAAGGCATGGCGGCGCTCGACATGGCCGGTCTCGCCGATGCCGGCTTTCCCTCGACAGACTTTGCCATGCTCGCTCGTGCGATGGGTGCACAAGGCATGCGCGTGGAAAGCGAGGACCAGCTCGAAGCAGCCCTCGGCCGAGCGCTTTCGACGGGCGGACCGTTCGTGCTCGACATCCTTATTGATGCGGACCAACTGGCGCCGACGCATGGTCGGAACGAAGGCCTGCGCGTCGCGCGGAGCGAAGTACGACGCGATGGTCTCAGCTTCCCCGTCATCGCCGCAAACTGAAGGAGACCAGCTCATGGAAAGCAACACGTTTGCGACTTCGACCTTCATTGCGGCGCCGGAGAAGGATGCGCTTGCCTATCTGCGTGACCTGCGCAATCTCGATGAATGGACACTCTACAGCCGCATGATCGAGCAGGTCGACGAGAATACCTGGCGTGGCACCGCATCCGGCTACCAGCATGACCTCTATTATCACGCACGGCCGATCGAGACGCCGCAGTTCGGCGGCGTCGAATGGCATTGCGGCTATGAGCATGGAAAGTATTTCCAGTGTTATCCGGCTTTCGTGTTCCCGGCGCGCTATGTCGGCTCGGACGAGGACGGTGTCTATTTCCACTGGCTCAGCTTTGTCGGACCGGAACGGCGCACGCCGATGATCATGCAGGGCATCCATCTCGTGCATACCGCCGAGATACGCTCACTCAAAGGCGCATTGGAGCGCAGGGCCGGCCTGACCCAGGCGGCACACGGTCGCTTCGAGATCAAGACCAGCTCGATCTTTGTCGATGCGCCGTATGATCTCGCAGCCAGCTATCTCGGCGACGTCAATAATTTCGCCGACTGGTCTTTCTTCATCCGAGCGGATGGCGATGCCGGTCAGGGCCGTTTCGTCGACGAGTATGAGCAAAAGCTGGAGGTCAAGGCCCGCACGTTTGATTGCGGCAATTACTCCATCATGGAATTCGAGTCGACCTATCCCGCCTTGGGTTATGTCCAGCGTAGCTGCCTCGTGCTGGTGCCTTGCGCCTACGCTTTTGGTAATCCGAAGGCTCGCGGCTGCGTCTCGCATCGTATCGCCTTCTTTGACAAGCAAGCACTGCCTGAGCACGGCAAGCTGCAGATCGAGGATTATGGCGCGGAGAGCATGAGCCTGAAACGCGTGCTCGAGAACAAGGCCGGCAACCTCAAGTCGTTCGGGCTCGGCATGAGCTATCTGCCCGAGGCGGCGGCATGAGCGCCGCGGTCGTCTCGGACCGGCTTCAAGCCGGGCGGGCAACCGCTGTCTCCATCCTGCTGCTCGACAACTACGATAGCTTTACGTTCAACCTGTTTCACCGCCTTGGTGAACTGGGTGCCCAAGTAGAGGTTTTTCGCCACGATGCAATGACCTCCGAGGCAGCACTGGAGCGGGGCCTGGATGCGGTGGTCATCTCTCCCGGTCCTTGCGATCCGGACAAAGCCGGCATCTCGCTCAAGCTCATCGAACAGGCCGCAAGCATTTGTCCGGTGCTTGGAGTTTGTCTGGGGCATCAGGCGATCGGGCAGGTCTTCGGCGGGAAGGTGGTGCGTGCGCCAGCGCCGATGCATGGCAAGATCAGCCTGATCCATCACGATGACACCGGCGTGTTCGAAGGATTGCCCAACCCCTTCCCGGCGACGCGGTATCACAGTCTGATCGTCAAGCGCGACGGCCTGCCCGCATCGCTCAAGATCAATGCATGGACCGAGGACGGGCTTATCATGGGGCTCCGCCATGAATCACTGCCTGTGCACGGCGTGCAATTCCATCCCGAGAGCATCGAGACATTCGACGGCCACCTGCTGCTGGATAACTTCCTGGCTCTGGTCTCGAGCAGTTCCGTATGAGCCTGGCGCTCAAGGCCACGCTGCATCTTCTTGCTGGAGGCGTCTGCCTGACCGCAGCACAGGCTGAAGCGGCGTTCGAACTGATCCTGTCTGGCGCGGCCACTGACGCACAGATCGGCGCCATGGCCATGGCGATGCGCGTGCGTGGCGAGACCGTGGCGGAGATCATTGGCGCCGCTCGTGCGATGCGCAGCCGCATGACGCCGGTAAGGGTCGCGGGAGAGTCGGTCGATACCTGCGGCACGGGCGGCGACGGCGCGCATACGTTCAACATCTCGACCGCGGTGGCGTTCGTGGTGGCGGCCTGCGGGGTCGCTGTCGCCAAGCACGGCAATCGGGCGCAGTCCTCGCGCTGTGGCGCGGCCGACGTGCTCGAAGCTTTAGGTGTGAATCTTGAAGTTCCTCTCGAAATCCTGGGGCGAGTCATCCAGGACGAGAAAATAGGG
Source organism: uncultured Acetobacteraceae bacterium (assembly GCA_964246745.1). Classification (GTDB taxonomy): domain Bacteria; phylum Pseudomonadota; class Alphaproteobacteria; order Acetobacterales; family Acetobacteraceae; genus Lichenicoccus. The sequence goes on from CAXTRK010000005.1 coordinate 56,313, forward strand.
TTTCTCTTCGCCACTCAGCATCATGGCGCGATGCGCCACGTCGCCGCCGTTCGGCGTGAACTCGGCACCCGGACCATCTTCAATCTGCTCGGCCCGCTCTGCAACCCCGCGAACGCGCGCAGACAGTTGCTCGGCGTATTCGCACCCGAGTGGCTTACCCCCCTCGCCGAGGTGCTGCGGGCATCCGGATCCGAGCGTGCCTGGATCGTGTGCGGAGAGGATGGACTGGACGAGCTGACAACGACGACACGCTCGCTGGTCGCGGAGTTGCAAGAGGACGGGAGCATCCACCGCTTCGAGATCGAGCCGGAACAGGCGGGCGTTCCCCGTGCGCTTGCTTCGGATTTGCAAGGCGGCGACGCTCGCGAAAACGCGGCAGCGCTTCGAGCGCTGTTAGAGGGTGTGGCCGGTCCCTATCGTGACATCGTCGTGCTGAACGCCGCGGCCGCTCTTGTGGTGGCCGGACGCAGCCATGACCTGCCCCACGGCGCCAGTCTTGCCGCCGCCGCAATTGACAGCGGCGCCGCGGCGGCGCGGCTGGAGGCGCTGGTGCGGGCGACCAACGAGGTGCACGCATGAACAATGTCTTGCGGGAAATTTGCGCGGCGAAACGCGCGCACATCGCTCGCTGCAAGGAAACACTGCCTCTGCATGCGCTGGAGGCAGCACTGCCTCTCTCCGGAGGAACGCGCGGCTTTTTCAGCACCTTGCAGGCGATGCGGCAGGCGGGACGGCCAGGCCTGATTGCCGAGATCAAGCGCGCGAGTCCGAGTCGTGGAATTATCCGGGCCGACTTCGATCCCGCGGCTCTGGCACGCGCCTATGCTGCCGGGGGCGCCGCCTGTCTGTCGGTGCTGACCGATCAGCCCTATTTTCATGGCGCAGTCGAGCACCTTGCAGAGGCGCGTGCGGCCGTATCGCTTCCGGTTCTGCGAAAGGACTTCATGCTTGACCCCTATCAGGTGGTGGAAGCGCGCGTGATTGGCGCTGACGCGATCCTGCTGATCATGGCCGCTCTTGATGACGGCCAAGCCGCGGAACTGGAGGACACGGCGTGTGAACTCGGACTTGATGTGCTGGTCGAAGTGCATGACGAGGCGGAGCTGGAGCGGGCGCTGCGGCTGCGCACGCCGCTGATCGGGGTCAACAACCGCGATCTCAAGACGCTGCGAGTCAATCTCGGCGTTACCGAACGGCTGTCTCGCCTGCTGCCGGTCGATCGTGTCTTGGTTTGCGAAAGCGGCATCAACTCGAGCTTCGACGTGCAACGCATGCGTTGCTTCGGCGCCGATCTTTTTCTGGTCGGCGAGAGCCTGATGCGCGAGGTTGATGTCACCGCGGCGACGGCGGCCCTGCTGGGCAGGGCCGCGTGAAGACGCACCAGATCCGTCGGGAGCCACGTCTCCCTGGATCATTCCGCGGCTGATTGCGAGGAACTATGATGCACGTCTCGCCCCCGCAGGATACGTTTATCAAGATTTATGAGCGCGGCGAGCCGCAGGTTGCCTGGATCACCCTGGTGGCTGATCTTGAGACCCCGGTCGCGGCAATGATGAAGCTTGCGAGCGGACAGCCTTATGGGTTTCTGCTTGAATCCGTCGAGGGCGGCGCTGTGCGCGGCCGCTATTCCTACATTGGCGTGCGACCCGATTTGATCTGGCGCTGCCACGGCGAACACGCCGAAATCAATCGTACCGTCCGATCTGGCGGAGCAGGAGACATGCCTGAAGCGGGGCATTATGAAGCCTCGCCGAAGCCGGCACTGGCCAGCCTGCGTGCTCTGATCGAGGAATGTCGCATAGAGCTGCCGCGAGAGCTGCCGCCCGGGAGCGCCAGCCTGATTGGCTTCTTTGCCTATGATTTCGTCCGTCTGATCGAGCATCTCCCATCCGTAAACGGGGACGAACTGGGTCTTCCGGATGCCATGCTCATCCGCCCAACCGTCGTCGCGGTATTTGACAACGTGCTTGACCGGATCACCGTGGTGACGCCGATCTATCCGGCGGCGGAGGTTTCCGCTGAAGCCGCCTACGACATTGCCTGTAAGCGCCTGGCGTCGACCGAAGCCGATCTGGCGCGCAGTCTGCCACGGCAGCCCGAACCAATTGGGCCGACACGGACGCCGGTGCCAAGCTCGAATTTCACACGGGCGCAATACGACGAGATGGTCGAGCAGGCGAAGACTTATATTCGCGCCGGAGACGCTTTTCAGGTGGTGCCGTCTCAGCGCTTCTCGCTCCCCTTCCATCTGCCGCCGCTGGCGCTGTATCGTTCGCTGCGCCGGCTTAATCCGTCGCCATTCTCGTTCTATCTGAATCTCGACGACTTCGCCCTGGTCGGTTCATCGCCGGAGATCCTGGTGCGGCTCCGCAGCGGCACGGTCACCATCCGCCCGATCGCGGGAACCCGGCCGCGCGGAAGCACCGAGGCGGAGGACCTGGAACTGGAACAAGAATTGCTCGCCGACCCGAAGGAGCTGGCGGAGCACCTGATGCTGCTCGATTTAGGCCGCAACGATGTCGGACGGGTCGCCAAGACGGGCTCGGTTCGCGTCACCGAAAAGATGATCGTCGAGCGATACTCGCATGTCATGCATATCGTTTCAAATGTTGAGGGGCAACTCGATGACGAGAGAGCGGATCTGCTCGATGTGTTGTGCGCGGGCTTTCCAGCCGGCACGGTATCCGGCGCTCCAAAAATTCGGGCGATGGAAATCATCGAGGAGCTGGAACCGACCCGGCGTGGCTTCTATGGCGGCGGCGTCGGCTATATCGGCGCAGACGGCAACTTCGACACGTGCATCGGTTTGCGTACTGGGCTGGTGAAGAACGGCGTCCTCTACGTACAGGCGGGCGGCGGTGTGGTCGCGGACTCTGACCCTGAATCTGAGTATCGCGAGTCCTGCAACAAAGCCCAGGCCTTGCTGCGCGCGGCGGAGGAAGCAGTCCGCTTCGCCGAGACGAGGTTCATTCATCACAACGAATTTGTAGAACCTTCAGGATCACGCTGAAAGAAGCCTAGCGCTATGGATGATGTCATGCATTACACGCCGGCAGACGCGGCGGACGTGAACTCCCGGACAAGCTCTGCCACCTGGTCGCCGGGGTCCTGGCGCGAGTGGACGGCGGATCAGCAACCTTCCTACGACAACGCCGAACATCTTGCCGATGTCGAACGCCGGCTGCGTTCGTTTCCGCCGCTGGTGTTTGCCGGCGAGGCGCGCGATTTGCGCAAGAGGCTTGGCGAAGTGGCCGCCGGTCGCGGCTTCCTGCTACAGGGCGGCGATTGTGCCGAGAGCTTTGCCGAGTTCCGCGCCGACACCATACGCGACAGCCTGTGCGTGCTGTTGCAGATGGCGGTCGTGCTGACGTTCGGCGCCGGCATGCCGGTGGTCAAGGTTGGCCGGTTTGCCGGTCAGTTCGCCAAGCCGCGGTCTTCCGGACTCGAACGGCAGGGTGATCTCGAGTTGCCAAGTTATCGTGGCGATATCGTCAACGCTCTTGAGTTCACCGACGCGGCGCGGCGTCCCGATCCGGAGCGACAGATCCAGGCCTATGCGCAGTCGGCGGCGACGCTCAACCTCCTGCGCGCCTTTACCGGCGGCGGCTACGCCAAGCTCGCCCGCGTGCACGCGTGGAACCTGGAATTTGTCGCCGCTTCGCCGCAGGGGGCACGCTACAGGGAGGTGGCTGGCCATATTTCCGAGGCGCTCGCCTTCATGGCGGCATGCGGCATGTCGGATGCCAACACGCCGCCGATGGCTTCGACCGCGCTCTACACCTCCCACGAAGCGTTGCTGCTTGGCTATGAGGAAGCGCTCACCCGAACCGACTCGATCACCGGCAAATGGTACAACACCGCCGCTCACTTCATCTGGATCGGTGATCGAACCCGCGAGATCGACGGTGCGCATGTTCGGTATGCAAGCGGCGTCGAAAACCCGATCGGACTGAAGGCAGGGCCGAGCCTGGCGCCGGATCAGCTTCTGCGTCTGCTTGACGTGCTCGATCCGGACCGCGAACCCGGACGGATCACGGTCATCGCGCGCATGGGGTACGAGAAGGTCGCGACACACCTGCCGCCGCTGATACGGGCGGTGAAACGTGAAGGCCGCTCGGTTGTCTGGTCGTGCGATCCCATGCACGGGAACACGATCAAGGCCGCGTCAGGATATAAGACGCGGCCGTTTGGACGTATCATGGATGAGGTCGCAGGTTTTTTTGATGTACACGAGGCTGAAGGAACGTATCCCGGCGGCATCCATGTCGAGATGACGGGGCAGAATGTCACCGAATGCACCGGGGGCGCGCAGGCGATTACGGATGAGGGATTGTCGCACTTCTATCATACGCACTGCGACCCAAGGCTGAACGCGCAGCAGAGTCTGGAGGTGGCGTTCCTGCTGGCCGAAAAGCTAAAGACAGCCCGTCGGTTTCGGGAGCGCCTGACGGCTCAATCCGATGTCTGAGCGACAGGCGGACAGCCCGCACGCGCTGACGGCAGCACCCCTATTCGGGCAGGTCACCTTCGTAGGTATCGGCCTGATCAACGGATCGCTCGCCCGCGACGTCCGTCGCCTCGGATTGGCAAGGCGGCTGGTGGCGACCGCGCGTCGGCAGCAGACACTCGATGAGGCGCTTAGCCTCGGGCTGGTGGACGAGGCAACAACGGACACAGGCGCTGCCGTACGCAAGGCCGACCTTGTCGTGCTTGGCGTGCCGGTCGGCGCCAGCGGCGAGACGGCTCGGATGATTGCTCCCTTTCTCAGGCAGGAGGCCATCGTGACCGATGTCGGCTCGGTCAAGGGGCAGGTGATCGAGCTCGTGTCGCCGCACCTGGACATGCGGCGGTTTGTCCCTGCTCACCCGGTCGCCGGCACGGAACGATCCGGACCCAAGGCTGCGGTCGATCGTTTGTTCCAGAACCGCTGGTGCATTCTGACGCCGACGGAGGATACCGATGCTCTGTCAGTCGAGCAGGTGGCGTCACTGTGGCGCGCGGTTGGCGCGCGGGTGGACCGGATGGATGCGGCGCACCATGACAGAGTGCTCGCCATCACGTCGCATCTGCCGCATCTGCTTGCCTTCAATATCGTCAACACCGCCGACGATCTTGAAGGTGTGCTGAAGGGCGAGGTGCTCAAATACGCGGCCGGCGGATTTACGGATTTCACCCGTATCGCCGCGTCCGACCCGACCATGTGGCGTGACGTGTTCCTGCACAACAAGGCAGCCGTTCTGGAAATCGTCGGTCGATACATCGAGGATTTGGTAGCGCTGCAACGTGCGATCCGCTGGGACGAGGCGGACGCCTTGTTCGAGCGTTTCAGCAGCGCGCAGGCAATCCGGCGCGAAGTCATACGCGCCGGACAAGGCTATAAGCGCGTTCCAAATGGGCGCTGCGAGCCGTCAGACACGGATCTGGCGCTGAGCCGTACCTGAGGTTGAGAGATCATCCCGGCAAAGATAGAATGTGCCGGAGGTGAGCTATACGACGCGGAACATTGGTGTATGTTGGGTTCGTTACGCGTTGGCGCGCGGAACGCAGAAAAGGAAGCTCTGAGATGGCAAGTAGCAGTGGCGCTGCGACGTCCCCTGGAAACAGCGATGTCGTCATAAATGGCAGCAACAACCAGTTCGTCATCGATTACGGCACGGCGACAGGCGGCGTGCCGTTTACCGGCAGCAAGACCATCGACGTGACGGGATCAAACGACAAGTTTGTGATCGTGCTCAGCCCGTCCGCCGGCACCAGCGATGCCTCCAAGAGCGGCGGCAACGTCGTCAACGTCAAAGGCAGCAACGATCAGTTTGTCGTCGCATACGACTATTCCGCCTTCAAGAGCGGCACGCCGACAGGCAACAATGTGAGCGTCAACGGCGGAAGCAACAGCTTTGCCGTCATTTATCAATATCCGACAAAGACGGCTTCCACGACGGGTACGGACAAGGTGACCGTCAACGGAAGCAACAACAAGTTTGTGGTCTCGCATGAAGGGCCATCTTCATCTGGCGCAAGCACGACGGGCGCGAGCGATGCAGCCGCAAATCCAGTCCTGGCTCTTCTCGGCGGGTTGGCCACGAGCGCCCTTGGCGCACTCGCCAGTGGCAGCAGCACTCCGGTTGCCAGCGTTTCCTCACCCAGCAGCTCAAGCCTCGGCAGTCTGGCCGCCGCTCAAGCCGCGAGCCCGTTCAGCGCGCTGCTCAGCTTGCCGGGCATCAATCTCGCCAGCATCTTTGGCGGCGTCACTCCAAGCACCTCCGGTGTGAGCGGCAGCACTCCAGCCGAGTCCGTCGCTTCGACACTCAGTTCCTTTCTTTCCAGCCGGACCGACGCGAGCAGCCACACAGGCAGCAGCGCCAGCACTGTTGCCTCTTCCTTGACCGATCTACTGAAGCAAAGCCCGTTCAGTCCGCTGCTCAACCATTCTGGCGCGAGTGTACAAGGCCTGCTCGGCGATATCAGCGGCGCCAGCAATCCGTTCGCAAACGCGCTGGCAAGCCTGGGGGGCGCCAGCAGCAGCGCGATTGCTGCCGGCATCTCGTCTGCCATCGATCATGCCACATTGGCCATGACAACACACACATCCTGAGCAGCGATGGCGGGAGCAAACAGGAGGCCGCTTGAGTCATAATACGTTCGGCCACCTGTTTCGCATCACGACCTGGGGGGAGAGCCACGGCCCGGCGATCGGTTGCATCATTGACGGGTGCCCGCCTCGATTGAAGTTGTCGGAAGTCGATATTCAGCCATGGCTGGATCGGCGACGGCCTGGCCAATCAAGCTTCACCACTCAAAGACAGGAGCCGGACACCGTTCGCATCCTGTCAGGCGTATTCGACGGCGTGACCACCGGCACGCCGATCTCCCTCGAGATCGCGAACATCGACCAGCGCTCGCGGGACTATGGCGACATTGCCGGGAAATTTCGCCCGGGCCATGCCGACCTCGCCTACACGCTGAAATACGGCGTGCGGGATCACCGCGGCGGCGGCCGCAGTTCGGCACGCGAGACTGCGATGCGCGTTGCTGCCGGAGCTGTCGCACGAATTGTGCTTGGAGGCGGGATACGCGTGCGTGGCGCTCTGGTGCAGATTGGCCATCGCCAGATCAATCGCCAGAGTTGGGACTGGGATGAGGTGGACCGAAATCCGTTCTTTTGCCCAGACAAGGACGCGGCCGCAGCCTGGGCGGACGACCTGACCGCTATACGCAAGGCCGGCTCATCGCTGGGCGCGGTCATCGAAATCATCGCGGAGGGACTGCCCGCCGGGCTGGGCGCGCCGCTTTACGGCAAACTTGACGCTGAGATAGCCGCGGCGCTGATGGGTATCAACGCGGTGAAGGGAGTGGAGATCGGCGACGGCTTTGCGGCCGCTGCTTTGCGCGGTGAGGAAAACGCCGACGAAGTCACAGTCGAAAATGGCAGGCTCGCTTTCGGCTCGAACCATGCAGGCGGAATATTGGGCGGGATCAGCACTGGACAGCCGCTTGTCGCGCGGTTTGCCGTCAAGCCTACCAGCTCAATACTACAGCCGCGGCGCAGTATCGACGAGCGCGGCGAAGCGGTCGACGTGGTCACACGTGGAAGACATGACCCTTGCGTTGGAATACGGGCGGTGCCCGTCGGAGAAGCAATGGTTGCGTGCGTTCTAGCCGACCATCTGCTTCGTCATCGTGGGCAGAATCTTGATGATCGCCCGGCGTCCCTCAAGGCACCCTCGTTCTAGACCGGACAAACACTCCGGCATCGCATAAAGCCTCGTAGCCATAACACGCTTGATTCTGAAGTCGCGTCGCAGCATCGGTGAGGCGATGCTGAACGGCGTGCTCGTGGACCATCCGCTGCGTGACCGCGCCGAAAATCCAGACGCCGCCACTATCCTACAAGGCAATAGACTATGATAATTGTTTTACAGAACAACTTCATGGGTTAAAGAAATCGTGCAAGTTAGCCCTGTCTATATCTGCAAGAGATACTATGATCGACACCCCGGAGGAAACTTCTCGCAGGAGCTTCAATGAATACCCGAGTCCCCGTCGATCGCAGCAACAGCCGTCGTCCGATATCGCCATGCCGTTCTAGAAGCGTCAGGGCCGCGGCCTATCTCGCCAGTAGCTGTATGACTGCCATCCCCGCACTTGCCGCAGCACCGACCTGCGCACCGGCGCCTTCGCACGCGCTCGCCAGTAATCTCGCGACGATCAAGGTCGGGGATTATTGGGTTTACTCGCTGACCGGAACGATCACGCCGCCTCCGGGAGCGCCGCCGCCAGGAGCACCGTCAGGAGGACCACCGGGTGGAGCAGCGCCGACTGGCCCGGTCCCGATCGGCGGCACTTTCGTCGAGTATGCGGAAACCCTGATGTTCAACGGCAAGCCGACCTTGGCGCTGGCGGTGACCGAAGACATTCAAATAGACGGCGCCTCGATCTATGGGAGCAATCCGGTGCCGGTCGGCATTTTCTATGTCGAGCAGGATCCCGTGACCAAGATTGTCTATTCGATCGGCGACAATATGGGACCGAACGGGAGCGTCCGCATCGCCAAGCAGCCGGCGGAATTCTATCCGGGAAGCTGGTCAACAAAGACGGCCTATAACGACAATCTCGATTTTACAAACGGCGAGGCAACAAACCTCTATCTTAATGTTACCGGAACGACGACGATCAAGACTCCTGTCGGCAACTTTCAGGCCTGGATAGCGCCGAATGGCGCCGGCGGCGGCGGCCTGTCCGATACCGGTATCGACTACTGGGCCCCGCAGGTCGGCGCTCCGGTCGCGTTCGAGACCATGACGACGCTGCCGAACGGCCAGATCAACCACGTCATAGCGACGTTGACCAAGGCCAGTACGGTTCCTTCGCTGTATCCGGTCCTTGCCGACGGTCTCAACCAGCCGCGCGGGCTGGCATTCGACGTGTTAGGAGGACTATGGTTTACCGAAGCCGGCACCGGCGGGACGGACGTCTGTATCCCGTTCATGGGACAAGAGAACTGTTTCGGTAACACAAGCAAGGTCTCCGCCATCGAGCTGGGGCAACGCTTTACTGTGGCAAATACTCTCGCTTCGTTGTCGACTCCGCAGCAGGATCAATCGGACGGCGCCAACGGCATCACTTTTGCCGATGGTGTGCCTTATGTCGTCATCGGCAATGGCGGTCCGCAGTCGGCAACCAGTCTGCTTGGAGCACTGTCGAGCCAGACCGGAGTTGTGCTCGCACCCGGCATCGCCAACGGAAAGCTCGGTTTCGACACGGTTGCCTCGCTGGCCAACTTTGAATACGCGAATTACCCACATAATGCGGATCCCGCCGGTAAGCCCGATGCGGAAAGCAATCCGTTTGGGATAACCAGCATAGGCCGGAACGTGTATGTGGCCGATGGAGCCGGTCAGACCGTGACCGAAGTAGCGCCAGGCGGGATCGTCTCGCTCGTCGGCATCATGCCCAACCAGGAGATTAACGAGCCCAGCATCACGAGTGGCGCATCGAAAACGACGCACGAGAACTCCGTGCCGACCGGGATCATGCCGGCTCCAGATGGCAATGGCGTTCTGGCGGCGGACTATTCCGGGTTTCCCTACCTGCCGGGCAGCTCGCGCATCTTCCGTTTCCAAAAAGGTCAGGCGCCCACAGTCTTTGCGTCGGGGTTCACCAACATCATAGGGGTTTCGCCCGCTCCGGACGGAGGGTTATACGCGCTTCAGATGTACACTAATGGGTCTCTGTCGGGAGATCAGAGTGGCTCGGTCGTGCATGTCAATGCCGCGGGAAAGCAGGATAAAATCGTCGCCTGCCAAGGTTTGATTGCGCCGACGGGCATCACGACAGGCAAAAACGGTTCGATTTATGTCTCGAACTACGGCCTTGTTACCGGCCAGGGTCAGGTGGTGAAGATCTCGACGAAGTAGGGCGCTCTTCAAGGCGGCCGATCGGCAAGGCAGGCGATCGTTCAGCAAAGATCACGGGATTTTTGCTGAACGGCCTGCTTGTTTAATGCCAACTGACGTTGAAAATAACTGTGCGGTCAGAGCGGACGGCAGCCTTCGTCGGCAAGCAGAGCGGCGACCACGGTCGGATCCACGTCTCGTGAGGTAAATGCCCTGCCGACGCCGCGCACCAGCACGAAGGCAAGACGGCCATCACGTATCTTCTTGTCGCGTTGCATGTTCGCCAGCAGCGACTGGGTTGTGAAGGTCACCCCAAGGCGCGCGGACAAGCTGGAAACCCGGCTTGCCATGCCGAGCTGATCAAGATGGGACATCACGGTTTCCGCAACCGAGGCGTCGCAATAGCCAAGCCGGGCAGATAGCAGCAACGCGAGACCCAGGCCGACCGCCACGGCCTCGCCGTGCAGCAGGCGCCCATCGTAGCCCATCTCTGCCTCAAGAGCGTGCGCAAAGCTGTGGCCAAGATTAAGCAAGGCGCGGCCGTCACTGGCTTTTTCCTCGCGCTCGTCATCGCCGACCACGGCGGCCTTGAACGCACAGGCGCGCGCGATCGCCTCGGCCTGCACCGCGCCGTCGCCGCAGATAATCCCGTTCGCGTGCGCGAGGCACCAGTCAAACAGGTCAGGATCGCCGATCAAACCTGCCTTGATGATTTCCGCATAGCCCGCGCTCAGTTCGCGCACCGGCAGGGTCGCCAGCATATCGGTGTCGACCAGCACCGCGAGTGGCTGATGGAAGGCGCCGATCAGATTTTTGCCAAACGGTGTGTTGATGCCGGTCTTGCCGCCGACCGAGCTGTCCACCTGGGACAGCAGGGTGGTCGGAATTTGCACGAATGGCAGTCCACGCAACGCCGAGGCTGCCGCAAAACCGGCCAGATCGCCGACCACACCGCCGCCAAAGGCAATGACCGCGGTTCGCCGTTCGACGCCTGCCTCAAGCAGCGCATTCACCACCTGGCCGAAGCCCGCCAGGCTCTTGCTGCCTTCTCCAGGCGGCACCACGATGCTCTCCGCGTCGATACCAGCCTCTCTGAGCGCCTCCCGCAGCACCGGCAAGTGATGCGCCGCCACCGTCTCGTCGGTGACGATCATGGCGCGCTTCTGCGGCAGCACGGGGGCGAGCAGGCCACCGGCTCGTGCAATCAGCCCGGAACCGATGCGGATATCGTAGCTGTTCTGTGCCAAGGCGACGCGCACCGTACGCGGTTCCCGCCAGGCGCCAAGGGCGGCCATCAAGGTCTCTGCCACCTGTTCCGCGCCCTCGTCGTCTTGATCGATCACGATGTCTGCCTCCGCATAGACAGGATAGCGGAGCCGCATGAGTTCCTCCAGGATCTCGCCAGCGTTGCCGGCTGACAGCAACGGACGATGCGGGTGTCCGCCGACGCGGCGCACCAGGATGGCAAGCGGGCAGCGCAGCCACACCGAGCGCGCCTGCGCGCGTATTGCCTCGCGCGTGCGCGTGTCCATGAAGGCGCCGCCGCCTGTCGCCAACACCAGGGGGCCGGTCCGGAGCAGATGTTCAGTCACCTCCCACTCGTTCTCCCGGAACGCGTGCTCGCCCTGTCGCTCGAACATCTCGGCGACGCTGCATCCGGACGCACGCTCGATTTCGGCATCGGTGTCGCGGAACGGCAGGCCAAGCTGTGAGGCCACCATGCGGCCAATGGTGCTTTTGCCGACACCCATCAAGCCCACCAAGACAATCGAGCGTCGCGTCACGCTGTCCGGACGACGTGCGCGACGGGACCGACCACTGCATCCCGGCCGCCCCGAAGTACCGAGTTTCCTTCGAACAGCCTGCGTTGATCGACATCCGTCACCGCCAGCCAGTCAGTTTCGGCAATCTGCCCACTCGGTGCGAAGGCCGCCAAAGCGTTGGCATAGCAGGCCCGCTGGACATCGTAGAAAGCAATCCCGCGCTCCAGCGCCAGTTGAGCGGTTCTTGGCACTGAAAGCGGATCGGAAATCCCCCAGTCGCAGGCAGAGTTCACAATGATCCGCTCCGAGCCATGACGCTTCAGGATTTCAACCATGCGCGCATCACCCATCTTGGTGCTTGGATAGACCGAGAACGCCGCCCAATACCCCCGGTCCAACACCTCACCCATCGTTTCCTCGTTGTTGTGGTCGACGATCACCTGCGATGGCGGCAGGCCGTGTTCGCGGCATACATCCATTGAACGGATGGTGCCATTCTTCTTGTCTCTATGCGGCGTATGGATCATCACCGGCAACGCAAGCTCGCGGGCAAGATCGAGTTGCCGTTGAAAATACCGGTCTTCAAGCGCGGTCTGCTCGTCGTAGCCAATCTCGCCGATTGCCACCACCCCGTCCTTCTGCGCGAACAGCGGCAGGATCTCCATGACCGCTTCCGCCAGAGCCTCGTTGTTGGCCTCCTTGGAGTTGAGGCCGATGGTGCAATAATGCTGAATACCGAACTGTCCGGCGCGGAAGCGCTCGAAGCCGAGGATTGCTGAGAGATAATCGGCATAGGTGGCGACATGAGTACGTGGTTGGCCGACCCAGAAGGCGGGCTCGATCACCGCGACAACGCCTCCCACTGCCATTGCCTGATAGTCGTTAGTGGTTCGCGATATCATGTGGGCGTGGGGATCGATGAACATCATGCATTTGCCTCCTTCGGAGTTGCGTCAGGTCGCGTTGACGCCCGCGTCGGCGAGATCGTCCATCGCTCCAGCCGCTACGGCGAAAGGCGCCAGGCACTGCCATAATTCGGGCGATACCGATCTTCCGGCGGCCCGTCGTTCGCGCGCATAGTCACGCAGGATCATGGCAAGGGCAACATTGTTGCGCTCACGAAGCCCCTGGATCGGAGCGAGCGCACTGTCCACGAACAGCGCCTTCAATACCATGTGGTTCCAGCGATGCTCGTCGAAGACCTCTTGCGGATAGGGATTGTGGTGGACGACGGACTCGAACACTGGGCGCATGTTGGAGCGCAGACCTTCGCCAACCTCGCGCTCCAGTGCGAGGGAACGAGGGTAAAGCGGCAATCCCTGAAACACCACAGCCTGCCCTGCGGGATCGGCGGTCTCGCGCAGACGACGCAGGTATGCCACGAAACTTGTCTGTTCCATTCGTGTCGAAAGACGCAGCAGAAGCAGGATTCGCGCGCCGGCATCCACGCTCCACTGTTGCGGCCGCCAGCCCGGACGCGCCGCTTGGGCTTCCGCAAGATCGACGGATGTAAGGGAAAGCCGCGCGCGTCCGAACATTCGTGGAATGCGACTAAACGCGATCTCGCAGGCGCGTTCCCTGTTGGCGTCTCCTGGCTGCATTAATTGTGCCTCTTCGAGGCGCGCGTGCAGCCAGCCGCTTGCCTCCGAGGTCGCCTGCCTGTCGATCCATTGCGACAGTAGAAAGTCAGGAGCTCGGCTTACCTGCGAGATTTGCTTTTCCGCAACGTTTGTCTGCTTGCCATCAGCGGCCGGCACGTCAACACTCCGCTTCATGCACTCCACGCTCATCCTCCTTGTCGTCGGCCTGACGGAAGATCTCCTTGGCCCGGACACACCAAATCTCTCCGCCCTCGCTGCCCGTGGCGGAACCCGGCCGCTGGAGACGATTACCCCAGCGGTGACCTGCAGTGTGCAATCGACGCTCGTCACCGGCCTCTCGCCCGCGGGACATGGCGCCGTCGCCAATGGTTGGTATTTTCGCGATCTTGCGGAAATCTGGCTTTGGCGGCAGTCCAACCGGCTGGTTGCGGGCGAGAAGCTCTGGGAGGCGGGAAAGGCGCGTGATCCCGCCTTCACCTGTGCCAAGCTGTTCTGGTGGTACAACATGTATTCCTCGGCGGATTGGAGTGTCACGCCGCGTCCGATGTATCCCGCCGACGGACGCAAGGTTCCGGATTGCTACGCGCAGCCAGAGTCGCTGCGGCATGAGCTCACATCGCGTCTTGGAAGTTTTCCGCTGTTCAAGTTCTGGGGACCGCTCGCCGATATCACCGCGAGCCGCTGGATAACGGACGCCACGAGCCATGTCATGATCACGCGCGAACCGACATTGACTCTGACTTATCTTCCGCATCTGGACTATGATCTGCAACGGTTCGGACCGGACAGGAACCATCCTGTTGTCCGCGCCGCCTTGCGCGCGGTCGACGGCCTGGCCGGAGAATTGATCGCCTTGTCGAACAAGCGAGGCGCCCGTGTGCTCGTCGTGTCGGAGTATGGCATCACGCCGGTAACGAAGGCGGTGTTTATCAATCGCGCGCTGCGCACGGCGGCACTGCTTGCGGTGCGCGACGAGCTTGGCCGCGACGTGCTCGACCCTGGCGCCAGTGCCGCTTTCGCGCTGGCCGATCATCAGGTGGCGCATGTCTATGTGCGAGATCCGGACGACATCACTCGCGTCCGTGAACTGATCGAACGTCTCGACGGCGTTGAGGCAGTGTGGGGAAAGTCGGAGAAACATGAGCACGGGCTTGATCACCCGCGCAGCGGCGAACTGGTCGCGGTCAGCCGAGTTGACCGCTGGTTCGGATATCACTACTGGCTGGATGACAAGCGCGCGCCGGATTTTGCCCGGACCGTCGATATCCATCGCAAGCCTGGATATGATCCGGTCGAGTTGTTTTTCAATCCCGCCTTGCGTCGCCCCAAACTTTCCGCGGGATGGCGGGTCGGTTTGCGCAAACTCGGCCAACGCCGTCTGCTGGACGTGATCTCGGCGGCAGACACGCATCTGGTGCGCGGCTCGCATGGCAGGATCACCGATGACCCACGAATGGGTCCCCTGGTCATCTCGTCGGCGCCGGACCTGCTGCCGCAGGGGCCGGTCGCGGCCACTGCGTTCAAGGCGTTGGCGCTCGCGCATGTCTTCGACTGAACACATCATGTGCCGGCAACCAGCCGCTGCAGCGCCAGCGTCGCGGGAAAGCAGAGTGCGGCAACGAGAGCGGCCGCAAGCTCGCCGGTGCCCGCAATCAGCACCGAGTCGTAGAGCGAGATTGCCGCGATCAGCATGCTCACCGCGCGCGGCACGTCGCCTCTCCCCCTGCGGAACAGCCAACGCACTCCCTGGACCGTCGCTGCCGCGAGGCCGATCCAGAGCACGAGCGCAACGCCGCCCGTGCGCGCCATCCACAGCGCCCAGGCAAGCGGAACCGTCAGCACCGCAAGCGGCCAAGCCGCATCGAGCCGGTCATAGCTCTCCTGCCTGGCCGCGTAGGTCAGCCCGATGACATGGCAGAACAGGCCAAGGGCGCCTGGCAGCAGGAGTGGCGCGTCCAGCCGGCCGCCAGCGATCAGTGCGGCGGTGCCGTAGCACAGCAGCCGGCACAACCCCATGATCAGCGGCGCCAGGGCGGTTCGCTTGTGCACCACGTCATAGAGCACGATACAGGCGATCAGCCCCGTGCCGGCCCAGCCGGCGGCGGGCGCCGCCAGGAGAGCGATGAGCAGGCCACAAGCGAGCAACACGAAGCCAGCCGCAAACACGGTGCCGCGCGCGACTTCGCCTCGGGGGATCGGCCGCTGCGGCCGTTCGCGCGCATCGACAAGCGCGTCGCAGGCGTCGTTCAGGTACATGCCGCCGACATAGAACAGCATGAGTGCCGCGATTGCCGCTGGCAGGGCGTGCCGCGCGCCACCGCACAAGGCCGCGCCGGCAAGCGCGTTGCTGAGCAGCGTCGGCAGGTTGGAGACGCGCCCCAGCGTGAGGGCCGCGCGCGGCCTGATCAGGAAAGATGCTGCATTACCCAATCGAGTTCCTTTTCGATGCCATCGGTGACAGTGCGCGTGCCACAGGGTTGCGCCGCCGCCGGCAGCACATCCCAGGTGTACGTCTCGACCTCGAGATGTCGGCTGATCGGCTGATGTCGATGCAGCGCCAGGAGGCGCTCCAGCACGTCGCGCGTCGAGGCCAGCGGCGGCGCCATCTCGGCAAACACCGGCACATGGTAATGCACGCGCCACTCCTCGTCTTCGCCCGTTGGCTCGGACAAGGCTTCGGGCAGGTCAAGCATGCGGCGGATTTGCCCGCTTTGGGTACGCACCACCACCTGATGCAGGTAGATCTCGTCCGTGAAACAGGCAGCACGTTCGCGAGCGGCTGGCGTCATCCGGCCGATGCGCAGTGCTGCGCTGAGCTGAACCTTATGGATTGGAATGGATGCGGCTGCGAGCGCCGCCAGAGTCTGCTCCGGCGTCTCAAACGCCACCGCCATATGGCAGACATCCAGGCACACGCCCAGGTGTCTGGGAAGCGCTGCCGACGCCTGCGACGGCGTGATGTCGGCGAGACAGGCAAGACGCCGCGCGGCCGCCTCCGTGAACAGCCAGTCACAAAAGAAAGCGACGCTTTGCTCGATTGTTTCCAGCAGGCACCAGGGTTCGGGTTCAAGCGCCAATGCAACGACCCGGCCAGTACGTCGCTCGATCGCGATCAGCTCGGCGACGCTTTGCAGCAGGCCATCCGCGATTCCGGCCTCTTGCCCACGCACGCGCGCGGCAAAACCTCCAGGCACCGTGCTGATGGTTGCCGTCTCGCCCTCTGGCACCAGGGCCGCCATGATGCGGGCAAGATTGTTCGTATAGACCCGTCTCGCGGACGTGGTCCAGTCCGGCTCATAGACATTGGTTTTCACAGGAACGGCGTGGAAGCGGCCATAAGGAAAGCCGTTCATCGTGTAGGCCGCATAGCCTTCCCCGGCAAAGATCCGCGCCAGCTCCGCCGCTGCCGAAAGCGGCGCGGCCGCGGCTTCCGCGGAGAGGCGCAAGCCCACTCCAAAGGGCGCATCTGGACAGAGCCGTCGTTTGACGGCCCGTACTGGTCCCAACAGGGCGGCGCGCACCTCATCAAAGGTCTGTGTCGGATGCACGTTCAGACAGTAGCCAAGCCATTCGCCATGACGCCGCAACCGCATCAGGCAGTCTCGTGCCGTGAATAGACAAACGATGCTGATTCGAGAAGTTCGTGCACTCTCTAAGGCTCCCAGAGAAATGCGACGCTACAATGGATCAGCCGGCTGAAGACGAAACAAAAGTTAAACCTGCGGGATTTTTCGCGCGTTTGGATCAAGAACCGGCGACCGAGCGCCTAGTCGGGCCGTCGCGCGGGCAGTTCCGGAAGGCTGACCCAGTCCGCCAACTGCCGCAGCTTATCCGGCTTCAGCAGGATGACCGTGCCGCCTCTGAGCTCCAACAGGTCTTCCCGCCGCATCTGCTGCACGGTGCGATTGACATGAACGGCACTTAAACCCAGCACGTCGGCGAGCACATCCTGCGTCAGCGGCATGGCGAAGCGGTCAGGCTCGGCAAGCCCGACGCGGTCAAGCCGCTCATGCAGTCGGAGCATCAAATGGGCGAACCGCTCGAACGCGCTCTGCCGTCCGACGCGAACGATCTGTTCGCACAGCAGCAGATCGTCAAGGCAATGGATCAGCGTCATGGCATGCGCCAAGCCGGGATAGATCGGTTCCGCGGCGTGGGCGTTCGCGACGAGCGCCTGGCCATTGACAGTTTCCAACTCAGTCAGGGCAGCTATCGCAAAAGGCGAAGGCAACGAAGCTCCGGGCAGGGATTCGAGGAAGTCTCCCGGGAGCCGCAAGCTGATGATTTGCCGACGCCCGTCGGAGAGTTGCCGGTAGCGGCAGCCCCAGCCTGAGACAATCAGGTTCGACGCCAGCCTGCTTGCTCCGGCAGCGCGCAGGTCGCGCATTGGAGGATGATATCGTATGGTCTCGCCAAGATCATCCAGCAGGTTCGTCTCCGCCTCCGACAAGGACGCGAAACCACGAAACCTTTTAATCAGCAGACTTGATGGCGCTGGTATCGTGTCACCGCTTCCAGTTGCCCCGTCTTCTTCGCTGTCGGAGGCACACTGCGCGTCCATGAAAGAGTTGGAGAATCGTTGCCGCATCCTGGGCAACAATCCGTCGCGCCTTCCTGGAAGCCAATCACCGCATTTCAAACTGTTGTCTGACATAGAACGCTCCCGAGACAGCTCTGCCTTGTTCCAAAGCCTCTCATGCAGGACCTTCTGAGTATGATGTGCAATGCGGGCGCAAAGAAGGAAAGCCTGTTAACCACTCATCGGGCAAGGCGCCGCCCAAGAGCCAAGCCTTACCCTCGTTTTGATAAGGCGGAGCTCTGACTTCAATCTGGCACTGGAACCAGAGATACACGATGTTCCGTGAAAGCGCCAGCAACAAGCCAAATCATCATAAAAGGATCCGAACAGCGCTCGTCCATTCCGCCGGCTTGGCTGTCCTGCCTCCCATCAGTTCAACAGAGGCATCATCGCCAGGTCGGTCTCCGCCTCTGCTATGCCCCGCTCGCGGGCAGTCTCAAGCCAATGCCGGGCCTGCGCAGGGTTCTGCTCTCCGGCGAGCGCGTGCGCCAGATAGCGACCGAGCATCAGTTGCGCATAGGGATGGCCACGCTCTGCCGCCTGGCGGAACCAACCCTGTGCCGCCGTTCGGTCCATTTCGACATCATGGCCTCCGCTCAGCATGACGCCCAGCGCAAAGGCCGCGCCGGCATGCCCCTCTGCCGCAGCAATGCGGAACAAAGCGAACGCCGCCGCGTGATCTCTTGGACCACCACGCCCATTCAGCAGCATTTCAGCAAGGGTCACCTTGGCGTCGGCCAGTCCGGCGTCCGCGGCGCGCTTGATCCAGGCCCGGCCAACCGCCGGATCGGCCGGAATGCCCTTGCCCTCCGACACCATCCGGCCATACCAATACTGCGCGCCGGCGATCCGCTCCGCCGCGCGTCGAAACCAGAATACCGCTTGTTCCTGGTCGCGCACGATGCCGATGCCGTCCGCGAGACAAATGGCGAAATTGAAGGCGGCGACGAGATCACCGGAGTTGGCGGCGCTTCTGAACCATTCGCAGACACGCGCCTTGTCCTCCGGCTCGCCGGCTCCCGCCATGACGAGGTTGGCCAGATCGCCATAGGCCGACTCGTCTCCGAACGTGGCGGCAAGACGCAGCCAACGCGCCGCCTCGGCGGGATTGCGTGCCGCTCCCGCGCCGCCGAACATGTGAAGAGACGCGAGTTTCCGGCACGACGCCACGTGTCCGGCGGTCGCGGCGCGAGAGAACCAGAGGATTGCTTCCGCATGGTTGGGCGGCAGTTCGTCACCCCTTGCATAAAGCTCGCCAACCGCGGCGGCGGCATCCGCGTCTCCGGCCAGAGCAGCACGGCGCAGCCAGGACTCGCCGCGAACCATGTCGCGTTCGACACCCCAGCCACCAAGCAGCGCCATGCCCCAGCGGAATTGACCGATACGGACGCCGCCCTCGGCGCAGCGTCGATAACATTGCGCTGCCGCCGATATGTCGAGTGCGACACCGACGCCATGTTCAAGCATGACGCCAAGGAAGTAGGTCGCCATTACATGCTTGGCGTCCGCTGCCTTCCTGATCCAACCCGCGGCGGCAATTCGGTCGGCGTCGTCGCGCGGCTCTCGCAACAGGGCAAGCCCGTAGCCAAGCGCTCCCTGCGCCGAACCAGCCTCCGCGCTTCTCCGATACAGCCGGTCGGACAGAGCGTGATCACGCATCGCGGCCGGTCCGTTGGCGAGAAGATAGCCGAGGATTGCCGCGGCCTCCTGGCATCCCGACTCCGCCGCGCGTGTCGCCCAGCGCGCCGCCTCATCATAATTCACGTCAAGCGACGAATTTGCCCCAGACGTGAACAAAGCGGACGGCGACGGGTCTGCACCGATGCCGTCCAGATGCAGTGACGCGAGATGCGACTGGGCTGCGACCAGGCCGCCATTGGCGGCGCACGCGCACCATCTGAGCGCTTCGGAACGACTGGACGGGACGCCCTGGCCAGTCAGATAGGCGCGCGCGATCCAGAACTGGGCCTCCAGCATCCCACGGCGCGCGAGCGGCGCCGCGAGGCGGAAGGCGCCGGTCGTCTGGCCACGCGCCGCCAGATGTTCCGCAAGTCGCAATTTTGCA
This sequence comes from uncultured Acetobacteraceae bacterium, assembly GCA_964246745.1. Lineage (GTDB taxonomy): Bacteria > Pseudomonadota > Alphaproteobacteria > Acetobacterales > Acetobacteraceae > Lichenicoccus. The sequence goes on from CAXTRK010000005.1 coordinate 76,214, forward strand.
CGGCTCGTGAATGCCGCTCTGATCCGAAGAACTACTAGACTACGCCCACGCACACGGGAGTTCTGGCGCAAATCGCTCAAGGAGGACCCACATGTAACAAAGTTGACACGAAACCGAAAGACGACGCGTGGGGCTGGCCACTTACACTTCGAAACCTGCTGAAACAGACGCTAGACCATCTCAGGATGGAGTCTAGTTCCAGAACAATAGCCGGCGTTCACAAGCCACGGAGCCGAGACCATCTTTCGACGTGTTGGTTCTCAGGTTTTGCTATTTGCGCTCATGCCGTTGAGCGTCGAAAGAGTTGTTTCCGGGGAAGCTGATCCGGCACAGGCTTGTGGCCTATCTAGAGGCAGTCCGCTATATGACACCATTCATCAAAGGTTTGCATATGAACGAAGTTCTGCCAAATAGCCTTCGCAACGGACCTGACGGCCGCGGCCGGTTTGGCGGCTTCGGCGGCCGCTTCGTGGCCGAGACCTTGATGCCGAATGTGTTGGAGGTCGAGCAGGCCTATGAGAGCGCACGCCACGATCCCGCGTTCAACGCTGAATGGCGCAGATTGCTGGCGGATTATGTGGGGCGTCCGAGCCCGCTCTGGTTTGCCGAACGCCTGAGTGCGCATTTCGGCGGCGCGCGCATCTACTTCAAACGCGAAGAGCTGAACCACACCGGCGCGCATAAGATCAACGCGGTGCTTGGTCAGATCCTGCTGGCGCGACGCATGGGCAAGACGCGCATCATCGCCGAGACCGGCGCCGGCCAACACGGAGTCGCCACCGCCACTACCTGCGCGCTGTTCAATCTTCCCTGCACCGTTTTCATGGGTGCCACCGACGTGCAACGTCAGCAGCCGAACGTGTTCCGCATGAAGCTGCTCGGAGCGGAGATAGAAGCTGTCACCTCAGGGGCCGCGACCCTGAAGGACGCCATGAACGAGGCGCTGCGCTACTGGGTCGCCAATGTCGACGACACCTATTACTGCATTGGCACGGTCGCGGGACCACACCCGTATCCGGAAATGGTGCGCGACTTTCAGTCGGTCATTGGCGATGAGACACGCGAGCAGATGCTGGCAGCCGAAGGACGCTTGCCGGATGCGGTGGTCTGCGCCGTCGGCGGCGGCTCATCGGCGATGGGCATCTTCCATCCGTTCCTTGATGATGCCGATGTGCAGCTCTACGGCGTTGAGGCAGCCGGCCGTGGCATGCAAAGCGGTGCGCACGCGGCAGCGATCAACGGCGGCAGCCCCGGAGTGCTGCACGGAAACAAGACCTACCTTTTGCAGGATCGCGACGGTCAGATCATCGAGGCGCATTCCATCTCCGCGGGCCTCGACTATCCTGGCATCGGCCCGGAACATGCCTGGCTGCACGAGATCGGCCGAGTGCAGTATGTGACCGCGACAGACGACGAGGCGCTTGAGGCATTCCAGCTCTGCTCAAAACTGGAGGGCATCATCCCGGCATTGGAGACCGCGCACGGCCTCGCCTATATTGCAAAGCTGGCGCCGACGATGGCCGGCGACAAGACAATCGTTCTCAATCTTTCAGGCCGTGGCGACAAGGATATCTACACCGTGGCGCATCATCTCGGATACGGCTTGTGAGCGTGACGGACAAAGCGAGCCGCATGGGGCGGATCGCCGCACGTTTCGCTCAGCTCCATCGGCAAGGCAGAGGCGCGCTGATCCCGTTCCTGGAGGCCTATGATCCGGATCGCGAGACCAGCATGGCGATCCTGCGCGGAATGCCGGCAGCGGGAGCCGACCTCATCGAGATCGGCGTGCCGTTCACTGATCCCGCCGCGGACGGGCCGACCATCCAGCGCGCCGGCCAGCGCGCGCTCAAGGCTGGCGGCACGTTGCCCGGCGCGCTGCAGATGGTTCGCGATTTTCGCGGCGGAGACAGCGATACGCCGATCATCCTGATGGGCTACCTCAATCCGATCCTGGCCTACGGCGCGGAACGTTTTTGCGGCGACGCGGAGCAGGCCGGCGTCGATGGAATGATCGTGGTGGACATGCCTCCGGAGGAGTCCGACGAACTGATCCCGTCCATGCGCGCGGCGGGCCTTGATCTGATCCGGCTGGTGGCGCCGACCACGGACGATCGCAGGCTGCCGCTGGTTCTCGAAGGAGCGGGCGGGTTCGTCTATTACGTGGCGATCACCGGCATCACCGGCACGCGCTCGGCGACCCAGGAAGATCTGGCGCGCGCCATCCCGCGCGTGCGTGCCCATACGGATCTGCCGATTGCGATTGGATTCGGCATACGCACGCCCGAGCAGGCGGCGCACGCGACGCAGGTAGCGGACGGCGCCGTCGTTGCGAGCGCGCTCATCGAGACGCTGGCCGCCTCGCTCGACGAACACGGGCGTGCCCGGCATGACACGGCAGCCCGGGTGCTCGAGCAGGTCCGCGAACTGTCCAGGGCAACCCGGCAAACCAGCGTCAGCGCTGTCGCATAGGAATTGCCTCGGACAAGGCGCCGCCCAGGCGCAACGGGGCGACCTGGCGCGCGAGCCCGGTGCGGTCGTCGGTCTCGACGAACAGGCCGCTCAGGCTGGCGGCTCCTTCCGCCGGGCCCAAGCGTTCGCCGGGCATCTTGCGTATGAAGCGGGCGATAGCGGGTTCCTTGGCCATGCCGATCACGCTGTCATAGTCCCCGCACATGCCAGCGTCGCTCATGTAGGCGGTGCCGCCGGCGAGAATACGATGGTCCGCGGTGGGCGTGTGCGTGTGCGTGCCGATCACCAGGGAGACGCGGCCGTCGAGATGGTGCGCGAAGGCGATCTTTTCGCTAGTGGCCTCGGCGTGAAAATCGACGACCGCCGCCTGCACGGTGACGCCGAGCCGGTGCCGCGACAGCAGTTCATCGGTGAGGCGGAACGGATCGTCGAGCGGGTCCATGAACAGCCTTCCCATGACGTTGACCACCAGCGCGCGCCTGCCGTCGGCGAGGCTGAGTGCGACGCTGCCGTGACCGGGGGTGCCAGGCGGGAAGTTCAGCGGCCGGATGATGCGCGGCGCCTGGCTGATGTGGCCGATCAGCTCCTTTCGGTCCCAGGCATGGTTGCCGAGTGTGATGACATCGGCGCCGGCGGCGAACAGGCTGTCAGCCATCGCTGGCGCCAAGCCGAAGCCGTGGCTGGCGTTCTCGCCGTTGACGATGGCGAGATCGAGTCCCAGTCGCGCGCGCAGCCCGGGCAGGCTGCTCTCCACCATCTCACGGCCGACACGGCCGACGACGTCGCCTAGGAACAGGATGCGCAAACGCGGTCACCTTTCAACGAGGACGCGGCCGCCCTCGGTCACGATCACGTCCAAAGGCAGATCGAAGGGGCCGCGCGGAACCGCCTCGACCTGCTGCATGGAGAAGCCATAGCCGATGGCGCGCGCGCGCGGGAGGGCGGCGAGCGTGCGATCGTAGTAGCCGCCGCCGTAGCCGAGGCGATAGCCGTCACGATCGAAGGCAAGCAGCGGCACGAACAGCAGATCGGGTACGGTCTCGGCAAGCAGGGTGTCGGGGTGCCGCGTGCCGAAGCGGCCGAGGCGCATCGGGCAGCCGGGATGCCACGGGCGGAAGCGCAGCGCGGCGCCGCGCGGCGTTGTCTCCGGCATCAGGATCGTATGGCCGCGCTGATGCAGGATGTGCCAGAGCGGCGAGAGATCGGGCTCGCCAGGAAGCGGCCAGATGCCAGCCACGGTCTGGGAATCGCGCGAGAGCAGTTCGCACGCGAGGGCATCGCGCAGCGCAGCGTCGTCTTCCGGGGTGCGATTCACGCGCTGCGCCATCATGCGGCGGCGCAGTTCCTGCTTTGCCAGGAGGATCGGGAGGGAATCAGTCAAGTGCGGAGCCGCCATGGCCGTTGGACTGTCGACCTCCCGGAACCCGCTTGTGCAGGTGGGCGCCGGGTAACGTGACCAATGGCCACGACAGTGCCAGCTCCCGAGGAAGTGCTTATCGGCCCAGGGGTTGAATTGCCTGACGAACCCAGCAGCCCCGCACCCTCAATCTAGTCATGCTCGAGCGAAGCCGCAATGGCCTCGGCGCGTTCGGCCAGGCTCGCCATCTGGCGCTCGCGCCATTCGAGCCGCGCGTGCACCGTTTCCGCCTGCTCGATCATCGCCGCCGTCGCCGGTGGCAACCGGTTGGCGGAGATGTCATACAGCTCGTCGGCCATCAGCAGGGCGGCGAGCGCCAGCAGCCTGGCCTCGCCGCTCTGGCCACCCAGCGACTTGATGCGCTCGACGCGTCGGTCGACATGGTTTGCCATCGCCTGGAGATGCGCCTCCTGCCCGTCCTCGCAACCGACGACATAGGCGTAGCCATTGATCCGGATGGTGACCTGAGCCATCGACACGTCCTAGCTGTCGTCGCCGGCGCGCGGTACCGAGGACATCTCGTCGAGCACGGCACGCAGGCGGGCGATCAAGGCATCAAGGTTGCCGGCAACCATGGGAAGCGAGGCAGAAGCGTCGGGCGCAGGCTGGGGTGGCCGCCGTTCCACCGCCACGGCGATCCGGCGCAGTGCTGCGGCGAGGCGTTCGGCGGCGTCGTGCTCCTGCGTGCTCCGTTGGTCGGACAAGACGGACAGACTCCAATGCCGGTTCTTTCGCCGGCGATAACAGTTGCACAGATCGCGCGCGAAGGTTTGAACGTCAAGCATGAACCAGCCGACGCATCAATCGGTGCCCTTGCTGCGGGCCGTCGTGATCCACGGACATGCGCATGGCCTGGCCGCGCTGGAGGCCGCGCGCGGCGCGCGGGCGCAGGGGTCGGCGGCACAACTGGTGCTGCTTTCAGCGCCCGGGGCGGCCAGCTTTCTCGGTGCGGGATGGTGGCTGGCGCTGATGGAGATGCTGGGCAGCCAGATTGCGGCGTGCGAGGCGGCGCAGTGCCTTGATTGCGGCGCCGCGGCGGGACGCGCGATGGAGGCGCTACGGCTTGGGCTGCGTTGGTTGATCCTGGCCGCCGAGTGTCCGCACTATGCGGCTGTGTCGTCGCGCGCCGCCGCCCTCGGCGCAAGCCTGCAAAGCGCACGACCCGCGGCGCTGGATCTCGCGGAGCGCGGCGCCGAACGCCGGCTGCGCGGGTGGCTGCAAGAAGGGCGGGTCTGGTGACAAGCGGCCGTCCCTCGGCTAGACCACAGCGACCTCAGTCCGATCCACGCGCAGGATGAACCGCCATGTCGATCACGCCGCAAGTCAAGAAAATCATCGACAACTATGAGAGCGACAATCCCGGCACCAAGACCAACCTGGTCCGCATGCTCAATCACGGCAAGCTGGGGGGCACTGGCAAGATGGTGATCCTGCCAGTCGATCAGGGCTTCGAGCATGGGCCGGTGCGTTCGTTCGGCCCCAACCCGGCGGCCTACGACCCGCATTACCATTTCTCGATCGCCATTGAGGCCGGGCTCAACGCCTATGCGGCTCCGCTCGGCATGATCGAGGCGGGGGCCGACACCTTCGCCGGCCAGATCCCGACCATCCTCAAGATCAACAGCTCCAACAGCCTGGCCACGGAAAAGGATCAGGCGGTTACCGGCTCGGTTGCCGATGCGCTGCGTCTGGGCTGCGCGGCGATCGGCTTCACCATCTATCCGGGCAGCGAATACGCCTTTGCGCAGATGGAGGAGTTGCGCGAAGCCGCTGAGGAGGCGAAGGCGGCGGGATTGGCCGTGGTCGTGTGGTCCTATCCACGCGGCCCGATGCTGGACAAGGCCGGCGAGACCGCGATCGACATCTGCTCTTACGGCGCGCATATGGCAGCCCTGCTCGGCGCGCACATCATCAAGGTCAAGCCGCCAACCGAGCACCTCTCGCTGGCTTCCGCCAAGAAGGTCTATGAGGAGCAGAAGATCGATGTGTCGACGATGCCGGCGCGTATCCGCAACGTGGTGGATTCCTGCTTCGGCGGCCGTCGCATCGTGATCTTCTCCGGCGGCGAGAACGAAGGCACCGAGCAGTTGCTGAAGACCATACGCGGCATCGCCGAAGGCGGCGCCAACGGCTCCATCATCGGCCGCAACACCTTCCAGCGCTCGCGCGCCGACGCGCTGGAACTGCTCTCGACGGTCATCTCGATCTTCAAGGACGCGCCCTGAGCGCAGGGTGCCGCCTCTATTTGGTGACGCCGCCGGCGCTTGATCCGGCGGCGTTCCGCGACGTACTGGCCGCGGCACTGGACGCGGGCGACGTCGGCGCCGTGCAGCTCCGCCTCAAGGACGCGCCGGACGACACAGTTCGCCGGGCGATCGACACGCTCCGCCCGGTCGCTCAGTCGCGCGACGTGGCCTTCCTGCTCAACGACCGTCCGGACCTGGCCGCGGCACAAGGCTGCGACGGCGCGCATGTCGGCGCGAGCGACACCGACGCCGCCGCGGCACGCGCCGTGCTCGGCGATCTGCAGCTCGGCGTCTCCTGCTACGACAGCCGCGACGCCGCCATGCTGGCCGGCGAGGCCGGCGCCGACTACGTCGCCTTCGGCGCCTTCTTCGCCAGCCCGACCAAGGACACCGACATACGCGCCGACACTGATCTGCTGCGCTGGTGGTCGGAGATGATGGAGCTTCCGGTGGTGGCGATCGGCGGCATCACGCCCGGCAATTGCGCGCCACTCGTCAACGCGGGTGCCGACTTCCTCGCCGTGGTCAGCGCGGTCTGGAGCCATCCGGAGGGCGCTGCCGCCGGCGTCCGCGCGATGAACGCGGCCATCGCCCACGCATGACGCGCCTGTAAGCTCACCGATCTCTAGCTGGAACGATTCTGGAGTCCCTCGCGCATGCGCAATCTTGGACCGGTGCTGTCCGATAGCTGGCGGCTGCTTAAACCGTATTTTTTCAAATCCGACGAACGGCGCCTGGCACTCACTCTGCTGATCGGCGTCATCGTGCTCACCATCGTGCAGACCGAGATGGGCGTTCTGCTCAGCTACTGGCAGAACCTTCTGTACGACACGTTCCAGCGTAAGGATCTGCATACCTTCCTGGCGTTGATGTTCACCTACGAACGCCTGCCAAGTGGCTGGATCATGCCCGGCTTCGTCAGCCTGGCGCTGTTGCTGATCCTGCTTGGCTCGGTCACCATTTTCGCCACCCAGTATCTGCAAATCCGCTGGCGCGCCTGGATGACCGGAGACTTCCTGCGCCGCTGGATGTCCGATCGCGCCTACTATCGTATCAGCATCGCGGGCGATGCCGAGGGGATCGCCACCGACAACCCCGACCAGCGGCTTTCCGACGATCTCGCCGCGTTCTGCGGCGCCGGAGCCAACGCCGGCGGCGCCGACACGCTGACCATCGCCCTCGGGCTGCTGAGCAGCGTGGTCTCCTTGTTCAGCTACGTCATCATCCTGTGGTTCCTGTCGCGCGACGTGTCGTTTTTCGGGCTGCATATCCCCGGGACGCTGGTCTGGGTCGCGGCGCTGTTCAGCCTCGGCACAAACCTTTTGAGCTATGTGGTAGGGCGGCGGCTGATCCGGCTGCGCTTCTTCCAGCAGCGTTACGAGGCCGATTTCCGCTTCGGCCTGGTGCGCACACGCGAGAACACCGAAGGCATCGCGCTGCATGCGGGCGAGGATCAGGAGCGCCTGGCGCTGCTGCGCGGCTTTGCCGCCGTTCGCGCCAACTTCATCCTCATCCTTCGACGCTACCTGCTGCTCAACGTGACCACCGTGAGCTACGGCCAGGTTGCCACCATCCTGCCTTTCCTGCTGATCGCGCCGCTGTTCTTCGCCGGCAGAGTGACGCTTGGCACGATGGTGCAGATCAGCCAATCCTTCGGCGCGGTGCAGGGAGCCCTGTCCTGGTTCGGCGACTCGTTCCCGGTGCTGGCGGTCTGGCGGGCGACCGTCGGCCGTCTCGCCACCTTCGACCGCGCGGTCGAGGACGCGCGCAAAGCGGCCAGATCAAGCCAAGCCGGCTTCACCCCGCAGCCTGCCGCCGGCGACGAGTTTCAGCTTACCGGCGTCTCGCTCGCGCTGCCGGACGGATCGCCGCTCGCGGCGAACCTGAACCTGGAGCTGGCTCCAGGCGTCGACACGCTGGTCAGCGGCCGCTCCGGCGCCGGCAAGTCCACCCTGTTTCGCGCACTGGCTGGCATCTGGCCGTTCGGCTCGGGGCGGATTCAGCATCCCGCCGGCAGCACGCTATTCCTGCCGCAGCGCGCCTACCTGCCGCTCGGCACGCTGCGCCACGCGATCTGCTATCCGCTGGCCATCGAAGCGGTCGAGGACGAGGCAGCCAAGGCGGCGCTGCACGACGCCGAACTCGGCCATCTGCTGGCGTTCCTGGATGAACCGGACCATAACTGGATGATGCGTCTGTCCGGCGGCGAGCAGCAGCGCCTGGCCATCGCGCGCGCCCTGCTGGTCAAGCCTGACTGGCTGTTTCTTGACGAGGCGACGGCGAACCTTGATCCGGAGACGGAAGCGCGGATGTATGCCGTGCTGAAGCGGCGCCTGCCGGCAACCACGATCGTCTCGATCGCGCATAACCCCGCGGTGGCCGCCTTCCATCGCCGCCACCTTGTGCTCGACCGCGGCGCGGAGCGGCCGTTGGTGCCGGCATGAGGCCGGAACACCCGTCGTCGCTCCCTTCTGAATAAATAGGGCAACACGTCTCGCGATGAGAAAGGCATTGCCGACAGGCCGCTTGCTTGTCGTTCCGTTCAAAGACAAAGCGGTTAAGTCAGATCGGCCGTAAGCCGCAGCAAGTCGCAAGTTAACGATTGTATGTCCACGGGCTTTCGCGTGGCTCGTGTTTGTTAATCGATATTTTGCTGCAACAAACAAAGTATGTCATAAGCAAAGTTATAGTTGACGACTGATCCTCGATCACGACAGATTGTTCCGATAACGTTTTGAATGCGAAGCGCGGCATGAATGTCGGGCGCTTGCAGGATTTTATCGGAAAGCTGACATGAGCAATACTCTCGATAGTTCAGGTTTTACAACCGTGTGGAATGATAACTTCACACAGGATTCCTCATTGAACAGCAGCCTTTTTCCGATCCGATGGGGAGCGGCAAGCGAGTTCTCGTTCGGCGCCAACGGACTGACGCTGACCTCGAACGGCGCTCCCTCCGGCTTTATGAATTCCGACCAGGGCGCCGGCAAGTCCACCGGGTATGGACTATACCAGGCCACGTTCACCATGCCCCCGGATCAATCCACCGGCGCCTATATCTGCCTGTGGCCTTCGACCAACCAGTGGCCTGGTCCCGAGCTAGATTTTGTCGAGCAGCTCAATGGCAAGTCCTATTGCACGGTGCATTGGATGGGCAGCAACGGCAGCAATCAGTTCCAGTCCTTCTTCTACAATGCCAATCTTGCGCAACCCACGACCGTGGCGCTGGATTGGGAAGCGAACAGCCTCACGTTTTACGTGAACGGGCGGCAGGTCGTGCAATACCTGGCCGGCGGCGCTGTGCCGATACCGAAGGACTATGCCGACGGCGGCGAGAACGAGTCGTTTGGAATCGGTAACGTCGGTCCTGCCGGAACCACCATCACGGTTTCCGACCTCAGCTACTCGGTGGCCAGCGCAGGCAGCGCACCGGCGCCTGTGGCACCCGTTCCAAGTACCACGATCGCGCTTTCCGCTACCGGCAGCGTGCAAGAAGCATCTCCCGGCGCAGGCGTGACCACGGCAGTCACGATCTCGGACCCGGGGCTTAGCGAAGCCTACGCGCTTGTCATGAACGCGAACAATGTCGCCGAGGAAAACTGGGTCGCCGTCCCGCTCAACAGCGCGGGCCAAGGCACAATGAATATGCATTTCGAGCAGAGCGGCGACTACGTCCTGGCGGTCAGCAATCCGACGACGCAGACCGACCGAGGCCTGTCGAACCCGATCACCATCACCCACAGCACGCCTGCGATCACCAAGCCGATTGCGGTCTCCAATCCGGGTATTCAGTTCGTCAGTCAGCCGGCAAATGGCGCCACGGTGCCGATTACGCTCTCCGATCCCGGTCTGAAGGAGGTGTACGCCTTTGTGATGAACGCGAAGAACGTGGCCGAGCAGAACTGGATTGCAATCCCGCTCAATGCAGCGGGAACCGCAACGTACGACTTCCATTTCAAGCATACCGGAGACTATGTGCTGGCCGTGAGCGATCCCGCGACCGGCGCCAACAAGGGCTACTCAGCGTCGGTTGTCCTGGCGCACAATTGAACCAGACCGCGGCGTCGGGGCTTCGAGCCCCGCCGTGAGCACTCTCATCGTGCCGACGACGTGATCACCGTGTCTGTCGGCGCAAGCAAAGACTGAGTGGCGTAGAGCACGCCGTTGGACTGCGGCACGTCGGCAAGCCAGAGCCGGTTGATGCGGCCCTCGGGATCGCTCAGCAGCAGCTCGCCGGTCGCGGGATCACGTGAGACGGTCAGCACATCGCGCCGGTCGAGCGTGATCAGGGCAACCGGCCCGCGCCGCCTGGCGATCATCTGCCGCAGTCTGGTTTCCGTGTAGCGGCCGGGCACGATGGTGTAGGCCATCAGCCGGCGCAGCGTGGCACGATGCTTCTGAGAGAACACCAAATCGTCATGGTTGGCGCGCTGCTGTGCCTCCAGCGGCGCGTTGGGCACCGCGAAGACGGTGAACGGACCGTTCTCGCGCAACAAAGAGAGCAGGCCGGTCTGACGCAAAGCCACTCCGTAATCGGCGAACTCCAGCGAGTCGACGATGCTCTGGTCGATAGTGCGGTCGCGAAAGATCGGGTTGTTCGCAAACACGAGATCGTCCGTGCTGCCGCGGATCGGCAGCGGATCCTGTCTGGCGCCGCTTTCGCAGCCGGCCAGGGACGCCGAGACCGCCAGCCCGAGCAACAGCCGCGCCGCCAGGCGGCCTACGATGCGCGATTGCTCCATGCTGCGTCCCTCTACGTGCCGTAACGATCACGGGATAGTCGGATCCCGTCGCCCGTGCAATCGCGGCGGCCGCGGCTCAGCAGCCGTCGCCGTGCAGCTTCCACGACGAGACCTTGCCATCGATGACCTCGAACGTGGTCTGACAGCTCTCGCTGTAATAAGTCGGTGGGAAGCCGCCAAAGCCGTAGCCACCGAACCCGTCATAGCCACCAAAGCCGCCGAACCCGCCACCCCAGCCATAGCCCCCCCATCCCCAACCCCAGCCTGGCGTGCCGGGCGTATAGCCGCTCTCGTTGTCGATATACGCAAGAAAGTCGTGGCCGCCGGTGGCATAGGTGCGGGTCGGCACCCCGAAGGTGCGCACCACCTCGACCGGAGGTTGGCCGATCATCGAATCGAGCAGACGGCGTTGCGCGGGACTGGGGCCGGCGCACCCCGCGAGTACAAGCAACGGCAGCGACAGCACGGCAAGCGGGACAAGGCGACGAGTGAACATCAGGCACTCCCGGCGAAAACACAGCAAGAACAGGGCCAATCAATCGAGACTGCGATATGACAACGCCGTCTGTCGCTGACCAGATCACGCCGCCGTCCTAGCGCGCACTTTTTCGGGCTCAGTGCTCACCGAGCCAGAGGATATCGGCAAGCCGCGGCGCTCCTGTCGCCAGCATCACCAGCCGATCGAAGCCGAGCGCGATGCCGGAACAGGGCGGCAGGCTCTCCAGCGCCGTCAGCAGCTTCTCGTCGAGCGGCCATCGCAGGTCGGGATCAAGCCGGCCACGGCGCGCACGGTCCGCCAGGAAACGCCGACGCTGCTCTGACGGGTCGGTCAGCTCCTCGAAGGCATTGGCGAGCTCGAGGCCGCAGGCATACACCTCAAAACGCAAGGCGGCGCGTGGATCGGCAGGGTCGCGACGCGCCAGCGCCGCCTGGCTCAGCGGCCAATGGGTCAGGAAGGTCGGCACATCGCGGCCGATATGCGGCTCGACATGGCTGAGCAGAAGCCGGAAGAACAGGTCCTCCCACGTCTCGCCCGCACGGCGCACGGTGGCGGAGGCGTGCGCCAGCCGGTCCACGTCGTCGCCGGTGGCCAGCAGGTCCACGCCGACATGGCGGGCAAACGCCTCCTGCATGGTCAGCCGCTCGAACGGCCGGTCGAGCCGGATGGTCGCGCCGCCCCAGGAGACCACGGGCGGCAGGGTCGCGCGCAGCAGCGCTTCGGTCTCGTCCATCAGCGCCCTGAGATCAGCCCCCGGACGATACCATTCCAGCAGGGTGAACTCCGCGGCATGCAGCGCGCCGCCCTCGCCGTTGCGCCAGACACGGGCAAACTGGAACATGGCAAGACCGGTGGCCGCCACCAGCCGCTTCATCGCGAATTCCGGACTGGTATGGAGGAACAAAGGCCGCCGGCCGCCGTCCGGCAGGATGTGCTCGGTGGCGAAGGGCCGCAGATGCACCTCCTCGCCGGGAGTGGCGACCGCATAGGGAGTCTCCACCTCGATCGCGCCGCGCGCCTCGAAAAAGCAGCGCACCGCGCGGGCCAGCATCGCCCGTCGCCGCAGCAGCGGCAGCCGGTCGGCAATGGAGGCGGCGTCAGGTTGCGTGGGCATGATCCCGGCAGTACAGCGCGGGCATGGCGGACGGCAACATACGTGACACTGACGGACTGATCCGCGCCGGCCTTGTCCAGGAGGCGGACCGCGCGGCGCTCGACGCCGTGGCCGCGCGCTATGCGACGCTGATCCCGACAGCGTTCCTCGATCTGATCGAGCGCGCGGACGATCCGATCGCGCGGCAGGTGGTGCCGCACGCCGACGAGACGGTCGCGGCCCCGCACGAGCGCCGCGATCCGATCGGCGACGAGGCGTTCTCGCCGCTGCCCGGCATCGTGCATCGCTACGCCGACCGCGTGCTGCTGAAACCCCTGCTCATCTGCCCGCTCTACTGCCGGTTCTGCTTCCGCCGCGAGCATGTCGGCCAGGGATCGGGCCTGCTCGACGAGGCGGCGCTGGCGCGTGCGCTCGCGTGGATTGCGCAGCACCCCGCCATTGGCGAGGTGATCCTGACCGGCGGCGATCCGCTGATGCTGTCGCCGCGACGGTTGCGGGCCATCATCGCATCGCTCAACGACATCGCGCACGTGCACACCATACGCATCCACAGCCGCGTTCCGGTGGCCGATCCGGCGCGGCTCGACGAACGGCTCGCCGACGCGTTCGAGACGCCCAAGGCGATGTGGCTGGTGCTGCATGCCAACCACGCACGCGAAATCACGCCCGAGGCGATCGCGTCGCTCCGCCGCGTGCAGGCGCGCGCCGTGCCGGTGCTCGGCCAGTCGGTGCTGCTGCGCGGCGTCAACGACAGCGTGGCGTCGCTCGAGACGCTGCTGCGCGCCATGGTCGCCGCACGCATCAAACCTTATTACCTGCATCAGCTCGACGCCGCTCCCGGCACCGAGCGCTTCAGGGTGCCGATCGAGGAGGGACAAAAGCTGCTCGCCGCCTTGCGCGGACGCATGACCGGCCTCGCCTGGCCGACCTACGTGCTCGACATTCCAGGCGGCCATGGCAAGGTGCCGATCGGGCCCGAGTATCTGGACAGGGCGGCGGGCCTGGTTCGTGATCCGTCCGGCGCGAGCCACGCGCTTGCCCACGCGGCCTCCAGCGGATAGAAGCCCGCCTTCTTCCGGATAGAGTTGAGAGATGAAGCAGCAGGCCAACCTGATCAGGGCCGGACAGGTCATCGAGCATGACGGCAGGCGCTGGACCGTGCTCAAGCAGCAGATCATCACGCCTGGCAAGGGCGGCGCCTTCATCCAGGTCGAAATGCGCGACCTCAAGACCGGCAACAAGACCAACGAACGCTGGCGCACCGCCGACACCATCGAGCGGCTGATGACCGAACAGAAGGAATACACCTATTCCTACACGGACGGCGACAACCTGGTGCTCATGGACCCGGAGACCTTCGACCAGGCGATGATCCCGGCGGCGATCCTTGGCGACGGCGTGGCCTTCCTGCAGGACAACATGGAGATCGTCGTAGATCTGGTCGAAGGCGATCCCGTCGGCATCAACCTGCCCCCGCACGTGACGCTGGAAATCATCGAAGCCGATCCCGTGGTCAAAGGTCAGACCGCCACCTCCTCTTACAAGCCGGCCAAGCTGTCCAACGGGGTGAAGACCATGGTGCCGCCGTTTATCGAGAGCGGCGAGCGGATCGTGGTGCGCACTGAAGACGCGAGCTACGTCGAACGCGCCAAGGGCTGAGCGGCCATGCAGCAGCGCTTGTCGCCGCACATGACGGTCATGCAGAACGCCGCCCTGAAGGCGTCGAAGCGGCTGCTGCGCGACTTCAACGAGGTCGAGCAGCTTCAAGTCAGCGTCAAGGGACCCTCCGACTTCGTCAGCCAGGCGGACTTGCGCGCCGAGGCCACGATCCGCGAAGAACTGGCACGCGCACGCCCTGGCTATGCGATGCTTCTGGAGGAGAGCGGCGAGCATGGCTCGGCCAATTGGGCCTGGCGCTGGGTGGTGGACCCGCTCGACGGCACCACCAACTTCCTGCATGGCATGCCGCATTGGGCGATCAGCATCGGCTTGCAGAAGCGGCTGGCCGATGGCGGCGCGGAGATCGTGGCGGGCATGGTCTATAATCCGGCCGCGAACGAGATGTTCTGGGCGGAAAAGGGCGGCGGCGCCTTTCTGAATGATCGTCGGCTGCGCGTCTCCGCGCGACGAGAGCTGTCGGACGCGGTGTTCGCGACCGGCATTCCGTTCGCGGCCGTCACCCCGCAGCGGCGTCTGCACTTCGCGCGCACGCTTGGCGCGCTGATGCCGCAGGTAGCAGGCATACGTCGCTTCGGCGCCGCCGCCCTTGACCTCACCTGGGTCGCCGCCGGACGGTTCGACGGCTACTGGGAGCTTGGCGTCAGAGCGTGGGATTGCGCCGCCGGCCTGCTGATCGTGCGCGAGGCGGGCGGATTCGCCACCGACCCTTCCGGCGCGGACCAGCACGCGCTGGCGGTCGAGTGCGATGTCGTCGCCTGCAATGCCGGCCTGCACGGCAAGCTGCGTGAGATTGTCGCCGCGGGTCTCTGAGCGGAGCGGGTTACGGATCGGCTGGTAGAATCTGACGATCCTGCTAGGTTGCCGCGCCGATGCGTCATTTTTTTGCACTCTCCGCCACGGCATTGCTCCTGTCGACCACGGTCGCAGCCGCGCAGACTGGACCCAACCAGAATGCGCTGGAGGCGCTGGGACCGGCGCGGCATGCGCATCACGCGAGGGCTCGCTCCTCTCATCATGTCCGTCACCGTCATGCGGCGGCGAGGCCGCAACCGGCCACGGCGCCGGTCGCCGCCAAGTTGCCCGCCATTCCAGCGGCTCCGCCGCCGCCGCCGGTGATCGCCCCGGTAGTCGATGTGCCGCTGCATCCTCTGCCCCCGCCGCCGCCAGTTGCGGTCGTGGCCAAGGCCGACGGCCACGCCAGTCCGATCGCCGGCGGCGCCCGGATCACCTTTGGCCCCGGCAGCGCCGACCTCAATGCCGAGACCATGCAGGCGCTGCAGAGTTTCGCCGCGACGCTCAAGGCCGATCCCGCCGGGCGCGCGCTGATCGACGCCTATTGCAGCGGCACGCCGGACGATCCCTCCACGCCGCGGCGGATTTCACTCGAGCGCGGCCTTGCCGCACGCGCCGTTCTGATCCATGCCGGCATTCCCTCGACCCGGATCTATGTCCGCGCCATCGGTCAACCTCCTGAGGGCGGCGGGCCGCAAAACCGGGTTGACCTCACCCGCTCCGACAGCACGCAACAGACGGCAGCAGCGCAATGACCCGCCCCACCACCTATTTCGTGCGTATGCTGATCTTCCTGCTGGCGATCGCCGCGGTGTGCGCAGCCCTCAGGAAGACGCTCTATGCCGCCTTCGAGAACAACCCGCTGCTGGACGGGCTGATCCTCGGCGTGCTGGCGCTCGGCATCATCTGGAACCTGATCATGGTGCTTCGGCTCACGCCCGAGGTGCGCTGGCTGGAGACGCTGCGCCACCCGCGCGCGGGCCTGGCGCCGCCCTCGCCGCCACGCCTGCTGGCGCCGATGGCCTCGATGATCGCCGCGCGCAACCGCGCCGACCGGCTGACCTTGTCGACGCCGGCGATGCGCTCGCTGCTCGACAGCCTGTCCTCGCGTCTGGACGAAAGCCGCGAGCTGTCGCGCTACATGACCGGCCTGCTGATCTTCCTCGGCCTGCTCGGCACCTTCTATGGATTGCTGCTGACGGTCAGCTCGATCTCCGAGGTGATCGCCAACCTGTCGATCGGCAATGGCGAGGTCGGACAGATGTTCGATCAGCTCAAGAGCGGTCTCGCGCGTCCGCTGCACGGCATGGGCACCGCCTTCTCGGGCTCGATGTTCGGCCTCGCCGGCGCCCTGGTGCTGGGTTTCCTCGATCTTACCGCGGGACAGGCGCAGAACCGCTTCTTCAATGAGCTGGAGGAGTGGCTCGCCGGGATTACCCGGTTTTCGGGTGGCTTCGTCGGTGAAGGCGAGCAGCCGGTGCCGGCTTACGTGCAGGCGCTGCTGGAACAGACCGCGGAGAACCTGGACGGGCTGCAATCGGTGCTCTCGCGCGGCGAGGAGAACCGCTCGCTGCACACCGACAGCCTGAACGCGCTGGTCGAGCGCATGTCCGAACTGACCGAGATGATGCGGCTCAACCAGCAGCTCATGCAGCGCGTCGCCGAAGGCCAGGCGGCGATGGCGCCGGCGCTTCGCCGTCTCGCCGAACAGACCGACAACACGGGCGTCGGCGGCAGCGACACGCGCGAGCATATGCGCAACATCGAGCGGCTGCTCGGCCGCGTGCTGCATGAAAACGAGCAGGGACGCGCGCAGACCACCACCGACATACGCGGCGATTTGCGTCTGCTGACGCGGACCTTGGCCGCTCTCGGCAGCAGCGGCAACGCGGCGTGAGAGGCCGCGGCAGGAGCCAGCGAGGCGGTCTCGACGCCTGGCCAGGCTATGTGGACGCGCTGTCCACTCTGCTCATGGTCATCATCTTCGTACTGCTGGTGTTCGTGCTGGCGCAAGCCTTCCTGTCGGTGGCGTTGAACGGACGCGAGCATGTGCTGGACCGTCTGCAACAGCAGATGGCGCGGCTGACCGAGATGCTGTCGCTTGAGCGCGCCAAGACGCATGACCTCGGCCTGTCGGTCGCGACGCTCACGGCGCAGCGCAACAGGACGCTGGCGGAAAAGCAGTCGCTGAGCGCCACCGTGGCCACGGAAAAAAGCGCGCTCGCGTCGCAATCCAAGCTGAGCGCCGACGCGCAGGCGCAGGTCGATCTGCTCAATCAGCAGTTGGCGCAACTGGAGCAGCAACTTGCCGCCATCACCCAGGCGCTGGATATCTCCCAGACCAGCCTCAAGGCGAGCAACGCCAAGGTCAGCGATCTCGGCAACAAGCTGAACATCGCTCTTGCCGACAAGGTCGAAGTGCTGAAGCGCTACCGTTCGGAATTCTTCGGCCGCCTGCGTCAGGTGTTGGCGAACCAGCCCGGCATACGCATCGTCGGCGACCGCTTTGTCTTCCAGAGCGAGGTGCTGTTCCCGATTGGCAGCGCGCAGATTTCCGGTCCGGGCGCCGATGAGATGAAGAAACTGGCGGCGACCCTGAAGCAGATCGCAAGCGAAATTCCGCCTGACCTGAACTGGATCCTGCGTGTCGACGGCCACGCCGACAGCCAGCCGATCACCGGAGGCAAGTTCACCGACAATTGGCAGTTGTCCGCGGCGCGCGCCATCGCCGTGGTCAAGCTGCTGATCGCGCAAGGCGTGCCGCCGCAACATCTCGCCGCGACCGCCTTTTCCGACTTCCAGCCGATCGATGCCGCGCGCACGCCGCAAGCCTACGCCAAGAACCGACGGATCGAGCTGCGCCTGACCAACCGTTGAGCTGTTGACACCCGGATGCGGCACAAAGACGATGGTGATGTGACGTTCGCCGATGGAGAATGCGGTGTTCAGGATGCTGCGTCGACTTGTGGCGCTACTGTGCCTGATCGCCGCGATCGGTGCGGCGGCGCAGGCGACACCCGGTCCCGCCCAAAGGCTGATGACACGGCCTCTTGATCCACAAAGCACCGTCACGCTGCCCGAGGCGATCCGGCCGGAAGCCACCGCCCATAATGATCGCGGGCCAGTCGCCTTCGACCGCACTCTTGATCATATGCAGCTCCTGCTGAACCGTCCCGCCGCCCGGGAAGCGGCGCTCGCCGGCCTGCTTCGCACGCTGGATGATCCACGATCGCCAAATTACCATCATTGGCTGACCGCTGCGCAGTTCGGCACCGATTACGGACCCGCCATGGGCGACGTGGACGAGGTGGTCGCCTGGCTGCGGCGCCAAGGCTTCACGGTGAAGAGCATCCAGCCCAGCCGCATGGTCATCAATTTTTCGGGCAATGCGGGCCAGATACGCGCCGCCTTCGGCGTGAGGCTTCACCAGCTCGACGTGAACGGCAAAGCCCACATCGCCAACATGCGTGCGCCGCGCATACCGGCGGCCCTCGGCGGCATCGTGCACGGCATTGTCTCGCTCAATGATTTCCGGCCGCACCCGAACTTCAAGCCACGTCCAGCCTACAGTTTCAGCAGCGCCGGCCAGACCGAGGAGGCGGTGGTGCCGGCCGACATGATCACGATCTACAATCTGTATCCGCTGTTTGAAGCCGGCTTGTCCGGTCAGGGTGTCACGATCGCCGTGATCGAGGATTCCGACGTCTATTCGGTCGCGGACTGGACGAGTTTCCGCTCGACGCTCGGCTTGTCCGTGTATGGGTCAGGCTCGTTGACCCAGGTGCATCCAAGCACGGCCGCCCAGGGCTGCGACGATCCCGGCGTTGCCGCCGGCGATGAACAAGAAGCGACTCTTGACGCGGAGTGGGCAAGCGCCGCGGCGCCGAACGCCGCGATCGAGCTTGTCTCCTGCGCCAGCAGCAGCGTGCAGTTTGGCGGCTTTGCCGCCTTGGAGAACCTGATCAACAGTCCCGCTCCACCGCCGATCATCAGCTTCAGCTTCAGCGTATGTGAAACCCTTCTGGGACCCACCGGCAACGCCGCGCTGAGCAGTCTCTATCAGCAAGCCGCCGCCATGGGCGTGTCGGTGTTTGTCTCGACGGGGGACGGCGGTCCGGCGACCTGCGATTCCGGCAACGCCAATGCCACGCACGGGATTGGCGTCAATGGCCTGGCTTCCACGCCCTACAACGTCGCGGTCGGCGGGACCGACTTTGGCGACACGGTTGCCGGAACCAGCGGTCTGTATTGGAGCGCCGTCAACAGCGGCATCTACGGTTCGGCGGTCAGCTACGTTCCGGAAATAGCATGGAACGATTCCTG
Organism: uncultured Acetobacteraceae bacterium; assembly: GCA_964246745.1. GTDB lineage: Bacteria > Pseudomonadota > Alphaproteobacteria > Acetobacterales > Acetobacteraceae > Lichenicoccus. The sequence continues at coordinate 95,496 of CAXTRK010000005.1, forward strand.
CGCCGGTTCGCTGATCACCGCCGCCGAGGGTTTCGCCGCAAGCTACGGCCCAGCCGGATTCTGCAACAGCACGATGGGTCAGCAATATTTCCTGAGCATCTCGGGGGGTGGCGGCGGGCCGAGCGGATGCGCGCTCGGCACGGCTTCGGCGACAAGCATCGTGAGCGGCACATGCCAGGGCTACGCCAAACCCAGTTGGCAGTCCTTGGTCGGCAATCCCGCGGACGCTGTCCGCGACCTTCCGGACGTCTCGCTGTTCGCGGCGGACGGATTATGGGGGCATTATTACGTCTATTGCGATTCCGATGCCGCGGACAGCGGTGCCGCCTGCACCGGCGCGCCGAGCGGTTGGTCCGGCGCCGGCGGCACCTCGTTCGCGGCCCCGATCATGGCGGGCATCCAGGCTTTGATCGACCAGAGCCAGGGTGCCGCCGAAGGCAATCCGAACCCGGTCTATTACGCGATCGCGGCTTCGAATTACGGTTCTGCGGGCAGCAGCCTCTGCCTTTCGGGCGCGTCCGGAGGCGGCATGTGCGCGTTCCATGACATCACCAATGGGGATACCGATGTGAATTGCATCGGCTCGGCGAATTGCTATCAGCCCGGCGGCCAGACCGGCGTTCTCTCGACCGACGCCACCATCGACGCTCCCGCCTTCCCGGCCCATGTCGGTTGGGATTTCGCCACCGGCATCGGCTCGGTCAACGCCGCCAATCTCGTCTCGAGTTGGAGCGCCGGCGAGTTGCTTCTCCGTCCGCCGCAATGATCAGGCGCCCGCGGCACCGGCTAACACAACCAGGCAACGCAAACCCGGCCGTGCATCCTCCAGCACCAGAGCGGCTTCGTGCAGTGCGGCGATCGCTGACGCCAGCCCGAGTCCCAGCCCGTTTCCAGGCGTCGTCCGGCTAGCCTCGAGCCGGAAGAACGGCGCCAGCACCCGCTCGCGCATGTCCTGGGGCACACCGGGCCCGTCATCGGCGACCACGACCTCGACTCCATCCCGGCGGCCTCGCGCGGCGAGCAGGATATGCGTGGCCGGGGGCGTGTGCCGGACCGCGTTCTCGATCAGATTGACGAACAACTGGGTGAGCAACTCGCGGTCGCCCACGACGGCGAGGCCGTCCTCGATCGCCGACGCGATCGACTGTCCCGCCGCCTCGGCCACCGGTCCGTACGCCTCGGCCAGTTCCTCCAGCAGCTTCGACAGCGCAACCGGCCCGAAGCCGGACCGGCGCGATCCGGATTCGATCTGCACAATCCGCAGCAGCGCGCCGAACGTCGCAAGGATGCCGTCCGCGTCGGCGATCGCCTCATCCAGCGCCTGCCGCAGCGCCGCTTGGGTCATCACTCCCGCGCGCGCCCGCTCCAGCCTGCCGCGCAGCCGGCTCAATGGCGTGCGCAGATCGTGCGCGATGTCTCCGGACATGCGTCGCAGACCCGCCATCAGTGTCGCGATCCGCTCCAGCATCGCATTCAGGCTGGCGGCCAGGTGATCAAACTCGTCGCCGCTGCCGTCCCGCGCGACTCGCCGTCCGAGATCGCCGCCCATGATCTCCCGGCTGGTCCGGCTGATCGCCTCGACACGCCGCAGCACGCTCAGGCTCACCACCAGCCCGCCCGCCGCCGACAGCACCAGCACCGCGAGACATCCCACCCCGAACGCGCGGGCGATCGCCTCCCGCATCTCGGTCTCCTCAAAATCGCTCATGCCGACGAACAGGAACGAACCGTCGGCGAGGAACATGCCACGTCCGCGGATCCGCCCGTGCCGCCCGGTGATCACACGATCGCCGAGACGGGCCGCCATCGCCGGCAGGTTTCCGGCAAGCACCCGTCCGGACGGCGCTTGCAGCAGGTAGCCGAGTCCGGGGGAGTGCAACGCCAGGCCGGACACCACAGCGCGGCCGCCGCCGCTTCCAGGGGCGCGCATGTCGGCCCGTATCTCGTCGATCTCGTTGCCGACGGTCTGGTCGATCTGCCGCTGCATGAAGCCGCTCGCCGACCACACCACGATGGCGAACAGCACGAGCACCGAAGCCGCGAATACCGCCGTATAGGTCAGAGTGAGCCGGGCCGCCGTGGTGCGAAGCAGCCTGGTGCCAGCTTTCATGGAGAGTGCAGCCGGTATCCCGCGCCGCGCACCGTCTGGATCAGCGCCGCGCCGCCGTCATCGAGCTTGGCGCGCAAGCGGCTGATATGGCTCTCGACCAGGTTGGTCTTGGGGTCGAAATGGAAGTGCCAGACATTCTCCAGCAGCATCGTCCGGGTGACCACCTCGCCGGCATTGCGCAGCAGATATTCCAGCAGCGTCATCTCGCGTGGCTGCAGCTCGACCCGGCGTCCGCCGCGACGCACCACGCGGGCCAGCAGGTCGAACTCCAGGTCGCCCGCGCGGAGCACGGTCTCTGGCGCCGCCCGCGCCGAGCGTCGATCCAGCGCCGCGACCCGTGCCGCCAGCTCCGCCATCGCGAACGGCTTGACCAAATAGTCGTCGCCGCCGGCGTTCAGCCCGGCGACCCGGTCGTCGATGCCGTCGAGCGCGGTGAGGAACAACACCGGGGTTGCGATCCCGCTCGCGCGCAGCGTGCGCACCAGGCCAACGCCGTCAATTCCCGGCAGCATCCGATCCACGATCAGCACGTCCCATTCCTCGCTTGCGGCTCGAAGCAAACCCTTGCGCCCGCAGCTTTCGACCGCGACCAACGGGCCGAGGCCGTCCGTCACGAACGCGATTGTCGCCTGATCGTCCTCGATCAGCAGGATGCGCATCATGCCTCCCCCTTGGTTTCGTCCCGTCAAGTTGTGAATTGCGAACCTTGGCCTCACTTGGCCACAACCTTGCCGTGGCTAGGGTAGGACGATGAAGCGCACGCTGCTCGCGGTCCTGTTGCTGTCCGGCTGCGCCTCCTATCACCCGCTGCCACTGCCGGCCCGAGCGTCGCTGGCGCCGGATCTCGCCTCGCTCAAGCACGACATTGCGATCACGCATCCTCTTTCCATCGCTCTGATCGCCCGCCTTGCCGTCGAGAACGACCCGGACCTGGTCGCCGCGCGACGCCAGCGCGGCCTCGCCCGCGCCCAGCTCCTGCAGGCCGGCCTGCTGCCCAATCCGACCATCGCGCCGACCTACCAGTTCAACACCTTTGCTCCGAACGCGCTTGATAACGCCTGGACCATCGCGCTCACCTACGATTTCCGCGCCTTGCTGCTGCGCCCGTCGCTGGTGCGCGCCGCCCGCTTCTCCGGCCGGCAGATCGACGCCGACATCCTCTGGCAGGAATGGCAGGTCGCCGGCCGCGCCCGCCTGCTCGCTGTCGACCTGATCGAGGGCGCACGGCAACGCGCCCTGCTCGAACGTTCGCGCAGCCTGCTGGCTTCGCGTTATGATGACACCAGCCGCGCCATGCGCTCCGGCAACGCGACGCTGGGCACGGTCATTCCCGACCTTGCCGCGCTGCAGACCGCGCAGGAGGCGCTGCAGACCTTCGACCGGCTGCAGCAAGTCCGCGCGCAGCAACTCGACGCGCTGCTCGGCCTGCTTCCCGACGTGCGCCTCGACCTTGCCGCCACGCCGGACCTGCCTGCCTTCGACGCCGCGGCGGCGTTGTCCCGCCTGCCGCATCTGGCATTGTTCCGCCCCGACCTGATCGCCCTGCAGATGGGCTACCGCTCCGAAAACCAACGCCTGCGCGCGGCCATCATCGGCCAGTTCCCCACCTTCATGCTCAGCGTGATCGGCGGCGTCGACAACACCCACGACTACAGCGTCGGACCGCAGCCGACGCTCGACCTGCCGATCTTTAACCACAACCAGGGCCAGATCGCGATCGAGCGGGCGAGCCGCGCGGCATTGCGCGACCAGTATCAGGCCCGGCTCTCCGCCGCGGACGCGGAGGTGCGCGCCGGCGTGGCCGCGACCGCGCTCGAAGCCCGCCAGCTCGAACTCGACCGACGGCAGGTGAGCCGGACCGCCGGCGCGGCACGTGCCGCCGCCCGCGCCTGGCGCGCCGGCAACCTCGACGAACTCGTCTATGTTGATCTTGTCTCCTCCAACATCGCGAAACAGCGGCAGATCCTGGACCTGCAACAGGCGCTGCTCGACCAGCAGGTGGCGATCGACACCCTGATCGGCGCCGGCCTGCCGCCGCTCGCGCCACCAAAGGCCCGCCTGTGAAGACCGCAGCCATCCTCGCCTTCCTGCTCGCCCTCCCGGCCGCCGCGGCAGCCGCCCCGAGTGTCGAAGTCACCACCACGATGCCGCTGCGGGGAACGCGGCCCGAGCGGATCGTCGCCTACGGCACCGTCCGTCCCGCCATCGATGCGGCGTCCTCGATCAGCGAGCCGGTCGAGGGACAGGTCGCCGCCATCGCCGTCACCCCGGGCGAGCGCGTCCACGCCGGACAGGACCTGTTCACCTTCCGCCCATCGGCCGCGACGATCAGCCGCTATAATCAGGCGGTCACCGCACTGAACACCGCCGAGGCCGCCCGCACCCATACAGCACAGCTCCTCGCCGGCCATCTCGCCACCCGTGACCAGCTCATCGCCGCCGGGCAGTCCGTCGCCGACGCCCGCAGCACGCTGGAAACGCTCAAGCGCGGGGGGGCGGCCGGGCCACGCCAGATCACCGCTCCGGTGGACGGCATCGTCGACACCATTCCGGTCAGCCAGGGCGGGCGCCTGCCGCCAGGCACGACGCTGCTGAGCCTGACCGCCAGTGACGGCCTGGTGGCGACCGTGGGGATCGATCCCGGCGAACGCGCGCGCGTCGACACCGGCGATCTCGCGACCCTGTCGGATCTCGCTGGCGGAGCGACGCTGTCAGGCCATGTGATCCGCGTCGACGGCAGGCTTGATCTCGGCACGCGCATGGTCGATGTCGATCTCTCCGTCCCAGCGGACGCGGTGCTCGCCGGCGAGGCGCTCAAGGCCGTCATCACCGTCCGGGTTGTGCATGGCTGGCTGGTCCCGCACGAGGCCGTGCTCACCGACAGCAATAGCTCCAGCCTCTATCAGGTGTCGGACGGCAAGGCGGTGCAGGTTCCGGTCAAGATCCTGCTGGTCGACGGCGACGTCGATGTCGTCTCCGGCCGGCTCGATCCGCATCGGCCGGTGGTTGCGGCCGGAGCCTACCAGCTCAACAGCGGCATGGCTGTGCGTCCCGGCAAGCCGTCGTGAGCTTCACCGGCTTTGTCGCGCGGCATGTCCGCACCCTGCTGCTGCTCGCGGCGGCGCTGGCCGCGGCGGGGGTGCTCGCCGCCCTGTCGATGCCGATCGGCCTGTTTCCGCAGACCACCTTTCCCAGGATCATTGTCGATCTGCAGGCCGGCAGCCGTCCCGCCGACCAGGCGGCGCTGCTGATCACCCGCCCGGTCGAACTCGCCGTGCGCTCGGTCCCTGGCGTGCGCGAGGTGCGCTCGGACACCACCCGCGGCGCCGCCCAGCTCTCGATCGACTTCGACTGGGGCACCGACATGATCTCGGCCACGCTCGAGGTTGACGCCGCCATCGCCCAGGCGCTGCCCGACCTGCCGCCCGGCACCGTCTATGACGTGCTGCGCATGGCGCCGACCGTCTATCCGATCCTCTCCTACGCCCTGCTCTCGCACCGGCTGGGGCCGGTGGCCCTGCGCGACCTCGCCCTGTACCAGATCACGCCGCTGCTTGCCGGCGTCCCCGGCCTCGCCCATACCGATGTGCAGGGCGGCCGCACCGAGGAAGTCGAAATCCTCGCCGACCCGCACCGCCTTGCCGCCTACGGCATCGGCTTTGCCGACCTCGCCGCGGCGATCGCCGCCGGCAACCAGCTCAAATCCGTCGGCCGGCTTCAGGACAATCACCGTCTCTATTTGGTGGTCGCCAACCATAGTCCCACGACCGCGGCGCAAGTCGGCGGCCTCGTGCTGCGCGCAACCCCTACCGGCATCGTCCGCGTGCGCGACGTGGCGACCGTCGAGGACGGGGTCGAGCCGGTCTGGACACGCATCGTCGAGGACGGCAGGCCGGCGGTGCTGTTCAACATCTACGAACAGCCGAACGGCAATATGGTGCAGATCGCCGCCGCCGTACGCGGGAAGCTCGCCGGGTTCAAGCTTCCGCAAGATGTCAAGTTGGTAAAGTGGTATGACCAGAGCACGCTGGTGCTGCAATCTGCCGGCAGCGTGCGCGACGCCGTCATCATCGGCCTTGTGCTCTCTGCCGCGGTGATCTTTCTGTTCCTGCGCAGCCTGCGCGTGATGCTGGTAGCGCTGCTGGTGGTGCCGGCGACGATCGCCGTGACCGTGCTGGTGCTGCGCCTGCTGGGCATGAGCTTCAACATCATGACCCTGGGCGGCATCGCCGCCTCGGTGGGGCTGCTCATCGACGACGTGATCACCATGATCGAGCATCTGGCGCGACGCGCCGGCGCCGCGCCAGCGGCCGGCCGCATTGTCGGCAGCGACGCCGTGCTGCCGGCGGGACGCGAGTTCATGCAGCCGCAGACCGGCTCGTCGCTGGCGACAATCATCGTCTTCGTGCCGCTCAGCCTGCTCTCCGGCGTCACCGGCGCGTTCTCCAAGGCGCTGTCGATCACCATGGCTTGCGCCCTGATCGTCTCCTATCTGATGGTCACCTTCGTGGTGCCGGCGCTGGTGCGCGGGTTCGTCGACTTCGGGCGCTGGCACGATCCCGCCGCCGCCGGCGACAGTTGGCTCGAACGCCGCCACGGCGCCCTGCTGTGCCGTCTGATCCGCCGGCCGTGGCTTCTGGCCATCCCCCTCTTACCCCTCGCCGCCCTCGGCGTCGTCGCCTATGGCCGCGTGCCGACCGGCTTTCTGCCGAACGTGGACCAGGGCGGCTTCACCATGGACTACTTCACGCCACCCGGAACCTCACTGACCGAGACCAGCCGCGAGATGAGCGAGGTGGATGCCTGGCTCAATGCCAACAAGCAGGTTGCCACCTTTTCGCGCCGCCTGGGTCTCGGTCTCGGCAACGATCTCGGCGAGAGCTATCACGGCGACTATTTCGTGCTGATGAAGCCGGGCCACACCGTCTCCACCCAGGCGATGCTGGCGCTGACGCTGGACTGGGTGCACGACAACGTGCCCGGCGTCGACGTCGAGGCGAGCCAGCTCATGGAAGACCGCATCGGCGACCTCACCTCGGTTCCCGAGCCGATCGAGATCAAGCTTTACGGCGCGGACGAAGCCTCGATCATCCCGCAGGCGCAAAAGGTCGCGGACGCGATCACCAAGGTGCGCGGCGTCGTCGAGGTGAAAAGCGGCGTGCGTTATGCCGGCGACAGCCTCACGCTCGACATCGATCCGGTCCGCGCCAGCGTCGAGGGATTGACGCCCGCCGAAATCACCAACGCCGCGAGCGATGCGCTGACCGGCGCCGTCGCCACGCCATTGCTGCGCACCGTCAAGACCGTGGCGGTGCGCGTCCGACTGCCCGGCGCGTTGCGGCTTCGGCGCCAGGCGCTTGCGGAACTGCCGATCCGCGCGCCGGACGGGCACGTCGTGCCGCTTGATCGCGTCGCCAGCATCCATGTCGCGACCGGCCAGCCGCAGGTCTCGCGCGACAACCTGCAACCGATGATCGCGGTCACCGGCCGCATCGAGAATCGCGGCGTCAGCGCCACGGTGGCCGACATCAGGCGCGTGCTGGACACGTCCGGCATGCTGTCGCCCGGCATGCGCTACGAGCTCGGCGGTCTCTACAAGCAGCAGCAGATCGCCTTCGCCGGTCTCGCCCGCGTCTTCGTCGCGGCGCTGATCGTCGAATTCATCCTGCTGCTGTTCCTCTACGAGCGCTTCATGCTGCCCACGATCATCATCGCCTGCTCGCTGTTCTCAACCGTCGGCGTGTTCGCGGGCCTGTGGCTGTCCGGCATCGCGCTCAACATCACGGCGCTGATGGGCATGACGATGATCATCGGCATCGGCACCGAGCTCGCCATCTTCTATGTCAGCGAATACACCGAACTTGAACGCCACATGCCGCCGCGTGAGGCGCTGCGCGAGGCCAGCCGCAACCGGCTGCGCCCGATCACCATGACCACGGTGAGCGCGATCCTGACCTTGTTGCCGCTGGCGCTTGCCATCGGCGCCGGCTCGGGCATCCAGCAGCCGCTCGCGATCGCCATCATCTCGGGCCTGCTGCTGCAATTCCCGCTGGTGCTTCTGGTCATGCCAGTGCTGATCGGGCTGACGCTTCCCAAAGCCAGGCCAGCCTTGCCTTGAGCAGCCATCCGTTACGCGGCTCGCTGCGGCATGGGAGGCGGGTGCAGCGCGAACTCAGGCTGTTGGGCATGCGTGGCCGCCAGCAGCATATACACGGCGGGCAGCACGAACAGGGTGAACAGGGTGCCGATCGCCAGGCCCGAGGCGATCACCAGGCCCATCGCGTAGCGCGAGGCCGCACCCGCGCCGGTCGCGAACACCAGCGGCGCCACGCCGAGGACCATCGCCGCCGTGGTCATCAGGATCGGCCGCAGCCGGAGCGCCGCGGCCCGCTCGATCGCCTCCAGCTTGGACAGGCCCAGCTTCTGCTGCTCGTTGGCGACCTCTACGATCAGGATGCCGTGCTTGCTGATCAGGCCCATCAGCGTCACCAGACCGACTTCGGTGAACAGGTTGATGCTCGCACCCCCTACCCCGAGCCAGACAAACAGCATCGCGCCGGCAAGCGACATCGGCACCGAGACCAGGATGATCAGCGGATCGCGGAAGCTCTCGAACAGGGCGGCGAGAGCAAGATAGGTGATGATGACGGCAAGCGCGAAGGTGTCCATGAAGCCGCCGCTCTCCTGCACGTACTGGCGCAAGGGTCCTACCGTGTCGGTGCCGTAGCCGGATGGCAGCGTCTCGCGCGCGAGCGTTTCCAGAAAGCCGTAGGCGTCCGCTTGCGTGACGCCCGGGGCGGGCACCGCGCTGATCGTGGTGGCGCCCAACTGCTGGAAGTGCGCGATCGACTCAGGCACCACGGATTGCTGGATCGTCGCCACCGACGCCAGCGGCACCGACACGCCGCCGATGGTGGTGATCGGGTAGTCCAGCACCTGCGAGGCATTCAGCCGGGCGCCGCGGATGGCGAGCGGCTCGACCTTGTAGGAGCGCTGATCGTTCGAGAAGAAGCCGACATAGTTGCCGCCGAGCATCGTGTTCAAGGCGCCGCCGACATCAGCCAAGGTCAAACCCAGGGTGGAAAGCTTGTCGCGGTCGATGACGATGGTCGATTGCGGCTGATCGATCTTGAGGTCCTTGTCGGCATAGACGAACTTGCCGCTGGCGCGCACGCGGGCCAGGAACTCGTCCGACACCGCATTGAGATCCCGGGCGTTGCTGCCGCCCTCGATGACGAAGCCGATCGGCAGGCCCCAACCGCCTCCCGGCAGATAGGGCAGCGTATAGACCGCGAGCTGCATGCCGGCGACCTTGGACAAGGCGGACTGGATTTCGTCGGCGACGGCGAAAACGCTGCGGTGGCGGTCCTGCCAGGGTTTCAGCACAAGGCCGCCCTGCACGTTCCCGGTCGATAGCACGTCCCAGTAGCCCTTCGCCTCGGCAGGCGCGGTCAGGGTGGCAATGATCTGCGGATCGTAGAGCCGCAACTGGTCGAGCGTGGCATCCGGCGCACCCTGGCCGCTATAGACCAGGAAACCCTGATCCTCCTGGGGTGACAACTCGGCCTTGGAGCCGCGATAGAGAAACCAGATCGAGACCAGCACCGCGAGCCCGAACGCCAGCACCAGCGGACGGCCGCGCAACGCCAGACGCAGCAAGCCGGCATAGACGCGCTGCACGCGGGCAAGCGCCGCCTCGGCGGCGTATTCAAGCTTCTCGGAAGCGGTATGCCGGCCTTGGCCGCCGCGCGCCTTCAGCAGACGCGAGCACATCATCGGCGACAGCGTCAGCGCCAGTAGCGCCGAGACGACGACCGAGCCGGCCAGCGTGAAGGCGAATTCGGTGAACAGCGCGCCGGTCAGCCCTCCCTGCAAGCCGACCGGCACGTAGGCGCAGACCAGCACGACGGTCATCGCCAGAATCGGCAGCGCCAGTTCGCGCGCCGCAAGGGCGGCGCTCGCCACCGGCCTCATGCCCGCGGCGACATGGCGGCCCACATTCTCGACAACGATGATGGCGTCGTCCACCACAAGGCCGGTCGCCAGCACCATCGCCAGCAAGGTCAGCAGGTTGATGGAGAAGCCGAGCACCGCCATCACCGCGAAGGTGCCGATCAGGGAGAGCGGGATCGTCACCAGCGGGATCAGCACCGAGCGCGGCGAACCGAGGAAGACGAACACCACGAGCGAGACGATCAGCAACGCCTCGCCCAAGGTCCAGGCCACCTCGTTGATCGAGGTGCGGATGAAATCGCCGGCGTCGCTGAGCACCTTGATATGCATGCCCGACGGCAACTGCGCGCGGATCTCCGCGAGCTTGCCCTTCAGCGCCGCGGAGACGACCAGCGCGTTCGCCTGCGGCGTCGGATGGATATCCATATAGACGCCGTCATGGCCGTCGCTGATCACCTGGAAATTATCCGGATCCGAGCCGAAAGCGACCTGCGCCACGTCGCCGAGGCGGATGATCCGATTATTCTGCTGGCGCACCACCAGGTCGCGGAACTGCGCCACCGTATGCAGGCCGGAATTGATGTCGAGATTGACGAAGGTCATGGCGCCAAGCGTCTGACCGGCGCCGGAGACGAAGTTGTTGGCGGCCAGGGCATTCTGCACGTCCGCAGCGGTGAGCCCGTAGGCGGCGAGCCGCTCTGGTTCAAGCCAGGCGCGCATCACCACATTCGGGCTGCCCTGCACCTCCACCTTCTGCACGCCGGCGACCGCTTGCAGGCGCGGCGCGATCAGGCGCAGCGTGTAGTCGGCCACCTGAGCGGGGGTCATGGCGTCGCCATAGACGGTTAGATCGAGCACGTCGCGCACCTCGGCCGACATGGTGATCGACGAGGCCTGCGCCCCCTGCGGCAGTTGCGAGGTCACCGAGGTGACATAGGACTGGATCTCGGCCAGCGCCCGCGCCGGATCGTAGTTCAGCTTGAGATGCACCTGGATATCGCTCGAACTGGTCGAGCTGGTCGAGGTCATGTAGTCGATGCCCTGCGCCTGGGCGACGGCGCCTTCGAGCGGCGTGGTGATGAAACCCGCGATCGTGGCCGGATCGGCGCCGTAATAGGCGGTCTGGATCTCGATATAGCCGCTCACCGTCAACGGGAATTGCGCCACCGGCAGCGCCCGCTCCGCGCGTATCCCGAAGACCAGCACCAGCACCGAAACCACGCAGGACAGCACCGGACGTCGGATGAACAGGTCGGTCAGACGCATCGCTCTGGCTTCCTTACTCTTCCGGCACAACCGGAGACGCGGCATCGGACGGCTGCACGCTGTTGTTGACCGTGACCGGGGCGCCGCCGCGCAGCTTGAGCTGGCCGGCTGTCACCACCTGCTCGCCCGCGGCGATGCCGGAGAGCACCGCGACCTGATCGCCGCGTGTCGGCCCGGCGGTCACGATGCGGGACTGTGCAATCAGCCGGCCGTCGGCACGGCGTTGCAGCACATAGATGAAGTCGCCGTACGGATTGTAGCTGATCGCGGTCTTTGGCAGCGTGACCAGGGCAGCCGGTGAGCCCACCGCGATCGCCACGACGGCGAACATGCCGGGCACCAGCGCGTGATCGTGGTTGGCAAGTTCGGCGCGCACCATGACCATGCGGCTCGCGGCATTGACGCGGCTGTTGATCGAGCTGAGACGCGCCATGAAGGTGCGGCCCGGCCACGCATCGACATGCACCGATACGGTCTGTCCCACGGCGATCCGGCTCAACGCCTGCTGCTGGATGTTGAAGTCGACATAGATCGGATCGAGCGCCTGCAAGGTGACGATCGCGGTGCCGGCGGTGAGATACTGGCCGAGATCGACCAGTCGGATGCCGAGCCTTCCGGCGAACGGGGCACGCACCACCTTCTCCGCCATGACCGCTCGCTGGGCCGCCACCTGCGCCTCGTCGGCGGCGAGCGCGCTCTGGTCGGCATCGAGGGTAGCGCGGCTGACCGCTTCCGCCTGGAACTGCTTGCGGTCACGGGCGAGATTGGCGGCGGCAAGAGAGGCGAGCGCCTGGAGCTGCGCCAGTCTCGCGTCGTCGTCGTTGGGCCGCAGCCGCAGCAGCACGGCGCCGGCCGCGACATCGGCGCCGGAGGTGAAGCTGATCTGCCCGACGATGCCGCTCACCTCGGCGGAGAGGTCGGCTCCCTGCACCGCGGTGACCGAACCGGTGGCGGCGAGCCTGGTCTGCCACGCCTCGGTCCGCGCGATCATCGACGAAACGGTGACCGGCGGCGGCCCCAGTGGCGCGCCCGGCGGCGCATCCGCCTTGGCGACAGGGCCGCGCTCGCGCAGGATCAGCAGCCCGGCGCCTGCCAGCAGAAGCATGCAAGCCAGCGTCGGGATCAAGAACTTCGCTGTCATGATCGAAAGACTTCCGTATGCGTCGGATCAGGGAAACGGCGAGCTGAGCAGCGCAGGCGCGGGCGGCGGCAGGTCGTGGCGGTGCCACCAGCCGCCGCCGAGCGCCTGGAACAAGGCGACGGTGTCGGTATAGCGCGCGGCCCGCGCACGCAGCAGGGAGAGGATCGCGTTCTGCGTGCTCTGTTGCGCAGTCAGCACAGACAAATAGGAGACGCCGCCGAGCTTGTATTGCAGGCTGGCGAGCGACAGGCTGCGCTCGGCGGCCCGCTGCTCGTCGCGGCTGGCGGCGAGTGCCGCCTGGTCGTTTTGCAGCGCCACCAGCACGTCGGCGACGTTCTGGAAGGCGGCCACCACGGTGTTGCGCCAGAGCTCGGCGGCGTTGTCCACGGCGGCGCGCTGCGCGCGTTGCGCGTGCAGCAACTGACCGGCATCGAAGATCGGCTGCACCGCCTGGTTGACCAGCGACCATAAGCCGTTACCCGGGGAGAACAACTGGTGGGTGTCGGCGGCGTCGGAGCCGACGCTGGCGGTCAGCGTGACATTGGGCAGGCGGTTGGCGATGGCCACGCCAAGGCCCGCGGTCTGCTGGTGCAACACGGCCTCGGCGGCGCGTATGTCCGGACGCTGATCGAGCAGTGCTGCGGGCACGCTGACCGGCAGCGTTGCCGGCAGCGTGATGTCGTCCAGGCTGAACGAGGGGATTGCCACCTCGGAAGGCGCGGCACCCAGGTAGGCGGCGAGCTGATCGCGTGTCTGCGCAAGCGCCGTCTCCAATGGCACCAGCACGGTGCGCGCTGTGGCGACCTGCGCCTCCTGGGTCGCGACATCGGTGCCGGTGGCGCCGCCAAGCTCGAACTGACGCCGGACTGTGGTGAGCTGACGCCGCTCGAAGCCGATCAGCTCGCGCTGCACCGTGATCTGGTCGGAGAGCGAGGCTGCCTGGATCGCGCTCAGCGCCACGTCGGCGGTGAGCGCCAGATCGGTGGCCTCCAGCTCGAACCGCTCATAGTCGGCCCTGGCGGACGCTTCCTCGACCGCGCGTCGCAACCCGCCCCAGATGTCGAACGTGTAGGAGAGGCTGAGCTGGGCGCCGTAATAGGTCTGGGTGTAGTCCGAGCCGGGCACGCCGCTGAGCACGCCCGGGGTTTCGCCACGGCTGCGCAGCACGCTCCCGGAGACAAAGGGTAACAGCGTGCCCTCCTGCTCCTGCCGCAGCTCACGCGCCTGACGCAGCGTGGCCTGGGCCGCCGCGACCGTCGGGTTGCGCCGCAACGCCGCCCGCACCAGAGCGGTGATAGCGGGCGAGCCGAACGCCTCCCACCACTGGCCGGGAATGTCGCCTCCCGGAGCAAGGCTTTGCCCGGTGCGGGCGCCGAGATGGATCGGCGTCCCGGTGTAGCGACGCAAGGGCGCCGTCGGGCGGTGGAAGTCCGGACCGACCGCGCATCCCGACAAGGAGAGCAGGAGCGCGAGCCAAGTCCATCGTACGGGCGGCACAGTCATTTCGTATCCGGCAATCGCTGCGATGCTGGAGCAGCTTTTGTGCCAGCCGCCAAACGCAGGCAAAGCGAGCGGATGTCAGGCGCTCGCTATGCGCTATGGCGCCAAAACATGGTCTTTCACACCAGATCAGGCGGCGTGTTGCAGACGCGACAGAGACAGCAGCCGGCCGCGCGCCGCGGCGACATAGGTGGGATCAAGATCAATGCCGATGCCGCGCGCGCCTTCCTCCTCGGCCGCGACGAGGCTGGTGCCGCTGCCCATGAATGGATCGAGCAGCACCGCGTTGCGCCTGCCGTGCAGCCGGATGCACATGCGCGGCAGCATCAACGGAAAGGCCGCCGGGTGATCGAATTTTTGCGAACGCGTCTGCACCGTCGAATAGGGGATGAACCAGGTGTCGCCGCGGCAGCGTAAATCCTGCTGATGGCCGCGCCTGCTGATGTTGGTCTTGTCCTTGTATGGCACACCGACGGCAAGCCGCTTGAGCGGCACGCTTCCAGTCTGCGTCAGATGGAAAATATGCTCGTGGTTGTGGTGCAGATAGCGCTCGGAGCGGATTGGCTTGAAGTGGCCGAGGCTGTCCTCGCCCACCGAAATCGATTTCACCCAGGTAATGTGGTTCTGCAAATGGAACAGCGGCCGCAGCCTGACCATGAGCTCGAAAGGCAGCCATGGCCGCGCGCTGGAGCCGGTGACATTGAGGAAGAACGACGCGTCCGCCCGCATGACCCGCTTGATCCCGCGCGCGCACTCCATCAGCCAGTCGAGATACTCCGCCTCGCCGCGGCTGTCGTGGTAGGCGCCATACTTCAGGCCAAGATTATAGGGCGGCGAGGTGACGACGATGTCGACGCTGGCTTCCTGCAACGTGGCGAGCACGCGCAGGCAGTCGCCGCGGTAGAGCAGATGGCGGCCGACCATATGCCGCGCGATTCGTGGTCCCAGGCGACGCGGCGGCTTGTGCAATCGTGCGGGCTCTGGGGCGACGGGCGCGGGATGCGAATCGCAGTGCGGCACGAGATTCGGTATCATGGCCGGCAGTATCGCCATGTTGGTTCGATTCGGGCCAGGGGGCGAGATCAGTCTCGCTTAAAAATGGCCTTCGCTTCAGAAGATTACCGAACTGGCGAGGGCGGCCGCGGCAGCAGCACCACCATGCGGCCCTGTTCGTGCATGACACCGGCCTGTTGCGCCGCTTCGCTGCCCCAGCCGAAGAAGATATCCGCACGGGTCGGTCCGTCGATCCCGGCGCCGCTGTCTTGCGCCAGCATCAGACGATGCAACGTGCCGCTGCCGACGGCGTCCGCGTTCGGAGCCGCCGTATCGATCCACACCGGCGCCCCCAGCGGCAGAAAAGCCGGATCGATGGCGATCGAGCGCAGCGGCCGCAGCGGCAGCCCGAGCGCGCCAATCGGCCCCTGATCAAGCCGCAGCCTATCGAGCACGCGGAAGAACACATAGTTCGGGTTCTGTTCGAGCACCCCCTGCGCCTGCTCGGGGTGGGCCACGAGCCAGCCTCGGATCGACTGCATGCTGACCTGGTCCGGCGCCATCTGGCCGTCCTGCACCAGAAGCCTGCCAAGCGGCACGTAGGGAGCGCCGTTGCGGCCGGCGTAGCCCAGCCGGAGGATTTGTCCGCTCTCTAGGCGCACACGCCCGGAGCCCTGCAGTTGCAGCACGAACAGGTCGATCGGGCTCGAAAGCCAGCAGATCGCCAGCCCGCGACCCGCCAAAGCGTCCTGGTCGATCTGCTTGCGTGTCCAATAGGGCTCCACCTGGCCCTCGACCAGTCGGCCAGTCACTGTCCCGCCAGACGCGGACCGTCGGGTGAGCAGATCGTCCGGGCGGCGATAGACCGGCACGGTGTGGGCCGCGTCCCGAAACAGCGCCCCGGAGACCACCGGCTCGAAATATCCGGTGAAATACGCCGTGTCGCGTTGCCGGTCGGCGACCAGATAGGGTTGCAGCCACGCCGCGATGGTCTTGCGGGCCGCTGCGTCATCGCCCGACGGAACCCAGCGTATCGTCTGACAGAAGGGGGTCCAGTCGCCCGCCTTGCCGCCGGCCGCCGCTGCCTCGCCGACGCCGCCCAGCCTGGTGTCGGGCGGCAGCAGCTCCAATCGATGACACTGAAGCAGCAACGACGGCAGCACCGTCGAGACCTTCTCCTGCCGCCATCCCGCGAGGCTGTCGTAGGCGACCGGCTGCAGGGCCAATGTTGGCGGACCCGGTGGCTGCACCGCGCAGCCGGACAGGCACGCGGCGAAGACGGATGCCGCCAAGACACGCAGTCGGCGCGCTCGGCGCCCAGCCGGCGGCACGCGAAGTCAGGCGCTGCGCGCGTTGGCGAGCCGCCAGTTCGGACCGGCGCCGCCGCCGGCGGCGTTCAGCAGGCGCTCGAAGGTCCACAGATCGGACAGCTCGGTGGTGGCGTCAGCGCCCGACACGGGTTGACCATCGCGGCCGAGCACCAGGCTGATCTGGTCAGAGACGAAGCGGACATCGATGGAGCCGAGCCAGAGACCGTTGCCGCGTTCGGCAAGGTTGGCGTCGGTGATGGTCGCCTGCAAGATGGCGCGTATCTCCGCGCGCTGGGTCTCTCCGGCCTGCTCGCGTGCCGAGATCGCCGCATCGAAGGCGTTGTAGGCGCCGTCGGTCAGGTTGGCGCGCAGCGCGGTGCGGTCTCCGTCGGCGAAGGCCTGCACGATCTTGCGGAACGCCGCCTCGGCGCCACGCAGGAACACGGCGGCATCAAAGCCGCGGTCGCGTTCCTGGATACGGGCGAGCTTGAGGCCCGCGGCGCTGGTCGGATCGGGCAGCGGCCGATCGGACGATGTCGGGCGCGGCTCGGCGCGTCCCTCGATCACCGGTCCGAGAGCGCCGCGCGCAGGCCCGGAGGGCGGAGCGCGCCGCTGCAATCCGGTCTGCTTGCCGAGAATGCTGCGCAGGCGCAGGACCAGAAAGGCCGCGATCATGCCGAACAGGATCAGATCGACTGGAAGATGGCCGGCGGTGAAATCCATTGCTGCGTCCTGTCTCCCTGCGTGCCGACCAACGATCTCTCGCCAGCAGATGGGGTTTCCGCCGTTTCGAGACAACCGAGCCGACTGCGTCGCACGCCTTCTCCTAGCTCCGCGGGACAGGGCGTGCTACCCGCGCGCCACCGCCCTCGCGTCCCAGCAGGAGAGTTGTCTGATGTCCGAAGCCCAATCGCCCACCACGCCGCCGGCGCTGCCGCTGACCATGAACCTGCAATACACCAAGGATCTTTCCTTCGAGGTGCCGGCGGGCGCCGAGATCTTCGCGACGCTGCGGTCCAACCCGCAAATCTCCGTGAACATCGACGTGCAGGCCAACCGCCTCCAGAAGGACCAGATGGTGTTCGAGATCGTGCTGGCGATCAAGGCGGAGGCGACCGAGCCGACCACGGAAACCAATGCCGTCGGCCGCACCGTGTTCATTGCCGAACTGGCCTATGCCGCCGTGGTCACGCTGACCGATGCGCCGGAGAACATGATCGAGCCGATCCTGCTGGTCGAGGTGCCGCGGCTGATCTTTCCGTATGCGCGCAACATCATCAGCGAGGTCACACGCGACGGCGGCTTCCCGCCGGTGGTGCTGCAGCCGATCGACTTCGTCGGCCTGTGGCAATCCAAGCGCAATGCCGCAACCCACAACGCCGCCCAAGTGTCGACGCAGACCGGGCACGCGTGAGCAGAGACCGGACAGGCTTACTGCGTCCTTTTGTCAGAAAGCCGGCGTCGCCGGCGCCACCAGGGCAGGATACCAGTCACGACCAGGCCGATGGTCACCAGGCCGAGCGCGAGCACGAGCAGACGGGTCGGCAGCCCTGCGATCTGTCCGCTATGCAAGGGATAGAGCGACCGGAGCACCAGCCGACCCCGTCCATCGAGCTTCGGCTGATCGAGCCATGCCAGGCGTCCGCCATACGCGCTGATATCGTAGGTGACGTGGCCATATCCCTTGTAGAGATGGGTGCCGCCGGGCGAGAAGCCGACCGCGTAGAGATGATGCGATGCGTCCAGACTCATCGTGACCGGCCGGAGGTTCGGTGTGCGGGTGCGGGCGGCGGCGACGGCAATTCTCTCCGCCTCCGCAAACCCGATTGGCGAGGCGCCGGGCGGCGGCGGCAAAGCCGGACGGCTGGATGGGTCACCGGCACGCGGCGGCGAGATCGCCTCTACAAGCGGCTGGAACGCCTCGCCGTAGAAGTTCATCGCCACCGACGTATAGGCCAGCACAGTCAGGAAGGGGATCAGCCACAGGCCCGACAGGCGATGCAACTCTGGTAATGGCCGGCCGGAGAAGGCGTGTCGCGTTGTGCGCAACGCCGGACGCCAGTGCAAAAGCCATGGCTTTCGTCGCGGCCAGGTGATGCAAAGCCCGAGGATGTTCAGCCCAAGCCAGAACAACGCCACCAGGCCCATGAACCAGCGTCCGGCAGTCCCTGCGAGAAGGGTGTAGTGCAGGAGATAGATCCCCTCGACCAAGCGCCGCCGTCCGAATCCGGGTCCGGCGCCGCGCGTGCCCACAAGCCTGCCATCGGACGGATCGAGAAACGCCTGCTCACCGCCCAACGACACGCGCAGCGTCTCACCGGGAGAAGTGCGCAGGTCAAATTGAGTGATTTGCCAGTCGGGATGCGCGCGCTCGGCACGGCTCACCACCTCCGTGGCGGGCAGCACCGGCTTCGCCGCGACGTCAAACAGGTCCGGGTTGAGCGCCGCGTCGAGACCGTCCCGAAACACGAGCAGCGAGCCGGTGGCCGCCGCGATCAACAGGAACAACGCCGCGGTCAGGCCGCAATACCGGTGCGACACATAAATAAGGCGTCGGAGCGTCATGGCGATATGGTGCTTCCTCGGCGAGTCTGGCCAAATCAAGCATGCCGGCGTGGATTTTGGGGCGCCGGCCCACGGGATTGGCCCGAGCGCGATAGTATCTGGCCTTCGGTGCTCTCATGCAGCGCGGCCCCTGCCCCTATAAGACGGTGTCCTCGGTTGTTTGTGCGTACCGGAACCTCCGCATGCCGCGCCCCTCGCTTGGCACCTGGCCGATCTTCGGCAGGCGCGCCGCCCTGACCGGCTCAGTCTCGCTGCTGGCGTTCGGGGCGGCGGCCGCGCCTGCCGCTCCCTCGTCCTGCGCATCGCTGCCGCCACCGCCGGTGACACCCAAGCACCCGGTGCGAACCACACGCTTCGGCCACACGCTCGTTGACGACTTTGCGTGGCTCCATCCGCCGCACTGGTTTTCCGAACTCCAGCATCCGGAGCGGCTTGATTCCGCGATACGCATGCATCTGCTCCGCGAGAACCTCTATTGCGATACCGTGATGCGGCCGACCAACGCACTGCAAGCCAAGCTGATGCGCGAAATCGCGGCGCGCTCGCCCGGGAACGCCGATCCTCCGCCGCAGCCGGATGGCGCCTGGAGCTACTGGTCGGAGATGCCTCCTGGGAACCAGTTTCCATCGTTCCTGCGTCGGCCGCGTGACGGCGGCCCGGCTCAGCTTCTGGCCGACTTTGATCAGATCGCGCGCGGCCAGCGCTATTTCCGGCTGTCCAGCCTCAGCGGCCCGACGCACAGTCCGGACGGAAAGCTGTTCGCCTGGGCAGTGGACGAGACCGGCGACGAGATGTTCCGCCTCTATGTCCGCGACCTCGCGACCGGAAAGCTGGTCGGGCCGCCGGTCGAACATTGTTTCGGCGACTGGGTGTTCTCGCCTGACAGCCAATGGTTGTTCTGGCTGCTACGCGATGAGCAGTCGCATCCCACCAAGGTGTTGCGTCGTCCGGCATACGGCGGCGCCGACACGCTCATCTATCAGGAGCACGACCCGGCCTTCTTTATTACCCTCGCGCGGGCAGCCTCCAACGGCTTTCTCTTCATCAACGTGCTGAACGCCTCGGCGACCGAGACCTGGCTGATCCCGGGGGCTGATCCGACCGCAGCACCTCGCATCACCCAGCCCCGCCGGGACGGGCTGCACTACGATCTGGAGCATTGGTACACGCAAGACGGCCGTGACCAGTTCGTGGTGCGCACCGACGCGAATGGCGCCGTCGACTTCAAGCTGATGCTGGCGGACGGGACTGACCTGTCGGAGCGTGGCTGGCGCCCTTGGATCACTCCTCCGCCGGGCCGCGCGATCACCGCCATCCGCGCCTTTCGCGATGACCTGGCACGGGTGGAGTGGATCGACGCCAACCCGTGGCTTGTCACGGTGGGGCGTGACGGCGGCCAGACGCGGCGCGTCGGCTGCGAGGATGCCGCCTATGGGCTCGAACTCGATATGCTGAGCGAATACGATTCGGCGCTCGTCCGCTTCTCCTGCCAATCGCCGCGCCGTCCGATCACCTGGTGGACGATCGACATGCGCTCCGGCCGGCGCGCCTTGCTTGGCCAGCAGAAGGTTCCGGGATTTAATCCGCGGAACTACGAGGTGCGCCGCCTGGAGGCTCGGGCGCCCGATGGCGCATCTGTGCCGATCTCGCTGCTGATGCGCGGCAGTACGGCCCTTGACGGCAATGCGCCCTGCATCCTGTTCGGCTATGGCGCCTACGGCTTCACGCTGATCCCTGAATTCTCGGTCTCGCGCCTGTCGCTCGCCGACCGCGGCTGGATCGTGGCGATCGCGCACGTACGCGGCGGCGGCGAACGCGGCATGGGCTGGTTCGAGCAGACCTTGAAGGCCGGCAAGAAAAAGACGATCACCGATTACATCGCCTGCGCGGAACATCTTGCGGGGAGCGGCTACACCCGGGCCGGCCGCATCGTCGGCCACAGCTTTTCGGCCGGCGGCATACTCATCGGCGGCGCGATCAACCTGCGCCCCGAGCTGTTCGGAGGCGCCATCGGCGAGGTGCCGTTCGTCGATGTGTTGAACACGATGCTTGATGCCACCAATCCGCTGGTGGCCTCGGCCCTGCCGATCTGGGGAAATCCCTCGGAGCCGGCGATGTTCGAGGCGATCCTGAGCTATGACCCGTACCAGAATGTCTCGCCGCGGCGCTATCCCGCAGTGCTGGCCACCGCCGGCCTGCTCGATGATCGGGTCGGCTTCTGGGAGCCGGCGAAATGGATCGCCAAGCTGCGCCAGTTCAGCACCAGCGGCAAGCCAGTGATGCTGCGCACCGACATGTACGCGGGCCATCAGGGCCGTGCCGGGCTTGACCGTGAGCTGTGTCGGGACGCCCTGTTCTGGGCCTTCGCAATCCTGGCGGTGTCAGGTCGTTGGAACTGCGGATAGAAGAGTTCTCATGTTCGCACCGAAGGAATTTCAGGAACACGATCTCGGGGTCATGCACGGCCTGATCGAGGATATCAGGCTTGGCACCCTGCTCACCGCGTCTTCCGGCTTTGGCCTCTCGGGGTGCCATGTTCCCTTCCTGCTCGACCGCGAACGTGGGCCGAACGGCGTCCTGATCGGCCATGTCGATCGGCGCAACCCGCAATGGCGGGTGCTACAGAGCGGCGAGGAGGCGCTGGTGACCTTTCTCGGTCCTGATGCCAATGTGTCCGCCGGCTGGTATGGCACCAGCCCACGGGTGCCGACATGGCTCTACGTGGCGGTGCATTGCTATGGCCATGCGACGATGGTCATGGACGCGGACGGCCTGCGCCACATGGTGGTGCGGCTGAGCGAGGCAAACGAGCCCGAGGACACAGGCTGGGCGTCGTCACAGGTGGACCAGTATATCGACAAGCTGCTCCACGGCATTGTCGGTTTCGAAATCCCTATCGCACGCATCGAGGGCCAGGTCCGCATGGGGCAACACAACAAATCGGACGATCGACGCCGGGTGCACGCCGCCCTTGCCGCCGGCACGCCGAGGCAGCGCCGGACCGCCGAGATGATGCGTCGCTTCGGCCGCTTCGAGGACTAGCGCTTACTCACGTCGTGCCGCTTGCCGCGTGCGCGCGCATCCAGTCGGCCTGGTCCTGCAAGGCTCGCCCCGAGACGGCGGCGATGGAGACCGCCTCCAGGAAGGAGTGCGTGGTGCCCGGATAGGTGACGGCGGTCGTGGGCACGCAGGCCGCCTTCAGCCGAGCCGCCATCGCCAGGTTCTCGTCGGCGAGCACATCACACTCGGCGATCGCGAGGAAAGCGGGCGGCAAGCCGCGCAGATCGGCGCGTAGCGGCGAGGCGAGCGGATGGACACGCCCGCTCTCGTCGGGAAGGTAGCGTGACCAGAACAGCCGCATCTCCTCACGCGTCAGCATATAGGCGGGATCGCTGAACCGCTCGAACGAGCCGCCGTCGCAAGCTGAGTCATAGACGCCGTAGCTCAGCACCAGGCCGGACACCAGGTCCGCCTCGCCCGCGTCGCGCAGCACGAGTGAAGCGGCCACGGACAGGTTGGCGCCGGCGGAGTCGCCGCCAATGAACACTGCACCTCCGCCGAGGCCGTAGGAGCCCGGCGCGGCACGAAGCATCCGGGCCGCGTGGACGATCTGCTCGATCGCCACCGGAAACCTTGCTTCCGGGGTGAGCGCGTAATCCACACCGACGGTGATCACGCGGGCGCGTGCGGCATATTCCCGCATCAGCCTGTCATGCGTCTCAAGGCTGAACATAGTCCAGCCGCCGCCATGCAAATAGAGCAGCGTCGCGCCGGAGGCGTCCTGCGGCTCGAAGATGCGCAAGCGCAACGGCGGCACGGCGCCGTCAAGGGTCGCCTGCGCCACGCGGCGCATCACCGGACCGCCGACGCGCCAAGGCGCGCGCGCCAGTTCGATCAGGCGGCGCGCCTCATCGGGCGGCACGGCGTCGAGCGGCGGCAGGTGGCGGACAGCGTCGGCGCAGCGCCGCCGGAACAGCGCGATCTCCGGGTCCAGTTCCTGTCCGGGCGAAGACGGCATCATCGACGCTCCGGCTAAGGCAGCTTCACCGTCACCGTGCCGAGAATGTTCAGCCTCGGTCCGTAGAAGCAGAAGGCAGCGCTGTCGCAGGAGGTCAGATACTCCGTATTGAACACGTTGGTCGCGTTCAGCGAGAGTCGGTAGCGCCTGGTGTCGTAGTGCATAAGCACATCCATGACCGTGTAAGAATTCGTGCGCCAGATATTCGCGGTGTCGCCGAACACGGTGCCGACATAGCGCCCGGCCACGCCGGCGCCGAAGCCGCGCAGAAGTCCGGTTTGAAAGGTGTAGTCCACCAGCAGCGATGCCTGGTGGCGCGGCACTTCCGGGATGCGCTTGTCGAGAGTGGCCGGATCGTTGCTCTTCGTCACCTCGCCGTCGGTGTAGGAATAGGCGCCATTGATGCTCAGTGCGTCATTGAGCCGCGTGGTGTCCTCGATCTCGATGCCGCGCACGCGCTCCTGGCCCTGCTGCAAGCTGTAGAACGGGTGATTGGGATCGTTGGTCAGCGCATTGTTCTCTGTGAGCTGGTAGGCCGCGCCAGTCAGCAAGGTGCGCCGGCCGAGCTGGTATTTCACGCCGACCTCGTACTGGTTCGCGGTCGTGGGCGCGAAGGTGCCGCCGTTATAGGCTGTGCCGGTGGTTGGCACGAACGAGCGCGCATAGGAGAAGTAGGGCGCCAGCCGCTGGTCGAACACGTAGCTGAGGCCGCCGCGCCAGGAGAACGCCGTGTCGTCGCGCGAGGTTGTCGATGTGGGAGAGATGACGTTTTGCGTGTCGGTGGAGACCTCGTCCTCGCGCGCGCTCAGGGTCGCGATCCAGCGGTGCCATTTGATCTGGTCCTGGCCATACTCGCCGACATCGTCCTGCGTCTCGATCGTGTGGCTGCTGACGGCGGGGGTCGCGAACTGCGCGCCATAGACCGGATCAAACACGTCGATCGGGGGCGCCGTGCCGAAGCCCGCGCCGTAATCGTCGCGGTAGTGCACGTAATTCACGCCGAGAAGCAGGTCGTGGCGCAATGGTCCGGTGTCGAACCTGATTTCCGCGTTGTTGTCGAGACCCACGTCGCGCGCGTCCTCGTTGACGTAGTACGATGCGCGATTGAGGAGCCGGTAATTGGTCGGCAGACCTTTGGATCCTAGGGTAAAGCCGTCGCCGTAGAGCGTGTCGTAGATGACCTTGACGTCCTCGAAGCGGACGCCCTGGTGCAAGCTGATCTGATCGTTCACGGTGTGGTCGAGTTGGTAGCCGATATCATATTGGTCGCGCGAGAAGCGGTCATGGTTCGGCTCGTTGATGTAGTCGCTGCTGGTGATCTCGCCGTCCGGGTTCGGGAGAAGCGTGCCGAATGCCGGCAGGAACTGGTTCGCCGTGTTGGTGCGGTCATGCTGGTAGTGCGACAGCAGGGTGAAGGTGGT
Organism: uncultured Acetobacteraceae bacterium; assembly: GCA_964246745.1. Classification (GTDB taxonomy): domain Bacteria; phylum Pseudomonadota; class Alphaproteobacteria; order Acetobacterales; family Acetobacteraceae; genus Lichenicoccus. The sequence continues at coordinate 119,773 of CAXTRK010000005.1, forward strand.
GTCCGGCGACAGCACGAACGACACCGAGGGGGCTGCGAACCAGCGCTGGGTATAGACGTAGTCGGTCTGGTTGTCGGTATCGCGGAACAGACCAGTCAGGCGCACCAGCACCTTTCCTTCCGCCGCCGGCGTGCCAGCATCAAATGCCGCTTCGCGATAGTCGAAGCTGCCGAATTGCGCTTGCAGGTCGGCGAACGGCTTGGTTTGTGGACGCTTGCTGACCTCGTCCACGAGTCCCCCCGGCGGGATGGCGCCGTAGAGCACCGAGGAGGGCCCCTTGAGCACCTGCACCTGGTCCATGCCGTAGAGGTCGAGACGCGATTGCGCGAACGTTGAGGTCGGCTCCGGCAGCCCGTCCAGGTAGCGCGGCGGGATGAAGCCGCGCAGGATGAGATAGTCGAAGCGCGGATCGTTGCCCTGATAGCCAGTGTTCACGCCGGCGGTGAATTGCAGCGCCTGATCCAGGGTCTGGTCCTGCAACAGTCCAAGCTGGTCGTGGGTGATGACCGAGATGGACTGGGGGACGTCCAGGATCGAGGTCTTTGTCTTGGTGCCGGCGCTGGCGTCCTTCGGCACGTATTGCCTGCGGGCATATACGGTGACAGCCTGAGCGGGGGGCGGTGGATTGCTCGCCGTGCTCGCCTCCGCCGGCCGCTTCAGGGCTCCAGGCGGTCCGCCCTGCGCCGCGGTGCCGCCCTGGAGATCGTGTGCCCGTGTCTGCGTCGGTGTCTGGGCCAGCGCCTGCCGGCATGCGAGCAGGCCCGCCAGAACACAGAGACAGGAGCAGCCGCGTCGCAGCAACCGGAGATCCGGGCCCGCCGACCGCCGCGTCGCCGATGCATCGGATCTGACCATGAGGCTCACTTAACGAAACCTCGACAACATATCTTTATCGGTTGGGTCGATTCTATTCTCGAACGGGCCAGCCTCATCGCCGCCTCTTCAACCGGAGAGGCCGCTCGCTCCATGCAACGATGCCTTGTCGCGGTTGAAATAGCGGCTTGGCGGCACGCCGAACATCTTTTGGAAGACGGTGGTGAAGGCGCTGAGGCTCTCATATCCGACGTCGAAGGCGACCGTGGTGACCGGCTGGCCGGCCGACAGGCGCGACAAGGCGTCGAGCAGCCGGATGTGCTGGCGCCACGCGGCCAGGCTTATGCCGGTGTCTTGTCGGAACCGTCGCGTCAGCGTGCGCCGTCCCATTCCGGCGAGCTTCGCCCATTGGTCGAGATCGTCATGGCGCGATGGGTTGGCGAGAATCGCGTGGCAAACCCGCTTCAGGCGCTCGTCCCGAGGCATGCGCGACGCGAGGCTCGGCGTTGGCCGGGCCGCGATCTCATCGAGAAGGAAGCTCACGATTCTTCCCGCGCGGCCATGCTCGTCATACTCGCGTTCAAAGCGCATCGCTTCGAGGATCAGGGCACGCAGGAGCTCCACCACCTCCAACACGCAGCACTCCGAGGGCAGATGCGAGGCGGTGTCCGGCTTGATGTAGAGGGTGCGCAACGAGACGCGGCCGCGGCACGAAACCTCGTGCCCGGTTCCGGCCGGCAACCACACCGCACGCTGCGGAGGCACGATATAGCTGTCCCGATCCGTCATGACCGACATCACGCCTGAGCTGGCGTAGAGAAGCTGGGCGCGCCGGTGAGAGTGCCAAGGATCGACAAACCCTGGCTCGTATTCGTCGGCGAGGGCAATCACCGGACGAGGGATCGACTCAAGGTCGGCGCTGCGCTGCATCGTCTGCCTCCTGGGCGCTGCATCGTCTGCCTCCTGGCCGAGCGGCTACGTCACCATGACCGTAAGCAATTTCCGCGCCGTTGTTGCGCGCGGCAAAGCCTGTCCTCCAACCATTCGGCGACGCTGACCACGAAACGGGTTCGGGCGACGTCGGGAGTGATTACCGCAATTCCCTACCTCCTATGCCTAGCTGCCAAAACAGGAAGGTCAACTCTTTGGCGGCCTGCTGGATCTCGGCTCTGGCCGGCAGGGTGCCAGAATGGCCCGATTGGGAGTCGTAGAGCAGGAGCACGGGACGGCCCGACGCAGTTGCGTTCTGCAAGGCGGCGGTCATCTTGAGAGAGTGCATGGGGTTTACGCGCGTGTCCTTCGCACCAGTTACGAGCAAGACCGCCGGATAATCGCGGCCGTTTCGAACATGCTGGTAGGGCGAGTAGGCGTAAAGCGTGCGAAACTGCTCGGCGTTGGCGACCGAGCCATATTCCTTCACCCACCAGCGCGCGATGCCGAAATGCTCGTAGCGCAGCATGTCGGCGAGCGCATAGCGGGCGATCACGGCGGCAAATAATTCAGGATGCTGCGTGATGGAGGCCAGCACCAGCAGCCCGCCATTGCTCATGCCCTGGATGGCCAGCTTGTTCCGATTGGTATAGCGGTGCGCCTCAAGCCATCGCGCGGCGGCTGCGAAATCGTCGAAGCTGTTCTGCTTGTTCGCCAGATCGCCGCCCTTGTGCCAAGCTTCGCCGAACGCCCCGCCGCCCCGAATGTTGGCCACCGCGTAGATGCCGCCATGCTCCAGCCATACCGCTTCCTCAGGGGAGAATTCCGGAGTTTGCGCCCAGTTGAAGCCGCCATAGCCATAAAGCAGAACGGCGCGTCTGCCGTCTCTGGCAAGCCCGCGCTTATGGGCGAGAAACATCGGCACACGCGTTCCGTCCGCCGAGCGATACCAGACCTGGTCGGTGACGAGTTCGGAGAGCCAGTGCGGCGCTGTCGGCGCTGACACGACCTCTTCGCTGTTCGATGCGACCGAATAGGCGAGAAACTCGCTTGGCGTCCCAAATGACGAATAGGAAAAACATACAATAGGTGAATCTGATTGGCTGTCTATCAGAGACACCGTACCCAGTCCGGGAAGTGGCGGGGACTCCGCTTCCTTGCCGTGATGGTCATAGACTACGAGTCGCGAATGGGCGTCGTGGAGATAGTCGAGGAATAGCTTGCCCTGGGCGAGATGGAAGCTTTGCAGCGTATCGGCTTGTTCTGGAATAAGCGTACGCCAGTTCTGGATTTCAGGGTGGCTCGCATCGGCCACCATGATACGGCCGCGCGGCGCCTTCCAGTCCGTCTGGATGTAGATCTGGCCGTCGGCCGCTTTGGCATCGAAGTTGGCCGCGATGCCTCTGGCCAGCGCGCGTGCCGCTCCGTCGCCATCCGCGTCTTCTAGATAGAGGTCCGTAGGACCGGCCGCGCCGTGCAGCACCTGCAAAAGCAAGAGCCTTCCATCAGCCGAAAGCGTGGCTTCGAGAATTGATCCGGCCCCGAGCCCGCCTCCGAACAGCAGAGTGTCGCGTTCCGGCGGCGCCCCGAGCGTGTGCATGTAGAGCCGGGGACCGTCATCGTCTATCCGAATATAGAAAATCCGCTTTCCATCTGGAGAAAAAAGCAGCGACCAATAGATGTATCGCGCCTCCGGTAAAACATCCGGCAGGATCTTGCCGGTGACGGCATTATCGAAATGGATGCTGAGCTGATCCTGGCCGCCGCGGCGGACGCCAAAGGCGACAAGCTTTCCATCTTTTGAGACGTTCAGAAGCTCGAGCGTGGCACCCGCATCGGGGCTCAGCGTTCGCGCATCGATAAGCTGCTTCTCCGGCCCGTGCAGGCCAGCTCGCAGGGTCAGCGAAGCAATCTGCTGCCCTGCCTGCTTCTTCAAAAGAAAGAGGGCGCCGTTGCGCCAGATTGCGGTCTCGGGGACTTCCAGGTCTTCAAGCGAGCGCACGTCGTCCTGAACCAGGCCCAGTTCGGGACGATGATCAAGCAAGCGGCTGGTGTACCGTTGCTGTGCCGCGATCCATTCGTGCGTGCGAACAGAGCTGGAATTTTCCAGCCAGCGATAAGGATCGGCTATGCGTTGGCCATGAAGACGATCAGCGTCCGGACCTCGTGGAGAGGGCGGCGGCACGCCGCGGGCGGAGGCAGATGCCGCGCCAGACGTATCGCATAACGCCAAAGACGGTAGCAACAGACACCATGCCGCCAGCGCTCTCGCCATGCCCATTCATCACTCGCTGATTCTTGTCGGGATAAGCCTAAGAGCCAGCGAAACCACATGACAAGAGAGCCTCGCTTGTTGCTACCGGACGTCCTCGGTGCGCAGCTTGAACATCATGCCCTGCGCCCGGACCCCGAGGTCGCCCACGAGCGGCCCTTGCGGCGGCCCGTTCAAGACAACGCGCTCGCTGGGCGCGTTGGTGGCGAGGCCGGAGCTGGTGGTGGCGTCGAGCCGGCAGGCGCCCGCCGCTTCGCAGGTAAACGTCCCTGCGAGGCCGGTGCTGCCGAGACGCGAAATGCCGATCCAGCTATCCACCAGCGCTCCGTCCTCGTCGGTGAGCAGCGACAGCCTGCCTTCCAGGGGCTGGTTGTCCATGGTGAGTGCGACCGCGTAGTCGTGCGCCGCCACCGGCAGCAGGTTGGGCACGTTCAGATCAGCCCCCATGCCGCCCAGGGTCGTCGCCATGCCGTGCAATGCCGTGAGCCAGAAGCGGCGGGCGACTTCCGGGAAGTTCGCATCGCCGGTGATGTCGGCGCCGACCCCGAACGCGTAGAACACGCTGCCGCGCAGGTAGGTGCCGAGCTTCTGGCCCAGATCGACCGGGGCGGAACCAGCCTGGAACACGGAACCGAGATCGCTGTTCTCCGCCATGTCGGAATAGAGAATGGCGCGGATCGTCACTGAACTTGCCGAGAAACGGCCTTCGTCGGAAGCCAGCGCACGGATGATCTCCTTGTGCGGCGGACTGGCGGCGCGGACACCAACGGCGTCAGCCGCACGTTTGCCTTGCTCGTAGATCGCGGTCAGCGCCGAGCCCATGGCGGCGAGGAAGTATTTACGCTGGTCGGACAAGGTGGAGAGCGGATTGCGGCTGAACAGAAAGCTCCGCTTTTCGAGCGCGGCCTGCTGGGCTGCGGTGTAGCCGGGCCAGCAGCCTGACCAGAGTTCGCTGCTTTGCCCGCTTGCGGTCTCCAGGCGCACCACGGTGAGGCGCTCACCTGGGGCCAGGGTGGCGCGCAGCTTGTCCGCCAGCTTGCGCGCCCATGCGGTGTCGCCGTCCACCATCATGCGGTCGTCGATATAGAGCACGGTCTGGCGCACGCTTGGCGTGTTGCAGAAGGCCGGATCCAGCCCTTCGCGGCCGAACAAGGCGGCATGGGCGGCGCCAGGAGCAAACAACGCGGCCAGGACCGCGACGAGCGGCAGCAAGCGTGGCATCAGGCGCATCGGTCAGGACTCCAGTTCAAGCAGCAGCGCCGCGCGGTCGAGCGAGACCGGCGGCGGCGCCTCGCCCGCCTCCTGCAGCGCCGCACGGTAGTGCTCGGCGTTGCCGCGCACCACGGCGAGCACGGCGTCGTGGATGGCGCGCTCGTGCGCCTCGATCTGATCGAGCAGGGCGCGCTGCGGGGCGACCGCGTCGAGGCGGGTGGCGGCAGCGGTTTCGGTCTCGCGCAGCTCTTTGGCGGTGCGCGCCTCGGTCTGGCGGATGCGCTGATCGGCGACGCGGCGCAGACGGTGGAAGCGGCGCCAGGCGCGCCGGCGCTGGAGGGTCGCGTCCATGAAGTCCGGGTCGATGTCGTGGCAGACATAGGCGAAGAAGATGCCGACCAGCCAGGCGCCAAGATTGGCCAGCAGCGACAGCAGCACCTCGATGGTGGGATCGGTCTGCACCTGCACGCCGGGACCAAGGATGTTCGGTCCCGCCTGCGCGGCCATGGCGCGCTGGGCCGCGATCGCGCGCGAGCCGCCGGCGGCGCCCAGCACGACCAGCAGCGCGATCGTGGCCAGCACCAGCAGCCGCCAATCGCCGATGCGCTTGATGCGTTCGGCGTGATGGCCGAAGCGGTGGCTCCACTGCTTGAGAATCGAGCCGTGGCCGTGCGAGGCGAAAGCGAGCAGCACGGCGAGGATCACGGTCGTTCCGGCGGCGATCGCGGGAATGCCGAAAAACAGCAGGAACACGGTGTAGTTGATCAGCCACTCGGTGACGCCGACGCAGAACAGGGCCAGGAAGTAGATCGGGCTGCGCGCGAGCATGGTGGCCTGGCGGCCGCCGTTGGCGTCCGAGTAGCGCCGCAAGCGGGTGTCGGCGCGGGTATAGGTCTCGCGCCGTTCGCGGTAGCGATGGCTCTGCTCGGTCTCGCGCTCGATCTGGGCGAGGTCCTCGTCGCGCCTGCGGGTGAGCGCAATCATGTCGGCCTGCAGGCGGGCGACACGTTCAATATCGGCGCGATGCGGCCCGAGGCGCGCATCAAAGCCGGCGCGTGCCTGCCGCCAATGCGACAGCAGCACGCGCGCCGGCTCCAGCACGGCCAGGCGCATGCCGTCGGTAAAGCCGCGCTCGTCTGCCGCGAGCGGGCCGCGAGCCGCTTCAGCCTCGGCCGCCTGCCGCACGCGCTCTGGCGGCAGACGCAGTGCGGCGGCACGGTCCGGGCCGAAGCTCATCGCCGACAGGAACGCCTCCTGCAGCGGATCGTGTGCCGGAGTGGGATTGCGCCCGAAGGCCATGCGTGCGGGCTCCGCCTGTTCAGTACGTCACCGGCGCGCCGAGTGGCGCGCGCGAAAGGGGCGTCGGCTGCCGCGCGCGCAGCGTCTGGGCAGCGGGATGGTTCTCGCGCAGGCTGGTCGGACGCGCGCGGATCACGTCGGCGATGGCGCGCGCGCTGGGCGAGATCAGGAACTCGACGCGACGGTTGCGGGCACGGCCGGCTTCGGTGTCGTCGGCGGCGACGGGTTCGCGCTTGCCGATGCCGATCGCGCGCAGACGGCCGCCGGCCACGCCGCGCGCCTCCAGTTCGCGCACGACGGTCTCCGCGCGGCGACGGGACAATGTCATGTTGTAGGCGTCGCCGCCGACGGCGTCGGTGTGGCCGAGCACCGCCGCGTGCGTGTCCGGCTCGCGCTTCAGCCGCTGCGCCAGCGCGTCGAGCACGGCGCCCGCCCCCGCCCGCGGCTGATCCTGGTCGAAGTCGAAGAAGACGCGCGAGTCATAGGTGAGGCTGGTGACCGGAACCCCGCCGCGATACAGCACGGCCACGGCGGGCGCCGCTTGACTCGCTTGCGCAGCACTTGCCGCCGACGCGCTTGAGGGCGGTGCCCGGCGGCATGCCGACAGACCGCCCGCGCCGAAGGCGAGGCTGGCCGCGAGCAGCAGGATGGCGCAACGAGGCGGATACGTCATGGGCGCAGTCACTATGCGTGCCGACCCGCCGGAGTCCATGCGTGCCTGTACCATCCGACACAGCTACGCCTGACCTCGATGCGCGAGCCGCCTTCGGAAGGCGATGCCGTGCTCGCGCCGCAGCGGCCGCGCCAGCAGCAGGCCAAGGGAAAGATACATGAACACGCCATGCTCGGAGGTGAACTGGTCGCCGAAGGGAAGCTGGGCGATGCCGAACATGACGGCGCCAAGCTCGCCGTAGGCGGACATGTCGCCGTTGCTTCGCACCACGCGCCAGCCTTGTACGACCAGGGAGACCAGGGCAAAAAGAAAGCAGAAGCCGCCGACGACGCCGAGGCTGACAAAGATGTCGATCAGGCCGCTATCGACCGCCGTGGCGTTCCCGACACTGAGGTAGAAGGGGTTGGTCTCCCAGCCCAGGCCACGCCCCAGCTTGTCGCTGTCGAGCAACGGCATGACGTCTTCGTACTGAGCCCAGCGCTCCTGCGCGCTGTTGTTGTCCTGCAGATGCGAGACGGAGCCGACGGTGGAGACGAGCTTGTCGGCGGCCCCTGGCACGCTGAGCATGAGCAGGCTCGCGACCGCGACGCAGCCGAGCATCTTCAGGAGATTAAGCCGAAGCGTTCGATCCTTGCTGGTGACGCCGATAACGAGCAAGGCGACCAGGAGCGCCGCGAGCGCCGCGCGCTGCGTGGTCAGCGACAAGGCGATCATGCCGACGATCCAGATGATGCCGCGGACGCGCGGCAGCATCAGCAGCAGCCCGGTGCTGAGCATCGCCGCCAGGCTGCCGGGCGAGTTCATCGTCGCGAACACGCGCACCTGGAACGGCACCGGAAAGCCGATGCTTCCGATCGGCGCCTCCTTCATGAAGTAGGCGTCCCAGGGCAGCACCGAGACGAACTGGATGATGCCGTAGATCGCCACCAGCGGCACCGCGATGCTGAAGGTGCGCCGCACCTGCTCGCGGATGTCGCCGAGCAGGTCGGCATGCGCGCAGACATAGAGGCCGACCCAGATCGGGGCGAGCCAGCGCATCGCCGCCATCAAAGGCGCCTTGATCTCGCCGGTGGCGACCGCCATGCCGACGGCGACCGCGACAGTCAGGATCAGCACCAGCATCTCGAGGCTGTAGCGGCGGCCGGCAAGCAGATAGCGCGCGATCGATCCGGTGGCCACGAACACCGCCAGGTAGGGCGACAGCATGATCGGGTTGGTATCCGAGTATCCCGCGTACCAGTCGTCGAAATGGCGCAGTCCGGGCGCCAGGATGAAGGTCCATAGAAGGATCTTCAAATAAAGCCCGGCAGATCTGCCGCAAAACCAGAGTGCTGCCGTCGTCACCAGGACGGGACAGACAAACTTTACCAGGGCGGAGCCGCCGCCCATGGTCATGAGCAGCATCGCCGCGACTGGGATGATGACAATCGCGTCGCCGCCGGCCGCCGCGCGACGCCACGTTCCTGCGAGAGACTTCAGCAAGGTCTCGCCAGGTGATCCTGAACGCCGTCCATTTCCCTACTCCGCTGAAGCTGGTCGCGGCGCCCAAAGGCCGCGCGGTGAACGAATTCTACCAGAATTTGGACACGCCATAAAGCGGCACCCTCGCACATGGGTTGTGCTTTGAGAAATTACATAATCTCCGGTTGCAAACTAGATAACGATGCGTAACGATTGTCCGAAAGGGAGGCGGCTTGCTGCCGCTTCAGCGACTGGAAGGTTCCGCATCATGGCTAACACGCTTACCGTCTATCTCTCCGGAGACGCCTGGGATGGCGACGCCGACGCGACGCTCACCGTGAACGGCGTTGCGGTCGGCGGCGTGCTGGACGTCGCGGCCTCGAACGCCGCGGACGATGTCGAGGCCTTCACCGTCACCGGCAATTTCGGCGCCTCGCCGACAGCCGCCCTCTCCTTCATCAACGACGCCTATGGCGGCAGCCCGTCGGAGGACCGCAACCTCTATCTCGACGGCTTCTCCTATGACGGCGTGACCCAACTCGGCGACAAGAAGGAGCTTGGCTATGATCAGACCGACACCTACACGCTGACCGCGACCGCCCCCACGGCGATGCGCGCGGCGGACTTCCAGGCCAGCCTCGGTGTCGACACACACCCCGACTATTGGAACACGACATATGGGTTGAGCAACGGCTCCGGCCCGAATACGGCGCTGGTCGCGGCGTCGATTGCCTATCTCGGCATCACCAACATACGCATCGGCGTGCCGACCGCGCAGACCTTGCCGGAGATCGAGGCGCTGATGGCGCAAGGCGTCAAGTTCGACGTGCTGATGCCGTCGGCCTCCTCGAGCACCCTGCTGGCCTCGCAACTCGCAGCCCTCGCGCCGATCGCCAGGGCGGTCGTCTCGATCGAGGGTCCGAACGAGGTGAACCTGACCAGCGACTTCAGTTGGAACGGGCAGAACACCCTTGCCGCCGGCGCCGCCTATCAACAGGCGCTCTACGCCGCGGTGAAGGCAGACCCGCTGCTCGCCAGCAAGCCAATCTATGCTCTGACCTTAGGTGGCGTCGGCAGTGACGGCTACACCGGCCTCGGCAACCTGTCCGCCGACGCCACCGACGGCAACATGCATATCTACTACATCAACGGCACGCCGCCCGACTCGACCATCCAGTATGCGATGGGCCTGGCGGCGGTGGCAACACCGTCCGATCCGACCGTCATCACCGAGACCAACTATACCACCGCACCGGGCATCACCGGCTCGGTGTCGAATGCGGTCCAGGCCAGTTACGACCTCGACCTGCTGATGGACGCCACCAAAGACGGAGTCGCTGCGACCTATCTTTACGAACTGCTCGACGAGGCGCCCGATCCGAAGGACACCAACAACGAACTCCATTACGGCCTGTTCAACAGCGACGGCACGCCGAAGCCCGCGGCAACCGGCATCCACACCCTGATGTCGATCCTTGGCGACGGTGGCACCGCCGCCTCCAGCTTCACCACCAGCGCCCTCCCCTATTCGATCAGCGGACTACCCGCCTCTGGCGACAGCTTGCTGCTGGAGAAGTCGAACGGCGCCTATGACCTCGCTGTCTGGGCCGAGCCGGAGATCTGGAGTGTCGCCACGCAGACGGCGGTCGCGGCCACGCCTCGCTCCGTCACCGTCAGCTTTTCCGGAGTGCAGTCGGAGGTCAAAATCTTCGATCCCCTGCTCGGCGCCACGGCGACCGCCGACGACAAGAACGTCTCCTCGGTGACGCTCAGCATCACCGACCATCCGCTGATCATCGAGGTCGAGCCGCCGGCCCCGGCAAGTCCGCCGGCAGCCCCGACGCCCACCCCGCCGAGCACTCCACCAACGACGACGGTCGGCAGCGGTGCGGACACGCTGTCGCTGAAGCTGTCGGAAGACGCCTTCCAGGGCAACGCCCAGTTCACCGTCAGCGTCGATGGGACACAGATCGGCGGCACGATGACCGCGACCGCCCTGCACGGCTCGAGCCAGACCCAGACCTTGGACGTGCTCGGCAATTTCGCCGCCGGCACGCACACGCTCTCGGTCGATTTCCTCAACGACCTGTATTCGCCTGGCGTCGGCGACCGCAATCTGTATCTCGACAGCGCCAGCCTCAACGGCACGACACTCCCTGGCGGCGCGCTGTCTCTCTATTCGGCCGGAACGCAAAGCGTCTCCTTCGAGAAGCCGGCAACCACGGTCACGGTCGGCAGCGGTAACGACACGCTGGCGCTGAAGCTGTCGGAAGATGCCTATCTGGGCGACGCGCAGTTCACCCTCAGCGTCGACGGGGTCCAGGTTGGCGGCACGATGACCGCAACCGCAAATCATTCCATGGGCCAGACTCAGACCTTGGACGTGCTCGGCAATTTCGCCGCCGGCACGCACACGCTCTCGGTCGATTTCCTCAACGACCTGTATTCGCCTGGCGTCGGCGACCGCAACCTGTATCTCAACAGCGCCAGCCTCGACGGCACGACACTCCCTGGCAGCGCGCTGTCGCTTTATTCGTCGGGAACGCAGAGCATGTCCTTCGTCAATGCGGCGGCCACGCCGACGATCGGCAGCGGCCCGGACGTGCTCGGATTGAGCCTGTCGGAGGATGCCTATCTGGGCAACGCCCAGTTCAACGTCAGCGTCGATGGCAAGCAGGTCGGCGGCACGATGACCGCGACGGCGTTGCACGCCTCCGGCCAGAGCCAGATGCTGGACGTGCTCTCCACCTTGAGCGCCGGCGCCCACACGCTGGCGATCGACTTCCTCAACGACGCCTACTCACCGGGCGTCGGCGATCGCAACCTGTATCTCGACAGCGCCACCCTCAACGGCGCCGCGATTTCCGGCAGCGCGCTGTCCCTGACGCATGCCGGGACGCAGACGGTGTCGTTCGTCATGCCCGCGCCCCAGGCATGAGCAACCGCGCCAGCATAAGCACTAATGCTGCTGGCGCGTCATGGCTTCCGACGCGGCGCCGAGTGTGGTTGCGGACACCGGCCCGCCCGAGGGATGCACGCTGGGAGGTATATAATAAAGTGCCATCCAGCGTGACGTCGTTATGAGTTGGAGCTTCTTTGGAATGAGCGCGACGATGGGGGCGGGAAGCAGAACCGCAAGATAATTGTAGCCCGCAAGCTGATCGTCGCTGAAGAATTCTTGTCGTTCCGACGGGGTGTCGTGAAGCGACATGGAGGTCGACCAGTCCGCTTGTTTTCCGAGATACGCGTAGGCTGGCTGCAAGTGCACTGGCACGCCGCCGTTAAGGAACAGGCCGCTGACAAAGGCATGGCGCCGCCAGACCGATCGCATCGGGGCATGCAGGAGCGGGGGGATTGTCGAGCGATCCAGCGTGAAAATGTTATTGCTTACTGTCAGCACGCGTGCGCCGGCTGGAACGTGGTTGAATGCCGTATCAACCATTGCATACGCGGGCTGGAACACGGACCAACGATATGCGACATTCGCGGTTTCGGCTGATGTCAGCGCAAGCAGAATGGCTCCCGGCCACAGCGATCGCCGCCGACCAAGGCCGGGGACGATGCTGCCGGCGATGACGATCCAGGTGATGACGATCGGCACTCGATAGTCGGCATAATCCGATCCAGCCAAAGAAAACGGCAGGGCAAGCCACGCCGCGATCAGCGCGGCGCCCATCCACCGCGTCTCGGAGGGGACGACAAGCCATTTCCGCCACCACGCCAGTATGAACGCCGCTCCCGCCGCAGGCGTCAACCAGGTCTCGGCCTGAGTATTGTACAACAGAAACAGCGATCCGAGCGAATGCACCTTGAGCCGCAAGTTGTATTGGGCCGACAACCCCGTGGCATAGTGACCCGGCAGGAGCAGGAATAGGGCAAACGCGAGAGCAAAGGGAAGTATGGCGAGGCCCACGCCAATGACCAACTTGCCAGGGGAGGCCCGCTCGCGCCGCTGTGCGCCAATTTCCGCGGCGGCCACCGCAAGGCCGGTGCAGGCGTAAGCGTGGCCATGCCCCAGCAACAGAGCAAAGGCACAAACCACGAGTATGGCGTACCGCCACGGCTCGCGACGCCCGCGCCAGTTCAGCGCAAGCGCGATGACCACAAGGCCAGCAGCCGCAGTGCCGAGAAAGCTGATAAATCCGTAAGAGAGAACCTTGTTGTAGAAGAACAGCAAACCAGTAAGCGGCCACAGCGGCCAGTTTCCAGCGCAGATCGATGCGCGACGGGCGAGCGCGCGATTGATGAGGAGCAAGCCCGCCGCTAACAGGATAATCGTGCTTATCAGAAAGATCCGGACCGCGATGTCGGTGCCAAAAAGTCTCGAGGTTGGCGCGGTCGCCAGGTCAAGCCCCAACGCCGGCGACGGCCGCCATCCTATAAGATAGTATTGCGCCAGTTCGGGCGTGTCCGAGAGCGAAGACTCCAGCCAGAGACGCGCCTCATGATTGGGAAGGTCCTCGAGCGGAAGATACCGGAACGCGGCCAGCGGCAATGCCAGCAGAACAATCATCAAAACCGCGATAATCACTGGAGAAGCCAAACGCGAGACCCGGGCTGGAGACAAAGTCGACTTCATCGGCTTGATTTCCGGACTTTGGCACGCGGACGATCTGTCGAGACACGCATATCGGATCGAAGGGGGCGCCACAAGGCGGCGTGCTTGCCGCGCAGCAGGGTGGTTACCCGTTCAGCGACCCGTCGCGGCGCGATGACGAGCGTGCTTGACGCCCTTGCACGGGAAGTGCGGACTATGGAAGACTAATTCTCCTGTATACTTCGACTCCAGGAGGCCCACCCTTGCGCATAAGCTTCCTCGTGGATGGCAAGGAAGAGTACGGCATCGCACGTATTATTCTCGACATTTCCGAGGAGCTTAAACATCACGAGATTGTCATAGTCTCCCTCTCTGAAGGATCTTTTGTTCATTCGGCGAAGGCGACCGGAGTGCTGGTTCAATGTCTAAACGTTGAACGGCCGCCCGCCGCCTTCAGGGCAGGAAAAATTCGAAAAGTTCTGACATTGTATCGCCTTGAACGATATAATCGACGTATCCGCGGCGTTCTGGGCGCCGCCGTGTCTCGCCTGAACCCCGACCTCATCGTGGTCAATTATCTGCCGCACATCAACATCCTGCCAAAAGGCGACTTCGCCCGCGCCTGGCTGATGCACAACGACATCTCGAACAGCTATCCCCTCGACCTCAACAGACGTATCATCCGCCGCCGACTCCGGCGAAACCGCGTCCAGGCCGTCGCCAACAGCCGCTACATCGCCAGCCGACTTGAGATGCCCGGCCTCGCTGTGCCCCACGTCCATCTCGGTGTTGACCTTGACCGGTTCCGGCCTGATCGCCTTGACTTTGTCAGGCGCGAGGATCTCGGCATTCCGTCTGACGCCACAGTCTTTGCGATCTTTGCGCGGCTCGTGCCGGAAAAAGGCCAGTTGCGTTTTCTGGAGGCTCTCGCCTCTCCGGAGTTTCGTATCCACAAGCCGCATCTCATCCTCGCCGGCGGCCTACCGATTGATCAAACCTCGACGCAAGGCAGTTATGTCGAGTCGCTTCGCCGGTTCGCGCGGGACAAGGGGCTGGGCGAAGCACTCCATCTATGCGGCACGCTCACTCACCCGGAACGCCATTACGGCATTGTCGACGTGGCGGTGAATGCCCGGCTCGACGCCGAACCTTTCGGTCTAAGCATTGCGGAAGCGCTCGCGGCAGGATGCCCGGTCCTTGCGCACCAACTTGGCGGTCCGGGCGAACTCATCTTGGACAATTATACCGGCTGGCTCTCACAAAGTCCGACGGTCGGGAGCTTCCGCGAGGCTCTTGGCAGAGCATTCACTGACCAACGGCGCTGGGCCGAGATGCGTCAAGCCGCGCGCCTCCACGCTGTGAACCATTTTGGGCGACAGCGCGCGGCCGAGAACTTTTTGCGCGTGGCCATGACAAAGCAGAGCGGCCCGCGACGGCGTCACCGCTAACGAGTTCCGTTTACAGCACAATAGTATCCCTTTCACCTGGTGCCTACGAGTGTTTCAACAGCACCGCAACCAACTGATCACGCAGCGGAACGCTCACAACGTCTCCTGATTTAGCCGCCTCGTTCTTGATGTTGTGCCGGCGAAATTGCCAAGTAATGTCATAGTCGAACCAGGCAGCTATCTTCCATGGCGGCGTGGTTGCGACGCCAACAGCGCCTGCCGGAACCATGATCGTGCGCGGTGGGGAAGTCGACGTGTCGGCGCTCGCGACCTCGTGCCAGACCAGCAGGACCGCCTCTTCGGCAGAACGGCGGACGACCAAGCTGTGCACGTAGTTCGGCCGGTCGAAGCCTGGAGGGAGATGGGCTGAAAGCCGGAGCGCAGGTCCTGCGGACCCCCTTTCGACGGACCCGTTTGGACTAGTGAGCGCAAGCAGGCTCTGAAGCGCGGCGTAGGCTGGCTTTACCGTAAGGTCATTGCGGATCAATCCGAAGTGGTTGCTCATGTCAGCGCCTGACGGATCAGGCACGACATCGGCAAGTTCGTAAAGATACGTGCGCCGAACGCCCAGTCGAACATACTCCGCCATTAACCTTGGGATGTATTTGGCTTGCACTTCCTCGGACACGCCATTGCGCCACGTTGAGTAACCGGTTTCCGTGGCGGCCATTGGCTTCGGCGCGAACGGCGGCGCGTAAACGTCGAACGCATAAGGATACTCATCGAGGTTGACCGAAGGAAAGTTGCCATGCCAGTAGTAGCGAGCGATGGTGTCGTATGGGAACGGCAGGCTGAAGGGATTCCCGCCAAATGAATACGGATGAAAGTTTCCCCAAGTCACCGCGTTCGTGAGCGAGTGCGGAGGAAACGGATTGTCGTGACTGGCTCCAGGATCGTAAGTATGACCAAGGCTCGGACCTACTACTACAATATCGTTCAGCTTCTGCCGCGCCCGAACGGCCGCGAACAAATCGCGTTGATAGGCTAGAACACCAGCAGGAAAGCCCTGTCCCTCGTAGCTGTAATGATGCAGGGGCCAGAACAGATCGGCCTCGTTCGGTCCTTCGACAGCATCAATTATCACGTTGTGCTGGTTGGCCTTAAGTAGCAGATTCGCAATCTGCTGCGGCGACCCGACTTCGGGACCTGACACAAGCATGGAGTATACGCCCTGTCGTGCAAGTTTAGCCGAAACCTCAGGATCGTAGCCTCGTACATGCCGGATGCCGAGACGAGCGATATCCGCAATCAGCTTGTCTGTGTGGCGGCCATAAACGGTGTCCTGATAGTCCCAATGCGCGGTCACGCCGATTGACTGCTGAAAGGCCTTCGCATTTATTTCAGGACCGGGCGAAACGAGATTTGACCTCGCTACCGCCTTGCTACCGCCGCATACTCCGATCACGACCCCTGACGCAGTTATCTGTGTGAGGAGGCGGCGGCGTGAGAGTTTCATCGTTTGCCTCAAACGGTCAGCTCGATTGGGAGGACAAGCCGAGAGCCTTCGCACAACGCGCGGCAAAAGCTTCCTCGGAGAGCATCTCGCGCCAAAACCGTAAGCCGCGCTCGTGGAGGTCGCGCATGCGCTCCTCATCGTTCAACAATTCCTCCACCAGCGCCGGGAGATCACGCCAGTCCTCGATCTGAATGATCGGGCTGCCGCGATAGAACGGATGCGGCGGCAGCCGATCGGAGATGACGACGCACCCAAATCGTAAGCCGTCGCAAATTCGCCAGGTTTCGTGAGTCGTGCCGCGAGGAGCCAAGCAGAGCTTAGACTTTGTAAAAGTTTCAATATAAACTTCAGGACCATTCTGGAGGCTCTCCTGAAATCCACTGGTGACGCCTAGCCTGATCACGTCCTCTCCATGCCGCGCTACAAGGCCTCGTAACGCCTGTACGGCCGCATCGCGGCTGTACGCTTTGGGTGTGCCAATCAAGGATCGGAGCATGTTTGCCTTCGGCTTGGCGATGCTTCCCATAAAAGACACAAGAAAAGGACGCGTCTCGAATAGCGGCGCCTTTACGTCGGCGGTGACGCCGTAGCCAACTGGCACGAGATGACACCGCGCCCGGGTGCGACGCGAGAACACCCATCGCCAGCCAGTGGGAACCCATAGTGCCAGGTTGCGCAGGAACTCCGCGACCTCGATCTGCGCCAGCCGCAACGGTCTGCGGCGTGGTAGAAAATTAGGAAAAAAGCCGATGCATTTTATTACCGCGGCAACAGAGTTCACGTAGGCCGGAATCCGGCAATGCTCCTCGCCGTAGATCACGGCGATGACGTCGTCCCCCAGCCGAGGCAGTCGCGTCGTCGCATCGTAAGAGAAGCAGACGGTATAGCCGTCCAGACCATAGTGGCGATCAAGAATTCGGAAGCCGCGGATGAAATAGGGGATCTTGGCGCCTTCGGCGGGGCTGTCGTTCTCGATATCGAACTCGACCGGCGGCCGTCCACGCGCGCATGCAAAATACTGGTTGGCCATGGCTATTCAGCAGGCTCCGGGCACGTGGCCGGCGACCGCGCGGCGACGTGGCGATAGACCCGTTCCAGCGAGTCGACCACCCTCGCCCAGGTGAAATGCTCCTCGATATAGGCGCGATTCGCCTCACCCATCGCGACCTGACGATCGGCCGAGCCGAGAATATCGAGAAGAGCCGCTGCCAGAGCCTGCGCATCGCCGGTCGGAACGCAGGCGCCACCTTGCGGAGAGACCATGTAGGGCAATCCGCCGGCCTTGGTCACCACCACCGGCTTGGCGCAGGCCATCGCCTCCAATACCGTCGTCGCATAGGGCTCGCCGAATGATGGCAGGCAATAGACGCTGCATTCCCACAGCAAGGCCGGAGCCTGCTCGCGCTGGACCGGGCCGCGTATCTCGATCCGGTTGGCGCACCCGGAATTGCGGACATACTCGCCTAGTTCCTCGGTGTGATCGCCGCGGCCGACCAGCAGCAGCCTTGCCTCGGGCATCGCGCGCGCTATGGCCTTGAAGGCGTCGACGAGCACAAACACACCCTTGCGCCGGTCCAGATGCGAATAGAACAGGATCGTCGGCGGGCACAGTCGTGCGGCCTGCCGCCAACCCGCCTCCGGCGCGAACAGCATGGTGTCGATACCATGACGGACCAGGTGGCTGCGGCGCCGGCTGAATCGCGCGAGCGGGATACGGTTCATCGCCGCCGGCGTGGTGATCAGCAGCGCCGCCGCGCGCGACTGATGCAGCAGGTTGATCGTCCAACGGCCCATCGCCTTGATCTTCGCGCGGAGGGCGTTGCTGCCATAGTCATAGGCCTCGCCGCCGGGCCAGCGGGCGACATAGGTGCCGAGCACAATCGGCAGGCCGCAGCCAAGCAGACCGAGCGAGAGACCGGCGAAGACCGGGTTCATCTGATGCACGAGGTCGATCCGTTCGCTGCGGCGCAGGCGGCGGAGCATGCGACGGATCGCCCACATATAGTGCAGCCGGTCGAAAGGTTCGCTGCGGAAGCGTCGCGGCACCGGATGCATCACCGCGTTCTCCGGCAACGGCGCGCGCAGCGCCGTGCCGCGGGTGGCGATATGGATGCGGTAGCCGCGACGCAGCAGCTCGCTGAGAAAGCCGTAGGCGATCAGCCCATCGCCGTTCGGCAGATGATCGGTCAGGAGGTCGGATGGATGCGCCACGAACAGCACGGGCGGCCGCGATGGTTCGGCGGGCGGAAGCCGGCTGGCGGACACGGCATACTCGTAGATCGACATGAGACGCGCGGCCGATTGCGCGATGCTGAAACCAGCTTCGGTGAGCGCGCGGCACACCACCGGGTCGCGGCTGTCGAGCCGTGGCGGCAGTGACAGCAAAGCCTTCGCCCAGTCGGAAGCACCAGCGTCAAGCGGCAATAGCCTGGTTCGATCCCTCAATGCCACTGCCTCGCCGAGGCCATCCGACAGGAGGCAGGCCAGTCCCGCCGCCTGGGCTTCGACCGCCACAAGCGCCAGTCCCTCGTAGAGCGAGGGCAGCACGAAGCCGTCCATCGCGCTCACCATATGCAGCGGCACGCTGCGGCAATCGCGTATCAGGGTCACATGTGCGGCAAGTCCGCGCCGTTCGATTTCGGCGACGCAGCGTTCATGCAGGCTGCCGTCGCCGATCAGCAGGAAATGCACGGTGTCGTCCAACGCGCGTGCCGCGGCGATAATCTCAATCAGAAACCCATGGTTTTTCTGCGTCTCGAAGCGGCCCACGTGTCCGAACACGCGACGTTCCGGTGGAATGCCGAGCGACGCCCGCAGCGTGGGATCGGGCATTGCCGTAAAGGGTTGCAGATCGACGCCGCAATAATGAATGCGCCAGCGCGGATCAGTCCGCCACGCCGGACCAAACATCGAGACAGCGGCAAGCTCGCTGACCGCCAGGCCGGCGGTGGCGAGTGACCGGATCGCGGCATGGCCGGCGGCGGCGTAGGCGCGGTAGCCTCGCCCGGCCGCGCGCAGGACCGGCTGAATGTCGGTATGGCTATGCGCGATCCTGGCCTTGATGCCGCAGAGCCGGGCAAGCAGCATGACGAAACCATGATACTGCGTGCCATGTGTGTGCAGGATGTCGAACGGCCCGAACCGCCGAAGCAGGGCGCGGAACCGCCGGGCGAACCGGACCGGGTTGGTATAGTTGGGCAGCGCGTGAACCACGGCGCCGGCCTGCCGGAACTCGGCGGTAAACGCCTCCTCGTCACCGGTCCAGACCAGCACATGATGCTCGAAGCGGTCCGCATCCAGCCGTCGCAGCATTTGATACAGCCACATCTCGATGCCGCCGCGCGAGAGATGGCCGACGCTGTGCAGCACCCGCAAGCGCCGCCCGAGCGTCTCGGTTCCGGCTCCGACCGGCCGCGGCTTCATGGTGCGGCAAGGCCGCGAAACGGACGCAGCAGCAGCGGCCGCGCCAGTTGCACGAACTCGTCTTCCACGGTGCAGGCAACGCAGACACACAGCGCATAGACCGCGTAGGCGCCGAGCGTGATCGCGATGCCCCAGGCGAGCGACATCACGCCGACCAGATGGACGAGCAGCAGGCTTATCCCCAGGCACATGCCAATCCCCAGAAGAATGTCGCGCAATGACACGAACGAGAAGCGCATGCGCCCGGTGTGAAACAGCCGCGCCACGCAGGTTGCGACTACGAGCGTGTTGGCGATGCCGGTGGCGAGCGCCGCCCCGGCCGCGCCGAACCAGGGGATGAGCGCGATGCAGCCGGCGAGGTTGAGCAGGCACGTGCCGATCATCAGCGCCATCACCGTACGCTCCTCGCCGGTCATGTGCAGCGACGTCACCGAGGGGCCGAACAGGCTTGCCGTGATCTGGCCCACGATCAGCACCACCAGCG
Source organism: uncultured Acetobacteraceae bacterium (assembly GCA_964246745.1). Taxonomy (GTDB): domain Bacteria; phylum Pseudomonadota; class Alphaproteobacteria; order Acetobacterales; family Acetobacteraceae; genus Lichenicoccus. The sequence goes on from CAXTRK010000005.1 coordinate 139,781, forward strand.
GTAGCGCAGCCGCGGAATAGGGGGCGCCGAACAGCAGACGCACCCAGAACCCGCTGGTGCAGGCAAGCACCAGCAGCCCGGGCACCGAGATGTGCAGCAGCAAACGGGTCGCGGCGAGGAATTCGCGGCTGACATCGGGAGGCGCAGCACCAGCGCGCTGCTTGGGAACGCGCGCCTCGAAGACGGTGTTCACGCCGGAGCGCAACACCACCATGATCATCGCGAACTGCGAGGCGACCTGATAGGAGGCGAGTTCGGCCGGCTTGGCGATGATGCCGATGACGACACGGTCGGCCCAGATGTTCAGCACGCTGGAGCTGTGAATCATCATCGTGATGATGCCGAAACGCATGAGCTCGCGCAACGCTGGCGCATGGCTGTCGGTCGCCGGCGCCCGCCACAGCAACAGCACGTTGGCCGCAAGCACGACCACGATCGAGACCGTATAGAGATCGGCCGCCGCAACTGCCGATGGATGCACCCAGAAGACCAGTACGGTGAGCGGAAGATAGATCATGAACAAGGCGGTGCCGGTGATGCTGGAGGCCCACATCCAGCCGCAGGCGCGCAGTGCCGCACTGGTGACGCCGAACAATCCCAGCAGCAGCACGGTCGGCGCGAACGCACGGATGATCGGCGCCGACTGCGGCTCGCCGAAGACATCGCGCGCGATCAGGCCGGCGCCTGGCATCAGCACCAGCGTCGCGGCGAGACCCGCCAGCAGGACGATCAGCATCGGCCGCGAGCGCAGCGATGGGGCGCCCCCGATAGTGAAGCGGAGCATGGCTTGCGGCATGCCGAGCGGCGCCAGAGTTCCGGCCAGTCCCGCCACGGTCCAGCCGATCGCATAGAGGCCGAAGCGTTCCGGTCCGAGCGTCCGCGCCAGCACCACCTGCAAGGCCAGATAGCAGCCGCGGGCGATCAGCGTCGTCAGGAACGTGACCGCAACATCGACAAGGTTGCCGGCCGGCAGGCGCAGGCGCATCGCTAGCTCGCGTCACCTTCGGCGACGGCGCTGTCCTCATAGGCGATGGCTTCGCTCAGCACGTTGTAATAGCCGCGATTCTTGTGGAAGTAGTAGCCTGGATCGGAGGGCACCACGCCGCGCTGGCTGTCGAGATGGGCGAAGGTGACGATCAGGCCGGCCAGGTTGCCGCCGGCGCGCTCGATCAAGGGCGCGATGTTGGCCAGCAGGCTGCGCGGCGTGCGCTCGACGCGGGCGAGCAGCAGGGTGGCATCGACGATCGGCGTCAGCGCGATGCTCTCCGCCATCGCCGAGAGCGGCGGCGTGTCGAAGATCACCAGGCCGTATTCCGACTTCCAGCCATCGAGCGCCCGACGCATCTCGCGCTGGTCGAGGAACGCCGTGGGCAGGGACCACTCGGCGGCGAACAGCGGCAGATTATGGCTCGGATGCACCGGCAGCGCCGCCCCGGGATCGCCGAAACGCGGATCGCCACGGCGGGTGCCGGGGTTCACGTCGGTGCGGACGATCAGCGTGCGCACGCCATTGACCGCGGCGAAGCGCCCCAGCTCGTCGCAGAAGGTCGACTTGCCGTCCCCGGGCAGCGGCGAGGTCACCAGCACGCTGAGGCTGGCGCCCGGCTTGCTGTAGTCGCGCAGCAAGGTCATGCAGAGCGTACGGAGTTCCTCGCGGAAGAAGCTGTAATGCGGGTTGCCGCTGCCGAGCAGTCCGGTGCCGCTGTGCCGCTCGATATAGGGCATCACCCCGAGGCAGCGCACGCCGGCGAAGCTCGTCGCCTCAGAGGTGTTGCGGATGGCGTCCTGCCGGTTGCGGCGCCAGGCGACGATGCCGGCGGCAAGGCCGCCCGACAGGATGAAACCGAACATCGTCATCAGCCCGCGGCGCGGCACGCTGGGCGCCGACGGGGCCAAAGCCTGCGACAGCACCGTCGCGTCCGGGCGCACCAGCCTGTCGACCAGATCGAACGAACTCAGCTTGCCGAGCAGGGTAAGATAGATCTTGCGCTCGGTCGCGGCGACGCCTTCCAGCCGCTGCAACTGGTCGCGGTCGTCCTCGGCCGCGATCACCTGCTTCTTCACCTGGCCGATCGCATCGGTGAGGCTGCTCACCGTGTCGCGCGCGATCGCCGCTTGGCTCCTGGCGCCCTCCGCGATATGGCGAACCTGCATGTTCAGCGCCGCGCGCAGGCTGCCGCTGCGCGCCCGCGAGTCACGTGCGAGCGGGTTGCGCGCGCCCAGGCTGCCGCCGTTCGCCGCCACCTGCTGGTCGACCTCGGAACTCGCCGTCTCGAGGCCGCTCAGCACGGGAGAGTCGGACATGGCGACGATGGCGCCGATCTGACCGGCGGATTGCAGCCGGGCGATCTCGTCGGCGCGCGCCTGGGTCTGCGTCTGGGTCGCCTGCGCCTTGGCGAGGTCGGTGGTGAGCTGCGCCAGGCTCTGATCGAGCACGGTGCGTCCGTTGGCGTCGAGCAGGGTGCCGCGCGCGTTGAACGCCTCGATCGCGCGCTCCGAGGTCACCACACGGGCGCGCGCCGCGGCCACCGCCGAACCCAGCCACTGCGCGGCGCCATCGATGGCCTGGGTATGCTGGTTGCCCAGCCAGGCGAGATAGGCCGCCGCATGGGCGTTGGCGATCTGGGCCGCGAGCGTGCCGCTCGTCGCCCGCACGTCCAGGCGCAGCACATAGGTGTCTTCGTCCTGGCGTACGCTCAGATGGCTGAGATAGGCCTGCACCAGCCTGGAACGGGCATCGCCGGCCGTCGCCGGCGCCGAAGCGCGCGGCGTCGGCAGCAGCGCGCGCAGCCGGCCGATCAGGGTGCCGAGCAGACCGGGCTTGGGATTGAACATCGGAGCATTGGCGAGATGCAGCTCGTCGATCACCGTGTTCGCAAGCTCGGGGCTGCGCAGGATCTCGATCTGGCTGTGCACCAGCACGGCGCGCTGCATCGCGTCGGTGGTGGGCACGTCCGCCGCGTTGCCGAGACTGGTCGGATGCACACGGTCGAACAGCAGCACGGTTTCCGCCTCATAGACAGGCGTGATCGCGAACGAGCCCGCGACGGCGGCGGCGGCTCCGGCCAGCGCCACCAGCAGGATCAGCCAGGACCATTTCCGCCAGACCGAGAAGATCTCGCCCCAGCTCAGCTCCCCTGTGGAAGATGAATGATCCATCTGCAGCCGGTTGATCGCGTTCACAGGGTTACTCCACGGACTCGCCGCTCTTGGTTGCTCGCCGTGCCGCCTCGAGCACGACACGGCGGACGCCGGCGCAGAGCTGCTCGGCACTGTAGTGGCGCTCGGCATGCAGCCGCGCCGCCGCCACCTGGCTCAGCATCGCCTCCGGCCGCGAGCGGCATTGCTCCAGCACCACGGACAGCGCTTGCGCCAGCGCCGCCGCGTCGCCGGGCGGCACCAGCGCCCCCACCCGCCCGTCATCGAGGATCTCGGCCGCAGCGCCCGCGCGCGAGGCGATCACCGGGGTTCCGGCCAGCATCGCCTCGACCAGCGTGAGCCCAAACGGCTCCGGATCGACCGAGGGATGCACCACCACGTCGACCGCCTGCATCAGTGCGGCGACATCGTCGCGATGGCCCAGAAAGCGCACCCGCCCGGCAATCCCGAGCCGCTCGGCCTGGGCGTGCAGGGCGCGCAGATAGTCGGTCTCGCCGAACAGCGCGTCGCCGGCGATGACGCAGCCGGCGTCGGGCAATCGGGCGAGCGCCTCGAGCGCCACATGCTGGCCTTTCCAGGGAGCAAGACGGCTGAACACGCCGAACAGGAACCCCGCCGGAAGCTCCAGCCCGCGCCGGATGGCGGCGCGCGCCTTGGCGTCAGCCATCTCGTCGGGCGCCGACACACCGTTGGCGACGACGCTGACCAGTGCGGCGCGTCCACCGGCGGCGATGAAGGCGTCGGCGACCGCGCGCGACGGCGCGATCACGCGTGCGGCGCGGCGGTTGGCGAGCGTCACCACCAGGCGGATCTGCGCGCGTCCGAAATGGCTGCGGTCGAGGATGTCGTGCAGGTGCCATAGCAGCGGCGTGCCATGCTGGCGTGCGGCGAGCGCGCCGAGCACGAAGCTCTTCTGGCTGTTGCAATAGACCAGGTCGTGGCGGCTGGCGCGGGCGCGGATGTCGCGCAGCAGGCCCAGGATGCCGGCGAGCGCGGGGGCTGCGCGCAGCAGGCCGCGGTCGCGGCGGATCGCGCGCAGATCCGGCTGCACGCGTGGCAGCGCCACGTTCGCGCCCGCCGCCAGCAGCCGGCGGTGCAACGCGCCATCCTGGAACAGCAGGACGGTGCCGCCAAGCGCCCGCACCACCGACAGCAGGCAGATCTCCGCGCCGCCGATCCGCCCGGTATGGGTCAGGAACAGCACGCGCGGCAGCGCCGGCGCCTCGGCCGCGGTCTCGCGCGTCCGCCTGCTGGCGAGCTGGGCGATCACGTCAGACGCGCCGGACCAGCTTTGACGGCGGCATCGCCGGCGCCAGTTCCGGCACCAGTTCCGGCACCCAGGCACGGTCCGGCCGCGGCGGCGTCAACGGCTGCGTGCCCACCCCGGCGAGCCGCTCCGAGAAGGCCTCGTAATGCTCCATCACGAACGTCTCGAAGGCGTCGTGGAAGCGTTCTTCGGAGAAGCGCAAGGCATTCTCGTGGCAGGCGCGCGGCTCGAACGACGCCTCGCTTTCGATGAACCGGCGCACCGCGTCGGCGACCTGGCCGGGCTCCGGGCGGTCGAAGAACAGGCCGGTCGGAGCGTGACCGCCGGTGCGCACCGTCTCGCGCGCGCCGCCGCGGCCGAGTGCCAGCACCGGCGTGCCTTCGCTCTGCGCCTCCACCGGAACGATGCCGAAATCCTCCTCGGCGGCAAAGATGAATGCCCGCGCGCTCGCCATCGTCCGTCGCAGCTCGCCATCCGGCAGGAAGCCCGTGAAGCGCACGTTAGGGCCGGCGATCGCGCGCAGATGTGCCGCCTCGGGGCCGTCGCCAGCGACGATAAGCTGTTCGGCCGGAAGCTGCCGAAAGGCTTCGACGATGCAGCGGAGATTCTTGTAAGCCACCAGGCGCGACGCGGTCATGAAGTGGCGTGCCTTGCGCACCGGCGCATAGCCGGCGGCCACCTTCACCGGCGGATGGATGACGCGCGCCTCGCGGCCGTAGATCTTGCGTATCCGCCGCGCGATGAAGCTGGAATTGGCCATGTAGGCGTCAGGGCCGCTCGAGGTGCGCACGTCCCACATCCTGATCCGGTGCAGCAGCAGCCGGGTCAGCAAGCCCCTGGGACCGCGACCCATGCCGGATTCGCGCAGATATTGATGCTGCAAGTCCCAGGCATAGCGCATCGGCGAATGCACATAGGCCAGATGAAGCTGATCGGGACCGGTCAGGACGCCCTTCGCCACCGCGTAGCTGCTGGAAATCACCAGATCGTAGGAGGACAGATCAAGCTGCTCGATGGCCAGCGGCATGACCGGCAGGAACAGCCGGTGATGATCGCGCACGCCGGGCACGCGTTGCAGGAACGAGACCTGGCTTTTCGTGTAGCCGACCGATTTCCGGTCCGCGGCGGAAAGGAAGTCGAACAGGCAGAACAGATCGGCCTTGGGGAAGCAGCGAAATATCGCCGCGAGGACTTTTTCGGCGCCACCCAAGGTGTAGAGCCAGTCGTGAACGATCGCCACCCGCATCGGAGGAATTGCCCCTTCAAGCTCGCCAGGTCAAAACGTCAAGCCATCGGACTGTCCCAAATGCCTGAGATGGAACATCCCGAAAATTACTGTTCCGTTCGTCGTCAATAACGACAGAAGGAGGCGCCGTCTCAGCATGCTCCCGCTTGGCAGCTTAACGCATCAAAATAGCGGTAAAGCGATGCAGCAGGGCAGCCGGTTTGGTCTCAGCACTGGAATGCTGATGGTCCGGCCGTCATATTCATCACCGAGGCGACGCGTTGCCGCCCGCGATCGTTCCGCTACCCCTAGGCTCGACACAACCCGTATCGCGAAAATCGCCAAGCTGGCAACCGTTCTTTACCAAAGGATGCGTTCGCCTGATATATTACCCAATTTTTAACGTTTAACTTAGAGTGGCTCGCGTGAACGGGCGCGTGTCGCACGCCAGAGCCACCCCAACAAGTCGGGAGCAGCCATCAGTATTCCAGGTCGAGCCGAATTATGCTGGTTCGAAGCCGGGTTTTCTACACAGTTTTCTAGAATTGCGGAAGAATAACCAACTTTATCGGCCGCTCACCTCGAGATCGGCCGCGCGGACGCCGAGCCGGCGCTGCGCCCGCCAGGTCGGCGTCCCAGTCATGAACGAAACCCAGCCAAGCGCCGCTCCGAAATGACGCAGCAACTGGAAGCTGAACGGCTCCAACAGCGACGCCAGCACGGCCGCACCGACCGCCAGCGCCGATTGCGGACCGATCCAGCGTCGATAGAGACGCAGCGACCAGAGATGAAAACCAAGATCCAGGACCAGCTTGGCGCCGATGACGACGAAGACCGCGCGGACCAGCCCGAACCGCCCAGTCGCGCCATAGAACAACAGCAGCGCCGCGGCGGTCAGCCCATAGAGCGGCTGCAGCGTATCGATCGCCTTGACCGGCAGCATCGCGGTGCCGGTGTGGCCGTAGCGCGGATTGCCGACCATGTGCCGATACCAGAGCTGCGTCTGCAGGAAGCCGCCGAACCAGCGTCGCCGCTGCCGCAGGAAGGCGGCCACCGTGGCGGGCGCATCCGTGCGCGCGTGCGCGCCACCGACCACGGCGGTGTGCCAGCGCGCGCCATGCCGTCCCGCGTGATCGCGCAGCCGATGCGTCAGTTCGTAATCCTCGACCAGGCAGTCGGGATCGAAACCGCCCACAGCAAGCAGGGCGGCGCGCCGGTAGCAGGCGAACGCGCCCGAGATCAGCAGTAGCCCGTCCGCGCGCATCCAGGCGTAGCGGGAGAGAAAATTGCGGACATATTCATAGGTCTGGAACCATTGCAGCAGCCGCCCCTGCCATGACGGACCGCAGAGCGGCTTGAGCACGCCGGTGGCCGCGACCAGCGACACGTCCGCGGCAAAGGCCGCGCGCATGGCCCGCAACGCACCCGGATCGAGCAAGGTGTCGGCATCCACCGTCATCACCAGTTCGGTCTCGGCCAGGGCGCAGGCGACGTTCAGAGCTTGCGCCTTGCCGCCACGCGGCAGCCGCAGCCAGCGCAGCGCCGGATAGGCGGAGCTTGGCGCGCTCACCCGGTCGGGCGAGGAGACCAGGCCGTAGCTGCGACGGAGCAGGATGGCGGTATCGTCGGTCGAGCCGTCATCGGCAATCAGGATCACCTCTGCGGGCTCGCTCTGCGCCAGCAGGGCGGCAATCGTCACCGGCAGACTGTCGGCCTCGTTATGCGCCGCCACGATGATCGTCGCCGTCGCCGGCGCGCTTGCGTCGCGAAAGGCTGGGCGAGACAAGGCTGGGCGAGACAAGGCTGGGCGAGACAAGGCTGGGCCACCCCCCAGAGCGAACGTCTGAGCGAAGACGAACAGCAACAGCGCGGTATCATAGAAGATGTAGGCAATGCCCGCGGACCAGGCAAAAATGCCGCCGCCCAGAAAGGCGCGGCCGAGCAGAAGCATCCAGAGTAGCAGGGCCGACGCGTGGATCAGCCGGCTGACCCACGGCACCGGCGGCGGGTTGAAGCGCGGCGAGACCACCGCCCGCGTCGCCGCCAGTTGCTGTTCGATGGATGCGACGGTCATGCCAGCCTCGTTCCATGCGTTACAATCGTGGGGATAGTGTCCCGCAAGGGCACAGGAAGCGGCAAGCGCCATGCAACACATGGCTCGCCGTATGGGATCACTGCGTGAGAGAGGTATCATATGTTGGGACGTGACGTGATCCGCTTCACCGGCTCGTGATGGCGTGTCACGCGGGGCTCGCCCGATATCCGCTCAAGCGAACGATCAGGAGACGCACGATGCCGCGTGCAGAATTCAATACCAACAGGTTTCGGCCTTTGCGTGCACCCGGCGGCCCCAAATCGAAAACCGTCGAGGTATGCGCCTAGGCCACCTTGTCCGGGATCCATTTCCCCGCCGGGCTGCTCGCCTTGATGCAGGAATTAGGCGAACTGAAGCGGCTCCGTTCCGCCGCGCGCACCGGCTCGCTGGCTCAACGGCTATTTGCGGAGTCCTGGTCGGGCCTGGCCGGGGGAGGCGACCCGCGGGATGTCATGACCACGACGATCCGGCGGACGCTGTGCGCGACGCGTCTGGGCGATATCGACGCACGCACGCTGCACGAGCTTGGGCTTGACGACGCGGCCGTTGGCGCGGTGCTGCGGCGCGGCTTTGCCGATGTCGCGGAAGCGCTCGATCCGTCGCTCCGTATGACGCTTGAGATAGCGGAGGCAGCCGTCGCACCAGTTGCGGCCCTGCCGGACTTCGTGATCCGTCTCGGTGAGCAGCCGCGTGCGGGAGTGACCTGCCCCGGCCGGCCGCGCCTGGTGTTGGAACCGGCGGAAAACCACGCCGAGCACTGCCAGATGGTGGCGGCCTACGGCGTGCTGATTTCGCCGATGTTCGGGGCCGACGCGCAAACCGTCTGGCTCGCGGGCCTGTCGCATCATCTGCACAACGCCTTCCTGCCCGACAGCGGCTTTGCCGGCGAAATGCTTCTCGGCGCCGCACTCGGGCCGCTGGTCGAGCGTGCCAACACGCGTGCCTTGTCGCAGCTTACGGAGCCCCTGGCGCGCAGCGTTGTCCACGCGCGCCAAATCCTTGCGGACGCGCGAACGCCCGAGGGCCGCGCCTTCCACGCCGCCGATACGCTCGACCGGGTCTGGCAGATCGCTCAGCATCTGCGTGTCTGCGGCATCAGCCTTGATGCCGTGCTCGGCGAGATGGCTCTGGTGCATGAAGGTCCGGTCAAGCCGTTCCAGGATGACGTGCTGCGCGCGGCGGGGCTGCTGGCATGAACAGGCTGGTCTCTCCCGCGACCGGCCTTCCGCTCAGCATGGACAGCCCGCATTCGCTCAGCGACGGCGCCTCCCGCTGGCCGGTGATCGATGAAATTCCGTTTCTTCGCGTCGGCCGCGAAGCCCTGGCGGCGGCGGCAGTTGCCGCACTCGATCGCGGCGAACGCGGCGAGGCGCTTGCCTTGCTGCTCGCCGATCAGGACTCCTGGTGGCGCGGCGGATCGCCGTCAGCCGCCGATCTTGCCCGGCTGGTCCGCGAGCAAGACCGTCTGTCTCTGCGCGAGGCGATGGCGTTGCTCGCCTGGGGTCCGGTGGCCACCTATTTCGCGCATCGCTGGAGCGATCCGACCTTTCTCGCCGGCCTCGCCTTGGTGGAGGCCCATTGGAACGCGCCCGCCTGCGCATTCGAGCTTGCCTGTGGCATCGGCCACCATCTGCGAGAGCTGGACCGACGCGGGGTTCAGGTGAGCGGCGGCGACGTCGTCTTTGCCAAACTCTGGGTTGCGCGTCACTGGATCGTGCCGCGCGCGGAACTGATCTGTTTCGATGCGGCGGTGCCCTGGCCGATCGCCGGGCGCCAGACTCCGCTCGTGTGCTGCCACGATGCCTTCTATTTTCTCGAGCCGAAATCATTGATCCTGCAGCGGCTGCGCGCACTCGCGGGCGACGGGTTATTGGCGATCAGCCACGTTCATAATCGCGATTGGCCAAACCTGTCGGCCGGCAGCGCGATCGAGGCCGAAGCGTTCGCCGCGATGTTTCAGGATGGCCGCCTCTACGACGATGCGGAAACCCTGGCCGCCCTGATCGAAGGCCGCGCTCCGGCGGAGGCCGCTGTCGCCTTGCTGCGCCAGGTGGAGGCCTTCTCGGTCGCCGCGGGTCCGGCGACGCAGCCGGCGCGGCCCGTCCTCGGAGGGCTTACGATACCCGCCGCCGGCACCCTGCTGCGCCGCAATCCGCTCTATGAGGACGGGGTGATCCGCTGGCCATCGGATCGCTATGCATGCGAGTACGGCGAACGAGCGACGTTCCCCGAGCGCACGCGCTGGCCGGCCCGGGTGTTTTGCGAGGACGCGACCCGCGAGGCGGTGCTTCGGCGCGAGCTCGTCGACCTGCCGGAGCGCTGGTGATGCTGACGGATACGAAGCGAATTGGTTGGGGCATCGTCGGCTACGGCTGGGTCGCCCGCGACTACGCCGTGCCGGCATTGCGCATGGCCGATCAGCCTGTCGTCGGCATGTTTGATCCCGATCCTCGCGCGCAGGCGGCCGCCAGGCGCTCGGACGTGCCTGTCCATGCGCAGCTTGGCGATCTGCTCGCGGCGCCGGGACTGGACGCGGTCTATGTCGCGACGCCCAACCATCTGCATCGCGCCGCCGTCCGCGAGGCGGCCGCCGCCGGCAAGGCGATCCTGTGCGAGAAGCCGATGGCGGCCACTCTCGCCGAGGCGGAGGCGATGGCGGAGTCGGTGCGCGCGGCGGGTGTGCTATACGGCACCGCTTTCGATCAACGCCACCATCCGGCGCATGCGGCAATGCGCGGGGCGATCGAAGCGGGCCTGATCGGCACGGTGACTTCGGTTCGTATCGTCTATGCCTGTTGGCTTGGCCCGGACTGGCGTCCCCCGAATGACGAAGACAGTCGCGGGTCGGATAACTGGCGTGCCGATCCGTCGCGGGCCGGCGGCGGCGCGCTGATGGATCTGGCGCCGCACGGCATTGATCTCATCCAGTATCTGCTGGACGAGCCTTTGGTCTGCATCCGCGCCCTCACCCAGCAGCGCGTGCACCGCTACGCGGTCGATGACGGCGCCATGCTGATCAGCCGAAGCGGGCACGGCGTGCTGGCAAGCCTGCATGTCGCCTACAACCATGCCGAGGCGCTGCCGCGACGGCGCCTCGAAATCGTCGGCAGCGGCGGCATGCTGATCGCCGAGAACACGATGGGCCAGGACGCCGGCGGGTCGGTCACGCATATCGCGGGCGAAGGCGGCATCCAACGCGCGCTTCCGGTCGACGATGCCGGGCAGTCGCCGTTCGCGCGTCAGATGCAAGCCTTCTCGCGTGCCGTGCTCGGCGACAACCCTGGCGCGTTCGACCTCGCGCGCGACCTCGCCACCATGCGGCTGCTCGACCGGGCCTATGCGAGCGCCGCATGCCGTTGAGCTTTTTCGCGTGCTCCAACTGTGGTCACTGGCAGCGCTACTTCGCGGTGCCGCCGGACTGTCCGGTCTGCACCGACACGCGCAACGATCTGCCGGAGGATGGATGGGACTTCCGCGAGCAGGCTGACGTGGCCGGCAGGCTGACTGGATCATGGCGGACCTTGCCGCGCGGGATGGTGGCGTTCTCGACAGCGCCGCGATTCGGATTGAACGGCACCGGCTGGCTGCTGCTGCACGAGGGCGGCAACATCGCCTTCGAGGCGGCGCCGTACTACACGCCGCCGATGCTCGCGGAAATACGCAGGCTCGGCGGCATACGCATCCTTGCGTCAAGCCACGTCCATGGCTACGGCGCATTGTGGCAACTGCAGCGTGAGTTCGCGCCGGAGATCGTGGCGATCCAGTGCCGCGACCTCTGGCTGACCAAGGCGTTCCGGGTCACCTGGCCCTATGACGAACGGCTCGACCTGCCGACCGGACAGAGCCTCCGCCGTGTCGGCGGCCATTATGAAGGGCAGGCCGTGCTGCACGATCCGGTCCGACGCACCTTGTTCTGCGGCGACGCCTTCAAGGTCGACCAGGACGAAGCGGGCGAAAGCCGGGCTGTCTCCACGCACAAGGCATTCCACAAGCAAATCCCGCTCACTCCGGACGAGCTGCGGCACACTCGCGATGTGATCGGCGGGCTCGATTTCGACACGATCTGCACGCCGTTCGAATTCGCGCCCGGCATCACCACGGCAATGGCGGTGGCGGTGCTGGAAGACGGCATGCAGGCGCCGCCCGGCGTGCGCCGCATTCCGATCGAGACCCTGCGGGCCGCGGACCGCGACAGAAAAGGTTCCAGATGAGCGACGCGCTGCATGCGGTGGCGGAGAGCTTTCGCGCCTCTCTGCCTCCCTCCGGTGAACTTTCGATCCTGCGCATCGACGATCTCGACCGCACCCGCGTGCCCGTCGTGCAGGCCAATCTGTTGCTGGCCGGCCAACCCGTCACCACCGGGCATGGCTACGGCTTTGCGCCGATCGAGGCCGAGGTGGGCGCGCTGGGCGAGCTGTGCGAGGAGGTGCATTGCGCCGCCTGGCTCGCGCGCGCGCCGGTGACGGTGGCCTCCACTACGGAGCTTGTGGCAACGCATGGCGCCGGGCACGTCATCGACCCGCTGACCCTGTGTCTGCCGGCCGGCTCGCCATACACCCCAGACATGAAGCTGAGCTGGGTTGCGGTCACGCGTTGGCCGGATCGCGCTCAGGCGTTCGCGCCGCGCGACTGGGTCGCCTCGCATGGCGCCGACATCGCGGGCGCGGCGGAGCTGATCACGCCGATCACCAACGGCCTCGGCGCCGGACTCGACGTGGAGCACGCCATCGCGCACGGCATCATGGAGCTGCTGCAGCGCGACGGCAACGTGCTCGGTTATCGTGCGCTGGACCAGGGCCATGTGATCACCCTCGATGCGGTTGCGGACGCGGACGTGCGCGCACTTCTGGAGCGGCTGCGGGGGCTCGGCATCGCCGTCACCGTAAAGCTCGCCTCAACCGAATTCGGCAGCACCAACCTGTATGTGGTGGGCGACGATCGCGGCGAGCCGGTCTCGCCGCTGCAGATCACCGCCTGCGGCGAGGCATCGCACCCGGACCGCAACCGCGCGCTGCGCAAGGCGCTGCTGGAGTTCTGCGGCTCGCGCGCGCGCAAGGTGGCGACGCACGGCGACCTGGCGCTCTGCGGCCGGGTCATGCCGGCCGCGCATATCGAGCGGCAACTGGCCGATGTCAGGCTGGAGCTGGAGGAGCCGCGCGCGCTCTCTGCCATGGCGGAATGGCTTGATCAGGATGCGGACGCGCTGCGCCGCCGCCTCGACGCAAGCGTGTTCGCGCAGCGTCGCGCGACCAACTTCTCTGACCTGCCCGATGATGGCGGCGTCTCGGGTCTGTCCTCGTCGCACCGGCTGGCGCTGCTGACAGGGCGGCTTGCCGAGGCAGGCATGGAGATATTCTTTGCCGATTGCTCGCCAGCCGACAGTCCGGTGGCCGCGGTCAAGGTCATCGTTCCCGGCCTCGAATGCGAGACGATGAGCTATCACCGCATCGGCTGGCGCGGCGTGCAGGCGCTGCGCGGGCGCGGCGATCCGCTGATCGCGGATGCGCAGCGGCCCGGCGCAGCGCGCGTCCGCCTGCGCCAGGAGGACGAAGCGCGCTGCGGCGGCCCCGCCTGGTTCGACAGGGCGCGCGCCGACCAGATCGTAGGCCCGCTCTATCCGCTCTACCGCGAGCCGGGCTGTTTCGCGGCGCAGCTTCATCGCCGGCGCGCATCCTCAACAGCGGAAATCGCATCATGACCCTGAGATACGCCTACAACACCAACGGCACCGTGCATCACCGCATGGAGGACGCCATCGCCCTGATTGCCGACAGCGGCTACGACGGCGTGGCGCTGACGCTCGATCATCACTATCTCGATCCAATGCAGGACGGCTGGCAGCACCGCACCGAGCGGCTCGCCAGCGATCTTGCCCGACGCGGCCTGGGATCGGTGATCGAGACGGGCGCGCGCTTCCTGCTCGACCCGCGCGCGCGACATCAACCGACCATGCTGAGCGACGCACGCGAAGAACGCGCGCTGCGCATCGACTTCCTCAAGCGCGCGCTCGATATCGGCGCCATGCTTGGCTCGGAAACCATGTCGTTCTGGTCCGGCACAGTGCGGCCGGGCTGCACGCGTGCGCAGGCGATGGCGTGGCTGCATGACGGCGTGAGCCAGGTCCTGGCGCACGCCGAACGCGCGGGCGTGGTCGCGGCCATGGAGCCGGAACCCGAGCTTCTGGTCGAGACGCTCGATGATTTCCGCGATTTCGCCGCCTCCGCCCCGCGGCTCGGCCTGGCGCTCGATCTCGGCCACGTCATGGTGACCGGAGAGCGTGTGCCGCATGAGGCGGTGGCGGAATTTGCCGAACGGATCGCCACCATCTCGCTCGAGGACATGCGCCGCGGCAAGCACGTGCATCTGGCTTTCGGCGACGGCGACATGGACATTCCGGCCTGCCTTGCGGCACTCGAAACGATCGAGTTCCGCCGCCTGGTTTGCGTCGAGCTCTCGTCGGACAGCCATCGCGCCGACGAAATGGCGCCGCGCGCGCGACGCTGGCTCGAGACCTGCCGCCGATGAGAATATTGTTTTGCTCGCGCCGATATTTCCCCGCAGTCAGCGGCATGAGTGTCTATGCGCACAATCTGCTGCGCGAGCTGGTGGCGCAGGGTCACGACGTCACCATGGTCAGCCAGTATCGCGGTGATGCCGAGGGCACCCGGATTTATGGCGGCGGCCCGCCGCCGCCCATGGACGGCGTCCGGGTGATCGGACGTCGCTCGCTGGGCGAGGAGAATGGCGGCGATTTCGAGCGCGACGTCGAGGACATGCTAGCGACCATACGCGACGAGCATGAACGCCGTCCGTTCGATATCCTGCATGCGCAGTATGGTTATCCGAACGGCTGGACGGTGCTGCGCGCCTCGCGCGAACTGGGCGTGCCCTGCGTCGTGTCGATCCAGGGCGGCGACGGCCACTGGGTTGGTTCCTGCTGCGAAACACACCGGCTGGCCATGCGCCGCGTGCTCGAGCATGCCGGCGCCGTGCTGATCGGCGGCGACAGCTTCGCGCGGGAAGTGAGCGAACGGCTTGGCGTCGCGCGCTCACTGTTCACCATCGTCCCTGGCGCGGTCGACGTGCACCGGTTTCATCCGGCCTCCGATCAGGCATGCGCGGAGCCGCCGCGGCTGCTCTATCATGGCCGCGTCGACCGCAGGAAAGGCGTGCTCGACTTCATCGAGGCGGTGGCTTTGTTGCGTGACCGCGACGTGCGCATTGCCGCCACCATCTCCGGAATCGGCCCCGATCTTGAAGCGGCACAAGCGCTTGCGCGCGCACGCGATCTGCACGGCGTGATGCGCTTTTCGGGTTACGCGGATTACGACAACGCAGCCGCGCTCTACCGGGCTTGCGACATCTTCGTCTCGCCCACCTACGCCGAAGGCTTCTCGAACACGGTGCTGGAAGCGATGGCAAGCGGCGTCGCGATCGTCTCCTGTCATGCGGTCGGCATCAGCGACTGCCTGCGTCACAACGACAATGCGCTGCTGATCGAGCCGGGCGACACGGCAGCGCAGGCGGCGGCCCTGCACAGGCTGATCGAGGACGCGCCGCTGCGACACAGGCTCGCGGCCGATGCGCTCGCGGAATGCAGGCGGGACTACTCCTGGGAGGCGGTCGCAGGCGCGATCTTGGGGGTCTATCGCGAGGTGCGCCAGACTCCGCCCGATCGGTCGTTCGATACGCTGCTGCCGGTCACGCCGTGTCGGTATCGTTCAGCGCCGCATCTGCTCTGAACCATGCCGACCGCGCTCGCCCTGTCGCCGCATCTCGACGACGCCGTGTTCTCCTGCGGCGGCCTGATCGGCATGCTCGCCGCCCGCAACTGGCGGGTCGTCGTGGCGACGATGTTCACCCGTTCCGTGCCTGAGCCGAGCGGCTTCGCTCTGGCGTGCCAGCTCGACAAGGGGCTCGGCGCCGAGATCGACTACATGGCGTTGCGCCGCGCCGAAGATCGCGCGGCGTGCGCGGCACTGGGTGCCAGGCCCACCTGGCTTGACTTCGCCGAAGCGCCGCATCGCGGCTACGGATCAGCCGCCGCGCTGTTCGCGCCGCCGTTGCCTGAAGACACGGTGGACAGCCCGCTATGCGCCGAGATCGAGCGCCTGCTCGGACAATGGCGGCCGGATCTGCTGCTCGCTCCTCAATGCATCGGCGGTCATGTCGATCATGTCATGACCAGACGCGCGCTGCGTCGCTGCCGCACGGACGCGCCGGTGCTGTGGTGGCGCGACTTCCCGTATGATCTTCGCGCCGGCGCCGAGCCGTTCGCGCAAGACTTCGCGGGCCTGCCTGAATGGCGCAGCCCCATCGACGCGGCGCGGAAGCGGCACGCCTGCGAGTGCTACGAGACGCAACTCGGCTTCCAGTTCGGCGGCAAGGCGGGCGTCGGCCGGATGATCGCGGCAAACGGCGGACACGAGCGGTTCCGACGCGACGGCGCGCTGCCGCTGGAGTACGGTTGATGCCAGGCACGGGAAGCGTGCTGGTGACGGGCGGCGCCGGCTATATCGGCAGCCACGTCGTGCTCGCCTTGCGCGATGCCGGTGTCAGCGTGGTTGTGCTCGATGACCTCTCCACCGGCAGCGCCGCGGCAGTTCCCATGGACGTGCCGCTGGTGCGCGGCAGCACTGGCGACGCGGTGCTGGTGACGGCGACGCTGCGCGCGCACGGCATCGCCGCGGTGATGCATTTCGCGGCCTCCCTGGTGGTGCCGGAGTCGCTCACGCAGCCGCTTGCCTATTGGCAGAACAATGTCGGCAACACGATGTCGCTGATCCAGAGCTGCGTGCATGCCGGCGTCAGCCGCATCGTGTTTTCATCGACCGCCGCCGTCTATGGACTGGCCGCTGAGGCGGCAGTGGGCGAAGACGCGGCCACCAACCCGATCAATCCCTACGGCGCGAGCAAACTGGCCGCGGAGGCCATGCTGCGCGACGCGTCGGCAGCGCATGGATTGCGCGTGGCGGTGCTGCGCTACTTCAATGTCGCGGGCGCCGATCCGATGGGCCGGGCCGGGCAGCGCACGCGCGGCGCCACCCATCTGATCAAGGTGGCCTGCGAGGCGGCGACCGGTCAGCGTTACGATATCGCGATCTTCGGCGAGGACTACGATACGCCGGACGGCACCTGCATACGCGATTACATCCACGTCGCCGACCTGGCGAACGCCCATGTGCGGGCATTGGCCTACCTGAACGGCGGCGGGGAGGGAGTGACGCTGAATTGCGGCTATGGCACCGGCCATTCCGTCCGCGACGTGATCAACGCGGTGCAGCGCGCCTCCGGCGAAACCCTGCTGGTCCGCGGCAAGCCGCGCCGCGCCGGCGACCCTCCGGCACTGATCGCGCGCGCGCGGCGCATTGGCGAAGTGCTGGATTGGCGGCCTCATCACGCCGATCTTGACGAGATCGTCGCATCCGCAATGCGCTGGGAGCGTCTGATGCTGACCGAACGGCGGCGGTGTCTGCCTCGCACGAAGCGCGCCGGATAAAAGCAAGATGGGGCTCTGCCCCAAGCCCCGCCGAAGGCTCGCCTTCGGAAACCTTTCGATAAAATTAGTCGAGATCGTCGTCGGCCAGGCTGCCGACCTCGTGGATGCCGTCGATGCCGGTGAGCCGGGCGATCAGATGCGAGACCGGCCGTTTGCCTTTGACCTGCATCGACAGCGAGACCGTCGGCGTCCCGCCGGCGATGCTGCCGTCCTTGTCGATGCGGACATGGTCGATCGCGAAACGTGCTTCGGTGCAGGTCACCAGGATGGCGCGAAGCAGCCCGCGGCCGTCCTCGTAGGTGATGCGGATATCAGTGGGCGAACGTCTTGCTTTCGGCAGGCGGCGCACGAGTCCGGGAAAGACGAACATGATGATGAAGTGACCGACCGTGGTGGCGACCGCGAGCACCGGCAAGCCGGCGCCGCAGGCCATGCCGAGCGCCGCCGTCAGCCAGACCGAAGCCGCCGTGGTCAGGCCGCGGACGAGGTCGCGTCGCATGAAGATGACGCCGCCGCCGATGAAGCCGATGCCTGAGACGACCTGCGCCGCAATCCGGGAGGGATCCACGACCACCCGGTTGGCGACCAGGATGTTCATGAAGCCGTATTTCGATACGAGCATGAACAAGGCGGAGGCCACGCCGACCAGAGTGTAGGTGCGCAGCCCGGCGGCCTTGTTGCGCATCTCCCGCTCGATGCCCACCAGGGCGGACAGCACGAAGGCAAGCGTCAGTTCCTCAAGCTGCAGCCATCCCTGCCCGGTCATGAGTGCTACAGCGGCATCAGGCCGGGGCTTCCGAGGTCGCGGACTGACGCCACAGGTCGATGCCGCTTTCGACGGCGAACCGGTCGATGTCGGCGAGTTCGGTCTCGTTGAAGGCCAGGTTTTCGAGCGCGTCGAGGCTGTCGTCGAGTTGCTTGACCGAGCGGGCGCCGATCAGGGCGGAGGTGACACGCGGGTCGCGCAGCACCCAGGCGATCGCCATCTGCGCCAGGCTTTGACCGCGACGTTCGGCGATCTCGTGCAGGGCACGAACGCGGCCGAGCAGGTCGTCGGTGAGCAGCGAGTGCGAGAACGAGCTATCCTTGGCGACACGGCTGTCTTGCGGCACGCCGTGCAGATACTTGTTGGTCAGCAAGCCCTGGCCGAGCGGCGAGAAGGCGATGCAGCCGGCGCCGATTTCGTCGAGCGTCGCAAGCAGGCGATCCTCGATCCAGCGATTGACCATCGAGTAGGAGGGCTGGTGGATCAGCAGCGGCGTTCCCAGCCGCTGCAGGATGGCGGCAGCCCTGCGCGTCATCTCGGGCGAATAGGACGAGATGCCGACATAGAGCGCCTTGCCCTGACGGACGAGATGGTCGAGCGCGCCCATCGTCTCCTCAAGCGGGGTGCTGGTGTCGAGCCGGTGCGAGTAGAAGATGTCCACATAGTCGAGCCCCATCCGGCGCAGGCTGTCGTCGAGGCTGCCGACCAGATATTTGCGTGAGCCGCCGACCCCGTATGGACCCGGCCACATGTCCCAGCCGGCCTTGCTGGAGATCACCAGCTCGTTGCGGTGCGCCCGCAGATCGCTCGCCAGCATCCTGCCGAAATTTTCCTCGGCGGAGCCATACGGAGGGCCGTAATTATTGGCCAGGTCGAAGTGCGTGACCCCGCGATTGAAGGCGCGGCGCACCACGGCGCGGCCGGTCTCGTAGATGTCCGCACCCCCGAAATTGTGCCACAGGCCAAGCGAGATCGGCGGCAGGTCGAGGCCTGATCGGCCGCAGCGGCGATACGCATTCTGGCTGTATCGATCAGGATTGGGCAGATAGGTCATCGATCGCTCCTGCGAGGTGAGTTCCCGGAGCCAGCAACGCCAGCATGGCCTCCGCATCCGGATGCCTGGCGATCCGCACCGATCGCCAGGGCAACCCGGTGAGAGCCGCGCCAACCGCCGGACTGATCGCCAACGCATGAATGGCATTCAGCGCCGGATGGAGTGCTACGGGGCAGACATGGCCGAAGTTGCGGGCGGTCTCCGCGGAGAAGAACAGGCAGGCGGCAATCTTCCCCGCACCAAGCGCCTTCAGGGCCGCCTCCGGAAGGCGGCGCACCGGCAGCGCTTCATAGACGACGCGTCGCTGCACGCGTGCGCCGCGCGCGCGCAACAGGCCGGCAAGCGCATTGCCCTGCCCTGCTCCGGTGGCGAGCAGCAGCGCGTGCGCCTCGCTCCCGAGAAAGGCTGCCGGCATCGCCTCCTGCGCCAGCCCCGCCAGGTCGCGCGCATCGCCGCGGGCGCTCAGCGTCCTGGCAAACCCCGCGTCGCGTGCGCGGGCGGCCGTGCTGTCGCCCACGGCAAAGAGCGGAAGCGCGCGCAGCGCCGGATCGCGTCGAGCCGCATCGGCCAGCGGCGCCACCGCCTGGCCGCTGGTCAGCAGCAGCGCCGCCAGCGTGCGCGCACCCGGCAGCAGCGCGCGGCGCGCGGCGATATGCAGCAGTGGAGACGCGACCGGCTCGAAGCCCAGGTCCGCCACCGCTTCCATCGTCTCGCTCAATCCGGGCTCCGGACGCGTCACCAGGACGTGGCGTCGCATTCGGACCGGGTTCAGTCGAATAGGTCGGACGGACTGTCGGCGCGCAGGCTGGCGCCGAGTTCCCGGCCCAATCGCTCCGCCTCGGTGATCGGACCACTGATCGCGCGCTTGAGCAGGAACGAACCATCCGCGCGGGCGGCCAATCCGGTCAAATGCAGTTGCGGCTCAGTGTCCTTGAAGGCGGTGCCGGCGACCAGCGGCATCAGCCGGGCATGGCCGCCGATCGGCGTGCGGCAGGAGCCGTTCAGCTCCGCCAGCAGCGCACGCTCGGCGGTGGAGACGGCGCGCGCCTTCACGTCCTCGATCGCGGCGAGCAACTCGCGCAGCTCGACGTCGTCGGCGCGAACCGTGACGCCGACGATGCCCTGCCCGGCCGACGGCACCATCAGGTCCGGGTCCAGCACGATGTCGGCGCGGTCCTCCATGTCGAGCCGTCGCAGCCCGGCCAGCGCCAGCAGGCTGGCGTCGCAGCGGCGTGCCGCCACCTTGTCGAGACGGGTCTGCACGCTGCCACGGAGCAGGACGCAGCACAGATCGGGACGCGCGTGCAGCAATTGCGCCTGCCTGCGCACCGAGGAGGTGCCGATGATGCCGCCCTGACGCAAGCTGGCATAAGGGTCTTCAGGATCTGGCAACGGGCAGTCGGGACCCAGCACCAGCACGTCGCGCGCGTCCTCCCGCCTGAGCGTGCAGGCCAGCACCAGGCCGTTGGGCAGCGTCGTCTCCAGGTCCTTGAGGCTGTGCACCGCGAAGTCGATATGACCGTCCAGGAGCGCCTCGTGGATCTCCTTGGCGAACAGCCCCTTGCCGCCGATTTCGGCGAGCCGGCGATCCTGCACCCGGTCTCCGGTGGTATGGATCGGGTGCTCCTCGAACGCCCCCATGTCGCGCAGCACTGGGCAGAAACGTGTCAGCATGGTGAGGAACACGCGCGTCTGCACCAGCGCCAACGGCGAGCCGCGCGTGCCGACACGCAAAGGCAGGCTGCGGCGATGCGTGCCGGTGCGCCTGGCCTCGGAACCGATCCCGCGCGCAACGGCGGCGGCGGCGGCTTTCTGCAACGCTGCGGAGGGCTGGGCTGGAGAAGGCTGTGCGGGACCCATGCCGTGTCCTATTACCGGTCAGTGATGAAGGAAAGATGGCGTGAAGCGGGAAGTTTGTCAGGGGAGCCGGATCTGGGGCCAGTTTTGGGAATCGAGACCTCGTGCGACGAGACCGCCTGCGCACTGCTCCACCCGGCCGGCGCGATTCTCGCCGAGGCGATGCTGAGCCAGTCCGAGCATCACCATTTTGGCGGCGTGGTGCCGGAGATCGCCGCCCGCGCCCACCTCGCGCATCTGCCGGATATGGTGCGCCGGGTGCTTGCCGAGGCCGCCATCCCGGCCACGTCGCTCGGTGCGGTGGCGGCAAGCTGCGGACCTGGCCTCATCGGCGGACTGATCGTCGGCAGCGGTCTGGGCAAGGGAATGGCGCTCTCGCTCGAGATACCGTTCGTGCCGGTCAACCATATCGAGGCGCACGCGCTGACCGCGCGGCTGCCGGGCCTGATCCCGGGGGGCGCCCCATTTCCCTACCTGCTGCTGCTGGTCTCCGGCGGGCATTGCCAATGCGTGGCGGTCGAGGGCCTCGGCCGCTACCGGCGTCTCGGCGGCACCATCGACGACGCCGTGGGCGAGGCGTTCGACAAGGTGGCCAAGCTGCTCGGGCTGGGCTGGCCCGGAGGTCCGGCGCTGGAGCGTCTGGCTCGTGAGGGCGACGCGGCCTCGGTCGCCTTGCCACGGCCGCTGCTCAGACGGCCCGGCTGCGACTTCTCGTTCAGCGGCCTCAAGACGGCAGTCGCGCAACGTCTGGCAGGCCGTCCGGCAACCGCCCCGCTGCCGCGCGGCGAGGCCGCGGATCTCGCCGCCAGCTTTCAGGCGGCGGTGGCGGACGTGCTCGCCGACCGTGTCAGCAACGCCATTACAATGATGCCGCAGGCGCCCCTGCTGGTGGCGTCGGGCGGCGTCGCCGCCAACGCCGTGCTCCGTGCCCGACTGGCACGGACGGCGGAGGCGCATGGGCTGGCCTTCGCGGCGCCGCCAGTGCGGCTCTGCACCGACAATGCGGTAATGGTGGCCTGGACCGCGATCGAGCGGCTGCGCGCCAGCCTCGCTGGCGGTTTCGACGCGCCGCCGCGTCCGCGCTGGCCGCTCGAGGAGATGGGCGCGTGAATTACCGGCACGGCTACCATGCCGGCAATGTCGCCGACTGCATGAAGCACACGCTGCTGGTCTGGCTGCTGCGGGCATTGCAGCGCAAGCCGGGCGCGCTGTTCGTGCTCGACACGCATGCCGGCGCCGGGCGCACCGACCTTGCAGGCGAGCAGGCGAGCAGGACGCTGGAGTGGCACCAGGGTATCGGCCGGTTGCTCTCAGCCGCGCCCGACGCGGCACTCTCGGACTATCTGGCTCTGGTGCGCGGCGCGGGCGTTGGCGTCTATCCGGGCTCGCCGCTGCTGATCCGGGCGATGCTGCGCCCGGACGACCGTCTCGCTTGCTGCGAGGTGCACCCTCAGGAGCATGAGGCGCTGCGCCGGTTGTTTGCGCGCGACGCCCAGGTCGCTGTGCATGCGCGGGACGGCTGGCAGGCGGTCGCGGCCCTGCTGCCGCCGCGCGGCCCCCGTCGCGGCCCCCGGCGCGGCCTGGTGCTGATCGATCCGCCGTTCGAACGCCCAGGCGAGTTCGCGCGTCTGGCGGACGCGGTGCGGCTGTCGCGACGGCGGTTTCCTGGTGGCGTGGTTGCAGCCTGGTATCCGATCAAGCATCGCGCACCGGTGCGCGCCTTCCACGACGCGTTGCGCGAGACAAGCGAGCCGGACCTGGTCTGCGCGGAGTTGCTGCTGCGGCCACCGCTCGATCCAGCGCAACTCAACGGCAGCGGCCTGCTCGTGGGGGCGCCCCCCTGGGGTTTTGAGGCGCAGGCCGCCGCGATCCTTGGCGCCATCGCCGCCCGATGCGGCACCGAGTGCCGTGGCGACATCGTCCGGCTCACTCCTGAGCGGATCGCCGCGTGAGTGCGCGCGTCGCCATCCTTGGCGCCGGCGCCTGGGGAGCGGCGCTGTCGATCCAGGCGTCGCGCGCCGGCTGCGAGGTCACGCTCTGGAGCCGCAGGCGGCAAACCTTGCTGTCCGACGGCTCGCTGCCACGCCTGCCGGGATGTGTCATGCCAGAGCCGGTGCGCGTGACCGAGGAGATGCCTCGGCATGCCGACGCGGTGCTGCTCGCAGTGCCGATGCAGCATCTCCGCGCGGTTGCGGCGGAGTTGCCGTTACGGGCGCCGCTGATCGCCTGTTGCAAGGGGATGGAGCAACAGACGCATTGTCTGCCACTCGAGGTCTTGTCCGAGGTGCAGCCCGCTTTGCCGCTCGCCGTGCTCTCCGGCCCCAATTTCGCGGCGGAACTGGCGGGCGGACTGCCGGCCGCCGCTGTGCTCGCCTCTGAGAATGCCGAGCGCGCGGCTTGCCTCGCCCGGATGCTGGCGAGCGAACGCTTTCGGCTCTATTCCGGCGACGATCCGATCGGGGTGCAGGTGGGTGGGGCCGCGAAGAACGTTGTCGCGGGGGGGGGCGGGGGGCGCGAGCGGCGCGCGCCGCGGCGGAGATGGGCGCGGCGCCCGG
>CAXTRK010000006.1:0-135653 GCA_964246745.1 uncultured Acetobacteraceae bacterium
GGCATCGTCGGCCTCTGGAACGAGAATGTCTGGCTCGCCTCCAAGGGCGGCGGCATCGGCTCCTACTGGGGCAATCTGCGTTCGATCGGCGAGAACGTCGGCAGGAACGGCAAGACCTCGGGGGTGATCCCGTTCATCCGGGTGATGGACAGCCTGACGCTTGCCATCAGCCAGGGCTCTCTGCGTCGCGGTTCGGCGGCGGTGTATCTGCCGGTCTCGCATCCCGAAATCGAGGAGTTCATCGAGATGCGCCGTCCCACGGGCGGCGATCCGAACCGCAAGGCGCTCAACCTGCATCACGGCATCCTGATCCCGGACGCGTTCATGCGCGCGGTCGAGGCCGACGAGGAATGGGCGCTGACCTCGCCCAAGGACGGCACGCATATACGCAAGATCTCGGCGCGCTCGCTGTGGATACGCATTCTCACCGCGCGCATGGAGCAGGGCGAGCCCTACATCATCTATTCGGACCATGTGAACAGCGCCCGCCCCGACCATCACAAGCTGGCCGGCCTGGAGGTGAAGACCTCCAATCTGTGCTCCGAGATCATGCTGCCCACCGGCATCGACCAGCACGGCCGGCAGCGTACCGCGGTGTGCTGCCTGTCTTCGGTCAACCTCGAGACCTGGTTCGATTGGAAGGATCATCCGCTGTTCATCGAGGACGTGATGCGCTTCCTCGACAACGTGCTGAGCGACTTCATCGCCCGCGCCCCGGATGACATGGCCCGCGCCAAGTATGCGGCCGCACGCGAGCGTTCCGTCGGCCTCGGCGTGATGGGGTTTCACAGCTTCCTGCAGGCGCAAGGCATTCCCTTCGAGAGCGTCATCGCCAAGGTCTGGAACAAGCGCATGTTCGTCCATCTGCGGGCAGGGGCGGACGCCGCCTCGCGCATGCTGGCCGAAGAGCGCGGCGCCTGCCCGGATGCCGCTGAATACGGCATCCAGGAGCGTTTCTCGCACAAGCTCGCGGTCGCCCCCACCGCCTCGATCTCGATCATCGCCGGCAATGCGAGCCCGGGGATCGAGCCGATCGCGGCCAATGTGTTCCTGCAGAAGACGCTGTCCGGCTCGTTCACGGTGCGCAACCGCCATCTGCATAAGCTATTGATCAAGAAGGGCCGCGACACCGACGAGGTCTGGTCCTCGATCACCCTGAGCAAGGGCAGCGTGCAGCATCTCGATTTCCTGACCAGCCAGGAAAAGGACGTCTTCAAGACCGCCTTCGAGCTTGATCAGCGCTGGGTCGTGGAGCATGCCGCCGACCGGACGCCCTTCATCTGCCAGGGGCAGTCGGTGAACCTGTTCCTGCCGGCCGACATCCGCAAACGCGACCTGCACCAGATCCATATGATGGCCTGGAAGCGCGGCTTGAAGTCGCTTTACTACTGCCGGTCGCTCTCGATCCAGCGTGCCGACACGGTCAGCGACATGCTCGACAAGATCGAAGTGCTGCCGCCGGTCAAGAAGCAGGCGCCCACGCCAGGCGGTGACAACGCCTATGACGAATGTCTCGCCTGCCAGTAGCGGGCCGCTGTTGACATCCAGGCCGCAGGCCCTTAGCTCCTCCAAGTGAGAATGGCTCGCAACTTTGCGGGTTCGCCGCGGCTTGGAGCGTGAGCTTTGCACCAGACCCTTACCGCCATCCGTAGGCGGCCGCTCGGCCTGATGAGCGTCTTCGGCCCCGGCATCGTGGTCATGCTGGCCGACACCGACGTCGGCAGCGTGATCACCGCGGGCCAGAGCGGGGCACATTGGGGCTACCGGCTGCTGCTCCTGCAATTCATTCTCATGCCGATTCTCTACATGGTCCAGGAGCTGACGGTACGGCTCGGCATTCATACCGGCCGCGGCCACGGCGAACTGATCCGCGACACGTTCGGCCGCTTCTGGGCGTGGGTGTCGGTCGCCGGCATGGTGGTCGCGGTGATCGGCGCCCTGCTGACCGAGTTCTCGGGGGTGGCCGGCGTGGGCGAACTCTACGGCGTGCCGCGCGGGATCAGCGTCGGGATTGCCGCGGCGGCGCTGCTCTGCATCGTGATGACCGGCTCCTACCGCCGCGTGGAACGCGTCGCCATCCTGCTCGGCGCGTTCGAGTTCGCCTTCTTCGGCGTTGTGGTCGCGGCGCACCCCAACCTGCACGAGGTGATGCGCAAGTCGATCAGCATCCCGATTGCCAACACGGATTATCTCTACCTGGTGGCGGCCAATATCGGCGCGGTGATCATGCCGTGGATGATCTTCTATCAGCAATCCGCGATTGCCGATAAGCGGCTGCGGCCCGAGCATTTCGCCGCCGCGCGCTGGGATACCGCGATTGGCTCGGTGGTGACCCAACTGGTGATGGCCGCGGTGCTGATGGCGGCAGCCGCCACCATCGGCCGTTCGGGCGGCAAGCTCAGCCTGGACACGGTGGGTGAGCTGAGCGGCGCCATCACTCCCTTTCTCGGCGCCATGTGGGGCCATCTGGTGTTCGGCGTCGGAATCATCGGCGCCGGCATGGTGGCCGCCATCGTCGCCTCCCTGGCGCTGGCCTGGGGCATCGGCGAGGTGGCGGGCTACCGGCGTTCGCTCGAGCACAAGCCGTTCGAGGCACGCTGGTTCTACGGGGTCTATGCGGCCTGCGTCATCGCCGGCGCGGTGCTGGTGACGTTCTGGCCGAACCTGGTGTCGCTCAACGTCGCGGTGCAGGTGATGAACGCGCTGCTGCTGCCGCTGGTCCTCGGCTTCCTGATCGCACTCAGCGTCTATGCGCTGCCAGAGCCATACCGCCTGCGCGGCGCCTATCAGAAGCTGGTCATCGCCGTCGCCGTGCTGACCACCAGCCTCGGCGTCTTCGGCGGCCTGCAAGGCGTCGGCTGGTTCTGATCAGCGGTAGCGCCAGCTGCCATGCCAGCGATAGCGGTTCGGCCAGTAACGATGGCCGTGCCAGTAGCCGCGGCCAGGATAGAAGCGGCCAATGACTGGGCGGCCCGGCACGACCACGACCGGGCCACGACGGTTCGGACGACAGAAACCAGCGGGACCGCGATGCAATCCGATGCCGCAGCCGCCCGCGGCCTGGGCTGATGGCGCGACGGCCAGCGCAGCGACGACACTCAGAACCGCCAACATCTTCTTCCTCATAGCACCCTCTCTGATCAATCGTCGAACCCATTGATTTCCGGCGGCAGGCATCCGGCGCAACGGCCGCCGCCAGCCTTTGTTTCCAGGATGGATGACGCCGGACTGTCATTGCGTATGCTCTCTAATCAGGCGCGTTGCCGACAAGCGTCGTCCTCGGATGCTCCGGCAGGAGCAGCGGTGGCCGTGGCTGTTGCGAGAAGTCGAAATCCCGCATCATGTCGCCCAGCGTTGCGGCATTTTCCCGCACGTCCGGCCTGGGATCCGGGCGGCCATCGGTCCTGGGGTCGAGACGTGCGCCGCCCAGGAAGTCGTCCTCGATGAACTTGAGGTAGGCGTCAAAACTCAGGGTCTGATGATCAACCAACCCGTGCCGCGCATAGGGGCTGATAACCATGGCCGGAACCCTGATCCCGTACCCCAGCGCATCAACCCTTGGCGGCGCCAGATGATCGTAGAATCCGCCCCAATCGTCCCAGGCCAGGAATATCGCCGTGCTGTCCCAATCCGGGCTTTGCATGACCAGGTTGATAATGTGCGTCACGTAGGACTGGCCGACGCTGACCAGAGCGGGCGGGTGCTCGCTGTCACGCGAACTGGGCGCGATCCACGACACTGAAGGCAAGGTCCCGGCCCGCGAGGCGGCGAAGAAGGCGTCGAGCGTCCGCACATTGCCGGTCTGCTCGTCCTGGTGCACGTCCTTGAACTTGGGAAGCACGTTCCAGATGTCCGGAACACCCCGGTTGACCATGTGCCGGTCAGGGTGTGGGTGCCGGTCGGGGTGTGGCCCTTTCCGCATCGGGCCGCCATCCAGGTAGTAGGCCCAGGACACATGATTGCGGTTGAGCAGCCATGTCAGGTCGGTCCACCCATAAGGCGTCTCGAGAGCTGGCTTGGGCCGTTTTCGTGCAAGATCGCTCCGGCAGGTGCTCGGATCATCGGGATCGGAGCACCTCGCTGACCAGCCTGAGACCAGATAGAGGTGTGAAGCCAGGCTCCAGGAAGCGACCGGCTCGAACATGCGGTCCTGCAGCACGAATTCTTTGGCGTAGGCCCAATAGTTTGGAATGTCCGATGCCGCATGATAGCCCATCACCCGGCGAGGGCTCTTGCCTGCGTCCTCGCCGCAGTTCGGATCGGTCGGGTTGCGGCATGTCTTGCTGGCGGCACTGACGGCGACCGCGACAAAACCGTCCATCCTGCCGCCGTCGATGGCGCGCGCCGCCGCCTTGGCGGAATGCGGCGCCCCGCCGTTGCGATCGGCGTGATCGAGAAACGGCCGATCGCAGCCGCCTGACCCTGGACCCGGAATACACACTGCGGCAACGCCGTTGCGCATCGGTATTCCGTCAGCCCCGGGGAACGTTCCGAAATAGTGATCGAACGAGCGGTTCTCCTGCATGATGATGACAACATGGCGGATCTTGTGAATGCCCGCGTCGCTGGCAACGGGCTGCGCCGAAGCCGCCTTTTGCATGAAGCCCACGATCAGCAAGGCGGTGGTCACGCCAAGCATCGAGCGTCCCGCCGCGCGGATGGGGTTTGCCGCGATCTTCATGATGTCAAACTTTTAGGGACCGCTCCAATGGCCGCCGACCCAGACGCGGCCGGCAACAACCGGCGGCGGGGCGACAAGTGGCGGTGCGACGAGTGGCGGGGCCACGCCGATGACGACGTGAGGTCCCCAGCAGCAACCCCGCCAGCCATAGCCCCAGCCAGGATGCCAGCCGTAGCCCGCGTGCCAGCCATAGCCCCCGCGCCAGCCGGGAGCCCAGCCGTGATGCCACCAGGCCGCGGCCGGCGTCGGGGTCAGCAGCGGCGCTGAGAACGCAGCCAGAGCGGCAATCATGATGCCGATGCGCCCGTGGGTGAAAATCCTGTTCATGACTGATGACCTCCTTCCCGTCTCCTCCTTCAACGGAGGTCGGCATGGAATCCGTCGCTCGCCTTTCAGGTCAGCGCAGTCCCCGCATGCCCCGCCTATTGTCGGGGATGGCGCAGCGGGCCGCCATGCTCCAGGCCCTCGGCCAGAAGCGCCCGCTTGTCGGCGGGCAGGGTTGCGGCGAAGGCAACCGCCGCCGCCTCAAGGCGCGTGCGCAGCAGAACGTCGGCACTGCGAGCGCGATCAAGCGCCGCGGTGACGGCAGCCTGATCGAAGCGCGGCTGCACGAAGAGCCGCGCCGCCGCCCGACGGCTCTCGCGGGCGGTCCGCACGAGGTCGATGTTGCCATGCAGGACGTCGCGCATGGCCTGGCGGAAATGCGCACGATCAGGTCGGGGCAACTCCTGCCCGGCCGCGCGGATCGGCCGCTGGCGCATGCCGGCAAGCGCTCGAAACTCCGCCGGCCGTGAGAGCATGAAAACACCGCTGCCGATCGCGCCAGCGGCGAACACGTTGGCGAGCAGTGAGGCGGTCAGCAGGATACGCAGAGCGCGCGTCATCACGGATGGCCATCCAGCGCCGGCGGTGTCTCGACGTCGAGGGGAGCGCCGAGGACGGTCAGCTCGTAGGGTGACGCCGTCACCTGTTGTTCGACGGGGGCCGACAGCGCCACGACGAGCGCCCCCGCTGCCGCTCCGCTGGCCAGCGC
Organism: uncultured Acetobacteraceae bacterium; assembly: GCA_964246745.1. Taxonomy (GTDB): domain Bacteria; phylum Pseudomonadota; class Alphaproteobacteria; order Acetobacterales; family Acetobacteraceae; genus Lichenicoccus. Next base: position 5,715 of record CAXTRK010000006.1, read on the forward strand.
GGTGGCGGCTCCCAGGCTGGAGAGCCAGAGGCGCCGGCGCGCATGCGCGTGTCGATGGCCGACAGCGGTGGCAATCCGCGCCGCGAGTGCCGCGCCCGGACCTGGCACCGTCCAGGTGGCGAGAGCCGTGTCGAGATCGGCCGCGGCGGACAGCATCGTCCGCAGCTCCGGCCGGCGCAGCAGAAGCGTGCGCGCGGCGTCGCGTTCGTCCGGCGGCCAATGGCCGAGATCACCGCCATAGGCGTCCGCAAGGGCGGCGAAGCGTTCGGGCGTCACAACGCGACTCCCCGGAGCAGGGACCGGAGCGTCCGTCGCGCTCTCGACAGCAGGCTCTCCAATGCCTCGACGCTGATCTCCAGGACCTGCGCGATCTCGACGTTGGAGAGCTCCTGATACGTGTGCAGCATGATGGCTTCCCTTTGGCGGTCCGGCAGTCTTGCGAGCGCCGCCTGTACGCGTTGCACCGCCTCGTCGCGCTCAAGCCGTTGATCGACGCGGAGCGACGGGTCTGCCTGCTCGGGCGGCTCGGAGACGAGAATGTCGCGGCGCTTGCGCAGCCGGTCGGTGCAAAGGTTCAGGGCGACGCGGTGGAGCCATGTGTCGAAACGCGCCTGGCCCGGCCGCCAGTCGCGCGCCTGACGCCACGCGCGCAGGAAGGTGTCCTGGGCCACGTCGTCCGCCGCGCCGCTGTCGCCGAGAAGGCGCAGCGCAAGCGCGTGAATGCGCGGGAGCTTGCGGGTGACCAGAGTTCGAAAGGCCGTCTCCTCGCCGCGTCCGATGCGCGCCAGAAGCTCCGCATCCGGATCTTCGTTCGATCCCGCCTCCATTACCGCGCCGGTTGCCGGTCAGACGCCGAGGCTGAACAACCATAGAGGCCCCATCCTCATTCGCAGCTCCGATCGTGCTCATGCTGTCGATCTTCGTTATACGCGCAGGCGGGCGGTATCCGTCGCCCCGAGCGCAACCTATTCAACGGTCGCGCGCATCTGCTTCGCTACGCGGCCACCATCATCCGGAGGAGCCTGTCCAATGCGTATCCTGATCCTCGGCGCGGGCGGCATGATCGGGCGCAAGCTTGCCGACCGGCTGGCGCGCGACGGCACGCTCGCCGGCAAGTCCATCGACCAGCTTGACCTCGTCGACATTGTCGTACCCGAGGCGCCGGCCGGGTTCGGAGGCGGGCTTACGTGCAGCGCCGCCGATCTCTCGGAGGCGGGCGCCGCGGACTCGCTGGTCCAGCGGAGACCGGACCTGATCTACCATCTTGCCGCCATTGTCTCCGGCGAGGCGGAGGCGGATCTGGAGAAGGGCTACCGGGTCAATCTCGATGGCACCCGGATGCTGTTCGAGGCGATCCGTCGCGCGGGCTGGGCGCCGCGTCTGGTGTTCGCTTCCAGCAACGCCGTCTTCGGCGGCGACATGCCGGCCTCGATCGACGATGATTTCGCACTCACGCCGCAGACCAGCTACGGCACCCAGAAGGCGATGTGCGAGCTGCTGCTGGCCGACTACAGCAGGCGCGGCCTGCTCCGCGGCATCGGGCTGCGGCTGCCGACCATCTGCGTGCGTCCAGGCAAGCCGAACCGCGCCGCGTCGAGCTTCTTTTCGGGCATCATCCGCGAGCCGCTGGCAGGCCAGGAAGCGATTCTGCCGGTGCCGGAGACGGTGCGTCACTGGATGGCCAGTCCGCGTTCGGCGGTGCAGTTCCTGGTTCACGCCGCCGCACTTGATCTCGAACGGCTGGGCGATCGCCCGAACCTCGCCATGCCCGGACTGTCGGTCACGGTGGGCGAGCAGATCGACGCGCTGCGCGCCATCGCCGGAGAGCGTGCCGCCGCCTTGATCCGGCGCGAGGCGGACCCGATCATCGAGCGGATCGTCGGCGGCTGGGCGCAAGGCTTTACCGCAAACCGCGCAAAGGCGCTCGGCTTCAGGGCGGAGACCCGGTTCGAGGACATCATCCGCGCCCATATCGAGGACGAACTGGGAGGCGTCCTGCACTAGTGTCCTGCCTCCGAAGTTTGTCGCCCTTTGCGACAGACTTCGGAGACAAGCAGGCCACTGAAAAAACTTAGCTGGTGCAGCGATTCCGACCGTCACCAAAGGTGCAGATCTTCGGAATCGCTGCACTAATCGTCACCGCGCCATGAGGCGGTGAGCTGAGACCGACCAGGTCGCGGCATGTTGCGATCGGCACGGTCGCTCGGGTGGTGGCGAATCGGCGGCAATCAGGCGTAGAGACAGCCATGGACACAGATCTGACCGGCCACCCGCCGCAGCCCTCCCCAGCCGCATCGCCACGCGCCGACCTGCTCACCGGCAGCCCGGTGTACAAGCCGTTCCGCTATCCTTGGGCGTACGAAGCCTGGATGACGCAGCAGCGCGTGCATTGGCTGCCCGAGGAGGTGCCGCTCGCCGATGACGTGAAGGACTGGCACCGCACGCTCTCCGCGGGCGAGCGCAACCTGGTGACGCAGATCTTCCGCTTCTTCACGCAGTCCGACGTGGAGGTGAACAACTGCTACATGAAGCACTACAGCCAGGTGTTCAAGCCGACCGAAGTGCTGATGATGCTCTCAGCGTTCTCCAACATCGAAACAATCCATATCGCCGCCTACAGCCATCTGCTCGACACCATCGGCATGCCCGAGGTGGAGTACTCGGCCTTCCTCAAATACAAGGAGATGAAGGACAAGTACGACTACATGCAGGGCTTCTCGGTGGCCAACAAGCGCGAGATCGCCAAGACGCTGGCGGCGTTCGGCGCCTTTACCGAGGGTCTGCAGCTCTTCGCCTCGTTCGCCATCCTGCTGAACTTCCCGCGCTTCAACAAACTCAAGGGCATGGGTCAGATCGTCTCCTGGTCGGTGAGGGACGAGACGCTGCACTGCCTTTCGGTGATCCGGCTGTTTCGCGTGTTCGTACAGGAAAATCCGGAAATCTGGACAGAGGCGCTGCGCTCCGAAATCACCGGGATCTGTGCGACGATCGTCCAGCACGAGGATGCCTTCATCAATCTCGCCTTCGAACTTGGCGCGGTCGAGGGCCTCAATGCCGGGCAGGTCAAGAGCTATATCCGCTTTATCGCCGACCGCAGGCTGACCCAGCTTGGACTCGACCCGCTCTATCATATCGAGAGCAATCCGCTGCCGTGGGTGGACGACATGCTCAACGCGGTCGAGCATGCCAACTTCTTCGAAAATCGGGCAACCGAATATAGCCGAGCGTCGACCCAGGGCACCTGGGAGGAGGCGTTTGAAGACAGCGTGTTCGAACAGAGTCGCGCCTGACGACAGACGGCGGTCGTTCCATAGACGTTTCGAGGTAAACGCAACCCCTTTCCCATGCATAGGCAAAAAAGTTCCGATCACGCCTTCGAGAGCAGTTCCCTTAGCATTGATTAACGATTATATATTCCGCGCCCGGTAGCGTAACGAGCGGGTGATCCGGCGCAAGCCGGGCCAGAACGAGGCGCAGCATGCAGAGCGAGAGCCGGGCCGGCCTGTCGGTTGAGCTGGCGGATATCATGAGCGGCCTGCAGCCGGCACTTGCCGGCGGGGCTGCCGGGCTCTCCAATGGCGCACCCAGGCAGAACCGCAGGCTGCCCGAACGCATCCTGGTGGCGGCGCATCAGGCCTGTGATCTCGGCGACCTCGACGTCGCCTCACAGCTCCTGTCGATCCTGGAGACCGTCATCGGCCAAACGCGTGGACGTCCTCGGGCGCCGGTTGATCCGGGACGCCGTCGGGTCATGGAAAGCCTGATTGCGGCGCATCAGCGGCTCTGGCACCTGCGCCATGCCGAGGAAGCGCCGGAGGCGGCGGCCCGTGCCGCGGTCACGGCCGGGCCACACGGCTTTCATGAAGCGACAGACCCGTTTGGGAGCCCGTTGAACGACTGAGACACAATGCCTCGGGCTTATAGCGGCAGAGCCTCGGCGCCTCGCAGAATACGCTCCGCGGCGTCGGTAAAGCTGCCCCCGGCATGGTGCAGGACCAGGCCCGGGTGCACCGCCGCGTCCGCGCGCGCCCCGGCCCGGCCCTGCAGCAGGATGATCTTGGCGTGCACACCCGCCTTCGGCCAGAATGGCACGAGGATGATTGCGCCCAAACCGGCGGCGCCGACCATCGCGGCGCTCGCCTCAGCGTACAGCGCGGCCGGCAGTATCAGGGTCAGGCTGCCGCCTGGGCGCAGCAGCCGCGCGAGCGGCGCGATCCAGTCGTCCAACCCTACGACGGGAGCGCGCCGGGCCAGGTCCCGACGCGGATCTGGCGAGGCGGTGGCCGTGGCGCGATGCCATGGCGGATTGGCGAAGACGTGGTCGAAGCGGCCGATATCCGCCGGCAGAGCCGGCAGTCTCGCCTCGTGCAGCAGCAGGCCGGACAGGCCGTTTGCGGTCCAGTTGCGGCGAGCCAAGGCGGCGGTGGCCGGATCGGCTTCGATGCCGACGCCCTCCAGGTCCGTCACGCGTGCGCACAGGCACATCAAGCCCGCGCCGGCGCCGCAGCCTGCCTCCAGCACACGCTCCCGCGGCCGCGCCGGTATGGCGGCGGCAAGCAGCACCGGCTCGATTCCGGTCCGGTAGCCGTGACGAAACTGCCGGTAGCTCAGCCGGCCGCCGAGCAGCGCGCCTTCTGTCGTCGCTTCGATCATCCTGGCGCGGCCAAGCCAGCGTGCCTCTCCGACACCGGCTGGACGCCAGATCCGCCGGCTTGACCCTCATTGGCGCGCCGCTCATATGAGGCGATGCGTCTCACCAATGAGGAGGATCGTGCTTGCGCGTCGCCGCCGGTCTGCCGGACTCCGCACGGATGACACAGGCTGGCGCGGAGCCTGAGCGATCCCGGACGGAGACCTCCAGCGAGGACGCTCTGCACGCCTTGTCGGAACTGCTTGCCGACGACATGGCCGCGTGCAACCGCGCCATCGTCCAGCGGATGGACAGCCCCGTCGCCCTCATCCCGCAACTTGCCGCTCATCTGGTGGCGGCGGGCGGCAAACGCCTGCGGCCTTTGCTGACGCTCGCCTCGGCGCGGCTGTCCGGATATCAGCCGACGGCGGGACAGGAGCCGCGTCATGTCGGGCTGGCCGCTTGTGTCGAGTTCATCCATACCGCGACCTTGCTGCATGACGATGTTGTCGACGAGAGCCAATTGCGTCGTGGTCTGGCCAGCGCCAACGCGGTGTTCGGCAACAAGGCTTCGGTGCTGGTCGGCGACTTCCTGTTCGCGCGCTCGTTCCAGCTCATGACCGAGGACGGTTCGCTGAAGGTGATGGCGATCCTGTCGAAGGCGGCGGCGACCATCGCCGAGGGCGAAGTCTTGCAGATGGCGACACAGAACGATCTCTCCACGCCGATCGACCGCTATCTCGAGGTGATCCACGGCAAGACCGCCGCCCTGTTCGCCGCCGCCTGCCGGGTCGGCGCCGTGGTCGCCTCGCGTCCGGAGGCGGAGGAGCTGGCGCTGGAAGCGTTCGGCACCAATCTCGGCATGGCCTTCCAGTTGGTCGACGACGCGCTCGATTATGCCGCCGACCAGGCGGAACTCGGCAAGACCGTGGGCGACGATTTCCGCGAGGGCAAGATCACCCTGCCGGTGCTTGCCGCCTACCACGCCGGCGACGACACCGAACGCGGCTTCTGGCGTCGTGTCATCGAGCGGAGCGACCACGCCGAGGATGACCTTGACCATGCGATGGCCCTGATCGCGCGTCGGGAGGGTATCGCCGTGACGCTGGACCGCGCGGCTGGATACGCGAGAGCCGCGTGCGATGCGCTGGCGCTGTTCCCGGACAGCCGGCTGCGGCGTCTGCTGGAAGAGGTCGCGCTCTACACGGTCAGCCGCGGCCGGTAGGGCCGCCGCTCCCTGTCGGGAACCAGTTGATAAAGTAGATGGATTCCCCGGGGCACCCCTGCGTGTGACGCCCTGATTTTAGCGGCATCATGACCCAGATTGGTCAAGCAAAATGTTCCGACAAAGCAATTATACCGTTTAATCGTCTGTTGCGGTGTGGTATCGAACCGGCGTCCATCCGACAGACCGAGGAAACTCCAAATGGTTGCAGGTCCCATCATTACGTCTTCGACGCCATCCACGGTCGAGGCGGACCAGACCACCGTACTTGGCAACGTGACACCCGGCCAGGCCGGCGACGTCCTGGCCATCGGCGCCGATCAACCTATCTCCGGCTTGCTGTCCCTGGGCCCGGTCGTGGATGGCGTCCAGGAGGTACTCTACACGGCGCCCGCCTCAATCCTTGCCAGCGGCGCCGAAACGTTATCCTACACGGTGCGCGACGACACCAACAGCACCTCGACGATGAGCGGCACGGAAACGGTCACTCTTGACGCCGGTCCCAAGGCGGTGGTCGGGACGCCAGGGGCGTTGGAGCAGCGCCAGTCCGAAGTGGTCGGCACCGCCATCCCGGGCGAGAGCGACGACACCCTGACGCTGACGCAGACATCCGGAGCCTTCGGCACGCTCTCGCTCGGTCCGGCGACGGACGGTGGCGCCCGCTCAATCACCTACGTTGCGCCCGCCAGCATCATCGCCAGCGGCACCGATGTCATGACCTATACCCTGACCGACGAGCTGGGCGGCACCGTCAGCGGCACTGTCGCGGTCCCGCTCGACGCTGGTCCCACGGTCGCGGCCGCCACCCCAACCGTCGTCGAACGCGGCCAGACCACCGTGGTCGGCACCGTCGCCGCGGGCATCTCCGGCGACACGCTCACGCTGCATCAGGCATTCGGCTCCCTTGGCAGGCTGTCGCTCGGCCCCGCGCAGAACGGCGTCGAAAACGTGATCTACACCGCGCCCGCTACAGTGGCGGCGTCGACCCCGGACCATGTCGCCTATACCGTCTCGGACCAGCATGATGACGTGGTGGCGAGCGGCGCAAACACGGTCACGTTCGATGGCGGTCCCGTGTTCAGCGCCGGCACCCCGAGCGTGGTCGAGAACGGCCAGACCACAGTGCTCGGCACGGTCACTCCCGGCGTGGCCGGCGACAGCCTGACCCTGACGCAGGTTAAAGGCGGCCTCGGCACGGTCAGCCTCGGCGCGGTGCAGTCGGACGGCAGCCAGCAGGTGATCTACACGGCGCCCACCCATGTCGCCGCAAGCGCGCTCGACACGGTGAGCTACACCATCATCGATCAGCATGACGACGCGACGGTGAACCAGACCGCCTCGGTCTCGCTGGACGCCGGCCCATCCATCACCAGCGCTGCCCCGGTCACCGTCGAGCACAACCAGACCACGATCCTTGGCACGGTCACCGCTGGCATCGCCGGCGACACGCTTACCCTGTCGCAGACGACGGGCTCGCTCGGCACGGTCTCACTCGCTGCGGTCGTGGACGGCGCCCAGCAGATACTCTACACCGCGCCGTCCGACGTGAGCGCCAGCGGCCCTGACGCGGTCAGCTACAGCATCACCGACCAACACGACGGCGCCGTCGCCAGCGGCAGCGCCACCGTCACATTGGATGTCGGTCCCGCGATCGCGCCCGCCACTCCGGCAACCCTGGAGCGCAACCAGACCACCGTGCTGGGCGTGGTGACGCCAGGCATCGCCGGCGACACGCTCACCCTGGCCCAGGCGCCGGGAGCGCTTGGCACGGTATCGCTCGGCGCGGCGCAGGCGGATGGCACGCAACAAGTGATCTACACCGCGCCCGCGACCGTGGCGGCGAGCGGCAACGATGACGTGAGCTACACGGTAGCCGACCAGCATGGGGCGGTGATCGCCCAGCAGAGCGCCGCCATCAATCTCGATGCCGGCCCGACGATCGCGATCGCGACGCCAGCCACCGTCGAGCAGAGCCAGACCACCATCCTCGGCACGGTCACACCGGGCGAGGCCGGAGACACGCTGAGCGTGTTCCAGGTTCCCGGCGCGCTCGGCGCCGTGTCGCTCGGCGCGGCGCAGGCGGATGGCACGCAGCAGGTGATCTACACGGCGCCGGCGAGTGTCGCCGCGAGCGGCAACGACAGCGTGACCTACGTCGTGTCCGACCAATATCATGATGCGGTCTCGGTCAACTCCGCGACCGTCGCGCTCGATGCCGGCCCCGCCATCGCGGCCGCGACGCCCGCCGCGATCGAGCAGGGCCAGACCACCGTTCTCGGCGCGGTCACTCCGGGCATCGCCGGCGACACGTTGAGCGTGGCTGTTGCTGCCGGCGCACTCGGCACGGTCGCCCTCGGCGCCGTGCAGTCGAACGGCACCCAGCAGGTGATCTACACCGCGCCGGCGTCGGTCGCGACCAGCGGCGTCGATACGGTGAGCTATTCCATCGTCGACCAGCACGGCGCCGTCGTCGCCAGCAAGAGCGCTTCGGTCACCCTCGACGCCGGCCCCGCCGTCAGTCCGGTCACGGCAGCGGCCGAGCAGGGTCAGACCACGGTGATCGGCATCGTCACTGCCGGCGAGCCCGGCGACACCCTGACCCTGGCGCAGTCCGCAGGCGGGCTCGGCACGGTCGCCCTCGGCGCGGCGCAGGCCAACGGCACCCAGCAGGTGCTCTACACCGCACCCGCCAGCGTCACCGCGAGCGGCAACGATGCCGTCAGCTACAGCATCACCGACCAGCACACTGACGCGGTGAGCAAGCAGACCGCATCCGTAAGCCTTGATGCCGGCCCGGCGATCACCTCCGCCACGCCCGCCTCCGTCCAGGCCAGCCATACCACGGTGCTCGGCACGGTGATGCCCGGCATGACCGGCGATGCGCTGGCCATCAGCCAGGCGCCCGGCGCGCAGGGCGCGGTCAGCCTGGGTGCTGCGCAATCCGGCGGCAGCCAGCAGATCATCTATACCGCGCCCGCCTCCATCACCACCAACGCGACCGATACGATCAGCTACAGCGTCATCGACCAGCACGACGACGCGGTCGCCAAGGGCAGCGACGTGGTCAGTCTGCAGGCGGGTCCGATCATCACGCCGACGACGCCGTCGGTGATCGAGGGCTACCAGACGACGGTGCTCGGCACGGTGTTGCCGGGTGTCGTCGGCGACACGCTGAGCATCACCGGCAGCAAAGGCATGTATGGCTCGGTCTCGCTCGGTGCGGTGCAGCCGGACGGCAGTCAGCAGGTCATCTACACGCCTCCCGGCGACGACTCCGGCAGCTCGGTGGCCAATTTCACTTACATTGTCACCGACCAGAACGGCGGCGGCGCCACCAGTCAGGCCGCCTCGGTCACGGTGGATGGCGGTCCCACGGTCAGCCCGCAGACGGCTCCGGGCGTGCTGGAGCAGGGCCAGAATGCGGTGTTGGCCACGGTCTCGCCGGGCGAGCCGGACGACACGCTGAGCGTGCGCCAGACCGGCGGCGCCCCGGGCATCATCACGCTCGGCGCGGCGCAGTCCGACGGCACGCGGCAGGTGATCTATACGGCGCCCGCGAGCATCACCGCCACCGGCAACGAAGCGGTGTCATATGAGGTCACCGACCAGCACGGCTCGCTGTCCAGCGACGGCAGCGCCAACATCGCGCTGGCGATCATGCCGTTCGCCGGCCTTATGGTATCCGACGCCGATGCCGCCGCCACGATGACGGTCAGCCTGACGATGGATGCGTCCGGCGGCAGCTTCGCGGATCTCGGCACCGGCTCGGTCAGCGGCGGCACCTACACGGTGAGCGGCACGGCGGCCCAGGTGAACACGGCTCTGCACGGGCTCGGCTTCACCTCAAGCACGGCCGGTGTGTCGTCCCCGACCTTCTCGGTGAACTTCGCGGCCAGCGGCACCACCGCCACCCTGTATGGCAGCTCCGGCGCGGACCATCTGATCGGCGCCAACGCCAAGCTGAGCATGGTTGGCTCGGGCGCCGGCACGACAGTGACGGCGGACGCTTCCGGCGGCGAGATCCTGGTCGCCGGCAGCGGCGGCGAGACGCTGGACGGCGGGGTGGCCGGCAGCGGCGACGTGTTCTACGGCGCCGCCTCCGGCAGCACCATCTTCCAGGGCGGAGCGGGGCACGACACGATGATCGGCGGCGGCGGCAATAGCACCGTGGTGAGCGGCGCCGGCGGCAGCGTGATCTTCCTGGGCAGCGGCGGCAACCTGGTGCAGAGCAACGGCGCCGACACCATCATCGGCACCTCCGGCCGCGACACCATCAGCGCCGGCGGCAGCAGCGTCAGGCTGTTCGCGGGCTCCGGCAGCACCGACTTCAACGGGGGTGCCGCGCGCAGCACGGTGATTGGCGGCGCGGGCGCGGTGACGGTCTCGGGAGGCGCCGGCGGCGGCGCGTTCTACGGCAGCGCCGCGGGCGGCAACCTGCTGCAATCCGGCACCGGCAACGCCTTCCTGGTGGCGGGCGGCAATGGCGATCGGCTCGTGGCCACCGGCGGCGCTTCCGACATCCTGCTGGCGGCCTCGGGCAACGAGACGCTCAATGCCTCCGGCTCGACCGCCTCCGACCTGTTGTATGGCGGCAGCGGCGCGGACGCGATCAGCCTGGGCGCCGGCAGAGATACCCTGCTTGCCGGCAGCGGCAGCGCCGCTGTCACCGTGGGCTCGGGCAGCGCGATGCTCGACTTCGTGGCCGGACATGATGGCGGCGCGATGACGGTCACCGGCTTCAAGGCGGGCACCGACCACGTCGCCTTGTTCGGCTACGACAGCGGCGAGGCGGCCAGCGTGTTGCAGAATGCCGTGGTCTCCGGCGGCAACACCGCGCTCACCTTGTCCGACGGCACCCACATCACCCTGCTCGGCGTCACCGACCTAGGCACGCAGTCGATTGTCTAAGACGGGCGTCTGAGACGGGCGTCTGCGGCTTCGAACAGGGAGAATCCGTCGTAGCCGAAATGCGCCAGGCCCCGCAGCAAGGGACCTGGCGCGATCGGCGGCGCGGTGAAGACGGCCTCGCTGATTGCTGTGGGTCGGGTCGGCGGCGTCAAGGCGGCCAGCACGGATTCCGCGCGCTTCGCCACCGCCTCGGCCGGGTCAAGCCAGGTGATGCCGGGCTCGGAGTTGCGTCGCAACGCATCCAGCAGAAAGCTGTAATGCGTGCAGCCGATGCAGACCGTGTCGATGGCGGCCCCTCCCTCCTGGCCGAACAGGATGGCCAGTTCGCGGGTGATGGCGCGCTCGTCGATCGGCTCGCCGCGGAACGCCGCCTCGGCGAGATCGGCCAGCCCTCGCGCGCCGTGGGCGAGCAATCGGCAATCCGGCGCGAACCGTCTCGCCAGATCACGCAGATAGGGCCCGCGCACCGTCGCCGCCGTCGCCAGCAGGCCGATGTGGCGTGTGCGGCTCAGCGATGCCGCCCACTTGATCGGCGGGACGCAGCCGATGAACGGCAGGTCGAAGCGCGCGCGCAGCGCCGGCAGCGCCACGGTGCTTGCCGTGTTGCACGCGATCACCACGGCGTCCGGCGCCCAGCGTTCGAGGGCGGCGTCGATCACCGACTCGATGCGCGCGGTCAGCGCCGCGTCGTCGCGTTCGCCGTAAGGATAGAACGCATTGTCCGCGAGCATGGTGATCCGCGCTCCGGGAAGGCGCTTGCGGAGTGCTCCGACGATGCCGTAGCCGCCAATGCCGGAATCGAACGCCAGCAAATGCACGAACGCGGGCTCAGCCCTCCGCCTCCCGCTTGTACGCGAGCGCCTGCTCCGCGGAACCAACGCCGCCGTGCCGGCTCGACCAGGCGCAGGGATCCTCGAGAAAACGCCGCACCTCGGAAGCGGCGTCTTCGGCGAAGTAGGGCCGCTCGGCGCACGCCTCCAGCACGTCCCACCAGGTGCAGAGCGAATGAAGCTGGATGTCCATGCCCGCGAGCGTGCGGTGCGCGCCCGGGAACACGCCGTAGAAGAATACCACGAAGGCATGATTGACCAGGGCGCCGGCCTCCCGCAGGGACCCGGCAAAGCGGATCTTCGACGCGCCGTCGGTGGTCAGGTCCTCGACCAGCAGGGTGCGCTTGCCGTCGGGCACGTCGCCCTCGATCAACGCGTTCCGGCCGAAGCCCTTTGGCTTCTTGCGGACATAGGCCATTGGCAGCTTCATGCGGTCGGCGATCCACGCGGCGAACGGAATGCCCGCGGTCTCGCCGCCGGCGACGACATCGATACTTTCATAACCGACATGGCGGCCTATTTTCTCGACTCCGAGCTCGACGATCTTGGCCCGGGCGCGCGGGAAGAAGATAATGCGTCGGCAATCGATGTAGACCGGAGACTTCCAGCCGGAGGTGAGGGTGTATGGCTCTTCTGGACGAAAGTTGACCGAGTTGATCTCCAGCAGCAGGCGTGCCGTGGTCAGCGCGGCGTCGCGATCCCAATCCGTGGCATGCCAGTCGGTGGCATTGCCTGCCGCACCTCCGGTATCGGACGCGGAGCCTGGTCGCGCCATCACTGCCTCCCATCTGTTTGATGGACCAGCAGTAGCGGCATGACCGCGGAAAATCCATCATGCGGCGCATTCCGCGACACTCTCGTGCACGGCCGATCATGAACCTCGCTTTGCTGCCGCAAGCTCCGGTCTGGGTGCTGGATGATCCGCGGTCGCCGGCGGGCGGCCAGGCAAGCGCCATCGCCGGCCGGCTCGGCCTGCCGTTTCGAAGACTGAATGCGCCACCCGGCCAGCCGCACCGTCCGGGCGGTCCAGGGCCGGGCCTGGTGCTTTCCGCCGGCACCGCTTCCGGGTTGCGCGCGCTGCTGCTGCAATCCCGTCATGGCTGCCGCGTCGTGCACTGCGCGACGCGCTCGCTGCTGGGGCCGAGAGGCGGCTGGCTGCCGTTCGATCTGACCGTGGTGCCGATCGGCAGGCACGTCGCGCCGCCGGAGACTGGCCGCATCATCCCGGTGCTAGGCACTCCCAACGTGGTCTCGCCGGGCCTGCTCGCACGTGCCCGCGACCTTTGGTCGGAGCGGCTCTCGCATCTGCCGGCGCCGCGTGTGCTGCTGCTGTTCGGAGGCGTCGATCAGAAGGCAGCGCTGGCTCTCGGGCAGCGGCTGGGAGCCATGGCGCGCGAGCGCGGCGGCTGCGTCATGGCCTCGGTGCTGCCGTCCGTGACGCGTGCCGGCAACGCTGCCGCCGCTGATGCGCTGGCGGCGGGTCTGGCCGGCTGCCTGCATCTGATCTATCGCGACGGCGAGCCTGGCGAGGACCCGACGCTTGGCTTCCTCGGCCACGCCGACGCGGTCGTCGTTGCCAGCGTCAGCGCCCGCACCTTGTCGGAGGCCTGCACTGCCTCGGTGCCGATCTTTTCCACTGTGCTCGGGGCCGAGCGGCGGGACACGCGCTTGCTGATCGAGCGGATGATCCAGGCCGATCAGATACGCATGCTGGAGGATGATTTCTCTCCCTGGCCGCGGCGACCGCTCGACGAGGCCGGACGTATCGCCCGCGAGATACGAATGCGCTTCGGCAGGATGGTACGACGCGAGGGGGAATGACCGGCTTGCGCGGAGCGGAGCTGCCGGTCTAGTTTGCTGCCGCTGAGTTGAGAATCATTTGCAAGAGGGTGTGTTGGACGCGGAGCTGAGTGTGATTGCCCGCAACTGCGAGCGCGCCGTCGTCACCGCCTACCGTGAGCTTCGTGCCTGCGGCACCGCCGACATGCGTGCCTTTCACGCCTGCACGACCTTGTACCGCATCCACCATCCCGAAGCCTCTATCAACGAGGCGCGGCGGCTGGTTGCCGAGTGGATCGACCATCATGTCGTCCGCAACGACACCGGCCCGACGCCGGGCTGCGACTGCGATTAGACTAGGAGCCGCCCACCGCTTCAGCCGCGCGCGCTCACTCCAGATTGGTATGCCTCGCGCGCATCGCGTCCTCGCTCTCGCCCAGTCGCCGAGCCAGGCAGGCGACCAGGTATTCAGAGACCATGAACTGGATTGCCTCGAAGGCGCTCCCCATGGTGAACGACGACGGGTCGCGAGACGGCCGCGCCATGGTGCGGGCGGGGAGCAGGACCACACTATCGGCAAGCGGTGCGAGCGCGGCCGCGGGCTCGGCGGTCAGCAGGACGATTCTTCCGCCTGCCTTGCGGACAATCCCCATCAGCGCCGCGGTGGTGTCGAGCGCGCCGGGGCCGGCGCTGGTCACCAGCAGGTCGCCATGCCGCAGCGGCGGCGTGGTCATGTCGCCCACCACATGCACCGGCAGGCCGAGATGGAACAGGCGCATGGCGAGCGCACGCATCATCAGACCCTCACGGCCCAATGCGTGCAGGGCGATGGTTCCCGCGGCCAGCAGCTCCTCCATCAGCGTGTCGAATACGGCCGGGTCCACGTCACGTGCGATTGCCTCAAGTTCGCGGCAGGCGGAGGCGGTCCATTCGGGAAAGCTCATAACGACCTCCGACGTAAAAGCGGCAGCACCTGGCGCCGCGCCAAGCCCGCGCCCGCCACCGAGATCAGCGTGGCGCCCCAGATGGTCAGGGTCAGGAATTCGCTGAAGCCGAGCAGATTGAAGGCCGTCGAAATCAGTTGCAGGATGGCCAGCGCGATCAGCAGGCCGCCCACTCTGCCGAAGCCGCCCATCGGATCGACGCCGCCGAGCACCCCGGCCAGGACGGTGACCAGCAGGAAACTCTCGCCGTAGGCGGCATTGGCCGAGTTGAAGCGCGCCATCATGATCACGCCAGCCAATCCCGCGAGCAGGCCGGACAGCATGTAGATGCGCACCAGCACCCAGCGCGTGTCGACGCCCGAATAGCGCACCGCGGGCTCATTGGAGCCGATCATCGCCACCAGGTTGCCGAACGGCGAGCGGTTCAGCATCACCGCGACCGGTGCGGCGGTCAGCAGCAGAACAATTAAGGCGACCGGCACGCCCAGGATGCTGGCATTGCCGAGGAACAGCACCAGCGGCGGAAACCCGGAGATCACCCCGCCATGCGTGAGACCGATGCTGAGCCCCTTGATCATGGTCATGGTGCCGAGCGTGGTCAGGATCGGCGAGACGTCGAGATACGCAATGATCAGCCCGTTCATCGTGCCGACCAGGCAGGCGACCAGCAGCCCCCCGCATAGAGCCGCGATCTGGCAGGCGATGGCGAGCGGCGCGGGCTGTGTCGGGATCACATGCACCAGCAGATATCCGGAGGCCAGCGCGCTGAAATCGGCGATCGCGATGATCGATAGATCGAGGCCGCCCGAGAGCAGCGCGACCATCATCGCCAGCGACAGCAGACCAAGCTGCGGCACCTGCAGCGCCATCGACTGCAACGAGCCCGCCGAGAACAGCGACCCGCCGAGGAGCGCACCGAACAGCGCCACCAGAAATGCCAGCAGCAGCAGCAATCCGCGGTTGGTCGCGCTGATGCGCAGAATCGGCCGCGATGCGCGCCGCCATGCGCCGGAAGACGCGGCGGGACGGGTGGGGGCCTCGCTCATGACGCGGGCAGCGCGATCACGCGACGGCGGGCGCCAGCGCGCTGCCGACGGCGTTCCCAGGCGATGGTGGAGACCGCGAGCAGGATCACGGCGCCATCAAAGAACTGCGTCCAATAAGAGGAGACGCCGAGCAGGATCAGCCCGTTCTCCATGACCGCGAGCAACGCGACGCCCAGCATCATGCCGAGCACCGAGCCCTGGCCGCCGGCAAGGCTGGCGCCGCCGAGCACCACCGCGGCCAGCACGTTAAGCTCGCGTCCGACCAGCACGTTGGGCGCGATCGACTGGGCGAGCTGGCCCTGCGCAAGGGAGGCAAGCCCGGCGACGCAGCCGAGATAGCCATAGACCACAAGGTTGAGGCGGAACGCGCTGAAGCCGACCCGCGCCGCCGCCTCGGCATTGCCGCCCAATGCATAGATCTGGCGGCCGATGCTGGTGCGGTTCAGCAGCAGCCAGGACAGCGCGAAGCAGACGAACAGCCCGATGATCTGGGCGTTCAGCACATACGGGTTCTGCTGCCTGTCGGTATAGAGCACCCAGGAAAACGCGTTCAGGAACCAGTCCGGCAGCGCATAGAGCTGGTTGCCGCCGCTGAGATACATCAGCAGCCCGTAATAGACGTTCAGCATCGCGATCGAGACGATGATGCTGGAGATCCTGAGCGTGCTGATCAGCACGGCGTTGACCAGTCCGAGCAGCGTGCCGATGCCGAGCGCCAGTGCCGCCAGCAGCGCCCAGCCGCCCTGCCAGCGCAGCACCAGCACCATCGCCACATATTGCGCGACCGAGGCGATGGCGGTGAACGAGATGTCGATGCCGCCGGAGATCAGCACCACCAGCAGGGCCGCCGCAAGCATTCCCGAGAACGCGGTCGAGGTCAGCAGATCGAGCGCGTTCTGCGCGGTAAGGAAGCGCGGACTGGCCAGGGACATGCCTGCCACGAGCAGCACGGTCACGATCAGCAGCCGGAACTCGTGCGTGCGGCGGAACGCCCTAAGCATCGACCGCCTGCCTCAGCGCGTCCGGCTGGCTTTGCCTGGGCACGATCTCGCCGCGGAGCCTGCCCTCGCGCATGATCAGCACTCGGTCGGTGTGGTAGAACACCTCGGGAATCTCGTCGGAGATCATGATCACTGCGAGACCGGACGCCGCCAGTTCGCGCACGATCGCGTAGATCCCGTCCTTGGCGCCGATATCGACGCCCACCGTGGGGCTGTCGAGAATCAGCAGGCTGGGCTGCGTCGCCAACCATTTCGACAACACCACACGCTGCTGGTTGCCTCCGGAGAGCGTGCGCACCGGGTTGTCCGGATCGGAGACCTTGATGGCGAGATCCTGGATCCAGCGCGCGACGGCGGCCTGGCGCCGCGATGGCGGGATCAAGCCGAAGCGGCCGGCAAGCCGCCGCAGCACGGAGAGCGTAATGTTCGCCGAGACCGCTTGCTGCATCACCAGGCCAAGCGACAGCCGGTCTTCCGAGACATAGGCGATCCCCCGCCTGATCGCCTCGCGCGTGCCGTGACGCGCAAGCCTCTCGCCGTGCATGTGTATCGTGCCCGAGTCCGGCGGGTTCATGCCGAACAGCGACAAGGCGAGTTCCGTGCGCCCGGAGCCGAGCCGCCCGGTGATCCCCAGGATTTCGCCGGCGCGGACCTCGAAGCTGATGTCCTGGTAGTCGCCGGCGCGCGACAGATGCCGCACCGAGATCACGCTACCGCCGAACGGACGCGCCTCCTGCCGCATGCTGTAGTCGAACACCTTGCCGGTCATGAGCTCGCCGAGCCGGTCGCCGGTCACCCCGGATGCGTCATAGGTGCCGACCTTCTCGCCGTTGCGCAGCACGGTGACGCGGTCGGCGATCTCCAGCACCTCGTCGAGGCGGTGGCTGACGAACATCACGGCGATGCCGCGCCGCTTCAGTTCAAGCGCCAGCCCCAGCAGCGCGTCCACCTCGCGACGGGTGAGCGAGGCGGTCGGCTCGTCCATGATCACGAGCCTGGCATCGGCGGCCAACGCCCGGCAGATCGCCACGAGCTGGCGTTGCGCGATCGGCAGGTCGGCGACGAAGGCGTCCAGGTCAAGCGAGACGCCGATGCGCGCGATCGCCGCCGCCGCGGTCTCGCGTATGGCGCGCCACCTTACCAGATGGATGCCGCGATGCAGGCCGGCGGCGATATTCTCCGCGACGGAAAGGTTGTTGAACAAGGAAAGATCCTGGTAGATCACCTGCATCCCCCGCCGGATGCTCTCGGCCGGCGACAGGCCGACCACCGCCTCGCCCAGGATCGCGATCTCACCGCCCGGCTCCGGCGGCTGCACGCCGGAGACGATCTTGATCAGCGTCGACTTGCCCGAGCCGTTCTCGCCCGCAAGGCAGTGGATTTCCCCCGTTGCTACGTCGAGATCGACGTTGCTGAGCGCCGCAACCCCGCCGAAGCGCTTGGAGATCGCGCGCAGCCGAAGGCAATCCGCCACCGGGCCACTCCGCCCTTGGGCCACTCGGCGCCGCTACAATCCCTGCGCGATCAGCCCGTCGACGGTCTGCTTGTTGATGGTCAGGATGCGGTTGACGCTGATCAGCTTGCCTGGAACGTCCACGTTGGCGTGGCCGAGACCGGGGATGTCCATGCCGTCGTGGAAGTCGGCCTTTTTGAGGGTGAGGCTGGCCACCGCGACCATGGCGAAACCGGCATCCTTCGGACTCCAGACGAAGCACTCGCGCACGGAACCGTTCATCAGCAGCGGCTTGACCTGCGAGGGGATCGCGGTGCCGAGAACCGCGATCTTATGCTGCAGGTGGCGCTGATGCACCACGTTGCCGGCGCCGATCGCGCCGTTCGAGCCGAATCCGATGACGCCGCGAACGTCCGGATAGGCCTGCAGCACGGTGCGCATCACCTGTTCGGCGGTGTCGACCTCGTCGGCGCCGGAAAAGCGCGAGGTGGCCAGCTTCATGTCCGGGTAGTGCGCCTTCTGGTAGGCAATGGCGGCGTCGGCCCATTCGTTGTGCAGCGGCGTGGTCAGCGTGCCGACCATCAGGATGTAGTCGCCCTTGCCGCCCATGAAACCGGCCAGCGCCTTCATCTGCGTCTCGCCGAAGACCTTGCTGTTGATCATCTCGACGTCCCAGGTGCGGTTGTCCTGGTTGGGGCCTTCCTGGGTGACAACGATGATGCCAGCATCCTGCGCGCGCTTCAGCACCGGCCCCAGCACCTTCACATCGAGCGGGATGAGGCCGATCACCTGCACCTTCTTGGCAATCAGATCCTCGACCATGGAGACCTGCTGCGCCGGGTCGACATGGGCGGGTCCGATCATGCTGGCATCGATGTCGAACTTCTGTCCGCCTTCGGTGATCCCCCTGCCCACCAGGTTGAACCAGGGAATGCCGATGATCTTGGCCACCGTCACCATGTGCGGATCGGCCGCCGCCCGTGCCGCGAGCGGCAGGCCGGCAATCCCGAGCGCCGATACGGCCGCCAGGCCTTTGAGAGTGTCGCGCCGTTTCATCGTGTCTGTCCCGTCCCGATCGGCCGCGATGATCCGCGGCTTCTTTTATAGAGATCGAGTGTTCAGCAGGGCGGGCCGCTTGTAAACCGCGGAATCGCGGCATTATCCCGGCAGCAGCCGGGCGGCGCTCAGCAGCACGGCGCCGAGCGCCACCAGGGCGCCGAAGCCAAGGCACGTGAGGGCGCCGCCGTCCGGCCGCAGCTCGAAGACGAGTGCGACCAGCATGGCGCCGATGGTCTGTCCGGACAGCCGCGCCACAGAGACCATGCCGCTGGCGCCTCCCGATCGATGGGCGGGTGCGGCGGTCAGGATGGCGCGGTTGTTGGGCGGCTGGAACAGGCCAAACCCGCTGCCGGCGAGCGCGATGCGCCAGGCGATCTCGAAGTCCGACGGCTGCGCCGGCATCGACCACAGCAGCGCGAAGCCGGTTGCGGTGATGGCCAGCCCGACGCTGGAGAGCAGGCCGGCTGGAAAGCGGTCGGCGATGGTGGCGACCAGCGGCGAGACCAGAACGATGGCGATCGGCCAGGGAGTGATCAGCAATCCGGTCTGCACCGCGGTGCGATGCAGCGTGCGTTCGAAGAAGAATGGCATGGCGATGATGAAGAAATTCGAGGCGACGAAGGCAAGGAAGCCGACCAGGAAGGCGGTGCGGAAGCCGCCGAGACGAAGCAGGTCGACCGGCAGCAGGGGGGCTTCGAGATGAAGCTGTCGTCGTGCCAGCCAGACGAGACAGAACACGCCGACCGCGACCCCGAGCAGCGATAGGCCGGCGCCGCCATGATGCGCCAGACGATCGAGCCCGACGACCAGCGGACCGATCGAGAGGGCGACCAGAGCGGCGCTGGCCCAATCGAAACGACGCTCAGGCGGCGCGCGCGGCGTCGCCGGCAGGCTGGCGGCCGCGAACGCCAGGGCCGCGAGACCGAGCGGCAGGTTGATCAGGAAAATCCAGCGCCAGCTCGCCACCGACAACACGCCGGCGGCGATGGTCGGCCCGAGCGCTACGCCGAGCGCCACCACCAGCCCATTGATCGACATGCCGCGGCCGAGCAGGCGGGCCGGATAGATGAAGCGCACCAGCGCCGCATTGACGCTCATGACGCAGGAGCCGCCGAAACCCTGCAGCACGCGCGAGAGCGCGAGTTCAAGCAAGCTGTGCGAGGCGGCGCAGCAGACCGAGGCCGCAATGAAGATCACGAGTCCGATCCGGCAGAGACGGTCCTGGCCGGTGATCTCGCCCAGCGAAGCAAGCGGCAGCAATCCGATCAGGCTGGCGAGCTGATAGGCGTTGACCACCCAGATCGAGTCCGCGGCGCGCGCATGGATGTCATGCGCGATCGTCGGTAGTGCTACATTGGCGACGGCATAGTCCAAGGTGCTGAGCAGCACCGATAATGCGACCGCGGCCATCGCGCGGCGACGGGCATACCCATGTAGGCCGTCAGTGAGCGGTGCTTCGGGCGGAAGATGGGACATTCAGCGTCCTTGTGGCATCGATGGATAGCAGCGCGGCAAGGAGCGAGAAGTGAGCAGCAGCCTAGCGGAGCCTCGCGGTACGGAGAAAGGCATAACGGAGGGACGCGTGCTGGGCGCGATCAGCCTGTGCCACCTGCTTAACGACACCTTGCAGTCGCTGCTGCCCGCGATCTATCCGCTGCTGAAGGGCGGTTTTCATCTCTCCTTCGCCCAGATCGGGCTGCTGACGCTGTGCTATCAGGTCACCGCCTCGCTGCTGCAACCGCTGATCGGCCAGTTCACCGACCGCCGGCCGCTGCCCTGGTCGTTGTCGGCCGGCATGGGCCTGTCTTTGGCCGGGCTGCTGGCCTTGGCGCTCGCTGCTTCCTATGGCGAACTGGTCTGCGGCGCGGCACTCCTGGGGATGGGCTCGTCGGTGTTTCATCCGGAATCCTCCCGCATCGCGCGGATGGCGTCAGGCGGCAGGCACGGGCTGGCGCAATCGGTGTTCCAGGTTGGCGGCAATTTCGGCACGGCGCTCGGTCCGCTGCTCGCCGCCTTCGTCGTGCTGCCCAACGGACGCGGGAGCCTTGCGTGGTTCTGCTTCGCGGCCCTCGCCGGCATGGCGCTGCTGGGCGGCATCGGACGCTGGTATGCGCGGCAGAACCGCGCTGCCGCCGCCGCACGCGTCGCCGGGGATTCGCTCGGACTGAGCCGAACACAGGTCGGGCGCGCGTTGGCCGTGCTGATCGCCCTGGTTTTCTCGAAATTCTTCTATCTGGCCAGCATCTCCAGCTATTACATCTTCTATCTGATGCACCGGTTTGGCCTCACCACGCAGCATGCGCAGTTGGCGCTGTTCGTCTTCCTCGGCGCGGTCGCCGCCGGCACCATCGCGGGCGGCCCGATCGGCGACAGGATCGGCCGCAAGACCGTGATCTGGGGATCGATCCTTGGCGTGCTGCCGTTCACGCTGCTGCTGCCGCATGTGGGGCTCGGCTGGACCATGGCGCTGAGTGTGGCCATCGGCGTGCTGCTGGCTTCGGCGTTTCCGGCGATCCTGGTCTATGCGACCGAACTGCTGCCCGGGCGCGTCGGCATGGTCTCGGGATTGTTCTACGGGTTCGCCTTCGGCATGGGCGGGCTCGGGGCGGCGCTGCTCGGCGTGCTGGCCGACGATATCGGCATCGTCGGTGTCTATCGGCTTTGCGCCTGGCTGCCCGCGATCGGCCTGCTCGCCGTGCTGCTGCCTGACACGCACCGGATGGCAAGACGCTGATCCCGCTGATCCCGCTGCCCGTGCCGCTGTTTGCCGACCACCACCTCGTCGTGCTCGACAAGCCGGCCGGACTCAAGGTGCATCCCGGACCCGGCGGCGGCGCCTCGGTGGAGGACTGGTTCCCCCTGCTGTCGCGCAAGAGCAGCGGACCGTGGCTGGCGCACCGGCTTGACGCCGACACCGCCGGCTGCCTGGTGGTGGCGCTGCGCCGCTCGGCGCTGCACGCGGCGCAAGCCTGCTTCGCCGAGGGCCGCGCCGGCAAGATCTACTGGGCGATCGTGCATGGAGCGCCTCCTTCAGGCGGGGGATCGGTCCGGGTGCCGCTGGCCAGACGAGAGCATCGCTCTGGGTGGCGCATGGAGGCGTCATCGGACGGCCTGCCGGCACGCACGGACTACGTGGTGCTCGGTACTGGCGCCGGCATCTCCTGGCTGGAACTGCGGCTGCTGAGCGGGCGCACGCATCAGGCGCGTGTGCATTGCGCAAGCCTCGGCTGCCCGGTGCTGGGCGACACGGTCTATGGCGGCAGTTCCGGCAAGCGGCTGCATCTGCTGGCGCGCGCCATCGATCTGCCGCTCGACCCGCCGGTGCATGCCACAGCGCCGCCGCCCGCGCACATGCGCGACGGCCTCGCCGATTGCGGCTTCTCATGACGGCCGCCCGACGCCACGCCCGCTTCTGCACCGGCTCGATCCTGCGTCATACCGCGGTGATGGCCGGCGCCGGCACGCTGGGGCTGGTCGCGGTGTTCGTGGTCGACCTGCTCAACCTGCTCTACATATCGCTGCTCGGCGACCGCACGCTGACCGCGGCGGTGGCCTTCACCGGCGCTGTCACCTACCTGCAGATGGCGGTCTCGATCGGCATGTCGATCGGACTCGGCGCCGCGGTCTCGAGACGCATCGGCGCCGGAGAAAGCGAGCAGGCGCAGCGCATCGCCTCGGCCGCTCTGGTGGTGATGTCGGCGGTGCTGCTGCTGATCGGACTTGCCACCGAACTCGCATTGCAGCCGATGCTTCACCTGCTCGGGGCCCGCGGCGCAGTGCTGTCCGAGGCCGAGCGCTTCGTCGCCATCGTCTCGCCGTTCCTGCCGCTGGTGGCACTCGGCATGGGCGCGTCAGCGCTGCTGCGCTCGGTCGGCGATGCGAAGCGCTCGATGACGGTCACCTTGTGGGGCGCCGGCCTGCTCGCCTGCCTCGACCCGCTGCTCATCTTCGCGTTGCATATGGGCCTGGTGGGAGCGGCGATCGGGACGGTGCTGTCGCGTGTCACGGTCGCGGCCGTCGGGCTGCGCGCGGTGCAACGCCACCATATCCTGCGCTGGCCGGTCTGGCGTTCGCTGCTTGCCGATTGCCGGCCGGTGGCGGGCGTGGCGTGGCCGGCGATCCTGACCAGCCTGGCGACACCGGTGGGCGGCGCCTACGCCACCCACGTGATGGCACGGTTCGGTGTGGAGGCGGTGGCGGGCTTCGCCACCATCAACCGCGTGATGCCGGTGGCGTTCGCCTTCGTCTTCGCGCTGACCGGCTCGGTCGGTCCGATCATGGCGCAGAATCTCGGCGCCGGCGAACTCGGACGGGTGCGACGGACCCTGTCCTGCGCGCTGCTGCTGGTGACGGGCTGCGTGCTGGTGATGTGGGGGCTGCTGGCGGCGGCCCAGAACGGGCTGATCGCGTTGTTCTCGGCGCAAGGCGCCGCCGCCTCGCTGATCCATCTGTTCTGCGCCTGGACGGTCGCCGCGTTCCTGTTCACCGGCGCGTTGTTCGTCGCCAACACCGCCTTCAACAATCTTGGCGCGCCTTTGCTGTCGACCGCCTTCAACTGGGGACGGGCGACGCTTGGCACGATACCGTTCGTGCTGCTGGGCGCGCGCTATGGAGCGGACGGCGTGCTGATCGGCCAGGCTCTGGGCAGCGTGCCATTCGGAGCCGCGTCCGTGCTGGCTGCCTTCCTGCTGACCCGCCGGCTGCATCGGGGAGCGCCGTCGCCGATGCTTGACGCGCCGCTGCCGGCGTTGAGCAACAAGGCGGCGATGGTCGAGATGGCGGAACTGACGCGGGAGGAAGGCGCCTAAGCCTTGTCGGCCGCGTGGCGCTTGAGGTCGTCCAGGGCACAATGCTCGAGCGCTGCCGCCTCGGTCGCTTCCAGGACGACGCGAGGCGCCGCATTCGCCCGCAACGCCTGCTGCCAGCGCGGCGCGCACAGGCACCATTGGTCTCCAGCCTTGAGGCCGGCAAAGCCATACTCGGGCATCGGCGTGCTCAGATCGTTGCCGGCGGCACGCGTGAAGGCAAGGAACTCCGCCGTCAGCACCGCGCACACCGTATGGCTGCCGACATCCTCCGGGCCAGTGGCGCAGCACCCGTCACGGAAGAAACCGGTGAGCGGGTCGGTCGAACAGGGCAGCAACGCGCCGCCCAGGACGTTAAGAGAACGGCGCGAGCCGCCTCCAGTGCTGTCAAGTGGCATGGCAACCTCCTCCCGCGGCAAAGCTCTTGCTACTATGTTTCCAAAACTCACGGTCGGGAAGGGCAGACGCAATCGTGACGGGCGATGGGATCGGCGCTGCGGCTCGCCGCTGTTTTCATCTGCTATGGAAAACGCGCCACACACCTGGGAGTGGTGTCAGAGGCGATCCGGAACCGGCGCGGTGGTGGCATCGTCGAGACGCAGAATGGTGTGGACGTTGGTGAACGAGGTGGCGAGCGTATTGACCGCGCGTGTGCGCAACGCTCCGAGGATGGCGGCAGCCTTGGTGTTCTCGCTGGCAATGGCGATGACATCTGGAATGCGTTCAAGATCGACGCGTGACAGGCCGATGACCCGTCCCTGCATGCCGGTGTCGGCGGGGCGGCCATGGATGTCGATGAAGTCGTAGCCCATGGTGTCGCCGATGGTGCCGGCCAGGCGTGCCTCGGCGATTTCCCTGGTCGTGAACCAGCCCATACGCACCATATTGCTGTCCTCCGACAGGTCGCCCACGCCGATCAGGGCGATATTGGCGCGTCGGGCGCGATCGAGCGTGAGCTTGACGGTATCGTTGCGGTAGAGCTCGGCGCGTAAGTCCGCATTGGTGACCAGCGCCGGCGCATAGAGCGTTTCACTCTCGCCGCCGAAGCGCGCTGCCAGGCGGCGGCAGATATGGTCGGGGTTCATGTGTTCGCCGGCGCGCAGCGAGCCGCCGATGGCGCAGACGAAGGTGACTCCGGAGCGTGGCCTGGAGACCAGCCCGTTTGCCACCGCGGCGACATTGCGCCCCATGCCGACCGCGACGATCGCGCCGTCCGCCAGGGTGCGTTCCAGGTGCGAGGCGACAAGCGCGGCCACGGCGTTGCGCTGGGCGTCCGGGTCACGGTGATCGATGGAGACGAGCAGTCGGCTGATGCCGAAACGGCGGACAAACTCCCGCTCGAGTTCGGCCGCCACCGACGGCGGCTGATGCACCCGGATTTCCACAAGCCCGTCGAGGCGCGCGCGCTTCAGCAGGCGGCCGATCTTGGCGCGCGACATCGAGAAGCGATGGGAAAGCTCCTCCTGGGTCACGTCGTCATAGTAGTAGAGCGTTGCGATCTCGATGAGCGTGTCGACGGCGACGTCGCCACGCGGGCGACCCTGACGGGCTCGCCCCTGCGGTAATGCTTGCTGCGGTTCCGCGCTCAGTGGCGGACGCGTCATTGGCGATACGTCAAGAACGGGTGCCTGGCTCTCGTTCCTGGTTTTGCTGTGCACAACTTCCATCTGTATGCTCATTTGCTCACATGAGAACGACAGCTTGCTCGATAGATCATGCCGCAGAGACCGCCCGCTGGGCGCTTTGCGCGTTCGTCTGACTATCTGCGCTGAATTAAGGCTGCGCAAGCGTGCAGCGGATTGACAGATGCTCATATTTGATCTCAAATCTCGCACACTTCAGGGAGGTAAAAGCGGCATGAACCGCGTTTTCGACGATCCCGATCAGGTCACCGAAGGCAGCATCAAGGGCGTGCTCGCCGCCCACCCGGATTTGCTGTCGGCCACCAGTCATCCTCGCGTGTTGCGCAGCAACGGCGGCCGTCCGCAGGGACGTGTCGGCCTGGTCACCGGCGGCGGCTCCGGCCATGAGCCGGCGTTTCTCGGCTATGTCGGACCTGGGCTGCTCGACGCCGTCGCCATCGGCGAAGTGTTCGCATCTCCCACCGCCAAAAGCTTCCATGCCGCGTTCGTCGAGGCCGATGGCGGCCAGGGCGTCGCCTGCCTCTACGGCAACTATGCCGGCGACAACATGAACGTGAAGATGGCGGTCCGCCTTGCGGCAAAGGACTCCATCACCGTCAAGACCGTCATCGCCAACGACGATGTCGCATCCGCTTCCGCCGAAGAGGCGCAGCATCGCCGCGGTGTCGCGGGCGAGATCCTGATGTGGAAAGCCGGCGGCGCACGAGCCGCCGAGGGCGCTGATCTCGACGCCGTCATTGCGGCCGCGCAAAAGGCGATTGATAATACCCGCTCGATCGGCATCGGCCTGTCCGCCTGCACCATTGTCGCCAATGGCAAACCAAACTTCTCGATCGAACCCGGCCACATGGAAGTCGGTATCGGCCATCACGGCGAACACGGTATCGCCGTGCTGCCGACGGCGCCCGCCAAGGAGATGGCCGGAATGATGCTGGAACGCATCCTTGCTGATCTGCCCTACGAGGGCGAGAACGTCAGCGTCCTGGTCTCCGGCCTGGGTGCGACGCCGATGATGGAACTCTATCTGCTTTACGGCCATGTCGACGCAATGCTTCGTGCGCGCAACATAACGCCGACGCACCGCTTCGTCGGCAACTACTTCACATCGCTGGATATGTCCGGCGTTTCAGTAACCGTCACGAGACTCGATGCGGAGCTGGACCGGTTGCTGCGCGCGCCGGCCCGCTCCATCGGGCTTGTGGTCGCCGGCTGAAGGAAGCGCATCGCATGCAGACGATCACGCTCAGGCAAGCAGCTCCGGTCGCGCTGGAGATCGCCCAAGCCATCACCGCCAACCAGGCGATGCTCTCGGAAGTCGACGGCGCGACCGGCGACGGCGATCACGGCATCAACATGGCCAAGGGATTTCGTCTCGCCGCCGAACGGCTCTCCGGGCGCGAGTTCGACCTGCGCGAGGGCCTGGCCGCGATCGGCGACACCCTGCTGGGCGATATTGGCGGGTCGATGGGGCCGCTTTACGGCTCGTTCTTCATCGAGATGGCCGACAGCCTGGAAGGCGCCGACACGCTCGACGCGCAGAGGGTGGCGGCAATGCTGAAGGCGGGGGAAGCCGGGGTCTGCGATCTCGGCGAGGCCAAGCCCGGCGATAAGACCTTGATCGACGTGCTCACTCCCGCGCGGACCGCCTACGAGACGGCCGCCTCGAGCGGGCGCGATTTTGCCGCCTGTCTTGAAGTGCTGAAGCAGGCGTCCGCCGAGGGACTCGAATCGACGCGCGACATGGTGGCACGGCTTGGCCGGGCAGCACGATTGGGTGAGCGCTCCCGCGGCTCGCTGGACGCTGGCGCCTGCTCGGCCAACCTCATCCTGCAGGCCTTCGCCGATGGGCTGCTCGCCCGCATGGCGCAAGCCTGAACCGAAGGAGAGTTGCAATGGACACGCTTACCGCCGAACGCGCGACCAGCAAGGTCGACTTGCCGGCTCGCATGACCGCCGTGGTCGCCTATGCGCCGGGCGACTACCGCCTGGAGGAAGTCGACGTGCCGCGCGCGGGTCCCGACGACATCATCATTGAGGTCGAAGCCTGCGGCATCTGCGCGAGCGACATCAAGACTTTCGGAGGCGCTCCGTCATTCTGGGGCGACGACAAAGGCCAGGTGCGTTACGTCAAGCCGCCGATGATTCCTGGTCATGAGTTCCTCGGCCGCGCCGTCGAGATCGGCGAAAACGTTGCGCGCGCGGGAAAATACAAGCTTGGCGACCGACTGATCTCCGAGCAGATCGTTCCCTGCGAAGTCTGCCGCTATTGCACGCGCGGCGAATACTGGATGTGCGAACGCCACGACGTTTACGGTTTTCAGAACAACGTCAACGGCGGCATGGCGAAATACATGCGCTTTCCAAAGGAAAGCCGCACCTACAAGGTGCCGGATTCGATCCCGTTGGAGAAGGCGGTGTTGACCGAGCCCTATGCCTGTTCGGTGCACGCGGTCAATCGCGGCCTGATCCAGCTCGACGACGTCGTGGTGCTGTCGGGCGCCGGGCCGCTCGGCCTCGGCATGGTCGGCGCCGCGCGCCTGAAAAACCCCTCGAAGCTGATCGTGCTGGATGGCAAGCAGGATCGTCTGGATCTCGCCAAGAAGTTCGGCGCGGACATCGTCATGAATCCGTTCAAGGAGGACGTGGTCAAGGCGGTCAAGGACATGACCGACGGCTATGGCTGCGACGTCTATATCGAGGCAACCGGGCATGAGGCGAGCGTCGCCCAAGGTCTGAACATGATCCGCAAGCTCGGCCGCTTCGTCGAGTTCTCGGTATTCGGACACGAGGTCACCGCGGACTGGTCGATCATCAGCGATCGCAAGCAGCTCGACCTGTATGGCGCTCATCTGGGACCGTACTGCTATCCGCTGACGATCGCGGCGATCGGCGACGGCAGGTTGCCGACCGAGGGCGTCGTCACGCACAAGCTGCCGCTGTCCGAGTTCGCCCAGGGCTTCGAACTGATGAAGAAAGGCGAAGGCTCCATCAAGATCGTCCTGATCCCGGAGTAAGCGGGGCGGTAGCAGTCAAGATACTTCGTTAGCGTTTTTATACCAATTCGGCAGGATCATGACCGCGCGCGTCAGACCAAACTCCCCGCTTGTTTTATCAATCGGCGCGGCCGTGATCCTGATTGTCGCGATGGCCTATGATACAAAGGTCATCAAGATCGGTTCTGCCGCTTCCGTGCGGTCGGGAGCGTTCTCGCCGGCGGAATACGGCGCGTCCGAATTTCCGAAGGTGCAGTCCGGCGTCGAGAGCCGGGCGGTTTCCGCAGCGACGCTGGCCGCTGCCCTGAGCAAGGATCAGGATGCGGCGGTCAAGCAATACAGTGTCACGGCGCTGGGCGGCCCGGAGTTCTCCGTCAAGTTTACCGGGAAGGCCGGCAAGCAGGATTTCGGCACCTATGACGTGGCCGTGCCCGGAGTTCCGAGTACGCTGCACATCACCATGCAGACCGGCCCCGCGATCATGGGAGACGATCTGCGCGACGCTACCGGCAAAATCACGTTCGGGCAGTTCGAGAATCAGATCGTCTATCAGAATGCCGGTTCCGCTCTGAATACCGCGATGAAGAAGGTGGTCCTCTCCAAGGTTGATACTGGAAAGCTGACCGGAAAGACCGTTTCGGTGATCGGGGTGTTTCAGCTTACGGACCCGAACACCTGGCTTGTCACTCCTGTGAAGTTGGACGTTCAATGAGCACCGTGCTGAGCCGCGCGCCAGAGATCGAAGCGCCCGCTGGGCAGACGGTGCTCGCCGCCAGGGGCGTTTCCAAGTCATACGGGAACACGCACGCGCTGAAGAACGTCAATTTCGATATTCATCGCGGCAAGGTCACGACGTTGTTTGGTGAGAATGGCGCCGGCAAGTCGACCTTGATGAAAATTCTTTCCGGGATCGTGACGCCGACATCAGGGATCATCGAGCTTGACGGCGAGCCGGTCAGCTTTTCGTCGACTGTGGACGCGCGGGAGCGCGGCATCTCGATCATTCATCAGGAACTGAGTCTGGCCTCCAATCTCAGCGTCCGCGACAACATCTTTCTGGGGCGCGAGATACGCGTTGCCACCGGTGTCGACTATGCCGAGGAGGCGCGCCAGACACGCTTGCTGATGACGGAGCTTGAAGAAGAGATCGACCCCTCCACCCTGGTGGAGGATCTTCGTCTTGGCCAGCAGCAGATCGTGGAAATCGCACGAGCGCTCTCAGTGGATGCGCGCATTCTCATCATGGATGAGCCGACCTCGGCGCTGAGCGCCACCGAGGTCGAGGTATTATTCAAGGTGATCCGTGACCTGAACAGCCGCGGCGTCTCGATCGTCTATATTTCCCATCATCTTGAGGAAGCGCTGCAGATCACGGATTACGCGGTGGTGCTCCGTGACGGCGCGATCACGGCGACCGCGGAGGCGAAGGACATCGACCTGCAATGGATCGTCCGCAACATGGTGGGCGACAACTTCGACCTCGGTTCGCCGCCGGCCGGCCATGCGTTCGGCGAAACCGCCTTGTCGGCGCGCGAGATCTGCGTCGCGGACGCGGCAGGGTCTGGCAACTTGCTCGTCGACCATATGTCGCTCGAGGTCAAGGCGGGCGAAATCGTCTGCATCTACGGACTGATGGGAGCAGGCCGCACGGAGTTGCTTGAGTCGATCGCCGGACGCGTGCGTATGATCAGCGGCGACGTCTTCCTTGAGGGCGAGCCGGTCGCCGGGCTGAGCATAGCGAGCCGGATCGCCAAGGGCCTCGTCCTGGTGCCGGAGGACCGCCAACGCGACGGGCTGGTGCAGACCATGTCCGTAGGCGAGAACCTTTCCCTGTCCAGCATCTTCGCATTCACCAGGCGCATGATAACGTCACGATCGCGGGAGCGGGCGCTGGTTGACGCGTCGATACGCAGCGTCACCGTCAAGACGGCGGGCGGGGGTGCTCCGATCGGTTCGCTTTCCGGCGGCAACCAGCAGAAGGTTGTCATCGGCAAGATGCTGGCGACCCACCCCAAGGTGATCCTGCTGGACGAACCAAGTCGCGGCATCGATATCGGCGCCAAGGCCGAGGTCTTCCGCCTGCTCGGCGACAGAGCGCGAGACGGGCTCGCCGTGGTGTTCTCGACGTCGGAAGTGCATGAGTGCCTGAGCATCGCCCACCGCATCATTGTCATGCGCCGCGGCAGGATATCAGCAGAGTTCGGTCCCGATGCCTCCAAGGAGGACATCATGGCCGCTTCGGGCGAAGCCGTCGTCGTCTAGAAATCAACGATCAGAGTCCTGACCATGACAGACATCAGCCTATCGGCCAAACGAACCGGCTTTGGAGCATTCAGCGGTGATTTCGAAGTCGGCAAGTTGCTGCTCGAAGGGCGCGCCTTCTTTGCCTTGATCGTGATCATCGCGGTATTTTCGTTTCTTTCCCCGTATTATTTCTCAATCAACAATTTTCTGACGATGGCGTCGCACGTTGCCATCTACGGAATTCTCGCGGTCGGGATGCTGCTCGTCATTCTCAATGGCGGCATTGATCTGTCGGTGGGTTCCACGCTCGGGCTGTGCGGCATCATCGCGGGTTTTCTGATGCAAGGGGTGACGTTCACCGCGTTCGGGGTTACCGTGTATCCGCCGGTCTGGGTGGTCGCGGTGCTGACCTGCGTGCTCGGCGGTCTCGTCGGTCTGGTGAACGGCGTTCTGATCGCCCGGTTCAAGGTTCCGGCGTTTGTCGCGACGTTGGGCGTGATGTACGTGGCGCGAGGCGCCGCACTGCTGATCACCAATGGCCTGACCTACAACAATCTTGGCGGCGTGCCGGCGCTTGGAAACCAGGGTTTCGACTGGCTCGGCTTCAATCATCTGTTCGGCATTCCGATCGGCGTCATCATCCTGGCGGTTGTAGCCCTTATCGGCAGCGTCATGCTGACTCGTACGGCGTTCGGGCGATGGCTGTACGCCTCCGGCGGCAATGCGCGCGCGGCTGAGTTGTCCGGGGTTCCCACCAGGCGCGTGCAGGTCTCCGTCTATGTGCTATCCGGCGTCTGCGCCGCGATCGCCGGCCTCATTCTCACCTCGCAATTGACCTCGGCCGGTCCGACGGCCGGCACGTCCTACGAACTGACGGCAATCGCCGCGGTGGTAATCGGTGGCGCCGCGCTGACCGGCGGCCGCGGCAACATGAGGGGCACGATGCTCGGCGCCTTCGTCATCGGCTTTCTTTCCGACGGTCTGGTGATCATCGGCATCTCCTCCTACTGGCAGACGGTTTTCACTGGCGCCGTGATCGTGCTTGCGGTGCTGCTGAACGCCATCCAGTACCGTCCCAGGCGCAAGCGCCAGAGTTCGACCGCCGCCCCGACAGCGCCCTTGCCGCAGTCGGGCTAGGTCCAAAGAAGTTAGTTTGACCTCGAAAGGGTGTCAGGTAACAAACATGCTGCTCTTCAAAAAGGAAAGACGTCTATGTCAACACGCAGAACAGTTCTGACGCTTGCCGCGGTGGCGCTCGCCTCCACCGCGCTGGCGGGGTCTCCGGCTCCTGCCGCCGCGGCCGACAAGGGCTTGATGACGATTATCGTGAACGACCCCTCAAATCCGTACTGGTACACCGAAGGCAAGGACGCGGCGGCCGAGGCGCATGTGCTCGGCTACAGAACCAGCGTGGGCGCAACCAAGGGCGACACCAACACCGAGAGCAACCTGATCGACACGGCGATCACCAACCGGTCTGTGGCAATCATCCTCGACCCCGCCAACGCCAGCGGATCCGTCGGCGCCGTCAAGAAGGCGATCGCAGCGCATATCCCGGTCTTCCTTGTCAATGCGGAGATCAACCAGGAAGGTCTGGCGAAGGCGCAGCTCGTCTCCAACAACGCACAGGGCGCGGCTCTCGGAGCGCAGCAGTTCGTGAAAGATGTCGGGCAGACCGGCAATTATGTCGAGCTGCTCGGCGCCCCCTCCGACAACAACGCCGCCACCCGATCGAACGGTTATGCAAGCGTTCTTAGCCAATTTTCGGGCCTGCACGAGGTCGGCAAGGAAGTCGCCAACTGGGACCGTACTCAGGGGCATAACAAGATGCAGAGCCTGCTCCAGGCTCATCCGGACATCATCGGCGTGATCAGCGGCAATGACGAAATGGCGCTGGGCGCCATTGCCGCGCTGAAGGAGGCTGGCAAGCTGTCAAGCATCAAGGTCGGTGGCTTCGACGGTTCTCCT
This sequence comes from uncultured Acetobacteraceae bacterium, assembly GCA_964246745.1. Classification (GTDB taxonomy): domain Bacteria; phylum Pseudomonadota; class Alphaproteobacteria; order Acetobacterales; family Acetobacteraceae; genus Lichenicoccus. Next base: position 38,243 of record CAXTRK010000006.1, read on the forward strand.
GATGCCGTGTCCGCGGTTAAGTCCGGCGAGTTGCAGTACACCGTGCTCCAGCCGGTGGCGATCTTCTCCAAGAAAGCCGTGCAGGAGGCCAACCGTTACCTGAGGACGGGTAAAACCGGAGCGACAAGCGAGAAGCAGTTGTTCAACTGCGTTCTGATCACCAAGGCCAACGCGTCTGATTTCACCGCGCCGTTCACACTCGGAAAATAAGACCAAGGCGGAGCGAGCAACTCAGGACAACTCAGCACTCCTGCTTGCAGCTCCGCCACACTTCAAACGCGACCAAAGCAGTCCATATCTCATTGGACCTTCAGATACAGGATACCTTAGCCATGCGTATCGCGTTGGGCGGCGACTCTGCCGGCGAACCGTTGGTTCGCCTCATTGCGGATCATCTCCGGCAGAGCGGCGAGCATGAGGTGGACGACCTTTCTCGCGTGGAGGGCGGTAACGGCGAACTCTATTCCGAAATCTCGGAACGTGTCGCTCAGCGCATCCTCTCGGGTGATTTCGATCGCGGCGTTCTGTGTTGCGGCACCGGCATCGGCGTTTCGATTTCGGCAAACAAGGTGCCCGGCATACGGGCGGCCCTCACCCATGATACCTATTCAGCCGAGCGTGCGGCGCTGTCCAACAACGCCCACATCATCACCATGGGCTCGCGTGTCATCGGACCCGAACTCGCCAAGTCGATTGTCGACGCGTGGCTCGCACAGCAGTTCGATCCGAACGGACGCTCGGCGCCGAACGTGGCGGGAATGGAGGCGCTCGACCGCAAATATTCGCGCGCCTGAGCGACAAGGGTAAGCTGATGTCAGCTATTTCCGCTGTGCCGGGATGATTGGCAGCGGCTCGATCGGACCCACCACGAACAGATACATCGCCGCGCCTACCAGGCAGAGCACGCCCGCGGCCGCCAAGGGAACGAGGAACGAGCCGTGGGTGATCGTCAGCATCACGCCGGTGAAGCTCGTGGTGACGACGCCCGCGATGTTGGAGGCGAAGTTCTGGATGCCGCCGATGGAGGCTACCTGTGCCCGCGTCGGCGCCACGTCGCCCGGCAACGACCAGATGCTCGCCGCCGTAAAGGCAAGCGCGGCATAGGCCACACCGAACAGCCCGAGCGCCATCCACGCCTTCGGCACGATCGCCGCCAGCGTGATTGAGGAAGAGAGCAGCATTCCGCCCACCAGGCACGTCTTGCGCGCCGCGGTCAGGCTCCAACCACGCCGGTACAGCCAGTCGGAGGTGATGCCGCCGAGCCAGCCTCCGGGAATTGAGATCACGCCGGGAATGAGGCCGAAAATGCCGAACTGCTTGAGCGAGAAATGCCGTGCCGACATCAGGTAGGTTGGAAACCAGGTGATGAAAAAATAGATTGCGAAATTCAGGCAGAAAAACCCGATCATCATCCCCCAGATCGTGCGGTATCGGAACAGCGAGATCCAGCGCATCGCCGGCTCGCCGATCGCGGGCGCCGCCCGGCTGCTCGCCATCTCCTCGAGCGCTGCCCTGGTCACGTCCGGATGGTTCTCCGGCTTGCGGTAGAAGGCAAGCCAGACCGCCGTCCAGACAAAGCCAAGCAGGCCGGTCGCGATGAACGAAACGCGCCAGCCGAACGACCCCACCAGCCAGGCGCAGAGCGGAATCGCCACCAGATTGCCGACACGCGAGCCGGAGTCGAAGATAGAGGAAGCGAAGCCGCGCTCGGCTTGCGGAAACCAGCGCGCGACGACACGTGCCGAGGACGGATAGCCGCCCGCCTCGCCGGCGCCGAGTGCCAGGCGGAAGCCGAACAGCGCCGCCGCCGAGTTGGCGACCGCCGTCGCCGCGGTGAACAGCGACCACCAGCAGACCGCGATCGGGAACATCAGCCGCGCGCCGAAACGGTCGACGAGCCAGCCCGCCGGGAGCTGCATGATCGCGTAGGTCCAGAAGAACGAACCCAACAGGAAGCCCATCGTCGTGCTGTTCAAGCCGAGCGCGTGCTTGATGCTGGGGGCGGCGACCGCGAGATTGGCGCGGTCAGTGTAGTTGACGGCGATCGCGGCGAAGCAGAGCCAGACCATCAGCCATCGCGCCGGCGGCATCAGCGTCCGACCGCGCTGCGGCGTCGCATTCTCGATTGCGGTCGACATCGGCGATCCTCCCTTGATGGCGGCGCTTTTGCGCTCGTCCCGGTGTCAGACGGGTGTAGCCCAGGTCGGAAGCGATGGGCAGGGCGAGCCTCGTGGCGAACTTGCGGTGAACCCGCCGCGTTCCGTGGAGCGGAGGGCGACACCCGATGCTGACCAGTCAGAACGCCCGCGCCCTGTCGCTGATCTCCACGGCGACCATCACTACCGTGCTGCTCAAGCGCGGCCTGCGCAATGTCTGGATGCGCCGCACGCGTCCATTCTCGGCGGGCAGCGGGCGTGTTGTCGGCCCCGCGTTCACGCTGCGCTTTGTGCCCGCCCGCGAGGACCTCGCGACGCCTGCCTCCTGGGCCTCGCCGATCTCGACGCGCGCCGCGATCGAGGCAATGCCGGAGGGCTGCGTGACCGTCGTCGACGCGATGGGCATCACCGATGCTGGCATCTTCGGCGATATTCTCTGCGCGCGGATGCGGCGGCGCGGCGTCGCCGGACTGGTGACCGACGGCGCCATGCGCGACGCCGAAGCTGTGGCCGCGACCGGCCTGCCGGTGTGGTGCGACGGCATTGCGGCACCCCCTTCCGTCGCCGGCCTGACCTTTGTCGGCTGGCAACAGCCGATCGGCTGCGGCGGGGTCGCGGTCTTTCCCGACGATATCGTTGCGGCCGATGGAGACGGCGCCGTCGTCATCCCGGCCGCCTATCTCCAGCACGTGCTCGACGAAGGTCCCGAACAGGAGCGGCGGGAAGCCTGGACCACGACAGAGATCGAACGCGGCGCGGCCTTGCCGGGGCTTTACCCGATGAATGCCGAGACCGAAGCCCGCTACGCCGCGCACCGCGCCGCCCTATGAACGGCAGACCAGGAGAGCAACCATGGATCTCGGCATCGCCGGCAAGACCGCTCTGGTTCTCGGCGCCAGCAGCGGCATCGGCCGTGCGGCTGCACTGGCACTTGCCGCGGAAGGCGCGCGGATCGCCGTCGCGGCGCGGCGTGAGGAACGGCTTGGCGAACTCGCGCGCGCCATCGAAGCCAACGGGAGCCGCGCGCTCGCGCTGCGCTGGGACCTCGCCGATCTCAACGTGATTGAAGGCAACGTCGCGCGCATCGAGCAGACCATCGGACCAGTCGATATCCTGGTCAACAACACCGGCGGGCCGCCTCCCACTCCGGCCGCCGGCCAGAACCCGGAACTCTGGCGCGCCCAGTTTGAGTCGATGGTCCTCGCGGTCATCGCGACCACTGACCGCGTGCTGCCCGGCATGCGCGCACGTCGCTGGGGCCGCATCATCACCTCGACCTCGTCGGGTGCTACGTCTCCGTTGCCTGGTCTGGCGATCTCCAATGCGTTGCGCGCGGCATTGCACGGCTGGTCCAAGACGCTCTCGCGCGAGGTCGCCGGTGACGGCGTCACCGTCAACATCGTGCTTCCCGGGCGGATCGACACCGATCGCGTCCACCAGCTCGACGAGGATAAGTCCAGACGCGAGGGACGGTCCGTGCAAGAGGTCGCCGCGGCAAGCGCCGCCTCGATCCCGCTCGGCCGCTACGGCACCGTGGAGGAATACGCCGACGTGATCGCCTTTGTCGCCAGCGTCCGGGCATCCTACGTCACCGGCAGCGTGATCCGTGTCGATGGCGGGCTGATCTCCGGCCTCTGAACGGTCCCGATCACCGTCCCGGACCATGGTCTACATTGTCTCCTTGAAGCCCACCTTGATCAGCCACCAGTTGGTTGGATAGGCGGTGACGAACCCGCAAACCATGGCGATCTGCATCATGAACCAGAACTCGACGCTGTCGGTTGCAAGCGTCGTTCCGAGCACGCCTCGGAACAGGATGAAATAGGCAAAGGCCATGAAGCCGTACATGCCGATCTGCCAGGAGGTCAGCGACAAGGTATCGGCCTTGATCGCCTGCCAGATGCCTTGCCCGACCGAAAGGTCGCGCATCGGCTTGATGCTGAAATACTGGAACAACACGCCGAACGCATAAGCAAACAGGTAGTCCACGATCCAGGCGGCAAAGATCCTGTCGCCGAACAGACCATGCCAGCCGAACCAGACGGCAACCGCGGGAGCCAGGAATACCAGCCATTCGGCGCAGATGTCGCCGAGCGTGCAGCCGCTGCCGCAATGCAAGGCGCCGTTGGCCACCAGGATCGCGTGCGGCGGAGCCTTCGCCGCGGCCGGCGGAGCGCTGCGTCCATACGAAACATACTGCCCACGCGACCCAGACCGTACCGAACAGCGCGGTGACCGGCCACACCACGCTCATGATCCACATCGGCTGCGGATGGCGCACGACGTCAACCGCGATCGCGGCGGCGCAGACGGCGCCGAGCACGAGAAAGGCGATCGAGAGGACATGCAGCCAGAGCGGGATCATGCTCATCTCCACATGCGCCGTACCGTCCGATCATGGATGACCGCACCGGCCGCGCTCAGGTCCAGTAGAGCACGCGGGCCTGCGGGAGCTGTCGGGCTAACGCCTGTTCGATCGCGCGGCGCATCTCGCCCATCCGCTCGCGCGGCATGACCCACTTCAACGCGCCGAACTTGCCGAGCTTGCGCGTCCGCTGTGTCTCGTCCATTTCGAGCGCAGTGCCGGGATACCAGCCAAGCAGCACTTCCTTTGACTTCGGTGTGAAGCGGTGCGTGATCAGCTCGGCGGTCAGGTCCACGTCCGGCGCGCCGTTCAAGGCCGCCGCCACGTCCGCGAACAGCGTCTCGTACTCGCGTTCCCACTCCGGCACGGCAAGGATCGGCGCGATGGTCAGCCCGATCGGATAGCCGGCCTGCGCCATCTGACGCAGGGCGCCAAGACGGGCCGGCATGCGCGGCGCGCCGCCCTCGAAATGTTCGGCCGCATGAGCATTGAGCGAGAAGCGCACCCGCGTGCGGCCCTGGTGGTTCAGGTGCAGCAGCGGCTCGACCGCGTCGAATTTGGTGGTGAAGCGGAGCTGCACCGGCGCCTGCCAGGCGCCGAAATGGGCGATGCTGGCGGCAAGGCTGCCGGTGATATGCTCGATGCCGAGTGGATCGGTGTAGCAGGAGCATTCGAAGGTGGTGCCCTCGGCCGCCCGCGACGACGAGCGCGAGGTGATCGTGCCGTGACCGGCGGCGGCGGCAAGGCCGCCCAGGATCTCGGTCAGGTTGGCGTAGGCGCGCACGATCGGCGGCCCGCTGAGTGATCCGGCGAGATAGCAGTATTGGCAGTGCGCCGGACAGCCCTCGGCGAGATCGAAACGCCAGTCCGCACTTGGCGGGATCGGCTGCAGCCTGCGCCGGCTTGGTGAGGCGACGATGACCGCAAGGGTGGATTTGGCGTCGCCGTAGCGGTCCGGCAGGCCGGAGAGCCGATCCGACGGCAGACGGACCACGTCCGCGCCAAGTGCGGCCGCACGCTCGATCATGGCCGTGCCATGCTCCCACTCGAGCGCCGACGGAGTGACCAGCACCCGCTTCGGTGTCCATGGTGTCCGGCGTGTCATCCCTACGCGCCCCCGCTTCCTAGTGTCCTGCCTCCGAAGTTTGTCGCCCTTCGCGACAGACTTCGGAGACAAGCAGGCCACTGAAAAGACTTAGCTAGTGCAGCGATTCCGACCGTTACCAAAGGTGCAGATCTTCGGAATCGCTGCACTAGTCGCCGAGTGCCGCCCGCAGGCGGCCGGCGGTGTACGGCACCAGCACCAGCCCGCGCAGCCGCTCGACGGTGAGCCGGTCCGGATGCGCGGTGCCGGGTGCGGTGACCGAGGCGGCGCCGGCAGCAATGCCCCAGGCGAACGCGTCCGCCGGATCGCGTCCCTCGGCCAGCGCCATGACCATGCCGGCGAGAAAGCTGTCGCCGGCGCCAACCGTGCCGTTCTCGACCACATCGAGCGCCGGCAGGCGAAGCGCGCCATCCGGCCAGACCAGGAGCGCGCCCCTCTCGCCCAGAGTGAGGGCAACCAGCCTCGCCCAGCCGCGGCTCACGATCTCGGCCGCGGCCGCCTCCTGCGCCGCCTCGCTCGATAGCTTGCGCCCGGCGACGCTCTCCAGTTCGGTCAGGCTGGATTTGACCAGCTCGACGCCGCCGCCAAGCAGTCCGGTCCGCAGCGCCGGCCCGGAGGTGTCGAGCACGAAGCGGATGCCGCGCTTGTCAGCCTCGGCGGCGAGGCGGGCGTAGAAATCTTCCGGCACCCCTGGCGGCAGGCTGCCGCTCGCCACCAGCCAGCCTGCCTGCACCTGTGACACCGCGCCCAGAATCGCGGTCCATTCCGGCTCGCTGACGGTCGGACCCTGCGCGATGAAGCGGTACTCGCTGCCGTTCGAGGCGTCGATGACGGTATGGCTCGTGCGTGTGCGGCCGGCGATCGGCAGCGTCCGCCGCTGTATGCCGGCTTCGTCGAGCAGTTCCTCGAGCAGATGGCCGGTGGCGCCGCCGGCCAGGATCAGCGCCAATGCGCGGCCGCCGAGCGCGGTGATCACGCTTGCGACATTGACGCCGCCGCCCCCCGGATCTTGCCGTTCGGCAAACGTCCGCAGCTTGTGCGTCGGCCGCACACGCTGCGCCTGTGCCGCAACGTCGATGGTCGGGTTCATGGTCAGGGTGGCAATCAAGGAAGGCATGCACGGGTCCGGGTGTTGTCCGAAGCGATCATCGCCCAGCCCTCGAATCGCGCACAAGCCGCATCCAAATGATATGCCTGGTCGTAGGAGAGCGATCACTTCCTGGCCATCGACCGAAAGATCAACCTGATTGTCTGAGAAGCTCTGGCGCTCTTGCGTTCTGTATGGAAAATGACCCGCGCGATGCCAAGCGATCCTACGCTCATCCTTGAAGCTCCCGAGATCGTCCAGCTCTCTTCCTGGATGGCCGCCTTCAACCGCGATCTGCCGACACGCGTGATGACCGCGATCTCGGCGGGCCGCGGCATCGTTCTGGTGAGCAGTGCCGGTGGTGTCGCACCTGAGCTGCAGGCGGTCATCGCCGCTCGCCTCAAGGCCGCCGACCTCGCCAGCCTTCGGCTCACGGCGCCGCTCGGAGCGCTTGCGGCGCTGCACGCAGCAATCGGCGAGGCTCTGCCGCTTTCCACTTCCGCGGGACAGCCGCTGATTGTCCTGATCGACAAGGCCGAGGCGCTATCGGTCGAGGTGCTGCGCCGCCTCCAGGCACTTGTGGGTTTACGTCGCGCCGGGCAGCCGGTGCTGCATGCCTTGCTGATCGCAACTCCCGCCTTGCTGCCGCTGCTGCGGCAAGCCGGGCTCGGCGATCTCTGGGAGGACGCAACCGCGCATATCAGGCTGGTCCCTGAGCTTGCCGCCTGCCTGCCGGAGCCGTTCGCGAAGACCACGCCCGCGGCGCGGATTGAAACCTGGCTGCCGCCTCCGGATCTGCCGCCAGTCCTGGCGCCGCAGCCGGCCGGAACGGTTCGATCAGCGCTGCGGTGGGGCTTGCTTGCCGCGGGTGGTCTTGCCCTGACGGGATACGCCGCAGCCTGGGTGTTTCAGGCGCCCGCCGTGCCTGTCGCCGCGCCGGTCCGGACGATCGTGACCGATGCGCAAACCTGGCAGGCGATCCACCCGGTCATGCTGCCACGGCTGGTCATGGCGCCAGTCTCATTGCCGGCCCGGATTGGGACGGCCGCCTTGTCGCCGAGCGCCGCGTCCGACGTCGGCATGGCGCCTCTCCATGTGACCATCCGCTACCGACGGGGCGATCCGGCCGCCGCCACCCGAGCGGCGCTGCTGCTGTCGCATCTGCGCCAACAAGGGTTGCTCGCCGACGGTCCGTTGCCGGCGAGCGGGGCCGCCTCCCGGGTAGGCTATGGCTTCGTGCAGGATGGCGCGGCGGCAGTCGATCTGGCGAACCGCCTTGGTCTTGGCGCGCCGCATCTGAGCGCGCCTGATCCGCGCGGCGCAGACCTTGCCAGACCAGGCGGGATTTCCATCTTCATCGGCGCGCGCGACCCGGCAAGCGTCGCCAAACAAGCAAAGGGCTCGACATAGATGCATCGGAACCGCGGGATTATGGTGGGCGCATCAATTCTGGTGTCCGCGGCATGGGGCGGCCTGGCCAGCGCCCAAACCACGAACGCCGCGGCGGCTCCCCAATCTGCTTCAGGCCAGTCCGCGGCGGCTCCCCAATCCGCGGCGCCCCCTTGGATCGATCTCTATTTCACCACCGGCAGCAGCACGATCCGTCCACAGGACCAGGCGAAGCTCGACAAAGCCTCACGTACCTTCACCGAGGGCAAGCCAATCGTCATGATCGTCGCCGGGTCGACCGACCGGACCGGCTCGCCGGAAGCGAACCTCAAGCTTTCCGAGGCGCGTGCCACCGTCGTGCTGCAGCAACTGGTGGCGCGCGGCATTCCGGTCCAGCGCCTCCAACTGCTTGCCGAGGGTGTTTCGGACCCTGCGGTGCCGGACAGCACGGACAAGAGCGAACAACGCGACCGTCGTGTGCAGATCTCCTGGCGCTGAGCTACCAGCCAGGACCCGAGAAACATAACAGCTAGATGCCGACATGCATCCGGACGTGCTCTTCCCGGCCGATCCCGCAACGCGCGCCATCGCCAGGCGGCTTCACGGCGAGGTTGCTGGCCTCCCGCTGATCTGTCCGCACAGCCATGCGGAGCCGGCCTGGTTCGCAACCGACGCGCCGTTCGCCGATCCCGCTGGCTTGCTGGTGGTCCCGGACCATTACATCACCCGTATGCTCTACAGCCAGGGCGTGGCATTGGAGTCGCTCGGCGTGCCGCGCCGCGATGGCGGCCCGGTCGAGCGGGACCCACGCGCGATCTGGCGTTGTTTCGCCGCGCACTGGCACCTGTTCCGCGCCACGCCGACCCGGCTCTGGCTGGAGCGGACTTTAAGCGCCCTGTTCGATGTCACGGAGACACTGAACGCGGCCAACGCCGACGCGATCTACGACCGCATCGCGGACCGCTTGAGCGAGCCTGCCTTTCATCCACGTGCGCTGTTCGAGCGGTTCAACATAGAATGCCTGTCCACCACCGACGCGGCGCTCGATCCGCTGACCCACCATCAGGCGCTGCGCGACAGCGGCTGGAACGGCCGGGTCATTCCCACCTTTCGTCCCGACGCGGTGATGGACCCGGAATTCGACGGGTTTCGTGACAATGTCTCCCGGCTTGGCGCGCTCGCCAACCAGGATACCGGCACCTGGCGCGGCTATCTCGACGCGCTGGCTTCGCGCCGACAGGCGTTCAAGGCGATGGGTGCGACCGCGACGGACCACGGCCATCCGAGTGCCGCCACCGCCAATCTGCCCACGCCCGAGGCGGAGCGCCTGTTCGCCCGCGCGATGGCCGGTGATCTCGTCCCCGCCGACGCCGAGTTGTTCCGCGCGCAGATGCTGACCGAGATGGCGCGCATGAGTCTGGCGGACGGGCTGGTCATGCAGATCCATCCCGGCGCCTGGCGCAACCACAACCCGGCTGTCCGCGAGCGTTTCGGCCGCGACCGTGGCGCCGACATTCCACGTCCGACCGATTATGTCGCTTCACTCAAGCCGCTGCTCGACCGCTTCGGCAATGAGCGCGACCTCATCATCATCCTGTTCACCCTCGACGAGGCTGCGTTCTCGCGAGAGCTGGCGCCGCTCGCCGGTCACTACCCGGCATTGCGTCTGGGTCCGCCCTGGTGGTTCCTTGACAGCCCCGAGGCGATGCGCCGGTTTCGCGAGACCACCACCGAGACCGCGGGCTTCTACAACACCGTCGGCTTCAATGACGACACCCGCGCCTTCTGCTCGGTTCCGGCCCGCCACGACGTCGCCCGACGCACCGATTGCGCCTTTCTCGCCCGCCTGGTCGCCGAGCACCGCATGAGCGAGGACGAAGCCCGCAAAACCGCGATCGATCTGGCCTACACTCTGCCCAAGCAGGCCTACCGGCTCTGAGGCAGCCTGGCCTCAGTGCGCGCTCTCGGACTCCCGCTCTGATCCGCCCTCATCGCCCTCACTTTCCACCGGCGCCGTAATTCCGGCTGCCTCCTGATACTCAAAGCCGAGCTTGCCGTCGCGCAGGCTGACCTTGACCGAACCGCCTTTGGCGAGACGCCCGAACAGTAGTTCTTCGGCAAGCGGCTTCTTGATATGCTCCTGGATGACCCGGGCGAGGGGACGTGCGCCGTAGAGCCGGTCATAACCGCGCTCCGCGAGCCATTCCTTCGCCGCCGAAGACAGCTCGATGGTGACATTGCGGTCGGCGAGTTGCGCCTCGAGCTGGAGGACAAACTTCTCGACCACCTGAGCCACGATCTCGGGCGTGAGCCCCGCGAACGGGATGATGGCGTCGAGCCGGTTGCGGAACTCGGGGGTGAACATCCGCTTGATCGCTTCTTCGTCCTCGCCGGCACGGCTGTCGCGGCCGAAGCCGATCGCCTCGCGTGTGAGGTCGGCGGCTCCGGCGTTGGTGGTCATGATCAGGATGACGTTGCGGAAATCAACGGTCTTGCCGTTATGGTCGGTGAGCTTGCCGTGGTCCATGACCTGCAGCAGGATGTTGTAGAGGTCCTGGTGCGCCTTCTCGATCTCGTCGAGCAGCAGCACGGCGTGCGGATGCTGGTCGATCGAGTCGGTGAGCAGTCCTCCCTGATCAAAGCCGACATAGCCGGGCGGCGCTCCGATCAGCCGCGAGATGCTGTGCCGCTCCATATATTCCGACATGTCGAAGCGGATCAGTTCGATGCCCAAGGTGGCGGCAAGCTGCTTGGCGACTTCGGTCTTGCCGACGCCGGTGGGACCCGAGAACAGGTAGTTGCCGATCGGCTTCTCCGCGTCGCGTAGCCCCGCGCGTGACAACTTGATTGCCGCCCCCAACGATTCGATGGCGCGGTCCTGGCCGAACACCATCGCCTTGAGGTCACGCTCGAGCGTACGCAGCGTCTCCTTGTCGTCGGCGGATACGCTCTTGGGCGGGATGCGCGCGATCTTGGCGACGATCTCCTCGACATCCCGCAGCGTCACGGTCTTGCGGCGCTTGCCTTCGGGTTGGAGCATGCGGGAGGCGCCGACCTCGTCGATCACGTCGATCGCCTTGTCCGGCAGCTTGCGGTCGTGGATGTATTTCGCGGAGAGTTCGACGGAGGCGCGTATCGCCTCCTCGGTGTAGCGCACCTTGTGGTGCTTCTCGTAGTTCACTTTGAGGCCACGCAGGATCTTGACCGCATCCTCGACCGACGGCTCGTTCACGTCGATCTTCTGGAAGCGGCGCACCAGGGCGCGATCCTTCTCGAAGTAGTTGCGGAACTCCTTGTACGTGGTCGAACCGATGCAGCGCAGGGTGCCTTGCGCGAGCGCCGGCTTGAGCAGGTTCGACGCATCCATCGCGCCGCCGGAGGTGGCGCCGGCGCCGATCACGGTATGGATCTCGTCGATGAACAGGATGCCGCCGGGATTGTTTTCGAGTTCGGTGACAACGGCCTTCAGCCGCTCCTCGAAATCGCCGCGATAGCGCGTGCCGGCCAGCAGCGCGCCCATGTCGAGTGCGTAGATGGTCGACTTCGCCAGGACTTCCGGCACGTCGCCCTCGACGATGCGCTTGGCCAGGCCTTCGGCGATGGCGGTCTTGCCGACGCCCGGATCGCCCACATAGAGGGGATTGTTCTTGGTGCGACGGCACAGGATCTGGATGGTGCGCTCGATCTCCTGGTCGCGGCCGATGAGCGGGTCGATCTTGCCGGCCTGCGCCTTCTTGTTGAGATTGACGCAGTAGGCGGACAGCCCATCCTGGTTCTTGCTGGTACGCCCGCGCTCCTCGCGTTCAGCCTCGGGGCCGTCATTCGACGAGCCGGCGACCGGGCGCTGCGCCGAGCGGCCAGGCGCCTTGGCGATGCCATGCGAAATGAAATTCACCGCGTCGAGACGCGTCATATCCTGGAGTTGCAGGAAATAGACGGCATGACTCTCGCGCTCGGAGAACAGCGCCACCAGCACATTGGCGCCGGTGACCTCGTCGCGTCCGGAGGACTGCACGTGAATGGCCGCACGCTGGACGACACGCTGGAACGCCGCGGTCGGCTTGGGTTCGCTCGCGCGGTCAGAGGCGAGTCCCGCCAGATCCTTGTCAAGGAACTCGGTGAGGTCGGAGCGGATCTTGTCCAGGTCGACGCCGCAGGCACGAAGCACCGTCGCCGCGTCGCCGTCATCAACCAGCCCGAGCAGGAGATGTTCCAAGGTGGCATATTCATGCCGTCGCTCACCGGCGAGCGATAAAGCACGATGGAGCGTCTGTTCGAGGTTTCGGGACAACATGGATGACGCTCCTTCCGTCTAGGCCGGGCACCGCACCGTACCGAGGTTAATGGTCCCGACGCTAGTCCAGACCGTATCTTTCGTGTGTTTCGCCAGGAAGGCCAGAGAAAACGCACCCCGAACGGGGCGGTGAACAGCCATATGGGAAGGACTTCGCCGTGATTGAAGGACATCCAGGCGGACGTCTCAGTCCTTCTCGATCGTGCATTGCAGCGGATGCTGGTTCTGCCGAGCCAGGTCCATGACCTGAGTCACCTTGGTTTCGGCCACTTCGTAGGTAAAGACGCCGCAGACGCCGACGCCGCGCTTATGGACGTGCAGCATGATCCGCGTCGCCTCGTCGCGGTTCTTCTGGAAGAAGCGTTCCAGCACGTGCACGACGAACTCCATCGGCGTGTAGTCGTCGTTAAGCATCAACACCTTGTACATGGCGGGCTTGCGCGTGCGCGGCCGGGTCTTGACCACCACGCCGGTATTCGGCGTCTCCTCGCCGGACCCGTCCGTGCGCCGTCCCGGAGTTTGCGGTCCAAGCTGGGGCGGTCCAAGCTGAGGCGGTCCGAGGGGACCGTCCGTCTTGCCCGGACCGCCCGGTCCATCTGTCGCGAAATCGCTCATCTTGACGCCGACATGGGGTATGCGGACGCCGTGCGCAAGCACATGGCGGCATGGACCGCTCCCGCCAGCGAAATCGTGACGCTGCCAAAAAAATCGAGCAAGTCCTTCACAATGGAAGAGAATCAACTGGACGTGCTGACACAAGGCCCATTACGGTCAGTTCATCACGCAGAGGCGAGCAAGGATGGCAGCGAGCCTCTGATGCCAGCCGCGCGAGAGGGATGGATCGGGCGGCGATGAAGGCATCTGCAAACCATAGGCGACGCTTCAGCCTGATCCTCGCCGCGGCGGCCTTGTGCAGCATCGGTCTCGCCCATGCCGCCAGAGCCCAGTATGTCGGCCGTGTCAGCTCCTTCGTCATGGACGCCAACACCGGCCGCGTGCTGCAGGAATACAATCCCGACCTGAGGCGCTATCCCGCCAGCCTGACCAAGCTGATGACCCTCTATCTCGCCTTCAAGGCGCTCCAAGGCAACCGTATCAGCCTCGACGAGGCGGTGCCGGTGTCGAGCCACTCCGCCTCAATGGAGCCGTCCAAGCTTGGTCTGGTGCCGGGCAGCTATCTCACGGTGGAGCAGGCGATCCTGGCCCTGGTCACCAAGTCCGCCAACGATGCCGCCTGCGCGCTGGGCGAACTGATCGGCGGCGGCAGCGAGCAGCGCTTCGCACAGATGATGACCCTGCAAGCACGCATGCTCGGCATGACCAGCACCAGCTTCCGCAACGCGTCCGGCCTGCCAGACACGGAGCAGGTCACCACCGCCCGCGACCTGGCGATGCTCACCCGGCACCTGATGCGCGAGTTTCCGGGCGACTATCACTACTTCTCGGTGCCGGCGTTCATGTTCCATGGCCGCTACATCAGCAATCATGACTCGATGCTGCGCACCTATCCCGGCGTGGACGGGCTCAAGACCGGCTATACCGCCGAAGCAGGGCATAATCTGGTCTCCTCCGCAGTGCACGGCAGCGTGCGTCTGATCGGCGTCGTGCTCGGAGCGCGCACCAATCCCGAGCGCTCGGCGATGATGTCCAACCTCTTTGACGCCGGCTTCCACATGGAGGGTGTGCCCACAGAACCGCGAACCACGCCGCGAACCATGCCGCGCGGCTGGCGGGCGCCGATGGTCATGGTCTCCGACAACCCCTTCGCCCGCCGGGAATGGCGCGGGCAGGAAGAGCGCGGGCCGATCTGGCATGGGCGCCATCACCTCCGCCACGTCGTCCATCTGCGCTATGCAAGGTGGCACCTGACTGATTTCCACCCAAGCCATGGCCGACATGGCGCGCATCTCATCAGCGCCCGCCTGCGTCGTGTGCTCGCGCATGGCAGACATTTCCCGCGGCGGCGCTTCCAGACCGCCGCCGTCGACATCCACGATATCCAGACTGGCTGACCTGGCGCGTCAGCATAGCCCGCCCGCCGGAGCGACATCGGCGACGACAGTCTTGCTTTAGCCCGGCCGCCTGCTCATTTTCTCCGCTGACGCGGATTGATGATGACTGGAGGAGCATGCGATGGATGGCGAGACGGATGGAAGGCACATCATCCTGCATCCGTACGATCACTTCGAAGGCATGCGTGCCGCCGGTCATCTCGCTGCACTTACCCTCGACATGATCACGCCGCACGTCCGCACTGGCGTCACCACCGGTGAACTCGACCGTCTCATTCATGATTTTACCCGCGATCATGGCGCGGTGCCAGCGACGTTGAACTATCGCGGCTATCCGAAATCCTCCTGCATCTCGATCAATCATGTCGTCTGCCACGGCATTCCGGGCGAACGCCGGCTGCAGGACGGCGACATTCTCAACATCGACGTGACCTCGATCCTCGATGGCTGGTTCGGCGACAGCAGCCGGATGTATGCCGTAGGCCCGGTCGCACGACGCGCAGCGATGCTGATCGACGTGACCTACGAGGCGCTGCAGCGCGGCCTCGCCGCGGTGCGTCCAGGTCGCACCCTGGGCGACCTCGGGCACGCCATCCAGAGCTATGTCGAGCAGCAGCGCTTTTCCGTGGTGCGCGACTTCTGCGGCCACGGCATCGGCCAGCGTTTCCATGAGGCGCCCAACATCCTGCATTTCGGCAAGCCCGGCCAGGGCACCGTGCTGCAGCCCGGCATGTTCTTCACCGTCGAACCGATGGTGAATGCCGGCCGTCCCGACGTGAAGATCCTCGATGATGGCTGGACAGCGGTGACGCGCGACCGCAGCCTGTCCGCCCAGTTCGAACACATGATCGGCGTCACGGAGGACGGATGCGAAATCTTCACTCTCTCTCCAGAGGGGCTGCACAAGCCGCCTTACCGCCAGTCCGACTGATCGCCGCCGCCGCCTCGCTGGCGCTGCTCTCGCCCCCCGCTGCGGCCGACAATCCGCTCGCCTTCGCCGGCGCCAGGCAGGCCGCGCCCGCCATTCCGGTTGGCGCCAAGCACGGCATGGCAGTGACCGCGCAGCATCTCGCCTCAGAGGTCGGCGCGCACATCCTCGCTGAAGGCGGCAACGCGGCCGACGCCGCTGTCGCGGTGGCCTATGCGCTCGCCGTGGTGCTCCCCGCCGCCGGCAATATCGGCGGCGGCGGCTTCATGACGCTGATGCAGCCCAACGGACATGCCGACTTCATCGACTTCCGCGAGCACGCGCCGCTCGCCGCCACGTCCACCATGTATCAGGACGCGCAGGGCCGCGTCATTCCCGGCCTGTCGCTGCACGGATGGAAGGCGATCGGCGTCCCGGGCACCGTCGCCGGCATGAACCTGGTGCTGCGCACCTACGGCACCATGACCCGCGCCAAGGTGATGGCGCCCGCGATCAAGCTCGCACGCGACGGCTTCGTTCTCGGCCCGCTCGACGTGGCCCTGCTGCACACCAGCACCGCCGCCTTCAAGGCGGATCCGGCGGCGGCCAAGATCTTCCTGCGCCACGACGGCACTCCTTACGAGGTCGGCGACCGCCTGGTGCAGACCGATCTCGCCCATACGCTGGAGGCCATCAGCAAGCATGGCGACAGCGCCTTCTATTCGGGACCGGTCGCGCGATCGATCGTCGATGGCAGCAAGCGGGGCGGCGGCATTCTGTCGATGCGCGATTTCACCGCCTACCAGGCCCGCGTGATGAAGCCGGTGAGCTGCGCCTACCATGGCCTGCTGGTCGACACCGCGCCGCCTCCATCCGGCGGCGGCGTGGCGCTCTGCGAGATGCTCAACATCCTGTCCGGCGATGACCTGCACGGCTTGGGCTACCACACCGGCAATGCCGTCCAGCGCGAGATCGAGGCCATGCGTCGCGCCTACGCGGACCGTCAGGACCTCGGCGATCCCCGCTTCGTGCACGATCCGGTGGCGCATCTGACCAGCACGGCCTACGCCGCCGCGGTGCGTCGTGTCACTCCCACCGATCGTGCCCTGGCGACACGGGAACTGCCTGCCGCAAGCGACGAAAAGCCGCAAACCACGCATTATTCGGTCATCGACCAGCACAGTCAGGCCGTCTCGGTGACCTACACCCTGAATGGCTGGTTCGGCGCGGGAGTCGTGGCCGCCGGCACCGGCGTCATGCTCAACGACGAGATGGACGATTTCTCCAGCAAGCCCGGCTCACCCAACATGTTCGGCCTGATCGGCAGCCAGGCCAATGCCATCGCGCCCGGCAAGACGCCGCTTTCCTCGATGGCGCCCACCATCCTGTCGCGAAACGGCCGCGCCGTCATGGTGATCGGCTCGCCAGGCGGCTCACGCATTCCAACCATCATCCTGTCGGTCATCCTGGGCGTCGTCGATTACGGCCAGACCATTCAGCAGGCGATCGACGACGGGCGCATCCACGAGCAATGGATGCCCCAACCGGTCGAGGTCGAGCCCGGCGCCCTCTCGCCCTCGGTGATCAAGACTCTGACCGGTGAAGGCTATCGCTTCAAGCAAGACCCGCCCTGGGGCTCCGCCGAAGGCATCCTGGTCGGCGCCCCGGCCTTCGGCGCGGCCCCGTCCGACGGGGATCGCTTCTATGGCGGCATCGACCGCCGCCATCCTGGGGCGGCGGCGGTCGGAGAGTGACCGATTCCTAAAGCACGTTCACGTCTTCACTTCGGCTGCGCAGGTAGAGATCGAATTCCCGTCGCAGATCCGGCTTGTTGCCGGTCCACTCATAGACGCCATAGGTGTTGCGCTTGAGATCGGTCTCTGGATCGAAGCCGTGCCGGATGAACATATCCCAGCGGCTCAGATAGCCGCGGTCGGCCTTGCGGCCATGGAAACGATGCTCGATCGTGCCTGGCACGTAGCCGATATTGCCGTTGATGTGCGTGAGCGCCCGTGCCTGCCAACGCATGACATGCTCGCGGTAGGAAGCAGAGCAGCCGCCCGGCAAGGACATCGTGCCGTGGCCGGCAAGCGCCAGCGCCATGTGATGGTCGCCCGAGCCCATGCCGCCGACATCGAACAGGCCGCCAAGCCAGTCGAGCGCCTGTCGCGTCCATGCCCAGACATAGCCCGAATGCGGGTAGTCGTACGGGCCGCCCGAGAATTTCCACCATTTCGGCCCACGCGGGCAGACCGGCTGGCCAGCCAGATACTGCCGGCAGAACGACACGTGATGCTGGATATGCTCGTCGTTGGGACCGAGATCGTAGGCATCCGACCAGGGTTGGACGACATCGTAATGCTGCAGCGCCTGCACCGTCTCGGCAGCCCACGAGGCCCGACGATGAAAGATGTCGCTGTCCGACGTCGCGATGTATCGCGCCTCCGGCACACGGGAGATGCCGATATTGAGCGCATTCTCCTTCGACCAGCACCAGGTCCGCGCACGCAGGCCGATATGGTTCACGTGCGGGATCCCGGCGTAGAGGAAAGGCCGCTCGCCATACTGCACCTCGACCAGATGCAGCCGCACGCCGCTATCGAGCATATGCTCCACCCAGTCGCGCGCCACCGTCTCCGGCTGCCTCCAGCGGAGCGGATTAGCCCGCACCGCGAATACGTCGAGAAGCTCAGCCTTCATGATTTGTCCCGTTCCGCACCGAAATCCTAGAACCCACGCAGCACCGCATCTTTCGCCTCGACTGTCCGAGACCTTGACTCTAGCGTGTCCCATTCGATAACGTAACGATAACGCCGCCTTCAGGCCGGCGCATTCAGCGCGCCGGCATGCACCAGCACCTGGTGCGTGCCTTTGGTGATCAGCTCGACGGCCACGATCACCACGATCAGCAATCCCAGCCATGCGATCCAGCGATGGCGGCGCAGCAGCCGCGCGATCAGCGAGGCGGCCGCTCCCATCAGCAGCACGGAGACGGTCAATCCCGTGATCAGCACCCAAAGATGCTGGCCGGCGGCGCCGGCGACGGCGAGGATGTTGTCGAGGCTCATCGACAGGTCGGCGAGCACGATTCGCAGCATCGCCCGGCGCACGTCTCCGGGGGCGGCGCGCGGTTCAAGCCCCGGCGCCTGCCGGTCGGCGTTCGCGTGCAGGCGCAGCTCGCGGTACATCCGCCAGCACACCCACAGCAGCAGCAGCCCGCCGGCCAAGGTCAGACCGATGATCCCGAGCAGGCGAAGCGCGATCGCGGCCAGTGCCACGCGCAACAGCGTGGCCGCGATGATCCCGAACAGGATGGCGGTGCGCCGCTCGCGCCTTGGCAGGTTGATCACCGCGAGCCCGACCACCACGGCGTTGTCGCCGGCCAGGGTGAGATCGATCAGCAGCACCTGCCCGAGATCGATCAGTTGCGCGGCAAGGTCGTGGGGGATCATGCTTGCTCCAGGGGGAGAGGCTGTATGGCGGCAGCGCAATGCACTATATCAGTGTGTTAGGGTGGCCAACGGCGGCCCGCTTCGTCCGGAGAGTGCCGCATGGTTCCGCGCTATACCCGCCCCGCGATGGCAGCAATCTGGGCGCCGGCCAACCGCTACCGCATCTGGTTCGAGATCGAGGCGCTGGCGGCGGAAGCGATGGTGCTGCACGGCGACGTGCCCGCGGCGGCGGCGCGCGCCATACGCGAGCGCGGCGAGGCGGCAATCGAGGCCTTCTCCGACGCCGATCTCGCGCGCATCGACGCGATCGAGGCCCAGACGCGTCATGACGTGATCGCGTTCCTGACCTGGCTCGCCGAGAAGATCGGCGAAGACAGCCGCTTCGTGCATCTCGGCATGACCAGCAGCGACGTGCTCGACACCTGCCTCGCGGTGCAGCTCACTGAGGCCGCCGACCTGCTGATCGCCGACATCGACGCGTTGCAGGCCGCGCTGAAGCGTCGCGCCTTCGAGCACAAGTTCACGCTCACCATCGGCCGCAGCCACGGCATCCATGCCGAGCCGACCAGCTTCGGCCTCAAGCTTGCCGGGCACTACGGCGAATTCGCCCGCAACCGCGCCCGCCTGGTCGCCGCCCGCGAAGAGATCGCCACCTGCGCAATCTCCGGCGCCGTCGGCACCTTCGCGCATGTCCCGCCAGCCGTGGAGGAGTTCGTGGCCGGCCGCCTCGGCCTGCGTCCGGAGCCGGTTTCCACGCAGGTCATCCCGCGCGACCGCCACGCCGTGTTTTTCTGCGCGCTGGCGGTGGCGGCGAGCGGGATCGAGCGCCTGGCGGTCGAGGTGCGCCACCTCCAGCGCTCCGAAGTGCGTGAGGCCGAGGAGTTCTTTTCCGCCGGACAGAAAGGCTCGTCGGCGATGCCGCACAAGCGCAATCCGGTGCTGAGCGAGAACCTGACCGGACTCGCGCGCCTGGTGCGCAGCCATGTCGTCCCGGCCTTGGAGAATGTCGCCCTCTGGCACGAGCGCGACATCAGCCATTCCTCGGTGGAGCGCAACATCGCGCCCGACGCCACGATCGGGCTGGATTTCGCGTTGTCGCGCGCGGCCGGCATGATCGAGGCGCTGGTGATCCATCCCGACCGCATGCTGGCCAATCTGGAAAGTCTCGGCGGTGTCGTGCATAGCGGCGAGGTGCTGCTCGCACTCACCCGCGCCGGCATCCTGCGCGAGGACGCCTACCGGATCGTGCAACGCAACGCCATGGCGACCTGGAGCCGGCTGGGCCAGCCCGAGGCACGCAGTTTCCGCGAGAACCTCGATGCCGATCCCGAGATGGCCGGCCGCGTGCCGCCCGCCGTGCTCGACGAGGCGATGCAGCCTGACCGCCACCTGGCGGCGCTCGACGCAAGCTATCGTCGTGTGTTCGGAGAGGCTGGACCAGACCGGCGCCGCTCTCGGCAAATCTGACGCACCGCCGCAAAAATCTGCGTCCGCGAACGGCACAACCTTTGCCCGGCCGCGGCATACTCCATATAAGCAGACTGGTGTGCACCGTCATTGTTTCCATCAATCCCGGCCATCGCTGGCCACTGCTCATCGCCGCGAACCGTGATGAGCGACTGGATCGGCCCTGGCAGGTCCCCGGACGTCACTGGCCGGACCATCCTCAGATCGTCGGCGGCCGCGATGGACTGGGTGGCGGAAGCTGGCTCGCCGTCAATGACAAGGGGGTGGCGGCCGCGGTGCTGAACCGCGTCGGCAGCCTGGGTCCGGCTGCTGGCAAGCGCACCCGCGGCGATCTGCCTCTGGTCGGCCTCTCCCAGGACACCGCCGGCGCCGCCGCCGAAGCGGTCGCCAGCCTCGACGCTGGCGCCATGCGTTCCTACAACATGGTCGTGGCGGATCGCGAGAATGCCTTCTATCTCTGCGGTCTCGGCTACGGGCATGCGGAGATCATGCGGCTCGAACCGGGGACGCACATGATTGCGACCGCCGGGCCGGACGACATGAAAATCCCCCGCATTGCCCGCCACCTGCCGCGCTTCAAGTCGGCGCCGACCCCGGAGCCACCTGATTGGAAGAGCTGGGTCGCGCTGCTCTCGGATCGCTCCCTGCCGGCGGGAAGCGAGCTCAACATCCCGCCTCGCAGCGGCTTCGGCACCAGCAACTCCTCTCTGCTCGGCATTCCGGACGATTGGGACGCGCCGCCAAGCTGGCTGTTCGCGGCCGGACCGCCGGATCGGGCGCCGTTCGAGGCGGTCGCCTTCGACTGAACCGGGTGCTATAGCCCGCCGACGCGCGGCCTTGATGCCACGCTCACGTGAAGGACAAGAATGGCACGCCGCCGCCAGCTCTATGAAGGCAAAGCCAAAATCCTGTTCGAGGGACCCGAACCGGGAACGCTCGTCCAATACTTCAAGGATGACGCGACCGCCGGCAATGGCGCGAAAAAGGGCGTCATCACCGGAAAGGGCGTGCTGAACAACCGGATCAGCGAGCACCTAATGCTTCGCCTGCACGAGATCGGCGTGCCGACGCATTTCGTCCGCCGCCTGAACATGCGCGAGCAACTCATCCGCGAGGTCGAGATCATCCCTCTCGAGATGGTCGTGCGCAACGTCGCCGCCGGCAGCCTGTCAAAGCGGCTCGGCATTCCGGAAGGCACCCGGCTGCCGCGCTCGATCATCGAATACTACTACAAGAACGACAGCCTCGGCGATCCGATGGTGGCCGAGGAGCACATCACCGCCTTCGGCTGGGCCTCGACCGTCGACATGGACGACATGGTCGCGCTGTCCTTGCGCATCAACGACTTCCTGACCGGCCTGTTTCTCGGCGTCGGCATCACCCTGGTCGACTTCAAGCTCGAATTCGGCCGGCTGTGGGAGAACGAGGACATGCGCCTGGTGCTGGCCGATGAGATCAGTCCGGATAATTGCCGCCTATGGGACACCAAGACCAGCGAGAAGCTCGACAAGGACCGCTTCCGTCGCGATCTCGGCCGTGTCGAGGAAGCCTATCAGGAGGTCGCCAAACGACTCGGCATCCTGCCTGAAGCGGGCAACAACGACATGAAGGGTCCCGAGGCCATACAGTGAGGAAGATGGCAATGCAGGAGATGGGCCGGGTCCGGCGATGAAGCTCCGTGTCACCGTCATGCTCAAGCACGGCGTTCTGGACCCGCAGGGACGCGCCATTGGCCATGCGCTGCATGTGCTGGGCTTCACCGAAGTCGGCGAGGTCCGCGCCGGCCGCATCATCGAGCTTGATCTTGATGAAGCCGATCCTGACCGCGCGCGATCACGTGCGCTATCGATGGGTGAGCGGCTGCTCGCAAACTCGGTTATCGAAACATTTTCCGTCGAGGTGATGCCATGACCATACGGTTCTCGGCCGCAATGTTCGGCGCCTGCCTTGCCGCGGCGGCGTTGGCTCCGCCGGCGCACGCCCAACGGGTGTCGCCCATGCTGGCCGGACGTTTCATGCAGTTCTGCGCCTCTTCCAACCGTGCTGGCCAGGAAGTCTGCGACGCCTACATCACCGGCATGGCCGACAGCTTCGCGCTGATGCAGAAGCTCGCGGGCGCATCCGGTGGCACTGCGCCGAGCGCCGGCGTCTGCGTGCCGGAGAGCGCCACCGGAGCCGCGATGCGCGACCGGGTCGTGGCGTGGGCGCGTGGGCATCGCCAAATGATGGGCAAGCAGGTCGGCGAGGTGGTCTATCAGGCCTTGCACGCCTCCTTTCCGTGCGGCGCCGGCTGAGACCATGCGCGCCGGCATCGTGCTGTTCCCAGGCACCAACCGCGATCGCGACATGGCGATCGCGCTGCGCCTGGCGACAGGGACGCGGCCTCTTATGCTCTGGCATCGCGACAGCGCCTTGCCGCGCCTCGACCTGGTGGTGCTGCCCGGCGGGTTCAGCCATGGCGACTATCTGCGCTGCGGCGCGATGGCCGCGCATTCGCCGATCATGCCGGCGATCCGCGCCTTCGCCGACGCCGGCGGCCATGTGCTTGGCGTCTGCAACGGCTTCCAGATACTGACGGAAGCCGGATTGCTGCCGGGCGCGTTGCTGCGCAATGCCGGGCTGCGTTTCCTGTCGCACGATTGCACCCTGCGTGTTGAGCGTGACGACACCGCCTTCACCCGGCACTGGCGCCGCGGCGACAGCTTCCGCGCGCCGCTCGCGCATGGCGACGGCAACTATGTAGCCGATGCCGACACGCTCGACCGGCTGGAAGGCGAGGGGCGCGTCGCCTTCCGCTACGCGGACGGCAATCCCAACGGCAGCGCGCGGGACATCGCCGGCGTGCTCAGCGTGAACTGCCGCGTGCTCGGCCTGATGCCGCATCCGGAGGATCTGGTTGACCAGGCGACAGGCGGCATCGACGGTCGGCCGCTGTTCACCGGCCTGGTCGAGGCGCTGGCGGCATGACCAAGGTCGATGCGGCGCTGGCGCGCACGTTCGGCCTGACGGCAGCGGAATACGACCGGGTTCTCTCCATCATGAGCCGCACGCCGAGCCTGACCGAGCTCGGCATCTTCTCGGTGATGTGGTCCGAGCACTGCTCATACAAGTCCTCTCGCGTCTGGCTGCGTCGGCTGCCGACGAGCGCTCCCTGGGTGATCCACGGGCCGGGCGAGAATGCCGGCGTGGTCGATATCGGCCAGGGGCTCGCCGCCATCTTCAAGATGGAGAGCCATAACCATCCCTCCTTCATCGAGCCCTATCAGGGTGCTGCGACGGGTGTGGGCGGCATCCTGCGCGACGTCTTCACCATGGGTGCGCGGCCCATCGCCAACCTGAACGCGCTACGCTTCGGCGATCCGGCCAATCCTCACACGCGACGCATCATCGACGGCGTGGTGCGCGGCATCGGCGGCTACGGCAATTGCGTCGGCGTGCCCACCGTCGGCGGCGAGATCAACTTTCACGCCCGCTACGACGGCAATCCTCTGGTCAACGCGATGACTGTGGGGATTGCGCGCGCGGACCGCATTTTTCTGTCCGCGGCGGCCGGTATCGGCAATCCGGTGGTCTATGTCGGCTCGAAGACCGGCCGCGACGGCATTCATGGCGCCACCATGGCGTCCGCCGAGTTTGGCGCCGACGGCGCAGGGACGGGGAGCGCCAAGCGCCCCACCGTGCAGGTCGGCGATCCGTTCACCGAGAAGCTGCTGATCGAGGCGTGCCTCGAGCTGATGGCGACCGACGCCATCATTGCCATCCAGGACATGGGCGCCGCCGGCCTGACCTCCTCCTCGGTCGAGATGGCGGGCAAGGGCGATGTCGGCATCGAACTCGATCTCGACCGCGTGCCGCAGCGCGAGCGTGGCATGACCGCCTACGAGATGATGCTCTCCGAGAGCCAGGAGCGCATGCTGATGGTGCTGCGCCCGGACCGGGTGGCCGAGGCGCGGGCGGTGTTCGAGAAGTGGGAGCTGGATTTCGCCGCCATCGGCGTTCTCACCGGCACCGGCCGCATCGTCGTCCGCCATCAGGGCCGGATCGAGGCCGATATTCCGCTGGGTCCGCTGGCCGAGCAGGCGCCGCTCTATGAGCGACCGACCGCGCCCACCCCAGCGCCGTCGGCGCTCGGACCGGTGCATGACCCGGTCGGCATCGAGACCGCGCTCATTCGTCTGCTCGGCTGTCCGGACGGCGCTTCTCGCGCCTGGGTCTGGGACCAGTATGACAGCACCGTTGGCGGCCAGACCATGCGCCGCCCCGGGGCGGCCGATGCCGCCATCGTCCGGATCGAGGACACCACGATCGCGCTGGCGCTGACCACCGACTGCACGCCGCGCTATGTCGCGGCCGACGCGCGCGCCGGCGGCGCCCAGGCGGTGGCCGAGGCCTGGCGCAACCTCACCGCGACCGGAGCTCGGCCGCTCGCGATCACCGACAACCTCAATTTCGGCAACCCGGAAAATCCCGAGGTGATGGGCCAGTTCGCGGCCGCCATCGAGGGCATGGCGGAGGCCTGCGCGGCCCTCGACTTCCCGGTCGTGAGCGGCAACGTTTCGCTCTACAACGAGACCCGCCTGGCGGATGGCGGCACGGTGGCCATCCTGCCGACGCCCGCGATCGGCGGGCTTGGCGTGCTCGACGACGCGTCAATTGCGATCGGCATCGCGCTTCCGCCCGACACCGAGCTGGTGCTGATCGGCGAGACGCGCGGCCATCTCGGCCAGAGCCTGTGGCTGCGCGAAATCCTCGGCCGGGAGGAGGGGCCGCCGCCCACGGTGGATCTCGCAGCCGAGCGGCGAAACGGCGACTTCGTTCGCGCCCAAATCGCCTCGCGCTCGGTTGCGGCATGCCACGACGTCTCTGACGGCGGCCTGCTGGTGGCGATTGCCGAGATGGTCATGGCCGGATGCGCTGGCTGCACCCTGGACGTTCCAGCCTCGGGGATGCCGCCCCATGCCTACTGGTTCGGCGAGGATCAGGCGCGCTACGTGCTGGCGGTGCAGGACGCGGCCACGCTGCTGGACGCCGCGCGCGACGCCGGCGTCACGGCACGGCGTCTCGGCCGCGCCAGCGGCGCCGCCGGCGACACTGGTTTGACTTTGCCGAGCGGCGCCACAATATCGCGGGCTCGGCTGCAGGCGGTGCACCGGCACTTCTTCGCCGAACTCATGGATCGCTAGGGAGGTCTTTGGCATGCCGATGCAAGCGGGCGAGATCGAGACCCTGATCCGTGCGGCAATCCCGGACGCGACCGTGACCATTGAGGATCTTGCCGGCGACGGCGACCACTATGCCTGTAAGGTGGTAAGCGAGGCGTTCCGCGGCCGTTCCCGTTTGCAGCAGCACCAACTCGTCTATGCCGCCCTGCAGGGCCATATGGGCGGCACGCTGCACGCGCTCGCCCTGCAGACCAACGCACCTTGAGAAAGAATGAGGAGTCCGGCCATGTCAGACACTGTCGCCAGCCGCATACGCAGCGAAATCGAGACCAACCCGGTGATGCTCTACATGAAGGGCAACGCCATGTTCCCGCAATGCGGCTTTTCCGCGCGCGTCGTGCAGATCCTGTCGCATATGGGGGTTGCGTTCCAGACGGCGAACGTCCTGGAGGAGCCGGGGCTGCGTGAAGGCGTCAAGGCATTCTCCAACTGGCCGACGATCCCGCAGCTCTACGTCAAGGGCGAACTGGTCGGCGGCTGCGACATCGTCACCGAGATGTATCAGTCGGGCGAGCTCGAGACGTTGTTTGCCGAGCACGGCATTCAGCCGACGGCAACGCACCAGGCCTGAGTTTCAGCGCGCTGCCGCTTTACCCGCGCGTCCACCTTGTCGTAGTACTTCAGGTTCTACCGCGGGAGGTGGGCAGTGTCGGTGCGGCGGATCGTTTTAGCGGCGTTGTTATGGTGTGCCGTTCAGGTCGGCGCCGGCTCGCGCGTTGCGCATGCGCAGCACGTGGTCACCGACACCGAGGCCAGCAAGCTCACGCTTGATGCGCTGACCGCCGCTCCCAGGCCATTCTATCGGCCGATTTACCGCCCGATCTATCGGCCAGTCTATCGAAGGGTCATGGCCGTGCGCAGCACCCATCGCGTCGGTTATGCCGTCCGTCAGATGCACATCTTGCCATTACGCGCGCACAGGCATTGGTTTGGTACGCGCGCCGTACGGTTTGGTTCCAGGCGCGTCAGTCATCGCCGATCCTGAAGGCATCGGCGATCCGACGCATCCGGCCGCAGTCGTCCAGCAGCACGAGATCGAAGCGCAGGCTGCATTCCGACCATTCCGGATGATCGGCGAGCATGAGCGCCGCGGCCTCGACCAGCCGGCGGCGTTGCGACATCGACAGAGCGACCGCGGCGTCGGGCAGCCGCCGCCTAGCCTTGACTTCAATGAAAGCGATCAGCGCCGCGGCCGGCGCGGCAGGGTTGGGCCGCCGGGCAACGATGTCGATCTCGCCGGCTCGGGTTCGCGCGCGCCGATCGAGTATGGTCCAGCCGTCATGCTGGAGTGCGCGGCAGACGCGGCCTTCGGCCTCGAGGCCGTGCGCCTGGGCGATCCGTCCGTTTCGCGATTTGGCGCCCTGCGCCGCGGTTCGGCGTGGCAGGCCGGTGTCCATGGGCTCGCCTCATCGTTGCCATGCGGGAGATCATGCGGCCTTGCCGCTATAGGCCGCAGCGTAAGCGCAGTTAGTTACTGATCTGCTAGCGATGCATGATTTCGTCGTCTTCGGCTCGGCCGCCTTGTTGCCGCTGCGCATCCTGCTGGCTGTCGGCGTGACGCTGCACGCGCTGCGCAGCAAGCGGGATATCGGAGCCGCGATCGGCTGGATCGGTCTCACGTGGCTGGCGCCGATATTCGGCACTTTTCTCTACGTCATGTTCGGCATCAACCGTGTGCGCAGGCTGGCAAAGCGGCTCAGCGGCCAGCGGCCCTGGAGCAGCGGGCGTGACAAGGCCGCCGAGACCCCGACGCTCGAAGGCCCGCTCGCGCCACTGGTCACCGCTGTCGCCAGCCTGACCGGCCGTCCGCTGCTGGGAGGCAACGCCGTGCGCTGCCTGCATGACGGCGACAATGCCTATCCGGTCATGCTGGAGGCGATCACCGCGGCGCGTCGCAGTCTGCTGCTCTGTTCGTACATCTTTCGTGACGACCGGGTCGGCGGCCGCTTCATCGAGGCGATCATCGCGGCGCATACGCGCGGCGTCGCGGTCCGCGTCCTGGTCGACGGCATTGGCAGCGGCTATTTCCGGTGCGGCGTGGCACGCAGGTTGCGTGTGCACGGGGTGCCGGTCGCCCGCTTCATGCACTCCACGCTGCCCTGGCGAATGCCGTTTCTCAATCTGCGGACGCATAAGAAAATCCTGGTGGTCGATGGCGCCATCGGCTTTGCCGGCGGCCTCAACATCGCAGTCGAGAACGTGCTGCGCGGGCGGCCCAAGCATCCCGTCTCCGACACGCATTTCCGGCTTGAGGGTCCGGTCATCGATCAGTTGACCGAAGCCTTCGCCAAGGATTGGTCGTTCACCACCGGAGAGGAGCTCGATCATTCGGTGTTCTACGCGCAGTCGCTGTCGGAACCGTCGGGCAAGGCGTTCTGCCGGGTGGTGACTTCCGGACCGGACACCGACCTCGAGAAGAACGAGTTCACGATGATGCAGGGGGCGGCGCTCGCGCGACGCTCGGTCCGTATCATGACGCCCTACTTCCTGCCGGATGAGCGATTGCTGACCGTGCTGGCGATGGCGGCGATGCGCGGCGTCGAGATCGACGTGGTGCTGCCGCGCCAGAGCAATCACCGTCTGATCGATTGGGCGCGTACGCCGAACAATCTGCCGCTGCTGGAGGCCGGGGTGCGGATCTGGTTCTCCGATCCGCCGTTCAATCACTCCAAGCTGATGGTCGTGGATGAAGCCTGGTCGCTGATCGGCAGCTCGAACCAGGACGTGCGCAGCCTGAGGCTCAATTTCGAGCTGAATGTCGAGGTGCACGACAGCGAGCTCGCAGGCGTGCTTGACAGCTTCGTCCTGGCGCACCGGCACGGGCGGTGCACTCCCGCGCAGCACCGCGAACGGCATCTTGCGTTTCGTATCCGCGATTCCGCAGTTCGGCTGCTGCTGCCTTATCTGTGAGGCGGCCCAGAGAAGGCGGCAGGTTCAGCGCGGGCGCAGGCGCACCATGATCGGGTGGTGGTCAGACGGCCGGTGCGGCAGGATGGCGGCTTCGCGGCATTCCAGCCCACGCACCAGGCAGCGGTCGAGGCGGACGGCGAGCATGTCGGCCATGTGGTGCGTGGGTTCCCGAGGACCGACATCGCGGAAGCCGCGCAGCATGGCGGGGCCGACCAGGTTGTAGTCTCCCAGCACGGCGCTGCGTGGCGGCAGGCGTCTGGCGATCAGACGAAGCTGCCTGCGGTTCAGCATCTGGCCATGCGAGAGATGCACGTTGGCCACTGAGAAGGCGCCGCAATCGATCACCTGACAGATCCGCCGCACCATCGCGCCTGGCTGCAGTGGCCAGACCAGAGGCGGAGTGAGGAAATCAGCCGGGCTCCAGCAGGCGACGCCGTGGATACGCCCCGGCAACGGCGAGCGCGCGTAGGCGCCGCCGATACGCGCCGGCAGATGATCGATCTCGCGGGTGGCCTCCTGCATCAGCATCAGGTCAGGCCGCTGATCCTTGATCAACGCGATGACGTCGTCGATCGAGGCGCCGGTGCGGCGCAGCAGATTCCAGGACACGATCTTCACAGTTCGTCCGTGACCGGGTTGCGGGCGGTTCCTGGAGAGGCGAACTCCACGGCCAATGTATAGCCGACGCCGAGCAGCACCGGGCCCAGAAAGATGCCGAGGCCGCCGAAGGCCAGCACGCCGCCAAGCACGCCCAGCACCGTGATCAGATACGGCAGTTGCGCGCCGCGCGAGATGAAGGCGGGGCGGATCACATGGTCGGCGCCGGAGATGGCAACGACGCCATAGACGGCAAGCACGATCCCCCAGGCCAGATGATGCGTCGTCGCCAGCCAGATTGCCGCCGGCACCCAGACCAGGGGAGCGCCGATCGGCAGCACGGAGAAGAAGGCGGCGATGCCGCCGAACAGCACCGGGCTTGGCACATGGGCGATGGCGAAACCGATGCCGGTGAGAATGCCCTGGACAATCGCGGTGCCAAGAATGCCATACACGGTGCCGCGGACTGTATTGCCGGTGACGCCGAGCAGCCGGTCGGCATAGGAGCCGGCGATACGTCGGATGATGGCGGTGACATGCTGCCCGAGGGCGTCTCCGGCCACCCAGAAGA
The DNA here is from genome assembly GCA_964246745.1 of uncultured Acetobacteraceae bacterium. Classification (GTDB taxonomy): domain Bacteria; phylum Pseudomonadota; class Alphaproteobacteria; order Acetobacterales; family Acetobacteraceae; genus Lichenicoccus. The sequence goes on from CAXTRK010000006.1 coordinate 67,777, forward strand.
AGAAGGCGATGAACAGCGCCAGGACAAGCTGCAGCAGGCCGCTCGCGATCTGCACCAGCAGACCCAGCACGCGCGACGCGATGTCGCCAAGATAGGGCTGCAGCACGGCTCCGGCGGCGGACACGTCAGCGGACCATTTGGCCCAGGTCTGCGCCACCTGGTCGCCGACCAGCGGGATTTTTTCGACCCAGCGCGGCGGCCTGGGCAGATGCAAGGCGAAGAGCGCCTCCAGGCCGTGGATCACGTGCGGCGCATCCGCGACTCCGGCGGAGGTGACCAGCGCCAGCGGCAGGACCACCAGCAGAGCGGTCAGGATCATCATCAGGATTGCGGCGCCGTATCGGCCGGAGCGCTGTGCGAGCTGCGTGTAGACTGGCCAGGTGGTGAAGGTCAAAATCGCCGCCCACAGCAGGGCCGAGAAGAATGGATACAGAACGATGATACAGCCGGCGGCGACGCCGCCAAGCAAAAGGCCCATCATGATTCGCTCTGGCATACGCTCCTTTCGCGCTCTACCGCTGCCTGAGCAAGCGTATCGTCGGACCAGCGGCAACTCTGGCCAGGTCCGTGCCGGCCTCTGGAGGACAGCCGGCGTGTTCCGCATGACACGTTTGGCCGACGGCGTGGTTTGGCACGGCAACTAGATCATGATCTTTGTGGACAGAAGCCTTCGATTAACGTTTTATTGATGACTGAAGGTGTTCACCGCCCAAGGTCTAGGTTTTTCGACGTGCCGCCGTTACCGCCCCCCGCTGTGCAATCAAGAAAGAGATGCAGACGATGCGCCTGAATGAGATCGGTCAACAATTGAGGGCCTATCGGCTGGAGTCTGGCATGCGTGCCGAAGAGATCGCCGCCCGGTTGGGCGTATCGCGGGCGGCACTCTATCGCTACGAGAAGGGCGAGGTCATCAAGCTGGATACCGTCCAGCGCCTGGCCGAGCTGCTCAAGATCTCGCCGCTGTCGCTGCTCGGCATCGGTGTCGAGTATTACAGCCGCAGCATCGGCTTCTTCGAGCGCGTGCGTCAGCTCGAGGAGACCGCCGATCAGGTGCTTCAGGTCGGCGAGCCGCTCTGCTACCTGGTGACATCGGACGCCTACGACACGCTGCTGACCCAGGTTGCCTCCGAGACCGCCGAGCAGTCCGGCTCGGATGCGGCGACGGTCAAGGCCTTGTCCGAGCAGGTGCTCGGCATCATGAGCGCGCGCAAGCGGGCGTATCAGATGCGCCGCCCCAATCTGGTCACCATGATCTCGGAGCCGGTGCTGCAGCGATTTCTCGAACACGGGGTGGCCGATAGCCTGTCGCTCAGTCCCAGCCTGCGCACGCTCTGCCGCAAGCTGGCGGCGGCCGAGGTCGAGAGCATCGCCGCAATGCTGGAGACAGAGCCGATGGGACTGCAGTTCAGCTTGATCCCGGGCGGCGAGCTGACCACGAACTGCATTCTGCTGCGCCAGCGCGACCGGGCGACGTTGGTAATCAACCCGTTCCGCAGCGATGCCAGCGCGGTCAACGCCAGCGGTGTGGCCCTGGTCACCAGCGCGCCCGAGGCGGTGACCTCGCATCAGCGGGTTGCCGAGACCATGTGGCGCGACAGCCGGAAAGGCGCCGCCGCGGCGCGTCGCGTGCGTGAGCTGCTTGCGGGATGCGCGACACAGTGATCTGCTGAAGGCAATGGTTCGGAGCTTTCGCCGAAACCCCTTGCCGGATGACCGACTGCCGTGATGATGCCGCTGATCACTCCGCACGCGCTGTATCGCATGCTCGAGTCCCGCAACCTGGTGTTGCTTGATTCCACTGCCGTGCTGCCGGGCGAGACGTTCGATCCCGAGCAGCGCTTCCGCCACGTCCACATTCCTGGCGCGCGCCGCTTCGACGTCGAGGCTTTCTCCGATCCGGAGGGGGACTTGCCGCACATGGTGCCCAGCCAGGCACGCTTTGCCCGCCTCATCGGCGAGCTCGGCGTCGGCAATGAGACGCATGTGGTGCTCTACGATCAGTCCGGCCTGGTCTCGGCGGCGCGCGGCTGGTGGCTGCTGGGGCTGTTTGGCCATGACCGCGCGCAGGTGCTTGATGGCGGCCTCGAGGGCTGGATGGCCGCCTCGCTTCCCGTCCAGCAAGCAGACGCGCCGCCGGTCCCGCCGGCTCGGTTCATTCCCCGCCTTCGCTCCGAGCGGTTGGTCGGGCTCGGCGACATGATCGCGATCGCCGCCGGCGAGCGCCAGGCGGTGGTGATCGACGCGCGCAGCCGCGCCCGCTTCGACGGGCGAGCCACGGAGCCGCGTCCCGGTCTGCCCAGCGGCCATATTCCCGGCAGCGCCAGCCTGCCGTTCACCGAGCTGCTCGACGACGACAAGCGGCTGCTGCCTATGGAGGCGCTGCGCTCACGCTTCGCCGAAGCCGGCATCGATGGCAGCCAGCCTGTGGTCACGAGCTGCGGCTCGGGTCTCACCGCCTCGGTGCTCTCGCTTGGATTGAAGGTCGCCGGCTTCGCTCCGGGTGCCATGTTCGACGGCTCCTGGAGCGAGTGGGCGAGCCATCCGGACCTGCCCATATCCGCAGCGCCCAACTCCAAAGCGCCCAATTCCAAAGATTCTGGGGCGTGAGTCCGCCGCGCGACGTCGGCGCCGCCTGGAACACGCTCTCGACCCGCCTGGTCCGCGCCGCGCGTCACGCTGGCGGCGACAGCGGCGAGGGGCCGGAGGACGGCTTCGTCAACCCGCCGGTCTCGCGCGGCTCGACGGTGCTGTTCCCGACCTTGGCCGCGATGCGCGAGCGCAGCGGCAACTATTACGGCCATGAGCTGACCTATGGCGCCTGCGGAACGCCGACGCAGTTCCAGCTTGAATCGGTCATCGCCGAGATCGAGGGCGGCACGCACAGCCAGATTGTCTCCTCCGGGCTTGCCGCGGTGACGACGCCGCTGCTCGCTTTTCTCGGCGCCGGCGGCCACTGCCTGCTGCCGGATTGCGTCTATGGCCCCACCCGACGGTTCTGCGGCACCATGCTGCGCCGCCTCGGCGTGGAGACCAGCTTCTATGAGCCGATGATCTCCGAAGAGGGTTTGCGCGCGCTGATGCGCCCGAGCACCCAGGTAGTGTTCGCCGAAAGTCCCGGCAGCCACAGCTTCGAGGTACAGGACGTTCCGATGCTCGCGCGCGTGGCGCACGATGGCGGCGCCAAGCTGCTGGTCGACAACACCTGGGGCCTCCACGTCTTCCAGCCGTTCGCCCATGGCGCGGACGTCTCGATCCAGGCCTTGACCAAATATGCCGGCGGCCATGCCGACGTTGTCATCGGCGCCATCACCGTCGCGGATGAACAGGATTGGCGCGTGCTGCGCGACGCCGCCATCCAGCTCGGCCAATATGCGAGTCCCGACGATTGCTGGCTCACCTTGCGCGGATTGCGCACGCTGGGCGTGCGGCTGGCGCGGCAGTCGGCGTCGGCGCTGATGGTGGCGGAATGGTTCGCCGGCCGCGACGAGGTGGCGCGGGTACTGCATCCAGCGCTCCCCGGCTCTCCTGGGCACGAATTCTGGCGGCGCGATTTCAGCGGCGCCAGCAGCCTGTTCGGCGTGGTGTTCCGGCCTGAATTCACAACCAATGCGGTCGATGCGATGGTCGACGCGCTCGGTGTGTTTGCCATCGGCGCCTCCTGGGGGGGCTACGAGAGCCTGGCGCTGCCCAGCCACCAGACCATCACCCGCAGCTTCCAATCGAGCCGCTTCCAAGGTCCCGCGTGCCGCTTTCATGTCGGGCTGGAGGACCCTCGCGAACTGATCGCCGACCTTGAAGGCGGCCTCGCCGTGCTACGCGCCGCCTCCGAGGAGCAGTGACGGCGCCAGTCGGCCTCATGGCGGCGGCCGCCCGGCCGGGGGCGCCGCACGCGGCCGGGCCGGAGCAAAATGCGGCGGCTCCATCGGTCTCGGCATGATCGGTCGTGCCATTGGCGGCGCCATCGGGGCGCGCAGGGGCATCGGACGAGGAGCAGCGAAAGGCCTCGGCGCAAGCCGCGGTGCTATCGGCCGCGGCGGTTCGGGTCGGATCACCCGCGGCAGTGGCGCCATCGTCGCGGCGGGGGGCGTCGGCCGCGGCGTCGCGAAAGCGCGCCCCGGCACCGGTCGGCGCGGGCCGATGCCGGGGCGGCCGACGACCTGCTGATGCGCGCGAAGCGCCGGCATGGCGGGACCCGCCGGATGCGGGCCGACACCATGGACAGGCGACGGGCCGGGTGCTGTAACAATCGGCCGAGTCACTCTTACAGGCCCGCCCCTGAATGGAACCCGGCCCGCAGGCAAGGCGCCTCGATGAGCAAGCGCGGGGTTGATCGCCGGCCCTGGCGCTTGCGGACGCGATGGTCCGCCGGCAATGCCCAACCTCTGCGCGGCACGCGTCGTCACGCCGCGTGTCTCGCCGGTCGGACGGATCGGCAAAGCGCCGTGCATCGGCCGCAGCAAAGCGGCGTTGCGGAAGTCTTGCCCCGCCGGACTGGCGATGCCGCGCGCGACGCGGCCAATCGGCTGCGATCGCGCCATTGCCGACACGGGAGCGATGGTCATGCCGTGCCGGTTGGCGAAGCCATGATGCCCATCAGCGCCGCCCCATCGCAGTTCACGCCAGCCATTGCCGGGATTGAGCCTGCGAACATAGCGGCCGCCACCGCCATAGGGTGGACGATAGCGCTCGTGCGGGCCGAGCGGCACCCAGCCGACATCGCCGCGGCCGGAGCGCAGCGACGCGAGCAGCGCCCCCCCGGCCACACCCGCGACAGCGCCCGCCACCACGAAATCGACCAGGGCCGGGGCATAGACGGGCGCCGACTCAACCGGTTCCCCCGCTTCCCCCGGCACCCAGCACCAGCGCTGATCGGTCTGCGCCCAGCGGCCATAATGGAACGGCGCGAAGCCCCATGGCGCGCTGTCCACCCAGGTCCAGCCCCATGGCTCGACATAGGCCCAGCTTCCGTCACGATACGGCGCCCAATCGGATGAGACCTGCGGAAACCAGACCTCGCCATAATCAGGGTTGTCCTGCCAGGCGCCATACTGCCCGAGATCCTCGGCGCCAGTCATGCCCTGCACCGCGGGTGGTTCGGCGACCGGCACGCTGCTTCGCGCCAGCATTCTCGTCAGAAAAGCATCGTAGGAGGTGAGCGGTTCGACATCGCCTTCGACATCCTGGGTGCCTCTGGCGATCGCCATCTGACCCGCGTGGACGCGCAGCGCGAGGCTTCCGCTGGTGAGCTGTGCCGCCCCGCGAACCACCGCGACCTGGGTTGGCGTGTCGGCGTCGCCGGCAAGGATCTCGTATTCGCCGTCCGTCGCGATCTGCACGGCGCCGTGCGGCGTGTTGATGGTGAATGTCTCCGCCGGGGGAAGTTGCCGCAGGTCGAGGAACACGTCCCCTTGCGGCTCGGTCGCGACCAGGCTCCGTTCGTCGAGCGTTGCGAGATCCAGCTCGGTTTGCGGCGCGAGCGTGAGCACACTCGAGCCGATCTCGATGTCGGCCTGCGCCTGCGGCTGCGTCCACAGCGCGTCGCCCGAGGTGAATGGAAAGTTCAGCACCGCAGGGGTCCACTGGGTCGCGTCGGGACCATGCGAGGACACATCGCCGGAGAGAAGCGAGAGGCGGCCGACCAGGGCCGGCGGATCGGCGGCGGCCGAGCCGGTCGCGTCCTGGGCTCTCGACGATCCGGCGGGCACGACCGCCGCCACTGCCAAGCTTGTCGCCGCCAGCCATGCCGTCAACCTGAAGCCGGTTCGGGTCGCCGCCATCTTCCGTTCCCTATCCACCGTCAGGTCGGGCTATCAGTGGGGAATTACGGTCATTCGATGGCGAACTTAGTGGCTCTTGCCGCGCCCGGTCCGCTGCTGCAATGCATCGATCCGCTTCGAGGCTTCCGCCTTGCTCAACGACTCGTCGAACGGCTCGCCAGCTTCTCCGCACAGGGTCTTGAGGTAGGAGGCCTGTGCGCCGGTCATGCTTTCCTCGCCGGTGGTCCAGTCATCCGGGTTCTTCTCGGTGTTCGACGGCAACGCCTGCTCGTCCACCGGCTTGGTCTCGTCTTGTGTGCTCATGATGGCGACAACGCAGCCGTTCTTGTTTGGTTCCAAAGTTTGATTGTCATGCCCGTTCAGCTCTTGCCTGGCACGCGATGACGATAGCTGAGCGCTTCCGCCACATGCGCGCGCGACACACATGCGGCGCCCTCGAGGTCGGCAATGGTGCGCGAGACACGCACCATCCGTGTGAAGCCGCGGCCGGACAGCCGCAGCCGATCCGACGCCTGCTCCGCGAGGGCCAACGCGTCCTCGGCAAGCTGCATATGCTCGACCGTCGACTCGGCATTGCTGAGGCCGTGCTGCCGTGCGTGCTGGCGCGAGCGGCTCTCGGCAATCCGGGCGCCGACCGCACGACTGCACTCGCCTTTTGGCGTGCGCGCGATCTCGCCCGCGGAGACCGGCTGCACCTGCACGCACAGGTCGATCCGGTCGAGCATCGGGCCGCTGATCCTGCCGAGATAATCCTCGCCGCATTTCGGCGCCCGGCCGCATTCGCGCGAGGCGTCGCCAAGATGGCCGCAGCGGCAGGGATTCATCGCGGCGACGAGCTGGAACCGCGCCGGGTAGGTCACGTGCGCCGCGGCGCGCGCCACTGTGGTGCGGCCGGTCTCGATCGGCGCGCGAAGGGCTTCCAGTGACTGCCGCGGCAGCTCCGGCATCTCGTCGAGGAACAGCACGCCGCGATGCGCGAGGCTGACTTCGCCGGGCTTGGCGCGCGGGCCGCCGCCGATGATCGCGGCCATGCTCGCCGAATGGTGCGGCTCGCGGAACGGCGGACGCGTCACCAGCTTGCCGTCGCGCAGCAGCCCCGCGACGCTATGGATGGCGCTGACTTCCAGGGCCTCCGACGCGGAGAGATCAGGCAGCAGCCCGGGAAGGCGCGCGGCCAGCATGGATTTTCCGGCGCCGGGTGGCCCGACCAGCATGAGGCTGTGGCCACCCGCGGCGCTGATCTCGAGCGCCCGTTTGGCGGTCTCCATGCCGCGCACATCGGCCAGGTCAAGCGCGTGCGACGGCTCGGCGAGGCCCGGCAGCGCGGGCGGGGTCAGCACCTGAATGCCGCGAAAATGGTTCATCAGCGATAGCAGATCCGGCGCCGCCAGGACCTCGATCTCGCCTCCCCACGCCGCCTCGCCGCCCTGCTCGGCGGCGCAGATCAGGCCAAGCCCTTCCGCGCTGGCGCCGAGTGCGGCCGGCAGCACCCCGCTCACCGGATTGATCCGGCCGTCGAGGGACAGCTCGCCGAGTGCGGCGTAGCCGGCGACCTCGTCGCGCGGCAGCACTTCCATCGCGGCGAGCACGGCGAGCGCGATCGCGAGATCGAAATGGCTGCCTTCCTTCTGCAGGTCGGCCGGCGCCAGATTGACCAGGATGCGTTTCGGCGGCAGCGACAGGCTCATCGCCGTGAGCGCCGCTCGCACCCGCTCCCGCGCCTCGCCCACCGCCTTGTCGGCAAGGCCCACGATCAGGAAGGCCGGCAGGCCGTTGGAGATCTGCACCTGCACTTCCACGGGCACTGCCTCGATCCCGGAGAAAGCGAAGCTGCGGACGCGTGCGATCACCATGCGCGTCAGTGTCGACGTGGAAGATTAAGAAACCTTTGATGCCGGATTGCCGCCCGTGGCCAGCACGCGCGACATCGCCTCGGCCATGGAGGTCGGGATCAGGATGGTGGCGCCGCGATCCTTGTTCATCTCATAGATGCGGTTGATTTGCAGGATCTGCAGCGCGGTGGGGCTGCGGTCGTAGGTGCGGGACGCCTCCTCCAGCTCGATGGCGACCAGCCGCTCCGCCGATGCCAGGGTCACGCGCGCGGACTTCTCCCGCTCGGCCTGCGCCTGCCGGCTCATCGCGTCCTGCAGGCTCGGCGGCAGCGTCACGTCGCGTATCTCGACCGCCTGGACCGACACGCCCCAGGCGGCGGTCTTGCCCGCAATCGCCTCGCGCAGCCAGTCGTCGATACGTCTGCGGTCTTCCAGCAGCACGCCGAGATCGCTGGCGCCGATGACCTCGCGCAGACTGGTCTGCGACACCAGCGACACCGCGCTCGCGTAATCGCGGAGCGCTGTGATCGCCTGGCGCGGGTCGTGCACCTTCCAGAACACGATCGCATCCACGTCGACCGGGCTGGTGTCGCGGGTGAGCGTCTTCTCGGTGGCAATCGACGTCGTCTGGATGCGCAGATCGACCACCCCGGCGACGCTGTCGATGACAGGAATGATCAGGAACAGTCCCGGACCGCGAACGCCGCGCAGCTTGCCGGCGCGCAGCACCACGGCACGTTCCCATTCGCGCGTCATGCGCAGCGAGGCCGGCAGCAGCACGGCGAGAACCACCAGGATCGCCGGCGACACCAGATGATGCAGCAGCACGAAGTCGGCGGCGGCGGCGGCGAGGAGACAGGCCGCCGCGAGGGCCGCGATCGCGTTCGGCGGCCGGTTCATGGCACGGGTGCTAAATCAGGTTCCGCTGAAACCGAGAAAACCGACGTCAGGCTTGGGCGTGCCGCCATGGACCGCGAGCGCGCTGTAGGATGCCTGCTGAACCCGATCCTTTTCGTGCGCGTCGTGGGCGTGGACGGAAAGCTGGCCCAGCTTTGGCGCGGCGACGCTCGCGGTCGCCACGTCGGCGCCTTGCGGCGCGTCGGTGTTGCGCATCGACAGCAACAGGAAGGTGATATCGTTGCGGCTGAGATCGACCGACATGTCGATCGGTGTCTGGCCGAGCACGTTGGTGGCCTGCAGGTTTGCGCCCCTGGAAAGCGCGTCCCGTGCCGCCGTCAGGTCACCACGGTCGATGGCATCGAACAGCGCCGCGTTCGGGTTCATGTCCAGCGCGGCGTGGGTGCTGGGTTCGTCCGGATCGCTCGGCACCGCTCCCGGCAGCGCCGGCGGCGGCGCGTTGGCGGCGGCGTTGGCCTTGGCCTCGGCGGATTCGGCGTTATCGTCGCCGCCGCCACCGCCGCCATGACCGCCCCCGACACTGAGCTGGGCGTGGGCGGCGTGCACCGGCAGGCAGGAGAGGGCGGCGAGCGAGAGGCATGCGAGCGTCACTTGAAGCGCACGGAACGAAATCATCGACGAGTCTCGGCGTGTCTGATCATGGCCGCGCATCAATACGGCAGGCGCGCGACGATGGCGATCAAAATTGCGGCTTTGGCGCTGTTTCGATAGCCGCCGAATGATCGGACGGACCATCGACGAGAACTGGTTGCGGCGGCGCCTGGCCGGACTGCTTCCGGTTCATGCGGCGGTGCGGCGGCCCGCGGGAGGCGCCGTGCGGGAGGCGGCGGTGCTGGTGCCGATCGTGCTGCTTCCGTCCCCGGTGGTGCTGCTGACGCGCCGCTCGTCGCTGCTCAGAACCCATTCCGGCCAGGTGAGCTTTCCCGGCGGCAGGCCGGACCCTGCCGACGCGGGCCTTGCCGCCACCGCCTTGCGCGAGGCGCGCGAAGAGATCGGTCTTGATCCGCGCGAGGTGGCGCTCCTGGGGCAGTTGCCGGCGCAGCCTACCTTCAGCAGCAACTTCCTGATCGCGCCGTTCGTGGGACTGCTCTCCGCCGAGGCGCGCTGGACGGCGGCGCCAGATGAGGTGGATGCGATCTTCGGCCTGGATCTGCGCGTGCTGCTCGACCCCGAGGCGCCGCGCCGCATCGAGGATGGGCTGCGTCGCGGCGCCTGGTCGTGGCCGCATCCGGACCATGACATCTGGGGGGCGACGGCGGCGATCCTGGTGCGGCTCGCGAAGCTGTTGCGCGCGGCATAGAGTGCGCCAAAAGGGGGAGGAGGTGTTGCCATGCAGTCCGACGCGATACGGGCGCTGTTTGCGCAGGCGATGTCGGCGATGTATCGCGCCGAGGTGCCGCAATACGGCACGCTGCTGGATCTGACCGCCGCGATCAACCGCGACGTGTTGCGCGAGGACCCGGCCCTGTCGGCCGCGATCGGCGGCATACGCGGCCGCGAGCGGCTCGATCAGGAGCGGCACGGCGCGATACGCCTTGGCACCGCGGCCGAGCTGGGTCTGATGCGACGGTTGTTTGCAGTGCTCGGCATGGTTCCCGTCGGCTACTACGATCTCTCTCCAGCCGGGGTGCCGGTGCATTCGACCGCGTTCCGTGCGACCGATCCGTCCGCGCTGCGCCGCAGCCCGTTCCGGCTGTTCACCTCGCTGCTGCGGCTCGACCTGATCGCCGACCGCGCGCTGCGTGCGCAGGCGGAGGACATCCTCAAGCGCCGGACCATCGTCACCTCCCGCGCCCTGGCATTGATCGAGACGTTCGAGCTGGAAGGTCGGCTGACCGAGGCGCAGGCCACGGAATTCGTGGGAGAGGCGTTGCACAGCTTCCGCTGGCATCCTGAAGCCATGGTTGATCAGGCGACCTACGAGGCGCTGCGCTCGGCGCACCCGCTGCTTGCCGACATCGTCTGCTTCAAGGGGCCGCATATCAATCACCTGACCCCGCGCGTGCTCGACATCGATCAGGCGCAGGCGGCGATGCGGCGCTACGGGCTCGAGGCAAAGCCGCAGATCGAGGGGCCGCCGTGCCGAAGCTGTCCGATCCTGCTGCGTCAGACCAGTTTCAAGGCGCTTGCCGAGCCGGTCCGCTTCGGCAGCGCCGAGGGCAGCCATACCGCGCGCTTCGGCGAGATCGAGCAGCGTGGCGCGGCACTCACGCCGGCCGGCCGGGCGCTCTATGACCAGCTTCTCGCCACCGGCGATCCGCGCGCATTCGACAGCTTCCCGGACGATCACGAGAGCCTGCGGCGCCAGAACCTGGCGTTCTACCGTTATGAAGCGGTCGCCGATGTGCCGCTCGGGGCACAAAGCCTGGAAGAGGCGCTGCGCGCCGGCTCGGTGCGCGCCGAGCCGATCCTCTACGAGGACTTCCTGCCGGTCAGCGCCGCCGGAATTTTCCGCTCGAACCTGTCGGGCGGCCCCGCCGCACGGACAGACGGGTCGCCGCGCCAGACTCTGCTGGAGGAGGCGCTTGGCTGTGCGGTGCTCGACCCGTTCGCGCTCTATGCGCAGCAAAGCGAAGCGTCGGCGTCAGCAATCGCGTTGTGAGACCATGGCGTTCCGGCATGAAGAAAAACGCTCTCGCCAAGAAGTGAACACGATAATGTCCGCCTCGAAAAAACTTGAAGTGCCTTCTTTTCATGAGTCACTAAGTGTCGTCAGCCGGATCGGCAATGCATGTGTTTCGGTAATACAATGGAAAGTGCTCACTAGTGTCCGTCCAGGCTACCGCAATTACAAAAAACTGGTCGACTGTCACACAAATTCAGACGTCAACGCAGGTTTTGCCGTCGCATCGCTCCGCAACACTGCCTTATCCGCCGCCTTTGTCCGCGCGCCGTCGGGCATTTCAATCCTTGCTCGCGCTGATGCCGCCCCTCGAACAGGCGCACCATCGTGCGCGTCTGATCCGCAAGATGCGTCGGGAACTCGGCTACACGCCGGATCTGCGCGCGCCGCGCAGCTTCAATGAGCGGGTGGCCTGGAAGATTTTGCACGACCGCAACCCGCTCATTCCGCTGACCACCGACAAGGTCGCGGTGCGCGGGTTCGTGGCCGCCCGGATCGGGCCGGACAGCTTGATTCCGCTGCATGGCGTCTGGACGCATCCTTCGGAAATCCCGTGGAACACGTTGCCCGATCGCTTCGTCGTCAAGGCGAACCATGGTTGCGGCTATAATCTCATCGTCACCGACAAGGCGTCGGTGCGGCGCGAGGACGCGGCCCACCTGTTCAAGGCATGGCTTGGCCGCAGCTACTACCGGGAGACCGGCGAATGGGGCTACCGCGACATCGCTCCAAGGCTGCTGGTGGAAGACCTGCTCGTCGGCGGCAACGGCTCGGTGCCGGAGGATTACAAGCTCTACTGCTTCGGCGGCCGGCCGCACTTGCTCCAGGTGCATCTCGACCGCTTCAGCAATCACCGTTTCCTCTGGTACGATCCGCACACCCTGGCGCCGCTGGCGATGGGAAAGACGCGTCATGAGGACGTCCCCGGGTTTGCGCCGCCCGCGGCAGCGCTCCGCCTCGCCGCTCTGGCCGCACGTCTCGCCGTCGGCTTTGACGCGGTCCGCGTCGATTTCTACCTGTCTGGTGGCCAACCGTATTTCGGCGAGCTCACGCACTATCCAGGCGGAGCGGTGGTCTCGCTCGGCAGCCCGGAGTTGGACCATCGGATCGGTGAACTCTGGCGCCAGCACGACGCCCGCGTCGCGACCCGATCCTGATGAACCCGCTTCGACACATCGAGCCAGATCAAGCCTCGGCGGACGATGCCCTCGTGCGTGTGATCAGGAGCGCGCAGGCAGCCGGCTACCGCTTCATCACGACGACGCCGGAGACGCACAGGAGGGTCAATGCCCGCCCGGGCAACCAATGGGGTCATACCCTTGCCGACGTTCTTGGCTGGAGCCGTCCATTCCATGCGGGAGCGCTGCCGACTCCCCTCGAGCAGGCGCTCGACGACGCGCGCGCCCTGTTGCCATGCGACGGCGGGTGGCGGAGCGCGCTGCGCCTGTCCTCGTTGGCCGATCTGTTGTTCCTGCATTCCGCCTATCCCACCAACGAAGCGGACGCGGTGTTCTTCGGGCCCGACACCTATCGCTTTGCGGATGCGCTGCGAGATCATCTGCGGCTGAGCCAGGCCGAGATCCGCCGGTGCGTCGATATCGGCTGCGGCGCCGGCGCTGGCGGCATCCTGGCGGCGCTGGCGCGTCCGCACTGCGAGACCGTGTTCGTCGACATCAACGACAAAGCCCTGCGCCTGGCACGTGCCAACGCGCGGGCCGCGGGGGCGAAAAATGTCCGCTTTCTCAGGAGCGATCTGCTCGAGGCGGTGCCAGGCCGGTTCGATCTGATCATCGCCAATCCGCCGTACCTGATCGATCCGATGGCGCGCGCCTATCGTCATGGCGGTGGCCCGCTCGGAGCCGGATTGTCGCTCCGCATCGTCGAGACGGCGATCTCCCGGCTGGCGCCGGGCGGCGCCCTGTTGCTCTACACCGGCTCGGTGATCATCAACGGAGAAGACCGGTTTGCCAGGCGGGCCGGGCGGCTGCTCGACGATGCCGGACTGCGCTGGTCGATGCGGGAGGTCGACCCGGACGTGTTTGGCGAGGAACTCGACACTGCGGCCTATGAAGCCGCCGACCGCATCGCGGCAGTGGTGTTGACAGCAACCAAAGGAGAGTAGGCCTTGCCCGACAGCACCCTGGCGGCTGGATACCAGCCATTCGAGACCGCGCGGCACGATCTGCAGTGCCGCCTCGCCGAGTTCAACCGCCGTCGGCTCACTCCGACCCTGCCCGATGATGGCTGGCAGTCCGGTCTGGCTGACGATATGGCGCTCATGATCAAGGAAAGCCGTTTTATCGAGGAGCAGCGCGCCGCCGTGGCGGACCGCGCCGCGGGGGCGCCTGCCGATCCGGACGACTTCATCGCCTGGTTCGAGGCGCTGGAGCAGGATGGTCCGGGACAGGGCGATCCGCTGTTTGTATGGTTGGCCGACCATGCCGATCTCGACGAGATGCGCTGGTTTCTCACGCAGGAGGTCGCCGGCGAGGCCGGTTTCGAGGACCTCACCGCGCTCACCCAGGTCAAGATGCCAATGCGGCCGAAGCTGGAACTGGCGCGGAACTACTGGGACGAGATGGGGCGCGGCAACGCCAAGGGCATGCACGGCCCCATGCTGGAGCTGCTGAGCGCACGCCTCGGCCTCGAGCCGCGCCTGGAGACGACCGTCTGGGAAGCTCTGGCCCTGGCCAACACCATGGTCGGGCTCGCCGTCAACCGTCGCTATGCCTATCATTCGGTGGGAGCGCTCGGCGTGATCGAGTTGACGGCGCCCGGACGCGCCGCCCTGGTCGCGGCCGGCCTGAAGCGCCTTGGCATCGACGCTGGCGACCGGCACTATTTCGACCTGCACGCCGTGCTCGACGTGAAGCACTCCGCCGCCTGGAACGCCGAAGTCCTGCGTCCGCTCGTCGCCGCCGAGCCCAGCACCGCGCCGGCGATCGCCGAAGGCGCGCTGATGCGGCTTCTGAACGGCGCGCGCTGCTTCGCGCGCTATCGACGGGAGTTCGGTTGCTGAACGCCGTCAACACGTCTGCCGAGGGGATTTTCGACGACCGCACTGCTGCTGCGGGCGAAGCCGATGCGCTGATCGCGCACAGGATCATCGCCTGCCGTGCCGCGCTCGGCCGCCCGGTGCTGGCGGGACTGAGCGGCGCGCAGGGCAGCGGCAAATCAACCACCGCGTTGCGGCTGGCCAAACGCCTGCACGACGCCGGCTTCAGCGTCGCCGTGTTATCGCTCGACGACTTCTATCTCACCCGTGCTGAGCGGGCGTTGCTGAGCCGCGATGTGCATCCGCTGCTCAGCACGCGCGGCGTGCCTGGAACGCACGATGTTCCGATGGCGGTGCGCACGATCGAGGCGTTACAAGCCCAACACGGCGTCACCGCGGCACCTGTGTTCGACAAACCGAGCGACGACCGCGCGCCGCCAGCCGAATGGCCGCGCTACGCGTCGCCTGTCGATATCGTCCTGTTCGAAGGCTGGTGCGTCGGCGTCCGGCCGATGCCCGAGGATGGGCTGGCGCACCCGATCAACGCGTTGGAGCGTCATGAAGACGCCGAGGGACGGTGGCGCCGGCACGTCGACGCGGCGCTTCGCGCGGAGTACCGGCGCTTGTTCGACCGCATCGACTTCCTGGTCCTGCTGCGCGCGCCGGGTTTCGAGGAGGTGCATCGCTGGCGGGCCGAGCAGGAGATGAACCTGACGCGCTCGCACGATGTGTCGGCCTCGATCATGAACGATGCCGCAATCGCGCGCTTCATCGCGCATTACGAGCGGCTGACACGCTGGATTCTGACGGACGAGCCGGCCGACCTGGTGATCGACATCGATACCGATCGTACTCCGCTGCGATGGCGGCGCGGGCGGCGGCGCTGCCCGTGATCAGCTCAGATTTCGAACTCCACGCCCTGCGCGAGCGGCAGGGATAGCCCGTAATTGATCGCGCTGGTGACGCGGCGCATATACGCCTTCCAGGAATCCGAGCCAGACTCGCGGCCGCCGCCGGTCTCCTTTTCGCCGCCGAAGGCGCCGCCGATCTCAGCGCCCGACGGACCCATGTTGACGTTGGCGATGCCGCAATCCGAGCCGACCGCGGAGAGGAACAGTTCGCTTTCCCGCAGGTCGCGCGTGAAGATCGACGACGACAGACCCTGCGCGACGCCGTTATGCAGCGCCAGCGCCTCGTCGAACGAGCCATATTTCAGCACATAGAGGATCGGCGCGAAGGTCTCGTCGAGCACCGGGCCGCGCTGCCCGGGCATCAGCACCAAGGCCGGGCGGACGTAGTAGGCGTCTCCGGCGCCGATCCGCTCGCCGCCGATGACCGTGCCGCCGGCGTCGCGTGCCCGACCGAGCGCCGCCTGCATCGCCTCGAAGGCGTCACGGTCGATCAGCGGCCCGACCAGGTGCTCGCCCAGCAATGGATTGCCGACGGAGATCCCGGCGAACACCGAGCGCAACCGCGTGGTGAAGCCGTCATGGATGCTCTCATGGACGATCAGACGACGCAGGCTGGTGCAGCGCTGGCCCGCGGTGCCCATGGCGGCGAACGCGACCGCACGCAGCGCCAGTTCCTGGTCCGCGGACGGACAGACAATCGAGGCGTTGTTGCCGCCCAGCTCGAGAATGGCGCGCCCGAACCGCGCTGCCACTTGCGGGCCGACGACGCGGCCCATCGCGGTCGAGCCGGTTGCCGACAGCACCGCGACGCGAGCATCGGCCGCCAGCGACGCGCCGGCCTCGCGGCCGCCGAGCAGCAGCCCGCACAGGCCGGCGGGCGCCTCGCCGAAACGCGCTTGCGCGCGGGCGAACAGCGCCATCGTGGCGAGTGCCACCAGAGGCGTCTTCTCGGAAGGCTTCCACACCACCGAGTCGCCGCAGACCAGAGCCAGCGCCGCGTTCCAGGCCCAGACCGCGACCGGGAAATTGAAGGCGGAAATCACCCCTACCACGCCGGCCGGGTGCCACTGCTCCATCATGCGGTGTTCCGGGCGCTCGCTGGTGATGGTCAGGCCGTAGAGCTGGCGCGACAGGCCGACCGCGAAGTCGCAGATGTCGATCATCTCCTGCACCTCGCCCAGACCCTCGCTGGGGATCTTGCCGGCCTCGATCACGACCAGCCGGGCAAGCGCGTCCTTGGCGGCGCGCAGCTCCTCGCCGAACAGGCGCACCAGTTCGCCGCGTCGCGGCGCCGGCACGCGTCGCCATGCGAGGAAGGCGGCGTGGGCTTCGGCGAGCACCGTCTCCGCCGCCTGGGTATGATCGATCCGGGCGATGATCGCGCCACTCAGCGGCGAGCGCACCGGATAGGCGCCTTCGGCAAGGATGCGGCGCGGCACGTCCAGCGCGGAGAGGATCTCGATGGTCTCGTAAGGCAGATCCAGATGGTCCGGGTTCATCTCAGCTCCTCGCCTAAATGCGCCGCCTCCCGCGCCAGCGTGGAGTGGCGCCTGCCATAGGCGATATAGGTGACAGCGCCGATCGCCGCGTAGCCGAGCAGCAGCAGTGCGGGAACCGGATTGCCGTTGAACAGGGAGATGGTGAGATCGATGAGCAGCGGCGCCGCCATCACCAGGCAGAACGCGATGCCGAGCGCCGGCGTCGTGCCGATCCAGACGCCGCGTATCCGCACCCCTCCGAGCGGAACGCGGAAGGGGGCTGCGATCTCCGGACGGGCATTGCGCTGCCAGATCACGGTGAAGCTGACGATGCCGAAGGCCACTGTGGTGCCGAGGCTGACCAGGTCGCTGATGATGTCGATCGGCAGCACGGCGGCGGCAAACGCGGTGCCGGTGCCGACGGCGATGCTGCCGAGCCAGGGCGTGCGGAAGCGCGGGTGCACGTTCTGGAACAGGCGCGGCAGCAGGCCGTCGCGCGACATGGTGTAGAAGATGCGCGACTGGCCGTATTGCAGCACCAGCATCACCGAACACAGGCCGGTGACGGCGCCGATCTTGATCAGCAAAGCGAGCCAGGGCTCGTGCATGGCGTTGACCGCGATCGCCAGCGGGTCCGGCACGCCGAGTTCGCGGTACGGCACGATGCCGGTTAGCACGCCCGCGACCAGGATATAGACGACCGTGCAGACCGCGAGCGAGCTGAGGATGCCGATCGGCACGTCGCGCTTGGGATTGCGCGCCTCGGCGGCGGCGGTCGACACCGCTTCGAAGCCGACATAGGCAAAGAAGATCACCGACGCCGCGCGGAAGATGCCCGGCACGCCGAAATGCATCCCGCCGGTGCTGGGCGGGATGAACGGCACCCAGTTCGAGCTGTGCACCGCGCCGATGCCCAGCGCCACGAAGATCACCAGCACCGAGACCTTGATCACCACGATGACGCTGTTGACCGTCGCCGATTCGGTGACGCCCACGACAAGAATCGCGGTGACCAGCAGGCTGGCGGCTGCCGCCACCAGATCCAGCCCGCCGCTCCAATGCAGCGTGTTGCTGCTGGCGGTCTGCACGGTGGTGATCAGCGGCGTGTGGAGCCAGCCTGGCACGGTGACGCCGAAATTCTGCAGCAGGCTGGTGGCATAGCCGGAGAAGCCCGCGGCCACCGCCGCGGTGGAAATGCCGTATTCGAGCACCAGCAGCCATCCGGTGATCCAGGCGAACACCTCGCCCACCGCGACATAGGCGTAGGTGTAGGCCGATCCGCTGACCGGCATCACCGAGGCGAGCTCGCCGTAGGAGAGCGCGGTGAAGACGCACGCGAGCCCAGCCAGCAGAAACGAGAGCAGCACCGCCGGCCCCGCGTAGTGGGCGGCCGCGGTGCCGGTCATGACGTAGATGCCGGCGCCAATCGTGGATCCCACTCCGAGCATGGTCAGGTTGAGCGGACCGAGCGTGCGCTTGAGCCGGTGCGAGGCGATCTCCGCCTCGACATGGGCGATCGGCTTCTTCAGCATCAACCGGCTTGAGCCTGGCACCTTCGCGGTGATCGGCCTGGCGGCGGGTTGAACATTTTGCATACGGCCCATGCGCGCACCGTATGGAGTGCCGAGCGGGAGGGTCAAGGGGCATCACGAAGGTAGTGAACGGCGGCCAAAGCTGCTTTGCTACGACCCATGACCGAAGGTAATGGGGCTCCGCTCGCCATCGTGACGATGGTCTATAACGAGGCGCGGTTCCTGCCGGTCTGGCTGCGCCACTATATCGCTCAGGTGCCGGCCTCGCACTGCTATGTCATCGACCATGGCTCCAGCGATGGCAGCACGCAGGCGGCGTGTGTTCCGTTGGGGTTGAACCTGCTGCGGATTCCGCGTTCGCCGATGGACGATGACCGTCGCGTGCGGTTCATCTCGCAACTCTGCGCATCGTTGCTCATCTGGTATCGCAGCGTTGTCTATGTCGATGTGGATGAACTGCTGCTGGCGGACCCTGCCCGGCATGCCTCGCTCGCCGATTATGCCGATGGCCTGCCCTCGGACGCGGTGATCTCCGCCGTCGGCCTCGACGTGGTGCACAGCCCCGAGGACGAATCGGCGCTCGACTGGGAGCGGCCGGTGAGCGCGCAGCGGCGCTGGGCGCGGTTCAGCTCGTCGATGTGCAAGCCGGTGCTGATCAAGCGGCCGGTGCGCTGGGCGCCTGGCTTCCACAACATCGACGCGCCGCCCTCGTTCGGCGAGCTGTTTCTGTTTCACCTGCGTTATGTCGACCTGTCTTACGGGCTTGAACGGCTGGCGCGGACGCGCGCGCAGTCCTGGGTGTCGGAACAGGCCGGCCTGCATCAGCGCGTGGCGGACGCGGCATGGCGGCAGATGCTGCTGGCCATGGCCGGTCTGCCGCGGCGTCCGAACGGAACGCTCGGCGCGGATGATCAGGACCTGCAAGCCTGGCTCGCCCGGGTGATGAATAGCGCCGAGTCGCGGCGGCACGAGCTTTACCGCATCGACCTGCATCTCAGCGGCGATGCGCTCTGGCGATTGCCGGAGCGTTTTGTGGGGAGGTTCTAAGTCTGACGCTTGGGCGTGGGCTGCTTGCTGGCTTTTTTCGTGGACGGTTTGGCGGGCGGCGTCTCGGGCGATTTTTTGGCGGCTGTCGGCTTCGCGGTGATCTTCTCAGGCGCCGCCGCCTTGGCTGACCGCCTCGGCTTCGGTGTGCTCCGGCCCTCGTTCTCGTCAGTCAGATGGTCCGGAAAGTCGCCGAGATTGTCTTGCAGGGACGCTTCCTCGACCGGTTCGCCCAGGGTCGGGTCCTCACCCGTCGTCTGCGGGTTCGCCAACTGCCCGCTGCCCGCGTTCTCTTCCATGGCGACCAGCGCGCTGGCGCGTTCCCAGAATTCATCGTGCCGACCGTGTGGACGGCCGCCCTCGACCCACAGATGATAGGCGCGATCGCGGATGCGGTGCTCGCGTTCGGGGTCCTCTTCAAGCGGGTTCGCGGACATTTCAATGCTCCTTCATACGGGTGCGAATCGCCACATCCTGCCAAGCGGTTCCCGTTTCCGTTGACGACCTGGAGAAATGCGTCAAGGGCTTTCACGGCGCGAAAGGCATCGCCATCTCGGCAACACCGAAGGCTATGGAGGTCATGATGGCGCAGGCGGTTCTGGGTGGCGGGTGCTTCTGGTGCCTGGAAGCGGTGTATGACGATCTCGCTGGTGTCACTGAAGTGATGTCCGGCTACGCTGGAGGCCATGTCGAACGGCCCAGCTACGAACGCGTCTGCACCGGAACCACCGGGCATGCCGAAGTGGTGCGCGTGACCTACGATCCGTCGGTGCTTTCGTATGAGGATCTGCTCCGGGTCTTCTTCACAATCCACGATCCAACCACCTTGAACCGTCAGGGCGGCGATGTCGGCACGCAATACCGGTCGGTTATTTTCGTCGCCAGCGACGAGGAACGCCGGGCCGCGGAGTCGGTGCGCGCGGAGATCGAGGCGGCTGGCATCTGGGACGGCGGCATCGTGACAGAGATCGCCCAACTGCCGCCCTTCTACGCGGCCGAGACCGAACATCACGATTATTATGCCCAGCATCCGGGCGCCGGCTATTGCCGCGTGGTGATTGCTCCGAAGGTGGCCAAGTTCCGTAAGCAATTCGCCGGTCGCCTCAAGCAGGGCGCCGCGTAGGGCGACTGGTCAACGGGTGGCAATCCTGGCAGGAGTGCCGCCTGCCAGTCCGGAGCATCAAGCGATGAGCTACCGTCCTTACCAGCAAATTCAGCGGCGCGTCTCCCGCCAGATCCATGTCGGCCGTGTGCCGGTGGGCGGCGATGCGCCGATCACCGTGCAGACCATGACCAACACCCTGACCACGGACGCGGCGGCGACCATCGCGCAGATACGCCTGTCGGAACTGGCCGGTGTCGACATCGTGCGGGTCTCCTGTCCGGACGAGGAGAGCACCGCCGCGCTGGCCGAGATCGTGCGCGAGGTCAATGTGCCGATCGTCGCCGACATCCATTTCCACTACAAGCGCGCGATCGAGGCGGCGCGCGCCGGGGCCGCGTGCCTGCGCATCAATCCGGGCAATATCGGCAGTCCCGAGCGTGTCCGCGAGGTGGTGCGCGCCGCGCGCGAGCATGGCTGCTCGATACGCATCGGCGTCAATGCCGGCTCGCTTGAACGGCACCTGCTGGAGAAATACGGCGAGCCCAATCCGGATGCGCTGGTGGAGAGCGCGCTGGAGCACGCACGCATCCTGCAGGACCATGATTTTCACGAGTTCAAGATCAGCGTGAAGGCGTCCGACGTCTTCCTCGCGGTGGCCGCCTACCAGCAGCTCGCCGAGGTTTGCGATCACCCGCTGCATATCGGCATCACCGAGGCGGGTGGGAAGCGCGCCGGCACGGTGAAGTCCGCGATCGGGCTGGGCAGCCTGCTCTGGGCCGGCATCGGCGACACCCTGCGCGTCTCGCTCTCGGCCGAGCCGGAGGAGGAGGTGCATGTCGGCTGGGAGATGCTCAAGACGCTTGGCATCCGCCATCGTGGGGTGAAGATCATCTCCTGCCCGTCCTGCGCACGTCAGGGCTTCGACGTCATTCGCACCGTCGCCACCCTGGAAGAGCGGCTCGCCCATATCGAGACGCCGCTCACCTTGTCCATCATCGGCTGCGTGGTGAACGGCCCGGGCGAGGCGCTGATGACCGATATCGGCGTCACCGGCGGCGGCTCCGGGAGGCACATGGTCTATGCCGCCGGCAAGCAGGACCACACCATGCCAGCCGAACGGATGGTCGATCATATCGTCGGTCTCGTCGAGGCCAAGGCCGCCGAGTTCCAGTCGGCCATCGACGCAAACAAGGTAGCCGAGCTGGCAGAGGTGGAGTGACAAGGGCGGATTGATGGACGCGCTCCAGCCGCCGCGCGGCACACGGGACCTGTTCGGCGAAGCGCAGCGCCGCCACACCCATGTCGCGGCGACGGCGCGCCGCATCGCCGCCGCCTATGGCTTTGATGAATGGTCGACGCCGATCTTCGAGGACACCAGGGTGTTCTCGCGCACCCTGGGCGAGACCTCGGACGTCGTCACCAAGGAAATGTACAGCTTTCCCGATCGTGGCGGCGAGGAACTGACGCTGCGGCCGGAGGGGACGGCGGGGATTTGCCGCGCCCTGGTCAGCAATGGCCTCACGCAGTCTCTGCCGCAGAAGATCTACTATGCCGGTCCGATGTTCCGCTACGAGCGGCCGCAGAAGGGACGCTACCGGCAGTTCCATCAGATCGGCGCCGAGTTGATCGGCAGCGCCGAGCCGCTCGCCGATGCCGAGACCATCGCTCTTGCCCGCGACGTGCTGGCGGCCCTCGGCCTCGCCGGCAGCGTGGCGCTGGAACTGAACACGCTCGGCGACGCCCCGAGCCGTGCCGCCTGGCGCGAGGCGCTGGTCAACTACCTGCACACCATAAGGGATGAGTTGTCGCCGGAGAGCCGGCTGCGTCTCGCGCGCAATCCGCTGCGCGTCCTGGATAGCAAATCGGCCGCCGACCAGGCGCTGCTGGTGGACGCCCCGATGATCGGCGCCTTTCTCACCGAGGCCGCGCGCACGTTCTGGGACGCGCTGCGCCGCGCGCTGGACGGCTTCGGCGTCGCCTTCCACGAGAACCCGCGGATCGTGCGCGGGCTCGATTACTACAGCCACACCGCCTTCGAGTTCACCACCAACGCCCTTGGCGCGCAGGGCACGGTGATTGCCGGCGGGCGCTATGACGGGCTGGTTGCCGAAATGGGCGGCCCGCCAACGCCTGCCATCGGCTGGGCGGGCGGCATCGAACGCCTGGCCATGCTGCTCGATGAGCCGCCGCCGGCCGTCTCACCGGTCGCGGTCGTGCCGATCGGCGAGGCGGCTCAAGCGCGCGCGACCCAGGTGCTGCAAAGCCTGCGCGCCGCCGGCATACGCGCGGAGAGCGCCTACCGCGGCAACGCCAAACGGCATTTCGAGCGCGCCAACCGGATCGGCGCGTGCGTCGCCGTCATTCTCGGTGAGGAGGAGCTGGCGCGCGGCACCGCCCAGGTGAAGGATCTCGCGAGCGGCACGCAGAGCGAGGTCGCGGTCGACCAGTTGATCGACACGCTCAAGCGACGCGCATGAGGTTCGAGGACCGGCTGGACCGCATTGTCGCGCGCTCCGACGAACTCCGCCACGCGTTGTCCGGCGCGCTGTCCGGAGAGGCTTTCAACCGTGCCTCGCGCGAATACGCGGAGCTCGACGATCTGGTCGGCCGGATTGTGGCATTGCGCGTGGCTGAGGCCGAGCAGCGGCAGGCGCAGGCCTTGCTCGACGACCCGGAGCTGCGCGACCTGGCGCAGGCGGAGCTCGACGGCTTGCGTGAGCGCCTGCCCGCGCTGCGTCACGACATCAGGCTCGCCATGCTCCCGCGCGACGAGGCCGACGCGCGCAGCGGCATCCTTGAGCTGCGTCCGGCGGCGGGCGGCGACGAGGCGGCCTTGTTCGCGGCCGAGCTGTTTGCGGCCTATCGCCGCTATGCCGAGGCGAGAGGCTGGCGGTTCGAGCTGCTGGAGTATGACGAGAGCGAACTGGGCGGCCTGCGCGCGGGCATCGCCACCATCACCGGCCGCGGCGTCTTCGCGCGGCTGAAATACGAGTCCGGCGTGCACCGTGTGCAGCGCGTGCCGGCCACCGAGAGCCAGGGCCGCATTCATACCTCGACGGTCACCGTCGCCGTGCTGCCGGAAGCGGAGGAGGTCGATGTCGACGTGGACGAGAGCGACCTGCGCATCGATGTCTATCGCGCCTCCGGCGCCGGCGGCCAGCATGTCAACAAGACCGATAGCGCGGTGCGCATCACCCACCTGCCCAGCGGCATCGTGGTGGCGATGCAGGAGGAGCGCAGCCAGCACAAGAACCGTGCCCGCGCCATGAAGGTGCTGCGTGCGCGCCTCTATGAGCAGCAGCGCGCGCGGATGCACGACAGCCGCGCCGCCGACCGCAAGTCCCAGGTCGGCACCGGCGACCGCAGCGAGCGCATACGCACCTACAACTTCCCGCAAGGCCGGGTGTCGGATCACCGCATCAACCTGACCCTCTACAAGATCGATCGCGTGATGGCGGGAGAGTTCGACGAGTTCATCGACGCGCTGACCACCGAGGAGCAGGCCGCCCTGCTTGCCGAGGACGAGAGCTGAGCGGTCAGGAAATCGGGCCGCGACACAGTCCCGAATGCAGGCGCAGGCTCGTCGCCGCCTCGGGATCGTCAGGGTCGGCGAGGTAGAACAGGGTGAAATCCTCCGTCCCGAGCGCTTCATAGATCCGGTGGTCGGGATCGTTCAGCAGCCCGGTGTCGTTGACCTCATGGACCTCCGGCATGCCTTCATCGGAGCGGATGGTGATGGTGCCGCATAGATCGTAGCGATACCGGTTGGTGGCGTCGTCCGGAACCTGCACGCGCGCCGCGGCCTGGCTGGTGCCGCTGTCAAGATGGAAGGTCGCCGCCAGCCGGTTGTCGATGAAGAGCTGCGTCGTCTCGCTGATCTCGCGGGCGGAGCGCACGTCGTGCACGGTGAAGGTCGCGGCGGATGCCGTGGAGAGTTGGGCTGGCAGCAGGGCAAGGATGCAGGCGGCGCGTGGCATGATCAGCCAGAATAGGACAAGACGGTGACGTCGGCGAGCGATGCGGGGGCGCTGATCGCCTGGGCGGCGGACCGCCTGGCCGGCGCCGGGATCGAGGCGCCGAAGCGCGAGGCGTATCGCCTGCTGGCGCACGCGAGCGGCGTGGCACCGCGCGACGCGCGTCTGCGCGAGCGGCAAACCGCGATCGCGCCTGGCGTCCGTGCGGTCTTCGAGGGCTGCGTCGAGCGTCGGGTCCTGCGTGAGCCGCTCGCCTTCATCACCGGTTGGCAGGGCTTCTGGACGCTCGATCTCGCCGTCTCCGACGCCACGCTGATCCCGCGCGCCGACAGCGAGGCGCTTATCGAGGCACTGCTGAGTCTCTATCCCGATCGCACCCGCCGGCTGCGCATTCTCGATCTGGGCACCGGCACCGGCTGCCTGCTGCTGGCGGCGCTTTCTGAGTACCCGCACAGCGATGGCGTCGGCATCGACCGATCCGAGCGGGCCTGCCGGCTTGCCGCGGCCAATGCGCGGCGCAACGCGCTGGCTGCGCGGGCGCGTTTCCTGTGCGCGCACTGGAGCGACGCGCTCCGTCCGGGCGCGCGTTTCGACGTGGTGCTGAGCAATCCGCCCTACATCCAGGCGGAGTCGATCGCCACGCTGATGCCGGAGGTGGCGCGATTTGAGCCACGCGCCGCACTTGATGGCGGAGCGGACGGGCTTGCGGCCTATCGGGCGATCCTGCCTCGGCTGCCCGGACTGCTGACGGCCGGCGGCACCGCCATCCTGGAACTCGGCGCCGGTCAGGCGCCAGCGGTCCGGGAGCTGGCTGAGGCTTCGGGTCTTGCGTTCGTCTCGGTGCATCCCGATTTGAGTTGTATCGAGCGCGCGCTCGCCTTGCGGCCACGGTAACCCGTAGAAACCATTTGGCAGGTTTGGGGTCGCAGGCTAGGATGATGGCGACGTGGTGGTGGTCTGCACGAGTCTTGACCTGCCACGCGGTTGCCAACGGTCGGTTTCGGATGCGTGATCTGGGCCGGTTGTATGGGTCCGATCCGGCAAAAGTGCCGGCTTTCCAGAGGAAGCCGGGGACCAAGGCCGGAACCGTTGTTCGGTAAGGCGGAAGAGGAGGCGAGGGCGCCTCGGGACGCGCGGATGACGCCGGGCGTCAGCAATCAGGAAAGTGCTGCGACAGACTGATGAACATGAAACGCATGCGGGGCCGCAATCATCGTCCCGGCGGCGGCGGCGGGGGCAGCCCGATCCGTCACCATAATGGTCAGATCCCTCTCAACCGAAACCATGTGTTCGACAGCAACGGGCCGGATTTGCGCGTACGCGGCACCGCGCAGCAGCTTTTCGAGAGATATCTGCAGCTTGGACGCGACGCCACCAGTTCCGGCGACCGGGTCATGGCGGAGGGATACTTTCAACATGCGGAGCATTATTTCCGCATCGTCAACGCGATCGCGCAGGCGGCTCAGCAGACCCAGGGCATGCAGCAGAACGCGTATATCAACAACAATAATAATCAGCAGCGCGGCCGGCTTGATGAGCCGGAGGGCGATGACCGTGGCGCCGACGACCCGCTGATCGCCGGCGCGGCGCCCCAAGGAAGCGATAGGCAAGGAAGCGATAGGCAGGGCAATGATCGTCGGCCAGCGGAATTCCAGGGTGGCGAAAGGATTCAGCCGGAGCGTGAACGTCCGGTGATGCAGCCTTTGCCCGTGGAGCAGACGCCGTCTGTCGAGCAACCGGCCGTTGAGAGTGCTCCGGCGGAGCGTGCCGAACCGGAGCGCGCCTTCGAGACCCCGGCATCTGACCGCCCTCATCCTGAGCGTCCTGCCGTCGAGCGGTCAGCGGAGCCGCGTGTGCCGCGCGAACGCTCGCCACGTCAGCCGCGCGAGCGCCGCGTGCCTGAAGCGGCGGCGCCATCACCTGAAGACACTCGTCCGGAGACGGAACTCAGCCCCTCCTGATCATGCGGCACTCGTCGGGTCGCCACGTTTGGCGATGGCGGGCTCCTGATGCGGCATCGGGTCCATCCTGAGACGCGTGCGCGGCAGAGCTTCGGGGCATTCCTCCTGGAGGAAAACCAGCATCTTTTCACGCACCTCGCAACGCAGATCCCAGGTCTGCGGCGCGTTGCGGGCGCTGACCAGCATACGTATCTGCACCGTGTGCTCCGTGGCGTCGCTGACCTGCAGGTTGACCACCTTGCCGTCCCAGAGCGGGCTGTCCTGGACGATGTCCAGCAGTTTGCCGCGCAGCCGATCAACCGGGACGCGGTAATCCAGCAAGAAATACACTGAGCCGATCAACGCCGCGGAATTGTGTGTCCAGTTCTGGAACGGCTTTTCCAGAAAATACGAGATCGGCAGGATCATCCGCCGCCAGTCCCATATCCGCACCACGACATAGGTCGAGGTGATCTCCTCGATCCAGCCCCATTCGCCCTCGACGATGACCGCGTCTTCCACGCGGATCGGCTGGGTGATGGCAATCTGCACGCCGGCGATAAGGTTGGTCAGCAATGGCCGCGCGGCGAGGCCGACGATGAGCGAAGCCGCCCCCGCGGACGCGAACAGGCTGAGGCCGTATTGCCGCACCGGCTCGAACGTCATGAGGGCCGCGGAGATGGTGACGACAAAGATCAGGATGTCGGACGCGCGACGCAGGATGCCGACCTGGGTGATATGCTTGCGCGCCTGCAGATTGTCTTCCTCGGTCGTCTTGAAACGGCTGAGATAGCCGGTCGAAAGGATGCGCACCGCCAATGCCGCTCCCCAACCCATCAGCAGCACCAGCAGCACCAGCAAGCCCTGTCCGACCGCGAGGAACTCGGCGTTGGTCAGCCCCGCCGCGGGAAGCGCCAGGCCGACCGCCACGATGATGATGAAGCCACGCAGCGGCCGACGCATGCCTTTGACGAAGGAGCGCAGGAACGCGCCGCGTTCGCCCGGAAAGCGCAGGAAGAGATTGGTGATCAGGCGGCTGAGCAGCAGAGCCAGCAGGGCGACCACGATCAGCACGATGGCCGAGGCAAGCGGCGCCGGCGCCCAATCGAGCCAGATACGAAAGTTGATGATGTAGGTCAGCAGGTGGTCGTGCATGCCGGAACTGCTACAGCCGTTGAGAGCGACTGCAAAGCTGTGCTTGACGGCGGCGTTGACTTGCGCAGGGTGCGACGATATCTGACCGCCTCCCCGGCGCGATCCCAATTGCGGCGGCGTAGCTCAGCGGTAGAGCAGGGGAATCATAATCCCTTGGTCGGCGGTTCAAATCCGTCCGCCGCTACCACGCGCCGGGGTCCGACCTGGAGCCATGGGTGACCCAAAAGCTGCCGAACACCGCATCATACGAGGCCGGGGTGAACGTGTTGAAGCCGTTCCCTGAGGAGGGAGTCATCTCTCCGAAATAGACACGTCCGGCGCTTTCATAGAGATCGACGCGGACAAAGTCGGTGCCGCCCGCGAGTGTCTCGGCGACGCGGATCATCTCGCCTAGGAGCGCCGGCCGCTCAATGCCATCAAGACAGGGTTCAACGGTGAGCTTTACCGGGAGCAGATTCCATTCCGGGTCGTAGATGTTGCGCCTGTGCTCGCCGAACCGGGCGACATCGATCTGCACAAATCTCACCTTGCCGCCAAAGACGTAGAATTTCAGGTCGTTCGGCACCTCGCCGGACTCGTCCTCGAGAAATTCCTCGACGATGATGCGCGGCGTCACCTTTCTGTAAAATGGTTCCTGATTGATGTCGTAATAGTTCAGGGACAGCCATTCCCGACAGGTGTCGATCAGGGCCTGCCGGTCGAGGCTTTCCGCGTCGCGAACCAGTTGGACCCAGCCGCTGCCATGCGACGCCTTCACCACGTAGCGTCGCGGCAGACGATGAAATGGAATGTCGTCCGGATTGCGTGTGACATGATAGAGCCGGGGCAGGATGGATACGCCGATCATGTCAGCAACGAAGCTTCTGACCGCGACCTTGTCGACCCAGACCGCAAAGATTGCGCGATGATCAAAAATCTTGCGTGCCTGGAGTTTCTCGTTGAACGTCCGCGGAAACAGCACGTTCGGCCAATAGCCATACGTGTAACGATACTTCTTCATCGCGCGTGCCGCTACATGCACTCGGACCGGAGAATGGGCGACAATGGTGCGCAACTGGGCTTTCAGCGTGCTCTTGGCGGCGCGTAGCGCCTGTGCGGTGATCGTCGTTCCGGGCTGATGAGCGTGGAGTGGCAGAGACAACTGGGCCATGGCGTTGTTCCGAGAACCAGAGCGATGCGATGTATCCGGCGGCTGTGTTGCGTCTCGATCAATAGAGTCGGCTGCCTGCAAGTCACCGACTAAACCAAGTCAAATACAGTCAAAGAAAGCGGATGCGACAGATCACTCCGAGATTAGGTCCCGGTTCACGTTGCTCTTTCGCCGCCGCTCCATGATGTCATGCGCCGTTAACCAGACGGTAATACATGGTCCTGGTTTATGGAAGAAGCTGCGGAATGCGATTCTGGGGAGGTTTGGGTTTTTCGTCCTAGCGAGGCAATTGCGCAACAGTAATGGCGCGTCCCGGGTCACCCGGCAGCTCTGTCGAACCGGCGCCCGGGCCAGACGTTCACTCGGCACAAGGAGTTGCCCGTATGTCCAGCAAGAAGCCGTCTGTTTGGCCGAGCATCGTCGGAATTGCATTTGCCGCGGCCGGGATCAGCAAGCTGTTGGCGATCGAGCCGCAGGAAAAACTCTTCAGGAGCTGGGGTTGGGCGCGCGAGGATATGCAGACGATCGGAGCGTCGGAACTGGCCGGGGCTGCGCTGTTGATGACCGGCTCGACCCAACGGCTCGGCGCCGCCCTGCTATCGGCCTCCTCGGTCTGCATCCTGATGACGGAGCTGCGTCACGGCAATGATCGCCTGGTGACGCCGCGCATGGCCGCGCTGGCCGCTGCGGTCAGTGGCTTCTGGCGTTTTGGCTGAGACGGACTGCCTCGAACCCGGTCTGCGCGACGCCAAGCCATTCACCTGATCCCTCGTCGCAGCCGGCTTCGAGCAGTTTTTGCTGGTGCAGCTTGCTGTCGACACCGCCGGCTGCCACCACCAGGCCGAACGCATGCGCGGCTGCGATCAGGCCCCGGGCACAGGCGGCGTCCGGGGCCGACGCGCCAATCTGCTGCGCCAGCAGAGGGTGCAACCTGATGCCGGTAAGCAGCCCGGCCAGACGCCGTCTGCGCAGCAAGGTGAGGCTGGAGACAGGGCCGCCGAAGCCGCCCAGCACGAGCCTCACGCCGAGGTTGCGCAGCGCCGCAAGCAGATAAAGCAGATCGGCCTGGTCCGCGTGCAGACTGTCCCCGCAAAACTCAAGCTCCAGACGTTCCGGCGCCAACTCGCATTCGCCAAGCGCATCGGCAATCAGCGGCGCCAACATCCCGCATGCCGCTTGCGCCTCGGTGACCGCGATCGACAGCACCGGCAGGACAGCATTGCGTGCCGCGGCCATTCGGCAGGCCTGGCGAAGCAGGGCGCCGTCCCGGGCCACGTCGCGGCTGGAAGAGCAGGACGCAAAACCGCCTGGACGCAACGCCGTCGCCTCCATGGCCACAAGTTGGCCATTCGCGAGGCTGAATCTCGGGTGGAACAGCAATCCCGTCTGGAGGCCCGCACGGGCGCGCGGGACGCGATCGTGCGTGTGGACCTGCCTGTCCCTGACGATGAAGCCTGACACGCCGCGATCCCCGGTTCCAGTGCGGAACCGAGAATGCGCCCGCATATGTCACCAGAGGATGAACGTGGCCCCAGGACCAAGATGCAGGACCCAGATGTCAGGCCAGGCGCTGCTTGATCGCCTCGGCCAGTCCCGCCGTATCGGCCGAGCCGCCGAGATCGCGCGTGCGCACGCCGGCGGTGAGCACGGTATCATTGATGGCGCTGGTCAACCTGAGGGCGAGGTCCTTGCGTCCGACATGCCGCAGCATGATCTCTGCGGCAAGCAGCAGTGCCAGCGGGTTGGCGATGCCCTTTCCGGCAATGTCCGGCGCGGAGCCATGCACCGCCTCGAAGATTGCGGCATCGTCGCCGATATTGGCGCCTGGCGCCATGCCGAGGCCGCCGACCAGCCCCGCGATCAGATCGGACAGGATGTCGCCGAACAGGTTGGTGGTGACGATCACATCGTATTGCCACGGATCAAGCACGAGCTGCATCGCGCAGGCGTCAACGATGCGGTCGTTCATCTCGATCCGGCCTTCGTACTCCTTGGCCACTTCACGGCCGACATCGAGAAACAGGCCAGTCAATGCCTTGAGGATGTTGGCCTTGTGAACGATGGTGACCTTCTTGCGGCCGTTCTTCACGGCATAGTCGAAGGCATAGCGGACGATCCGCCGGCACTCGGTCCGCGAGTTGAAGCCCGACGAGATCGCCACCGCCTTCGGATCATGTCCGATCGGCATGTAGTGCTCCATCGCCGCGTAGAAGCCTTCGAGGTTCTCGCGCACCAGCACGATGTCGATATTGTCGAAACGGCCGCCTTGGATCAGCGTCCGCGACGGGCGCAGATTGGCATACAGCTCGAATTCCTGCCGCAATGTCACGTTGATCGACTTGAAGCCGCCGCCGACCGGCGTCGTCAGCGGGCCCTTCAAGGCAAGCCCGGTGCGCCGGATGCTCTCCAGCGTCTTGAGCGGCAACGGGTCGCCGGTCTCGGTCAGCGCCGAGACGCCGGCGAGCTGCCTGTCCCAGACGAACGGCGCGCCGAGCACGTCGAGGATGCCGACCACCGCATCGACGATCTCCGGGCCGATGCCGTCTCCGGGGATCAGGGTCGCCGGGATTGTGCCGGTGGTCATCGCGCTCTCGCTCCTCTGCGCTGGCGGGGTTCAGCTCGTCCCGAGCGGGGCGCAGCAGCGGCCGAGCCATTCCGCGGCCAGCCCTTCCAGGGCAGGGCCGATCTCCGCCTGGACGCGAGCGTGATAGGCGTCGATCCAGTCCCGTTCAAGCCCGCTGAGCTGGCCAGTCTCGATCAGCCGACGCTCGAGCGGCGCCAGCGTCAGGGTCTCGAACCCGAGGAACGGCTTGGCGGCGCCGGTGACCTCGGCAGGCCGCGCCAACAGCAGGTTTTCGATGCGCATGCCGTAGGCGCCTGGAAGGTAATAGCCCGGCTCGTCGGACAGGATCATTCCGGGTTCGATCGCCACCGGCTTGCCGCGCGGATGAATGCCGCAGGGGCCCTCATGCACGGCGAGATAGCTGCCGATGCCGTGGCCGGTGCCGTGATCGTAATCGAGCCCGGCCTCCCACAAGGCGGTGCGTGCCAGGCTGTCCAGGCGCGGCCCCGCGGTGCCGGCGGGGAAGCGGACCGCGGCAATGGCGATATGGCCGCGCAGCACGCGTGTATAGTGATCGCGCACGCTGTCCGGCGCCATGCCCGGCCCGGTCCAGACGGTGCGGGTCACGTCGGTGGTGCCGTCGACATACTGGCCGCCGCTGTCGATAAGATAGACTTCGTTCGCGCCGAGCAGCCGGTCCGTCTCAGGTGTCACCCGGTAATGGATAATGGCGCCGTTCGGCCCGGAGCCGGAGATCGCGGGGAAGCTCTCTCCTCGATACAAGGGCGAGTCCGCGCGGAACGCATCGAGCCTGGCTGCCGCTTCGCTCTCGCTGGCCGCCGCCCCGTGCTCGTCGAGCCAATGCAGGAAGCGGCAGAGTGCGATGCCGTCGCGGTGATGCGCGGCGCGCGCGCCGTCCTGTTCGACCGCGTTCTTGCGCGCCTTTGGCAGCAGGCATGGATCGGCGCCCGCGCTCACGCAAGCGCCCGCGCGGCCCAGGCGCTGCGCGAACCAGACCGCGCTGCCGCCCGCATCCAGCCGGATTTTTTGCCCAGCAAGCCCGTCAAGCACTCCCGCCATCGCGTCCGGCGCCTCGATGCGCACCGAATTGCCCAGCCACTGCCGCGTTGCGGGCGGCAGCTTGCGCGGGTCCATGAACAGGGTCACGCTCTCGTCGGCGCGGAGCAGCGCGAAGCCGAGTGCCACCGGCGTGAACGGCACGTCGCCGCCACGTATGTTCAGCAGCCATGCGAGCGAGGCAGGATCGCTCAGCACCACGGCGTCCTCGCCGGCTTCGCGCAGCACGCCCGCGATGGCGTGCCGCTTTTCCGCGGATGCGAGCCCGGCCTGCTCAAGCGCGTGCGGCAAGGCCGGCTCCAGCGGCGGCGGCGGCCGCCCGTCCCAAACCGCATCAACGGGATTGGGCGAGAGTGGCACCAGCGTCACGCCTGGGGTTTCGTAGCGCGCGAGCTGGTCCTGGCTCATCAGCCAGGGATCATAGCCGATACGGCCAGGCCGCTTGGCGAGCCAGCTCTCGGGCGGCGTCTCGATCATATGCTCGCGGCTCCACAACGAGCCGTCGGTCTGGGCGGCAAGCTGGAGCACATAGCGTCCGTCCGAAAACACCGCCGCTTCGCGCTCGAGCACGATGGCGACGCCCGCGCTGCCGGTGAAGCCGGTGAGCCACGCCAGCCGCTCGGAACCCGCCGCGACATACTCGCCCAGATGCTCATCCGCCCGCGGCAGAATGAAGCCGTCCACACCGGCCGCGCTGAGGGCCGCGCGCAAGAGTTCGAGTTTCCGGCCAGGCATTGTGTTCATCCGCGATGCTCCTCGAGGCGAAAGCGAGAGCCGGGCACCGTGCCAGGAAGCGTGCTCCGCTGGAGGCGCGATGGCGGTGCGGCCCTTCCAGCCTGGCTTACATGACTGAGCGATACAGCAGGTCGCCACTCCAGGCGAATCTTTCGCGTCGAGTGTTCCCGCGCCGGGCGATGCGCAGCCTGTCACGGTCACTGCCCCGAAGGAGCTGAACCGGGTTGGATTTCAGCTCCACGAGCAGTTCCGCCCGGACGCGTCGGCTGGAGTCAGGAGATGAGGTGCCAAAGGCATTCTTGACCTCGGCCGCATCGAGGGCGCGCGCTGATCGGCTGGACGACGTCCAAGTCGGTTATCACCGGAGGTTTCATCCCCATGTTCGCGCTTGGAATTCTGCGTCCAGGCTGGACTGCAAGTGGGGCTGGTAAACAGGCAGCCTTCGCATTGCTCACGAACTGGCTGACGTTTCTAATTGGACTTGATCACATCAACCAGCCAGCCTGCCGCAGCGCCATAGGCCATCACCGAGAAAGAAATCATCACGATAAACGTGACGATCGACGAGCGATTACCCATAAAAGCTAACAGGCTGACTCGCCAGTCTTTGTCATCAGAGATGCCAACTTTAGCTACATACCCAGTAAGGGACATGTGTAGCTGCGCAAGAAGCGCCATTAACGCCACGAATATCACAAGCATCAATCCAACCACATAGTACCAAATGTGGAGGACTGTTTTAAATCCAAAAATATGAAGCATGTCAGGCAAACTGGCTATACGGTAACCCTGCTGTTGAGCGCGTACAACGGACGTTATGATACCATCTTCCACAAGGTTAACCGTGACTAACATTCCCCAGCACACCAAAAGCATAATGAGAACGCGGCTGACCCAACTTCTTGAGTTGAATACCTCTGACCGTCTCATGCGGACCGCGAAGATGATTGTACTAACCGCAGTCGCGTACACTACCAGACGCACGATGGAAGTAACCAGCGTTCCGTACTTCATGATAGCTACAACTCCAAAAACTACAGCAACACAAATCAAGATCATAAAAGCCGGATAGTCCTCACCATCCCCGGAAGTGCGTGGCTGATGCGGAGATGCCGGATAAAAATGCTGATGAACAATCCGATCAACTTTGGTGATCGTGACAGCAGGTCCGACCTGCCTTAGAGGTTCTCCTCGACCTTTAATCAGCGGGTCTAGGATCACTGTGACGACCCACCCTATCAGGCCGCTAAGAATTAGCTCAGGGAGCTTGTTTACCAAGTCCATTTCGAATCAGCGCTTCTGGTGCTGATGCCGCCGGCGGTGGTCTCGTGGCATAGGACATTGATGCACGTCGTCTGGTGGACGCGCCTGCCGCTGCCCGCGCGTGCTATGTGTCTTTTTGTCGGTTTGGTCAAACGAGCGACGGTCCCGAACCGAGCGGCTTGCCCTTGAAGGGGGCGACCTTGATCTCTCCTTCACGCTTGCGAGCCTGGGCAATATCAAAGCTGTTCTGCATACGCATCAGCGTGTCCATCGAAACGCCAAAAGCTTTTTCGATTCGCAGCGCCATTTCAGACGAAAGGTGAGCGCGCTCGTTCAGCAGCGCCGACAGCGCAGGGCGCGTCACGCCCAACACCGTCGCCGCATCTGTCACTGACAGACCAAGGGCCTCGATAACCTCGCTTTTTACAAACCCGCCGGGATGGGCGGGATTTTTCATACGAACGCCTTGCATCATGCTTATGACCATCTCCTAGTGGTAATCCTCGTAATCAAGGTCGGTGATTTCGATCTGGTCCTGACAGATGCGAAACGTGATGCGCCAGTTCTTCGTTACAAATAAACTCCAGGTGCCTTTGCGACCGCCGGTCAGCAAATGCGCCTTCCAGCTTGGCACCGTCCGCAATTCGTCCTCTTGCTCCATGTCTTGGAGAAAAGAAACGATGCGCCTGAGCTTATCCACCACGGCGGCTTGCACTCCAGATGCGTCATCATTCTCAATCAGACGGCGTAAGCCTTTATGGTTTACATTTCTGATCTTCATACAGGAACTTTGCTGAAAGTACGTTGCCTGTCAAGTGACACATTACGGCTCTTTCGTACCATTCTTGCAAATGAGCATGTCCCACAATCCTGCACCCCGGCTAATGTCGTATGCCGACCTCGACCGGGCTCTGCGCTCCGGCTAGTCCGGGATTGACCGGAGGCACCGGATTTGCGTCGATATACGCGCCGCCGAACCTGCCGATTGCGGCTCCGGTGCTGGGATCACGCACCGCCTCCGCGGGATCGTGGATTTCCTGGTTCGGCATGGGAGCGGGACGGAACCGCCTGCCGCGCACCACCAGGTTTGACTCGGCTGGCGCCTTGAGCGCGGCAGGTTTGGGCCGCGCCGCGTCGTGTCGTGCTGCCTGATGATGCGGCGGCGGATGCGCGGCCTTGGCGGCATCGGTCGGCGTGCCGCCGAATGCCGCCAGCATTCCGAATGCCGCGAGGCGCCTCATGCCGCCGCATGCCGGGCGGCAATCGCGCTGCGGATCGCGGCAAACGCCTCCTCGGTGCGCGAGGCATCCGGAGCGCCGGCCTGCGCGATGTCGCGTCGGCCGCCGCCCTTGCCGCCAATCGCGGTCGCGGCGGCCCTCACGAGGGACGCCGCGTCGAGTTCGCCGAGCAGATCCGTCGAGACCGCGACTACCAGGCTCAATCGGTTCTCCGCGGTGGAAGTGAGCGCCACCACGCCCGGACCGATTTGCCTGCCGATGGTGTCCACCAGGGCCTTCAACTCGCGCGCCGGCACTCCGCCCATGTTGCGCGCGGCAAGCGTGACACCGGCGACCTGTTCCGCGGCAGGTGCGCTTTCCGCGCCCAGCGCCAGCTTGCGTTGCACCTCCGAGAGCTGGCGTTCAAGGCTGCGCCGCTCGTTCACCAGTTGGGCCACGCGTGCTCCGACATCGGCCACCGGAACACGCAGCAATGCCGCCGCTTGCGCCAGGCGCTGCTCGGCGAGCGCGACCACCTGTTCAGCGGCGCTGCCGGTGACCGCCTCGATGCGGCGCACGCCGGCGGCGACTCCGGACTCGGAGGTGATCCGGAATAGCCCGATATCGCCGGTACGCGCGACATGGGTGCCGCCGCACAGCTCGATCGAATAGGCCGGTCTGGCGGACGTGGGGTCATCCGCCAGACCCATCGACACGACACGCACCTCGTCGCCGTACTTCTCGCCGAACAGCGCCATCGCGCCCCCGGCGACCGCCTGCTCCGGCGTCATCAGCCGAGTGCCGACCTCGCTGTTCTCGCGTATGCGGGCGTTCACCTCAGCCTCGACGGCGGCAATCTCCGCGGGCTCGATCGGCCGCGGCTGGCTGACATCGAAACGCAGCCGGTCCGGCGCGTTCAGGCTGCCCTTCTGGGTGACATGCGTGCCGAGCTGCCGCCGCAGCGCCTCGTGCAGCAGATGAGTCGCGGAATGATGCGCCCGTATCGCGGCCCTGCGCGTATGGTCCACCATAGCCGTGACCGCCATGCCGACGACGGCCGAGCCAGCGACCACGCGCCCGACATGGATGAACAGCGCGCCCAGCTTCTTCTGCGTGTCGATGATCTCGATCTCCAGCCCGGCGGCGGTGATGCGTCCGGCATCGCCCACCTGTCCGCCGCTTTCGGCATAGAACGGCGTCTGGTTGAGGAGTACGGACACGGTCTCGCCTGCCGCGGCGCGTGTCCGCTGCTCGCCGCCCACGATCAGGGCGGTGATCTCCGCCTCTGCCTGCTCGGTGGCGTAGCCAAGGAAATCGGAGCCGCCGTCAAGCCGCTCGCGCAGTTCGAAATAGACCTGTTCGGTGGCGGCTTCGCCAGAGCCCGACCAGGCGGCACGGGCGCGTGCGCGCTGTGCCGCCATTGCCGTCTCGAAGCCCGCGAGATCGACAGTGCGGCCAGTTTCGCGCAGCGCGTCCTGGGTCAGGTCGAGCGGAAAGCCGAACGTGTCGTAGAGCCTGAAGGCCACGTCGCCGGCAAGCGTGCGGCTGTCGCCGAGACGGGCGGCCTCCTCGGAGAGCAAGGCGAGGCCGCGTTCCAGCAGGCTTTTGAAACGGTCCTCCTCCAGACGCATGGTCTCACGGATCAGCGGCTCGGCTCGCACCAGTTCCGGATAGGCGGCGCCCATCTGCCGTATCAGGCTTGGCAGCAGCTTGTAGAAGACCGGCTCCGTGGTGCCCATCAGATGCAGATGACGCATCGCCCGACGCATGATCCGGCGCAGCACATAACCACGCCCGTCGCGTGCCGGGAGCACTCCGTCGGCGATCAGGAAGGCGGTCGAACGCAGATGGTCGGCGACGACGCGGTGGCTGGTCTTGAACGGGCCATCCGGCGCCTGGCCGGTGGCGTCGGCGGAGGCCAGGATCAGCGCGCGCAGCGTGTCGGTATCGTAATTGTCACGCTTGCCCTGCAGGATGGCCGCGAACCGCTCCAGTCCCAGTCCGGTGTCGATCGAGGGGCGGGGCAAACGCGCGCGCGTGCCCGGCGGGTCCTCGAAATATTGCATAAAGACGAGATTCCAGATCTCGACGAAGCGGTCGCCATCCTCGTCCGGCGAGCCGGGGGGACCGCCTGACACCTGGTCGCCATGGTCGTAGAACAGCTCCGAACTCGGCCCGCACGGACCGGTGTCGCCCATCCGCCAGAAATTGTCGTCGGTCGGAATACGGATGATCCGGCTGTCCGGCAGACCCGCGATCCGCTTCCACAGCAAGGCCGCTTCATCGTCATCGGCATAGACGGTAGCCAGCAGGCGGTCCGCGGGCAGCCCGAACTCGCGCGTGACCAGATGCCAGGCGAGCTCGATGGCGAGCGGCTTGAAATAATCACCGAAGGAGAAATTGCCGAGCATTTCGAAGAAGGTGTGATGGCGCGCGGTATAGCCGACATTGTCGAGGTCGTTATGCTTGCCGCCGGCGCGCACAACCTTCTGAGCGCTGGCTGCGCGCCGATAGGGCGGTGTCTCCTGGCCGGTAAACAGGTTCTTGAACTGCACCATCCCGGCATTGGTGAACAGCAGAGTTGGATCGTTGCGCGGCACCAGCGGCGAAGAGGGCACCACCTGATGTCCGTTTTCCGCGAAATAGTCCAGGAACCGGGCGCGGATGTCATTGCTGCTGGGGCCGGTCGGGGCGGGGCTGCTCGGCATGGGTGCGACGGATGATCCTGGAGGCTGCATTGCGATAGTAGCACCTAGCGCACGCCTGCTCCCGGCGCCAGTTCAGGGCGCCAAATCAGGGCGTTGATGGAAGCCGCTCCATCATTGCCCGTTTTGTTGCGGCTTGGCCTGGATCAAGATCGGAGTGGCATGATTCCGGCTATGTCCACGCCGCAGGCCTCGCTTGTGCGCTCACCGAAACACCAGCCGGCGGGACATGGTGAAATTCGAGAACATGCCGGCGCCGGTGCCTCCCACAAGCGCCAAGACCGGATGGGTATGGCAGATCGGCACAAGATGCAGGAGTGTCAGCACCGTGCCGCGGTTAAGCAGGAAGCCAAGTGAGTTGGCCGCCAGGAAGGTGCCCCACTGACGCAGCATGCCGCCGGTCCGCCCGATGCCGTGGAAGGTCCACAGACGGTTCATCAGCCAGTTCGCCGAGGCGGCGACGAAGTAGGATACCAAGGCGGCCGCGGTCAGGCCGATCACGCCCTTCAGCGTATAGACAGTCGCGGTGTCCCAGCAGAATCCCAGCAGACCGACCACGCCAAATCGGAAGAACTGATGCGCCAACTGCCGCCTGGCCGGCGTCAAGATCGCGCGGGCGAAACCAGGGCGGCGTCGATGAGTGACCAGCGCAATGTCCGCCTCGGTGGCGTCGACCATGATGTCTCCGTTCATCTCTAAGGCTGTCCCACGCGGTCTCAGGCGAAGAGATTCTAAAGCAAGAGTCTTGATCATCCACTAATAAAAAGGGCACCTCTCGGTGCCCTTTTCGTGAAAAAAAGAAACGGTCGATCAGTGCAGGATGATTTCGACGCGGCGGTTCTGCGCCTCGCGCGTGTCAGGGCCGGTCGGCACCAGCGGATGCGTCTCGCCGAAGCCCTGCGTCTCGATTGCGCCTTCCGGCACGCCGTCGCGGATCAGCTCAGCCTTGACGCTCTCCGCACGTCGGATCGACAGACCCATGTTGTAACGCTCACCGCGCGGACCCGGGTGAACCGCTGACGTGTCGGTGTAGCCATTGACCTCGATGCGAGTCGTTTGCACCCGGGTCGAGGCCTGTGCCGCCTCGGCAATGATCTGACGGGCGCGATCGCTGAGGTTGGACTTGTCCCAATCGAAGAACACGAGATAGGTGCGGGCCGGCGCCGGGGCAGGGGCCACGACCGGAGCAGGCGGCGGCGGCGGCGGCGCCGTCTCGAAGGCGTAGCGAATGCCCAGCATGAAGGAGTGATCGAAGTTGTCGTTGAAGTCCGCGTTGCCCTTGTGGATGCCGGACGGCGTGTAGGCGGTCGACTGGAAGGCGGAGCCGGTCAGGCTGTTGGTGGTGGACAGGAAGCGGTACTCCGCGGTCACGGCGAGACCTGGGACTTGGGTGATGTTGTAGGCTACGCCGACGATGCCCTGATAGGCGAACGCGCCTTGCGTGCCGCCGACGCGGTTGACGTCACCATTGTCATAGACTGTCGAGAGCGGAGACAGATGTGTCCACAGATAGCCGGCGCCGACGCCGACATAGGGCGTCACTGGCAGGGCGATGCCGAACTGCTCCAGGTTGAGGTCATACAGCACGTTGACCATCGGGCCGTATTTTTCCGAATGGCCGTTGGTATAGCCCGGCACGGGAGTCCTGCCGCGATGTTCGGCCTCGTTCTGCATGTACAAGCCCTCAAGCTCGATACGCAGCCCGTTCGCCATGCCGTAGCCAAACGACGCCTCGCCGGTATAGCCGTTCTTGAAGCGATACTTGGACGAGTTTGCGCCCTCCGTGCCATCCGCGAAGGTGGTCGGAGAGAAGTGCGACTTGATGTCCTGCTGGATGGTGTAGCCGCCGCCGAGACTCACATAGGGGCCGACAACGGGCTGTGCCATGGCCACCGCGGGAGCCGCGGCCATGAGGGTAGTTCCAAGAAGTGCCGTGCGCAGACGCATTGTCTCGTCCTCTTCAATCAATCAACCGCTTGAGAAGCCGCCAACCATCGGCGGCACAGTCTCGTCGCAGTGCCTAATCCGCATATAGAACCAGCGGTTGCCGTTGGATAATCAGAACCGGGTGCATTCATCCATTCGAACACGCGATGTGACGCAAACAACACAGTTTGTTAACACGTTGTGATGATTGCGTGAGTACTGGCCGTTTAACGAGAAAAAAGCGCGTCTTCGGCATATGCGGGCACTTGTCGTTACGGTAGGCCAAGCAGCCTCGCCGATTTGCGCGAGGCTTGCCGTCATGCCGACCGCGCGCAGCAACGAGGCGCTGGCGAAGCCGCCACCGTCGCGTCAGTGACGATCACCGCCCGCTTCTGGGCGGCCCGCTGCGGCAGCATCGGCGCGAGGATCGCACCGGCGCACCGCGATCCGCTCCGCCGGCCGCCAAGCGCTGAGCGACGCCAGCGCCATGCGGGTGGTCCTGTCGACGCTGTCGCCGCATTCGATGATGATGTCCGCCTCCGCATAGACCGGATGGCGCACGCGCATCAGCCCGGTCAGGATCTCGCGCGGATTGCCGCCGGCGAGCAACGGCCGATGGGAGCGTCCGCTGACCCGGCGCACCAGCGTCTCGATCGGACAGCGCAACCAGATCGAGATGGCATGCTCGCGGATCGCAGCCCTGGTCGCATCGTCCATGAACGCGCCGCCACCCGTCGCCAGCACGACCCTGTCCTCCTGGAGCAGGCGGGAGATCACCCGTCGTTCGCCCTCGCGGAACGCCGGCTCTCCCCAGAGTGCCCACATCTCGGAGATGCTGCGTCCGGCGGCGCGCTCGATCTCGAAATCCGCGTCCCGGAAGGCGAGACCCAGCCGAGCGGCAAGCTTGCGGCCGATGGTGGTCTTGCCGGCGCCCATCAAGCCGATCAGGACGATGGAACGCGGACGCGCGGTGCTGCGTGACATAATCGTGAAGCTAGCATAGAGGCTCCGGGTCAACCATGAGCCGGCGGGAGGGCCACGCATGATCCGTGTTTTTGCCATCGTTCTTGGCGCCGGGATCGTGGCACTGCTTGGAGGTTTCCTCTATCTGGGCGCCTCGCCGCCAAAGCCGCATATCCGCGACATGCACGTGGTGCTGCCGAACACTCGTTTCAGCGACAATCCAACCCACAAATAAGCCGATGGACCGCTTTCAGGAGAGTTTCCTCGAGATGCTTGCCGCCGAGCGCGGCGCCTCGCGCAACACGCTCAAGGCCTATGCCGCCGACCTCGCCGACTTCGCCCGCCATGCCGAAGCCGCCGGAGAAAGTGCCGCCATGGTCTCGGTGCCGGTGCTGCGCGCCTACATGGCAGCGCTCAACGACGCCGGAATGTCCGCCCGCACCGCGGCCCGCCGGCTGTCCTGCCTGAAGCAGTTTCATCGTCATCTGCTGCGCGAAGGCGCGCGCCGCGACGATCCCTGCCAGCACCTCGATGCGCCACGCCTGCCGCGGACGCTGCCGCGTGTGCTCTCGGAGGACGAGGTCGACCGCCTGTTCGCCGCCTGCGCGCCCGCCGTGCATGCACGCGAGGCCGCGCCCTCGCAGGATCTGCGCCGCCGCACGGCGCGCGCCGCCATCGAGATGCTCTATGCGACCGGCATGCGCATCTCCGAGCTGCTGGCGCTGCGCGCGGACAGCCTCGCTCACGACGCGCCGATGCTGCTGGTCCGCGGCAAGGGCGGCCGTGAGCGCGTGGTGCCGTTGTCGGACACGGCACGCGAGGCGGCGGCCGAGCTGGTCGCGGGGCGTGCCCCGGCCGTCTGGCTGTTCCCCGGACGCAATCCCGCGCGCGCTCTGTCCAGACAGGGCTTTGATCTGATCC
Organism: uncultured Acetobacteraceae bacterium; assembly: GCA_964246745.1. Taxonomy (GTDB): domain Bacteria; phylum Pseudomonadota; class Alphaproteobacteria; order Acetobacterales; family Acetobacteraceae; genus Lichenicoccus. Next base: position 109,581 of record CAXTRK010000006.1, read on the forward strand.
TCGCCGAGGTCGGCCGCCGCGCCGGCATCGACCCGGACCGTCTGTCGCCGCACGTGCTGCGTCATTCCTTTGCCAGCCACATGCTGGCGCGCGGCGCCGACCTGCGCTCGCTGCAGATGCTGCTCGGTCATGCCGATATCGCGACGACGCAAATCTATACGCACGTCCAGGCGGCGCGGCTGAAGCACCTGCTCGAGCTGCACCATCCGCTGTCGCGCGCTCCCTTGGCTGCCCCCTTGGCCGATCAGGCAACTGTGCTAAAGGCCCGCGATGCGTCACTTTCTTGATTTCGAAAAACCGGTTGCCGAGCTCGAGGACAAGATCGAAGAGCTTCGCCAGATGTCGGACGCGGAAGGCATCAACATCGCCGACGAGATCGCCCGGCTCACTGACAAGGCGGACCGCCAGCTCCGCGCCACCTATGCGAAACTCACCCCGTGGCAGAAGGTGCAGGTCGCCCGCCATCCGCAACGGCCGCATGCCCTCGACTATATCGCAACGTTGCTCACCGACTATGTTCCGCTTGCCGGCGACCGCACCTTTGCCGAGGACCGCGCCATCGTCGGCGGCCTGGCCCGCTTCGAGGGTCAGCCGGTCATGGTCATCGCCACCGAGCGCGGCGACGATCTCGACACCAGGCTTGCGCATAATTTCGGCATGGCGCGCCCCGAGGGATACCGCAAGGTGCGCCGGCTCGCGGAGCTTGCCGGACGCTTCGGTCTGCCGATCCTGACCTTTGTCGACACCGCGGGCGCCTTCCCTGGCATCGAGGCGGAGGCACGCGGGCAGGCCGAGGCGATCGCCCGTTCGACCGATACGTTGCTCTCGGCGCCGGTGCCGATCATCGCCACCGTGATCGGCGAAGGCGGCTCCGGCGGCGCGGTGGCTCTCGCCGCCGGCGACCGTTTGCTGATGCTGGAGCACGCCATCTACTCGGTGATCTCTCCGGAGGGCTGTGCCGCGATCCTGTGGCGCGACTCCGCCCAGGCGCCGGCGGCGGCCGAGGCGATGCGCCTGACCGCCGCCGACCTCAAGCAGTTCGGCCTCATCGACGAGATCATCGCCGAGCCGGTGGGCGGCGCGCACCGCGATGCGCAATCAGCGATCGGCGCCGTCGGCCGCGCCATCGCCGCGGCGCTGCCGCCGCTGCTGGCGCTGGAGGCCGCGGCGCTCACCGCCTTGCGCCGCGAGAAGTATCTGGCGATGGGCCGCGATAGTCTCGCCTGATCAGCCTTGCTCACGCGCCGCGGGAGGGCTCGCCTTCGAGCGCAGTGAAACCCAGGCTTTCGATCAGGCCGCGCACCGCCGCCGCCGCCTCGCGCACCGCGTCCGCATCGCGCCCCTTGCTGACCAGGCTGACGCCGCGACTGCCGGCGGCGTTTCGCTCGTACGGGTAACTGCCGAGATCGAGGCTCGGGAAACGACGCTGGATCGCTTCCAGCCCCGCCGCGATGGCGCCTTCGGACAGGTTGTCCGCGTGCCAGCTCGCCGACACCACCGGCCGGCCGCCTTTCAGGCTCGGCGCCAGGCATTCGAACATGGCACGCATGATACGCGGCACGCCTGCCATGACGTGCACGTTGCTGATGGAAAACCCGGGCGCCACCGAGACCGGGTTCTCGATCGGCACGGCGCCGCGCGGCAGCATCGCCATGCGCTGCCGCGCGGCATTGAACGTGCCGGGGGCCATCATCGCTTCCAGCTTGGCGAAGCTCTCCGGGTGGATCTCCCAGGGCACGCCGAAGGCTTCGGCGACGCAGGGGCTGGTGATGTCGTCGTGCGTCGGCCCGATGCCGCCGGTTGTCAGCAGATGGTCGAAGCGGGCGCGCAGCTCGACGACGGCGGCCACGATGGTCTCGCGCACATCCGGGATGACGCGGACCTCGCGCACGTCGATGCCGATCTCGCCCAGCCGTCTGGCCAGGAACTGGATGTTGGCGTCCTGGGTGCGGCCGGAGAGAATCTCGTTGCCGATCACCAGAATGCAGGCGGTAGGGTTCATGCGTTCGGTCTCTGTCCTGGCCGGGCGGCGTTGCCTACATGGGAGCGATGAACAAAATAGCATCTGTGCCTTGCGGTTTCATTCGGGTGATCGACCTGGAGACGACCGGCAACAGCTTCACCGATGGCGGCGTGGTGGAGATCGGCTGGCAGGATGTGGCGCCACGCGCGGACCGGCCGGGTGAATGGAGCCTTTCCGGCCCGCCGCAGTCGCGCCTGGTGCGGCCCGGCCATCCGATCTCGCCCTCCACCTCGGCGATCCATCACATCGTCGACGAGGACGTGGCCGCGGCGCCCGCCTGGCATGAGATCGCTCCCCTGGTGCTGTGCCATGATTCCGGCGGCCAAGCGCCGCTGGCGCTCGCCGCCCATCGCGCGAGTTTCGAGCAGCGCTGGTGCCGCCCAGCCTGGTCCGGACACGCGCGCTGGATTTGCACCTACAAATGCGCGCTGCGCCTCTGGCCCGACGAGCCGGGACATTCCAACCAGGGGCTGCGCTACTCCCGTCGCCCCCACGGCCTGGATCGGGCGCTCGGCCTGCCGGCGCACCGGGCGGCGCCCGACGCCTATGTCACCGCGCATCATCTGCGCGACATGCTGGCGCTCGCGGATGTGGCGCAGTTGCTGGCCTGGTCGGATGCGCCCGCCCTGCTGGCGCGCGTCCCGCATGGCGCCTGGCGCGGCCGCCGCTGGCGCGATCTCGACGACGCCGCTCTGGCAGGTCTTCTCGCCGGCGAGTCCGGCGGCAACGCCGACCTGATCTTCACCGCACGCACCGAGCACGAACGCCGCGCCGGCGCCGCGCCGCAGGCGGGTGCGGCTGCGCAGTTCTCGCTCGGCTTGCAGGCCGGTGGGTGACGACTACAGATAGTCCCGCAGCAACGGCACCAGCGGCTTGTCCGCCTCTGGCATGGCATACTCCGAAAGCCGGTCCGGGCGCACCCAGGCGAGACTCTGGCCCTCGCGCGGTTCGGCCATGCCCTGCCAGCGGCGGCACAGATAGAGCGGCATCAGCAGATGGAAGCCGTCATAGCCGTGCGAGGCGAAGCTGAACGGCGCGAGGCAGGTGGAGGAGACATCGATGCCGAGCTCTTCGCGCAGTTCGCGGATCAATGCCCGCTCGGGGATCTCGCCTGGCTCCATCTTGCCGCCCGGGAACTCCCACAGGCCCGCCATCGGCCGTCCTTCCGGCCGGCGCGACAGCAGGATGCGGCTGTCGCTGTCGATCAGTGCGCAGGCGGCGACCAGGACCAGGGGCCGCCGCGCGACCGGCCCCGGCTCGATGCTCGGCTCGGGTCCAAGGTCGGACCCAAGGTCGGATAGCGCGCGCAGGTCGGCCGGTTCGGCCGCGAACCGCAGCACCGGCTGGCTGGCGCCGCGCGCCTCGAACCGCTGCGTGCCGCTGCCGGTCTCGCGAAAGCCGATGCGGCGCAGCACGGCGGCGGAAGCGGGATTATCGGTGGCGACCTGCGCGGTCAGCCGGTCGAGGCCGCGTTCCGAGAGCGCCCAATGGGCAATCCGGCCTGCCGCCTCGCTGGCCACGCCGCGGCCCCAATGGCTCCTGGCAATCCAGTAGCCGAGATCGGCGATGCGCGCGCCGGCTTCGATCTGCACGCCGACACAGCCAAGGACGGCGTCGTCGCGTCTGGCGGTAATGACAAAATGATGCGCCTGACCCGCCGCCGCCTGTTCGACGGTCGAAGCGATCCAACTGTCGGCGAGCGGCCGCGGGTAGGGGAACGGAAGCTGGGCCAGCATGCGCACGATGCCCCAGTCGTTGATCAGTCGATGGATCGCCTCGGCATCGCGAGGCCGCGGCGGTCGCAGGATAAAGCGGGCGGTGACGAGTTCGGCCTGGCTGCCCGCCGCCTGCCTCACGCAGCCTCGATGCCGCGCGCCATCAGCAAGTCCCGCAGGTTGCGGATCACTGGAAACACTTCCTGGTTGCAGTCGCCGCACTGCGCGTCCCAGGCCGCCTGTTCCAGCTCGACGACGTCGCGGTCCTCGCGGAAAATCCGCTCGGTAAAGAGCACGAGGAATGGCCAGGCGGCATTCAACACTCCGGGGATCTTCGGCTTTTTCACCGAAAGTAGCCCGAAGGTGCGGTTGCTGCGCTGTTCCGCGTCCACGGGTGTGTAGGCGATCCAGAGATCCATCACCGGTTGCGTATTGGCACTGCGGATACGCAACGTCTGATAAGGGTATTCGGTACGGATGGTCATGACGTCGCGGTTGTCGTGCTTGGTGTTGACGGCGCGCCGCTCGCCGAAGATGAGCGCTTCGCCGACCGGCTGCTTGCCGCCGGTGCGCGCGAAGCTGTAGCGCGCCTCGATCCAGTCATGGCCGCGATCCTGGCCCAGGAAACGCGGCCGCATCTGGCCCATCTGCCTGGCGTGCATGAACTGATGGTTCATGTCCATCAGGTTCTCATGCATGAAACTGTAGTGGCAGCCCACCAGCCGGCCGAAGCGGCGGGTCTTGTAGGCGGGGTCGTCGGCGGCGGTAAAAGCCGGCAAAGGCGTGCGTTCGGCCAGCGCTGGATCTCCCGGGAACACCAGAATCATCCCGCAGCGCTCCTGACACGGATAGGCGCGCACCCCGTTCGGCAACTTGTCCTTTCCCAGATAGGGCACGTCGACGCATTTGCCGGAGCGCGCATAGGCCCAGCCATGGTAGCAGCAACGCACCTGCTGGCCTTCGACGGTGCCCTTGCTCAGCGGCACCTGACGGTGCGCGCAGCGATCCTCCAGCGCATACACCGCGCCATCGTTCGGGCGCACCAGGACAATCGGCTCGCCGGCGAACGAAGCCGCGAGCGTGCGTCCTGGCTTGAGCTCGCGCGACCACGCCAGCGGATACCAATGGTCGGGATGGCTGCGGATACGCCGCAGATCGGTGGTGCGTGTGATCGCGCCTGCGGCGTCGACGCATTCCGGTTGGCGTCCGCTGCCGTCCGCCTGCGCCATGACATAGTCCTGATCCATCGTTCCCCGATCCGCAATCAACGGCGCGCCTGGAATGAGGCGGGTGTGTGCCTGTGTCCCAGCATAGCCGCTCTGCGCCTCGTGGCGAGCCACCAAATGAAACCGGCTGGCCGAACAACGACGCGCTGCGTCGCTCGCTCCATGTTGCGCAAAAATCAAGCATTGCCCTGCGCGCCGCTCCTGTGGCAGAGAAGAACACGGCATTCAGGGCGTCAGTTCCGCCAAAAACATAGGCGTTCTGGAGTTTATCGTGGCGGATGACCATAAAATACTCAGTGTAGTGCCAAGATTAGGAGCATGATGCGTGAGTGATAAACAGATCAGGATGCAGCCGACACGGCGGCAGGTGCTGACACGCATTGGCGCGACCGCCGGCAGCGTCGCGATGTACCAAGCCATGACCCGGCTCGGCCATGCGGCCGGGACCGACTTCAGCAAGCCGCCGGATCTCGGCGGCGCCAAGCCTGGCACCACGGTGCTGGTGCTGGGAGCCGGCCTTGCCGGAATGCTGGCGGCCTATGAATTGCGGAAGGCTGGCTACAGCGTACGCGTGCTCGAATTCCAGAATCGTTCCGGCGGCCGCAATTTCAGCCTGCGCGGCGGCGACACGCTCACCGAACTTGGCGGCCACACCCAGAAGGTCGCGTTCGCCCCCGGCAACTACATCAATCCCGGTCCGTGGCGTATCCCCTATCACCATCAGGCGCTGCTGCATTACTGCAAGGCCTTCGGCGTGGCGCTCGAGCCGTTCATCGAAGTCAACCACAACACCCTTCTGCACAGCGGCGACAGCTTCGGCGGCGCGCCGCAGCGCTACCGCGACATCATGGGCGACTTCACCGGCTACACCGCGGAGTTGCTGGCCAAGGCGGTCAACCAGCACAAGCTCGACCAGCCGGTCACGTCCGACGAGAAGCGCGACCTGCTCGAGGCGATGCAGATCTGGGGTGGACTCGACAAGAGCTACGCCTACGCCAAGGGGGAGAAGGCTTCGGCGCGGCGTGGCTATGCCAAGCAGCCTGGCGGCGGCCCGAATGGCGCGCCCACTCCGTCCGATCCGCTCTCGCGCGCGCAGATCATGCAATCCGGATTGTGGGTGTGGCTCGCCTTCAACATGAGCTACGACGTGCAGACCACGATGTTCCAGCCGGTCGGCGGCATGGACATGATCGGCAAGGGCTTCGCCAGGCATGTGGGCGACCTCGTCACCCACAATCTCGAAGTCAGGAAGATCGCTCAGGACCAGTCGGGCGTCACCGTCACCTATCTCGACCGCAATCATGGCGCAGCGCCCCGCGAGGCCAAGGCCGAGTACTGCGTCTGCACAATTCCGCTCTCGATCCTGAGCCAGCTCGACGTGCAGGTGAGCGGACCGATGCGTGCCGCGATCGCGGCGGTGCCGTACGCCTCGTCGGTGAAGATCGGCCTCGAGTTCAAGCGTCGCTTCTGGGAACAGGATGAAGCGATCTATGGCGGCATCAGCTTTACCGACCAGCCGATCAGCCAGGTCTCCTATCCGAGCACCGGCTATTTTTCAGACGGCCCCGCGGTGATGCTCGGCGGCTACATGTTCGGCGCCGCCGCCTACGACTTCGCCGGCATGACTCCCGACGAGCGCGTCCAAGCCGCCCTCAAGCAGGGCGCTGTGCTGCACAAGCAATACCCTGCCGAATTCTCGAACGGTGTCGGCGTCGCCTGGAGCCGTATGCCCTGGACGCTGGGCTGCTGCGGCATGTGGAGCGAACAGGCCCGCAAGACGCACTACACGGCGTTGACCACCATGGACAACCGGATTGTGCTGGCCGGCGAGCACGCCTCCTATGTCGGCTGCTGGCAGGAGGGGGCGCTGCTCTCCTCGCTGAGCGCCATCACCCAGCTTCACCAGCGCGCCGTGGGAGCCGCCTGATGCGAGCGATGATGACGCGGGCGCCGGGCCGCGCAGCGTTCGGCGCAGCTCTCGTCGGCCTCTTCGCCGTGCAGGCGCATGCCGACTCCGCCTCGACCGTCGCCAATGGCGCGATCGCCGTCGGTAGCGGTGCTGCGGTCTATCAGCATGTCTGCCAGGGCTGCCATATGGCCAACGGCCGTGGCGCGATGGGCGCCGGCGCCGGCTTTCCGTCGTTCGCCGGCAACCAGAAACTCGCGAGTTCCGGCTATCCGATCTACGTGGTGCTGAACGGCATGGGCGGCATGCCCTGGTTTGACGGCGCGCTGAGCGACGCCCAGATCGCCGGCGCGGTGAACTACATACGCACGCATTTCGGCAACCATTACGGCAGCGCGGTGACCCCGGCCGACGTCGCCGCCGTGGCTGGCCCGGCCCCGATCATGGAGCGCTGACGCATGAAGACTCTTCTTGGGGCGGCGTCGTTCGCGGTGCTGGCACTCGTCTGCCGACCCGCCACCGCCGCGGACCCCATCGTCCGGCACAACGTGCCGAGTTTTCCGATCGCCTCCAGCATCGAGGTGCCGCCCGGCTACAGCACGATCTATGTCTCCGGCATCGGCCCGGAGATTGCCGACACGTCCGCCAAGCCGATGACGCTTGCCGCCTACGGCGACACCGAGACGCAGACGATGAGCGCGCTGGACAGGATCAAGAGCACGCTCGCCAAGCTGCGTCTCTCCATGGGCGACGTGGTGCAGATGCACGTGTACATGGCCGCCGACCCCAAGCTTGGGCACATGGATTTCAAGGGGCTGATGGCGGCCTATACCAAGTTCTTCGGCACGCGGGATCAGCCCGATCTGCCGACACGCGCCGCCTTCCAGGTGGCGGCACTCGCCAATCCCGGCTGGCTCGTCGAGATCGAGGTGGTGGCGGTCCGCAAGCCCTAAGCGACGCTTTCGTCTCGCTCCAACGATCATGGCCTCGGCCGCGGCGCCCGGTTAGAGCTACGCATCCGCCGAGATGCATCTCACGGCGCAACCGAGAAGAGGCGGGATCGGCCGTGATCTCCGACGACACGTGGCTGCTTATCCTGTGCGTCTTCGGCCTCCTGGTCGTTCTCGGCTCCAGCTCCGGAGTGATCAAGGAGCGGCTTTGGGTGTCGGAGCCACTCGCCTGCGCGCTGGCCGGGGTCGCCATCGGCCCGATCGGGCTGGGGCTGTTTCGGCTTGATCCCGCGACGAGCCCGCTTGACGCCGCGATCCTGCGCGAGGCCGCGCGGTTCACCTTGGCCATCGCGGTGACCGGCGCGGCGATGCGCCTGCCGGCCTATTGGCTGCGTCAGAACTGGCTGCGGCTCGGTGTGGCACTCGGTCCGGGAATGCTGCTGATGTGGGGGGCGGGGACGCTGGTCACGGCCGCCGCCTTCCCGCTTCCGGTTTTGTCCTGTCTGCTGCTCGGCGCCGCCATCGCGCCCACCGATCCTGTGCTGTCCGCGCCGGTGCTCTCTGGCAGGCTTGCCGCGCGCGCGGTGCCGGCCGGATTGCGCAACGCGATGACGGCGGAGAGCGCCATCAACGATGGTCTTGGCCTGCCGCTCGTCATGCTGCCGATCCTGCTGCTGTCGCACGCGCCGAGACAGGCAGGTCTCGACTGGCTGGTCCATGTGGTGCTGTGGGAGATCGGCGGCGCCGTCGCGGTCGGCGCTGCCGCGGGGTGGCTCACCGCGAAATGCCTCGGCTGGGCTCGCGAGCGGCCTGACGCCGAGGATACCTCGCTGTTGACGGTGACGATCGCGCTCGCGCTGGCCACCACGGCCGGCATACGCCTGCTGGGCGCGGACGAGATCCTGGGCGCTTTCGTCGCCGGCGCCGTGCTCAACAACAGCCACCATGCGGCGCAGCAGGAGGAGCAGCATGAGCGCTTCAGCGAGGCGCTTACCCGCTTCTTTGATCTTCCGATCATGATCGTGTTTGGCGCCGCGATCCCCTGGTCGGCCTGGATCGGTTTCGGCTGGAGCGGCGCCGCGTTCGCGCTGGGCATCCTGCTCCTGCGTCGCATTCCGGCCTGGTTGCTGCTTGGCCGGCTGATGCCGTGGACACGGCCGACCCGGAGCGCCCTCTTCGCCGGCTGGTTCGGGCCGATCGGCGCCGCCGCCTTGTTTTATGCCATGCAGATCCAACAGCAGACCGGATCATCGCTGCTCTGGCCCGGCATCAGCCTCGCTGTCGGCGCGTCCGTGCTGGCGCACGGAATGTCGAGCACGCCGCTGACACACATCTTCGGACGGCGCGCCGCAGCCTCGGACGCCGAGCAGCACGGAGTCTTCCCGAGGCGGATAGGCTGACGTCCTGAGTGCCCGACCGTCTGACAAGCTACGCTCTCGTGGACGCGACGGATCACAGGCTCATGCCGCCGTCGATGATGAGGTCGGCGCCGGTCATGAAGCGTGCCTCGTCCGAGGCGAGCAGCAGCGCGGCCTCGGCGATCTCCGACGCCTCCCCCAGCCTGCCCATGGGCTGACGCGCGACGAACGCCTTGCGCGCGGCAAACTCGTCGCCGGTGGCGGCGAGGCGATCCTTGAGCGAAGGCGTGTCGATCGTTCCGGGCGATATCGAGTTGCATCGGACGCCCGTCGTCACGGTGTCGCGCGCGACCGACTTGGTCAGGCCGATCACCGCCGCCTTGGTCGTGCCATAGGCGAAGCGGTCCGGCACGCCCTTGGTCGAGGAGGCGACAGAGGCAATGTTGATGATCGAGCCTGCGCCTCGCTCAATCATGGCCGGCAGGAAGGCGCGGATGGTGTTGAACATGGTGGCCACGTTGATCGCGAAGGATTGGTCGAGCGTCTCGCGCGTGCACTCCAGCACGGTGCCGTTCGCAACCCAGCCGACGCAGTTCACCAGCACGCCTGCGTGCCGCCAACGTCTCGCCGCTGCAGTGACCGCGTCGGCGTCGGTCACGTCAAGGGTGAGGATTTCGATGCGGCCGGATAGCGGTCCGGCGAGGGAAGGGCTTTGCCGGTCGGCCGCTATGACATGGGCGCCCTCACGCGCGAACGCGAGGGCGACGCTCCGTCCGATCCCTTGCGCGGCGCCGGTGACGAACGCCGTCTTGCCTGCGAGCCTGCCGGTCATTGCCTTCAGGCCACCGCGCCGGCTTGCAGGCGGCCGAGGATGGCTTCGACGACCGGCCGTCCGAGTTCGTTTTCAAGCACGATGCGGAACGCGAACTTGGTGTCGGACGGGGCGATGGCCTGGGCGACACGGTCCAGCGAGTGTAGCGGCAGACCGTCCTCGACCGCCGAGATCAGCGGCAGCGGACCGGGATGCCTGATCCCCAGCATGTCAAGCACGGGGTCGGCGATCGCCAACATGATTGTTCTCCGCCAGGTCTCGTCTGAGACATAGAATATGCTCACGCGGGATTTACGGTCAAGCGCGACCTCGGGTCACGCCGGGACCGGTCGCGGGAGAGCGAGACACGGGGACTGCGTAGGGAACCAGCCAGGGTAGCCGGAGGGTGGCGAGGAATAGCAGCGCGTGCAGGGCGCAGAGCAGACTGAACGTTGCGATGAAGGCGCCGGACGTCGACGCGAGACCCGCCGCCGACAGGCGCCACCCTAGAAAGGCCGCGCAGAGCGTCGTCAATGTCGGGCCGCCGAGGCGCTGGACGATGTTCATGGCGGTCGTCGCCATCGGCAGGTCCTGGCGCGCCACTGACGCATAGCCCGAGGTGATCGACGGAATGCCGATGGCGCTGACTCCGACGCCTCGAATAAACAGGCTTGCGGCCAGAACGCTGACAATAAGGCCGTGCCGGGCCAACAAGACGAGCGGCAGGGTTCCGGCCAGGGCCAGCAGCGCACCACAGGCGGCGAGCTTGCGGATGCCGAACCGCTTGGTGAGACGGCCCATGAAGGGGTAGGTGCACATCATGCCGAGCCCTAGCGGCGCCAGCAGCCAGCCGGTGCGGCTTGGCGACAGGCCGCAGGAGCGGACCAGATAGATCGGAATCAGCATCTGGCCGGCGAAGGTAATGCCGTTGAGCATGAACATGGCCGCGATCGACGCGGAGAACACGCGGCCCTTGAGCAGCCGGAGGTCGATCAACGCGGCGCAGCCCTTGGCCCGTGCGCTACGATAGAACAGCGCGAACATGACAATGGAGACAGCCAGGGCTGCGAGACCGATCCGCTCACCCCAGTGGTCCGAACCATAGAGGAACAGCACCAGCCCTGGCGACAGCAGAGCCAACCCGACCAGGTCGAGGCCGCGCGGCCGCGTCTCCTCCCGATCGTTGGGCAGGAAGGCCGCCGCCAGCGCAAGCGCGAGGACGCCGACTGGCAGGTTGATAAGGAAAAGCCATCGCCAGGATGCGAACTGGAGGATGGCGCCGGCGATAACCGGACCGAGGAGCGGCGCCAGCAGGACCGGCAGGGCGGCGACGGCGACCACCTGCGCCATCTGTTTGCCGGCGGCGCGGGCGATCATCATCTGCGCCATCGGTGCGAGCAGTCCGCCGCTCATGCCCTGGAGGATACGGAAGCCAATCAACGACTCCGCGGACCATGCCACGCCGCACAGCGCCGAGGCGAGGGTGAAGGCGGAGAAGCACCAGAGATACAGGGCCTTGGCGCCGATGCGATCGACGAGCCAGCCGTTCAGCGGGAGCGTCAGCGCAAGCGCCAGCAGATATCCGCTCGTCACCCACTGGATCGCCGAAAGACTGACGCGCAGATCGGCGGCAAGGCTGGCGAGCGACACATTGACGACGGTGGCGTCGAGTTGCGCCATGAAGGAGCCAATGGCGGCGACGCAAACCACTTTCCAGACGCCAGGAGCAAGCCGGTCGGCTTGACCGACAGCAGCGGACGAAGTCATGCGCGATCGAGCAGGCCCGCGATCTCCCGGGCAGACCCGGTTTCGCCCAACCGCGGAAATATCCGGGTGAGGCTGTTGTCGTGCGCCTCAAGGCTCAGGTCGGTCATCGCGTCGCGTGCGAGGGTGACGTTGAACCCCAGTTCATAGGCATGGCGGGCGGTCGACTCCACGCCCATGCTGGTGGCGATGCCGGCGAGCACCATCTGGGTGACGCCAAGCGCCTTCAGCCGGGCCTCGAGGTCGGTGTTGGTGAAGGCGCCCCACGTCTTCTTGGTCACCAGCAGGTCGTCAGCCTGCGCGTTCAGTTCGGGCACCAGATCGGCCCAATCCGCCGGCAGGCCTTCGAGGCTGTGGCTTTGTTCCGTCCGGCCCGGTGCAACGCCGGTGGCGTTGACCAGCACGACCGGCAAACCGCGACGCCGGAACGCTTCGGTCAGAACGGTGGCGGAGGCGAGGACGCCGCCGATGGGATGGACGGTGGGCAAGCCGACGATGCCCTTCTGCAGGTCGATGACGATGAGCGCGGTCTTCGGGTCAAGGGTCGTGACGGTCATGGCTGAGCCTTGTGATTGCTAGGAGTCGAGGAGGCGCTTGAGGAGTTCCACGGCGCCGGCGAGCTGGCGCTGTTCCTGCGCGGTCAGCCGCGCCTGCAAGGTGCGAAGCAGCCAGTCCTGCCGAGCCGATCGAGCAGCACTCACCCAATCGCGAAAATGATCGGTGAGCGAGACGATGGTCTGGCGCCCGTCCGCAGGGTCGGGTGCGCCCACCACGTATCCGGCTGCCTCAAGGGCGGCGATGATCGCACCCATCGATTGCGGCCGCATGGAATCCGCCCGCGCCAGCGCGCTCCCGGTGGTGGGCCCGTCGCGCTCCAGCCGCAGGAGCACGGACTTTTGGGCCGAAGTCAGGTCGCCGACGTCGCCCTGCTCACGCAGGCGCCGGCTGAGCGCGCCGGTCACGATGCGGAGCTCCGCGGCCAGGGCGGAGGCGCCAGCGCTTTCAGACTCGGGTAGTTCTGACCTCATCCAACGACCATGCCATATATGAAGGAGACCTACAAAGGTTTCCTTTATATATCGGACCGTCCGAAAGAGGCCAACTTTAGACTATCCGCTTCCGCGCGCGAATGAGGGGAGCGGACGCGCATGTTCACCACGGTGTTCGGGATAAACCGTCCCGGGGGAAGTCGCGGAGCACCTGCCTCAGCACGTCCACGTTCCTCATGTCGCCTGACAGCGAGCGATCTGGTCGCTGTCACCTTTCATCAAGGCAGGCCAACCGTCACGTAGTACGAGGGCATTCCACAGCTTGCGAACAAGCGCACTCGGACCGCCGTCCTGGTCTCACCCATCCAGGCGATCTTTCCAACCTCGACCTCGTGGAGGTTCGCCGAAGGGTGATCCGATCTTTGCCAAAGGCAACCGACGTTTTCCAAATAACCGGTGGCCGGAGCTGCTACGGGATAGTCCGTGCGGATAAAGTCAGCCACGTTGGGCGTGAACGATCCAACTCCGAAGTAATGCATGGCGTAAGCGTGGGCAATTTTCGCGACAAGCTGGGCGAACCTCACCATGTCGACCGCCTGTGTCGAGAAGGTGTCGATTGCATACCGCTTTAGGGCAGCGGCATTAGCATTGATATTGTACATTCGAAAGTTGAGCGGATCGTCGGAGTTTCTCGGGCGTCTGCTGTAGGTTGATGCCGGGTAGAGGGCTGGCAAGACGAGAATAGTTGGATAATGGATCAGGGGAATAAACTCGTGGTTGGTCGTCTCTCGACCGATATCGAGCGGGAAATTCGTCTTTAGCAGCACCCCGTGCTTGCCTTCTAGGGCAAAGGCCTTGCGAACCGGATCGAACATCTCGCGAGCTATTGAGCCTTCAACCTTGGACGTAGCCTTCTGACACTCGGCACAGGAAGCTTCCGGCAACTCCAGGCCAGCGCCGAGGAATTCCGGAATGATGTGCTCACTGGTCAGCTTGAGCGGATCGCCGGCATCGTCGCGGTCGCGGCCGCAGTACACGCAGCGTCCGAACGGCGGGAGATGCCTCTCCGCCTTTACCGCGAGGAACGCCTCCAGCTTTTCACCGGTGAATGTTCCTTCCTCGAACACGCGAAAGGCGCCCCCTTTCGGCTGGTAGTCACTCGCTCCGATCTCAGGAAGCGCGGCCAGATCGGTCCAGCTGAATTTCCAGTGTCTGCGTGCCGCGCCGCGTGGCGGCGGATCTCCGCGCATTTTGCCCTCTCAAAAGCTCTGTAATAATCGCCGCGACGATAACAGCGTCCACGCTACCGACGCCGAATGGGTAAGTTCAACGCGGCGGCTAAGCTTCAGAATGCGGAAGCATGAGGCACGGACCGTCAACGTCCGTTTCCGGGTAGCTTGACGACGGCTCTGTACGTCCGCAGTGGGTCGAAAGCAGCTAGCGACTTTTAGATCACGCCGGCTCTGATACGGATTGAACAGGAGCCGATCTGACCCAACCGATTTCGAATGGTGTGTGATCGAACCGCTCTTGCCCAGCAAGCCGCGCGGTGTGCCTGGCGACGCTGCCCGCCGACACGCCGATTGCCGAGCTTGTCGGCAACGCACGAAAGACTTTGCCCGATCGAGCGGAACTACAAGCAATTCAAGCCCTCGCAAGAAAGCTCGACCGGTGCCCCTGTCGCCAACGGGTTGGCCACGATGCCTTGGCGACGACACCGCAAGATCAACCGACGCAAACTCACGCCACCTGTGCAGGAAACAGGCGCTGGTCCCACCAGATCGGCTGATGCAGACTGGTGGTGATGCGGTGCAGGTCGGCGTGGGCGGGATTGATCAGCACATTGTGCTCCATGCGCGCGACCAGGCTCGGCACGATCAGAAGCAGCGAGCGCATCGAGCGCCGCCAGGCATCGCCGTAGGCTTGCGAGACAAGGCAGTCCTCCGCGTCCCAGCCGACGAGGTGCGCGGTCGACAGCATCTCATAGGACACGCCCGGCGGAATCGTGATCTGGATCCAGTGTTGGTTGGGCGGCATCCGTCCGTTGCCGTGCACGAGCTTCTCCAGCATCGCCGTGCTGTAATGCTCGCTGGTGTAGATCATCGGGCTGGTTCGGGTGTTCCAGCGTCCCGGCCAGAGCTTGGAGCCGGCCGCGTCGAAGATCGCGGTGGCGCCCGCCGGGTCGCCGATGCGGTAGGCGGTGAGAATGCGGTCGAGCGTCTGTGCCTTCAAACCGCCGAGCCGGCTTGCAGGCGGCCGAGGATGGCTTCGACGACCGGCCGTCCGAGTTCGTTTTCGAGCACGACGTCAACCGGCCTGCGCCCGTGCAGCAGCGGATGGGCTTCGAACATGAACCGGCGCGCCGCCTCTTCGCCGCCCCAGACCTCCAGCGCCATCGCCCATACACTGGCAAGCCGGGCCAGACGCGTTCCCTCGTCGGCGGAGAGGCGGCCGGCGTCGTGACCGGATGCGGCGCCAAGCGCCTTGCGCCGTCGCGCCAGGGTTGCGCGCGGCACGATGCGAAACGCGAACTTGGTGTCGGACGGGGCGATGGCCTGGGCGACACGGTCGAGCGAGCGCAGCGGCAGACCATCCTCGACCGCCGACATCAGCGGCAGCGGACCGGGATGCCTGATTCCCAGCATGTCAAGCACGGGGTCGGCGATCGCCAACATGGTTGTTCTCCGCCAGGTCTCGTCTGAGACATAAGATAGGCTCACGCGGGATTTGCGGTCAAGCGCGACCTTGGGTCACGCTGGCCCGCGCGTGCCGATCAGGCCGGAGGATTGAAGCGCGCCAGATCGCTCGGCGGCCGCAGCCGGATCACCAGCGTCTCGGCAAGGATGTCATGCAGCCCCTGCTTGCGCCGGGTCCAGGCGATCATCAGAAAGCCGATGCACAGGATCAGCGCCGACAGGAACTTGGCAAAATAGCGGCCAATCGCGCGCGCCAGGCTGATCCGCCCGCCATCAAGGCGCGCGACCCGCAACCCGCAGGCACGCTTGCCAAGAGTGGCCTGCCAGCGCGAGGACTCCAGCAGCGTGAAATAGGCTCCCTGGAGCACGAAGCCGACCATGGTGATCAGCCATCCTCCAGTCACGCTCCGGGACACGTGCATGGTCACGACGGGCGCCAGACTGATCGGGATCATGGAGCCCGCGTGCCAGATCCTGCCGTCGCCGCTCGGCGCCACGCCGGAATGGCCGAAGGCGAGCTGGATCACGATCCCGGCCGCACCGAGGATCAGGCTGTCGATGAGCCAAGCCAGCACCCGCCACCAGAAGCCGGCATACCCCCAGACCCGCTCCGCATGTCCCGGCTGCCGCACCTGATTAAAGACGTTGGCCATCGTCTCCCTCGTGCCGGGCTCGGGCACTCAGCTTCGGTAGCTGCCGTTGATGTCGATGTAGCCGTGCGTGAGATCGCAGGTCCACGACGTGCCGACGCCGTCGCCAAGACCCAGGTCGATGGCGATCTCAACCTCGAAGCCGCGCATATGGGCCGCCACCGGCGCCTCGTCGTAACCCGCGACCAACGCGCCCTCGCGCGCCATCCAGGTGCCGCCGATGCCGACCGAGAGCAGGTCGCGATCGGCCGGCTCGCCGCTCTTGCCGACCGCCATGACGATGCGGCCCCAGTTCGCGTCCTCTCCGGCGACCGCGGTCTTGACCAGCGGCGAGTTCGCCACCGACATCGCCACACGCTGCGCCGAGGCGTCGGAGACGGCGCCGCGCACATCGATGCGGATCAGCTTGCCGGCCCCCTCGCCGTCGCGCACCACGAGCAAGGCGAGGTCGAGCAGCACCGCGTCGAGGGCCGATGCGAACTCGTCCAGCGAGGCGTCCGCCGCGTTGCCGGCGCTTCCGGTCGCGAACAGCAGCACGGTGTCGCTGGTCGAGGTGTCGGAATCGACGGTGGTGCGATTGAAGCTGCGGGCGACGCCCTGCCGCAGCAGCGCCTGCAGCAGCGCGGGCGCGACCGAGGCGTCGGTGGCGACGAAGCACAGCATTGTCGCCATGTCCGGCGCGATCATGCCGCTGCCCTTGGCGATGCCCTGGATACGCACCTCGGCGCTCCCGATGCGGGCGGTGCGCACGGCGCCCTTGGGGAAGGTGTCGGTGGTCATGATGCCGCGCGCCGCCTCAGCCCAGCCATTCTCTGAAAGCGAGTCATGCAAGGCGGGGAGGGCGGCCACGATCCTGTCGTGCGGCAGCGCCTCGCCGATCACCCCCGTCGAGGCGAGAAAGATTTCCGACGCAAGGCAGCCGATCAGGCCGGAGGCGGCGGCCGCGGTTTCGCTGGTGGCGCGGACGCCAGCCTGACCGGTGAAGACGTTGGCGTTGCCGGCATTGACCACCAGGCCGCGGGCGCTGCCGCCGGCAAGAGCCGCGCGGCACCAATCGACCGGCGCTCCCGGGCACTTGTTGCTGGTGAACACGCCGGCGACGCCGGTGCCGGGCGGGAACGCCGCCAGCACCAGGTCGGTGCGGCCCTGGTAGCGGATGCCCGCCGCCGCCGAAGCCAGTCGCACGCCGGCCAGCGGCGGCATCGCCGGGAACGGACGCGCGAGCGGCGAGACCGCGGGCATGGCGTCAGTGCGAGGCGGGCGCGCCGCCCGGATGGGCGCCAGCTCCAGGAGTCTGCCCAGTGGGCGTGGTGGTCGTCTCCGTCACCTTGCTGCCGTCGGGCTTGTAGCGGACCACCGTCACTCCGGCGAGCGCCTGCTGGACGGCGACGCGCACGTTCTGCTGGATGAGCTGCTGGCGGAGCTGATCCTTCACCGTGGCGAACGGCGGCGGCGGTTCGACCCGCTTGCCCAGCACCTGGATCACGTGCCAGCCATAGCGTGTCTGCACCGGCGTCTGCGTGATCTGGCCCGGCTTCAAGGCGAAGGCGACATCCGAGAACGACGGCAGCATCTCGCCGCGCTTGAACCAGCCGAGATCGCCGCCATTCTGCCCGGCCGACGCCTTGTCGGTGGACGCGCTCTTGGCGAGTTGCGCGAAGTCGGAGCCATGGTCGAGCTTCTTGATGATGGCTTGCGCCCCCGCCTTGGTCGGCACCAGGATGTGGCGCGCATGCACCTCTTCCTCGCCTGGCTTGCTGGCGACGGTCTTCGCATAGAGCGCCTGCACCGCGTCTTCGCTGACCTTGGGGCCGATCTCGCGGCTCAGGAAGACGTTCTGCAGCGCGGTGTCGGCGGCGTCCTGCATGACCTTCTGCACGGCCGGCTGCTTCTGCAATCCTTCCTTGCGCGCGGCGACGAGCAGCGCCTTCTGGTCGATGACCTGATTGACGAGCATCGGGAACAGCACGTTGGACGGCAAGCCGCGCGCCTGTTCGGGCAGCGTCTGCGCGGCCGCGCGGACGTCGTCCAGATGCACCGGCGCGCCGTTGACTGTCGCGATCAGCGGGTTCGGGTTCTTCGCCGCCGCGCTGCCGCCCGCTTGCGTCTGTTTGGGCGTGTGCGCGGCAGGCGCGTTGGCCGGCGTTTGCGCCGCGGCCCTGGTCGCGAGGTCGGGCAAAGAATAAAGCAAGCAGGCGGCGATGATGGAAGCTGCCGGGCTGGAAAGCCGCATGAATCAGGAACCTTGATGTTCGTGGTGGGCGCGATCATGGCCGAAGCGGTGGGCGAGGACAAGGCGAGGCGGTTCATTCGGGCGGCGGCGGCGGGCATGGCGCTTTGGTTGACCGGGGCGGGGGCGGGTCTTATCTGAAGGCCACGACATGCCATGCAAGCCCGACCGGGAGCCTCTGCCCTTGCCGGTCGCGGCGGTCACACGAAGGGCGCGCGCTGCCGCCGGAAAGCCTCGATGTTCGCAACTCTCGCCCGCACCCTGTTCGGTTCCGCCAACGACCGCTCGCTGAAATCGCATCAGCGCCGCTTGCCGGAGATCAACGCGCTCGAGCCGCCCACGCGCGCCTTGGACGACGCGGCGCTCGCCGCCAAGACCGTCGAGTTCCGCGGCCGCATCGCCGAGGGCGCCACGCTGGACTCGCTGCTGCCGGAGGCGTTCGCCGTCGTGCGCGAGGCGTCGCGCCGGGTTCTCGGCATGCGCCACTTCGACGTGCAGATCATCGGTGGCATGGTGCTGCATTCCGGGCGCATCGCCGAGATGCGCACCGGCGAGGGCAAGACCCTGGTGGCGACGCTGCCGATCTATCTCAATGCGCTGTCCGGCCGCGGCGTCCATCTGGTCACCGTCAATGACTACCTGGCGCGTCGCGACGCCGAGGAGATGGGCCGGCTCTATGGCTTTCTCGGCCTGTCCACCGGCGTCATCGTGCCGAACCTCTCGGACGGCGAGCGCCACGACGCCTATCACGCCGACATCACCTACGGCACCAATAACGAGTTCGGGTTCGACTATCTGCGCGACAACATGAAGTATCGCCTGGAGGACATGGTCCAGCGGCCGTTCAACTACGCCATTGTCGACGAGGTGGACTCGATCCTGATCGACGAGGCGCGCACGCCGTTGATCATTTCCGGTCCCGCCGAGGATAGTTCCGATCTGTACAGGCAGGTCGACGTGGTGGTCAAACAGCTCGTGACCGACCCCGCCACCTACGACAAGGACGAGAAGTTCCGCAGCGTCATCCTGACCGACGCCGGCTCGGAGCAGGTCGAGGAGATGCTGGTCGGGGCCGCGATCGTCACCGAAGGCGCGCTCTACGACGTGCACAACATCGCCGTCGTCCATCATGTCCAGCAGTCGCTGCGCGCGCATACGCTGTTCGCGCGCGACGTCGACTACATCGTCCGCGAGGACAAGGTGATCATCATCGACGAGTTCACCGGCCGCATGATGGAAGGGCGACGCTACTCGGATGGCCTGCACCAGGCGCTCGAGGCCAAGGAGCATGTCGAGATCCAGCAGGAAAACCAGACGCTGGCCTCGATCACCTTCCAGAACTATTTCCGTCTCTATCCCAAGCTCGCCGGCATGACCGGAACGGCAATGACCGAGGCGGACGAGTTCGCCGAGATCTACAAGCTCGACTGCGTCGAAATCCCGACCAATGTGCCGGTGATCAGGAAGGACAGCGACGACGAAGTCTATCTCAACGCGCGTGAGAAATTCACCGCCGTCACCGACCTGATCGAGGAGACCAACAAGAGCGGCCAGCCGATCCTGGTCGGCACCACCAGCATCGAGAAGAGCGAGATGCTCTCCGATCTGCTCAAGGCGCGGGAAGTCAAGCACAGCGTGCTGAACGCGCGCTTCCACGAGATGGAGGCCACCATCATTGCCCAGGCCGGAGCGCCCGGCGCGATCACCATCGCCACGAACATGGCCGGGCGCGGCACCGACATCAAGCTGGGCGGCAATCCCGACATGCGCGTGCGTCAGGAACTCGCCGCGATCGAGGACGAGGCCGAGCGCGCCGCCCGCGAAGCGGCGCTCCGCGCCCAGGTCGGGGAATGGCACGAGGTGGTCAAGGGCGCCGGCGGCCTGTTCGTGATCGGCACCGAGCGGCACGAAAGCCGGCGCATCGACAACCAGCTCCGCGGACGCTCCGGCCGCCAGGGCGACCCGGGCGCCTCACGCTTCTTCCTGTCGCTCGAAGACGACCTGATGCGGATTTTCGGCTCCGAGCGGATGACCGGCATGCTGCAGCGGCTCGGGCTGAAGCCGGGCGAGGCGATCGTGCATCCCTGGATCAATCGCGCATTGGAAAAGGCGCAGAAGAAGGTCGAGGCGCGCAACTTCGACACGCGCAAGAACCTGCTGAAATACGACGACGTCATGAACGACCAGCGCAAGGAAGTGTATGCGCAGCGACGCGAGTTCATGGCCGCGGACGACGTCACCGAGACGATCACCCGGATGCGCCACGAGTTGATCGACGGTCTGGTCGCCTCCCGTATTCCGGAACGTTCCTTCGCCGAGCAGTGGCAGAGCGCCGAACTGGCCCAGGACCTGAACCGCCTGCTGGCGCTTGATCTTCCCGTCGAGGAATGGGCGCGCGAGGACGCCGTGGATGCGGCCAGCGTGGCCGAGCGGGTCCAGGACGCCGCTGACGCGGCGATGGCGGCAAAGGCGGCGGCCTTCGGCGACGGCGTCATGCCCTACATCGAGAAGCAGCTCCTGCTGACCACGCTCGATGCGGTGTGGAAGGAGCATCTCCTGCTGCTCGACCAGCTCCGTCAGGGCATCGGGCTGCGCGCCTACGCGCAGAAGGACCCGCTCAACGAATACAAGAGCGAGGCTTTCAAGCTGTTCCACGTCATGCTCGACGAGATGCGCGAGCGTGTCACCGCCATGCTGGCGCGCGTCGAACTCGGCCCCGCCCCGGAGCCGGAGCCTGCGTTCGAGCCGAGCCTGTTCATGGCGAACGGCTTCGAGCCGGCGCCCGGCGGTTTCGCGCCCGCCCTGGCGCGGGGAGGCGGGGGAGGGGTCATGCTGGCCGACGTGCTGGAGCCGTCCGAGACGCATCCCGCCGCCTACCCCGAGACGCCGCGCAATGCCGCTTGTCCCTGCGGCTCCGGACGCAAATACAAGCACTGCCACGGCAGGGTGAGCTGAGCCCGCACAATCCTCGAGAGCCTCATGGCCGGACATTCCCAGTTCAAGAACATCATGCATCGCAAGGGCGCGCAGGATGCCCGTCGTGCGCGTCAGTTCGCCAAGGTCATACGGGAGATCACCGTGGCGGCCCGCTCGGGCCTGCCTGAAGCGCAGGCAAACCCGCGATTGCGCGCCGCCATCTCGGCCGCGCGCGAGATCAACATGCCCAAGGACACCATCGACCGCGCCATCAGGAAGGCGGCCGGAGGCGGGCCGGGCGACGATTACGCCGAGGTGCGTTACGAGGGCTATGGGCCGTCGGGCGTCGCGGTCATCGTCGAGGCGCTGACCGACAACCGCAACCGCACCGCGTCGGACGTGCGCGCCGCCTTTTCCAAGCATGGCGGCAGCCTGGGCGAGACCAATTCGGTATCGTTCCTGTTCACCCGCCTCGGCATGATCTGCTATGCGGCGTCCAGGGCGTCGGAGGGAGACATGCTGGAAGCCGCGATCGAGTCTGGAGCCGACGATGTCCTGTCCGATGCCGGCCGCCACGAGGTCACCTGCGCGATCGAGGCCTTCTTCTCCGTGCGGGACGCCCTGGAGGCCCGCTTCGGCGCGCCCGACGCGGCCGCAATCGAATGGCGTCCCGCAACCACGGTGATCTTGGGTGAGGAGCCTGCGCGCGCGATGCTCAAGCTGATCGACGCGCTGGAGGACTACGACGACGTGCAGTCGGTGTTCGCCAACTACGACCTGCCCCTCGCCCTTGCCGAGAGGCTTTCCGCCTGACCGGGCAGGGAGCGCGCATCATCGGGATTGATCCGGGCCTTCGCTTCACCGGCTGGGGGTTGCTGGAGGCGAGCGGCAACCATCTGCGTCATGTGGCGGACGGCGTGATCGCGACGGACGGCGACGACAGCGTGCCCGACCGGCTGCGCATGCTGCACGACGCGCTGCATGCGCTTTTCGCCCGCTTCGCGCCCGACGAGGCGGCGGTGGAGGAGACCTATGTCAATCGCAACGGCGCCGCCACGCTCAAGCTCGGCTATGCGCGCGGGGTGGCGCTGCTGGCTCCGGCCCTCGCTGGAATCGTTGTCGCCGAGTATGGCGCCATGTCGGTCAAGCGTGCCGTGGTCGGCACCGGGGCCGCCAGCAAGGAGCAGGTGGCGATGATGGTGCGCAGGCTGCTGCCGGGAGCGGCGATACGGCGCTCGGATGCCGCGGACGCGCTGGCGGTGGCGATCTGCCACGCCCATCATCGCGCCTCTGGGTTGCGTGTGGCGGCGGCGGTGCGGACGGCATGATCGCGCAGCTTTCCGGACAGCTCGCGCATGTCGAGGCGGATCGCTGCGTGCTCGACGTGCACGGGGTCGGCTACCTGGTGCAGGCCAGCACGCGCACGATCGCCGCCCTGGCGCCGCCGCCGGAGACCGCGCGTGTGCTGGTCGAGACAGTGGTGCGCGAGGACGCGATCCTGCTCTACGGTTTTGCCGATGCCGCCGAACGCGACTGGTTCCGCCTGCTGACCACGGTGCAAGGGGTGGGGGCGAAGCTCGCATTGTCGGTGCTGTCGGGGCTGTCGACGGGCGATCTCGCCTCGGTGATCGCCACCGGCGACCGCGCCAGCCTGACCCGGTTGCCCGGGGTGGGTGCCAGGATCGCCGACCGACTGCTCGGCGAGTTGCGCGGCAAGGCGGGCAGCGTCGCGGCGGGTCCGCTCTCGATCGTACCGGCCGCATGCGGCATCGAGGCGGATGCGCTCGCAGCACTTTCCGGCCTTGGCTTCCGCGCTCCGGAAGCAAGCCCGGTCGTCGGTCGGATCATCGAGCGGCTCGGTGGCGCCGCCGAACTCAACGCGGTGATCCGCGACAGCCTGCGTGAACTGGCGAGATGAGCGATCCGGCACGTACCATTGCTCCAGGACGCGCGGAGCGCGCGATCGACGCAAGGCGCTCCGAGGAGGATGCCGCCGAGGCCAGTCTGCGGCCGCAGCATCTCGGCGAGTTCATCGGCCAGAGGGCCAGCCGGGAGAACCTGTCGGTCTTCATCCAGGCGGCGCGCGGACGTGGCGAGGCGCTCGATCATGTGCTGCTGCATGGCCCGCCCGGGCTCGGCAAGACCACGCTGGCGCAGATCGTCGCGCGTGAACTGGGCGTGGGCTTTCGCGCCACGTCCGGCCCGGTGATCCAGCGCGCCGGCGACCTGGCCGCGATCCTGACCAATCTGCAGCCGCGCGACGTGCTGTTCATCGACGAGATCCATCGTCTGCAGCCGGCCATCGAGGAGATACTGTATCCGGCGATGGAGGACTTCCAGCTCGACCTGATCATCGGCGAGGGGCCGGGGGCGCGTTCGGTGCGGATCGATCTCTCGCCCTTCACCCTGGTCGCGGCGACCACGCGGGCGGGCTTGCTCGCCACTCCGCTGCGCGACCGCTTCGGCATCCCGCTGCGTCTGGTGTTCTACACGCCCGAGGAGCTGCAACTGATCGTCTCGCGCGGAGCCGAAAAACTACGCTTTGAACTTACCCGCGACGGCGCCGAGGAGATCGCGCGACGCGCGCGGGGCACGCCCAGGGTCGCCGGCAGGCTGCTGCGCCGGGTTCGCGATTTCGCCACCGTCGGACGCAGTTCGGCGGGCGCTGTGGACCGGAAGCTGGCGGATGCGGCATTGTCGCGTCTGGAAGTCGACGCGCTCGGCCTCGATGCGATGGACCGTCGTTACCTGCGTCGCATCGCCGAGCACCATCATGGCGGCCCGGTCGGTGTCGAGACGCTGGCGGCGGCCCTTGCCGAAGCGCGCGATACGCTGGAGGACGTGGTCGAGCCCTTTTTGATCCAGGAGGGTCTGGTGCTGCGCACGAGCCGGGGCCGTATGCTGGGCGAGCGCGGCTGGCGGCATCTGGGGCTCGCGCCGCCGCCCCCTTCTGAGCAAGCGGGCCAGCCCGGTCAGCTTGATCTGCTGGAAGAGGGCTGAGCCGTGCCCCGGCACGACATCGCGTTTCGCGTCTATTACGAGGACACCGACGCCGGCGGCGTGATGTATCACGCCAAGTATCTGGCATTCGCCGAGCGCGGCCGGACCGAGGCGATGCGCTCGCTGGGCGCGCCGGTCTCGGACCTGCTGCGTGATCATGGCATCGGCTTTTTCATCTCCGACGTGAGGATCTCCTATCTGCGCCCGGTGCGGCTCGACGATCTGGTGACGGTGACCACCTGGCTGCGCGAGCTTGGCGGCGCGCGCTGCCGGCTGCGGCAATCGCTGACCTGCGATGGCTGGGTCGCCGCCAACCTGGAAGTGACGCTCGCCTGCATACGGGTCGCCGACAACAAGCCGGCGCGCATCCCGCCGCTCTGGCGCGACGTGCTGGGAGGGCTGGTCAGCGGCGAGGCGGAACAATTCGTTTCTTGAACATGGTGGAGTTTGCTTCTGCTCGCCGCGCAAAACCTCTATGCAGTCGCCCCCAGGCCAGGATGGCAATCGAGGCGGACACAGAATCGGTCCGGCAGGCTAGGCTAGGCTAGGATGGGAGGCGCATTTGGATCGCGCGGTTGATGCGGCAAATCTCGGGGCGGCCTCGGCCGGGAATCTCTCGCTATGGGGCCTGTTCATTGAGGCCTCGCCGGTCGTGAAGCTGGTCATGATCGGGCTGGTCCTGGCGAGCGTCTGGGTCTGGGCGATCATCTTCGAGAAGACGATGTCGGTGCGTCGCGCCAACCGTGCGGCGAGCGGCTTCGAGGACCGCTTCTGGTCAGGCGGCAGTCTGGATGATCTCTATGAGACCGAGGGGGCCAAGCCCGCCCACCCGATCGCCGCGGTGTTTGGCGCGGCAATGGGCGAGTGGCGCCGTTCCGCGCGCGTCAAGGGTGTCGATCTCAGCCGCGGCAGCGTCCAGGAGCGGGTCGACCGCGCCATGGCGATCACCGCCACGCGCGAGATGGAGCGGCTCGAGCGCTGGATGATCTTTCTCGCCTCGGTGGGATCGGTGGCGCCCTTCATCGGCCTGTTCGGCACCGTCTGGGGCATCATGCATTCGTTCTCCGCTATCGCCGCCATGCACAACACCAATCTCAGCGTGGTGGCGCCCGGCATCGCCGAAGCCTTGTTCGCCACCGCCATCGGACTGGTCGCCGCCATACCGGCGGTGCTCGCCTACAACAAGATCAGCCTCGATTTGTCCCGCTTCGCCGCCCGGCTGGAGGCGTTCGGCACCGAATTCGGCGCGATCCTGTCGCGTCAGTCCGAAGAGAGGGTCTGAGCATGGCGTTTTCCATGGGCGGATCTGGGGGCGGGCGCGGGCGATGGAACCACCGCAACCGCTACCGGCCGATGTCGGAGATCAATGTCACGCCGCTGGTCGACGTGATGCTGGTGCTGCTGATCATTTTCATGGTGACAGCGCCCTTGATGACCAGCGGGGTGAATGTCGACCTTCCCAAGACCAGCGCGCAGCAGCTCAACGCCGACGTGAAGCCGATCACCGTCTCCATACGCGCCGACGGATCGCTCTACCTGGGCGACGAGCCGGTCACCATGGAGACGCTCGTCAGCCGTTTGCAGGCGCTTTCGCAGAATGATCCGGCGCACCGTATCTTCGTACGTGGCGACGAGCATATCGATTATGGCCGGGTGGTTCAGGTGATGGGGCGGATCACCTCCGGCGGCTTCACCCACGTCGCCCTGCTGGCGCAGCAGCCCGCCGGTTCGTCCGCTGGCACGCCCCCTGGCGGCGGCCAGTAATCCTGGTCTGATGTCCGCCCGGTCCCGCCGCGACGCACTCATGCCCCTGCCCGCCGAGGCGCTGCTGCGTCGCGG
>CAXTRK010000007.1:0-107802 GCA_964246745.1 uncultured Acetobacteraceae bacterium
TGCGAATGGCTTCGGTGAGCGTCTCGCCGGTCAGGCTTGCGACCTGGCGGGCGAGGCTGTCGGTTTCCTTGTCCTTCAGACTCAAGGCCATGCGACTCTCATGTATAGAATTGCGTGCTCATTATATAAGGCGATCTTGCTCGTTGTCGAGGCGAGCCGTCCAGGCGGCCTTGGCTCTCAGCAACAGCAGATCGCTAAGGTTGAACACCACCGCCGTCTCGGCAAACCCCAGTTCGCGCTTGAAGCAGCGCTGCACGTAAACAGGCTGATGGGCGAAGCCGTTGGATACGGCAACCAGCGCCAAGTGGAAGGCCTCCGGCGCGTTCAGCGAAGCGAGGATTTCGTTCTTCGTGACGATCACGTCGCGGGCTTCGGCGTGCCGGCTCTTGACCTCGATCAGCCGCAGCGGCTGGTCACTGAGCCGATGGCATGATGTATATCCCGTCAAAATGCCGCAGAACGACATACGGCATCACGCGTTTACGATGGCGGCAGGAGGCAGGATATGAGCAGCACGACATGGTATGTGGTGGCGGACGGCGGCAAGGCGCGGATCGTGACAATGCAGGACGGCCGCACGCGTACGATAGAGCATTTCGACAATACCGGTCACGGCAACACGGACGAGGACCCCAGTGCTGGAACAAGCCAGCTCAAGGCACCGAAATCCGATCCGCACGATCAGGCAAAGGCACATTTTGCCAGGCAGGTCGCCGCCCGGCTGAATCAAGCCGTCCGGACCAGCGAGACTGACGAGATCGTGCTCGCGGCTCCGGCGCATGTCCTGCACGATATCCGTGCGCATCTGGACAAGGCTGCCGCTGCCAAGCTCGGCGCCTCGTTGAGCAAGGATCTGACGAACACGCCCGATCAGGAGCTGGCATCGCACTTCTCCTGAGCGCTCCCGTGTCCGGAACGGCATAAATTAAGCCAACGCTTGACATTGGAGATCATGCATCATCCTCTCGCAACGAGATGTCGGGAGGACTTGATGCAGGATGAGAGCGGCGCGCCGCTTGAGATGGACGCGCTGTTCACGCAGCATATCACCATTGTTGTTACAGACACCGACAGCACGGGCATCGTCTATACGCCTCGTATCGCCCATTATGTTGTCGAGGCGGTGGAAGCCTGGTTTGTCTCCCGCCTCGCGATGCCAGTGCGCTCCACCACCCCACAGATGGTGTTCGCTTCCTTGTCCTGCACCTTCCTGTCCCCGATGCGTCCTGGCGACAAGCTCGAGACACGGGTGGCGCTCCGCCATATCGGCCGTTCCTCACTAGGCTTCGAGATTATCGGCGAGCGGGTCTCGGACGGACGGTTATGCTGGATGTCGGAGACAACGTGCGTGTTCATCGATGGGGAGAGTTTTCGCAGCCGCCTGATCCCGGGCAGCCTGACCCAGGCGCTGCGTCGCGAGGCGGAGTTGGCCATCCGTTTTCCGTTTGCCGACAGGATCATGGGGACCTGAACAAAGCGGCTGAACCAGCCCCTCATAACGGCGTTGGCGCGCTTGAGGAGCACAGCAGATGGCCGAGACCGCCGAAAAGACCGACCCTGATCTATGGAAGTCGGTCAAGAACGATGTCACCAAGCAAGGCAAGGGCGGCAAACCGGGCCAATGGTCCGCTCGCAAGGCGCAACTCGCCGTGCAGGAATACAAAAGCCAGGGCGGCGGCTACAAAGGCCGCAAGACCGCCGACAACCATCTCTCCACCTGGACCCGCGAGGACTGGGGCACCGGGTCCGGGGAGGCAAGCGGCAAGACTGGCGAACGTTATCTTCCCAAAGCCGCCCGTGAGCATCTCAGCCCGGAGGAATACAAGCGCACCACGGCCAAGAAGCGGGCCGATAGCGCGAAGGGCAAGCAGTTCTCGGCTCAGCCGCCTGATATCGCCGGCAAGACCGCGCGGGCGCGAACCGCTGGATCAGCGCCAACGCGCAAAGCGCTGCTTGATGAAGCGAAGCGACGTGGCATCGCTGGACGGTCGCGCATGAACAAGGCCGAACTGCGGCACTCTGTGGAAAAAGCTGGCTGATGGCACAGGACGATAGCGCCGCGACCAGGCAGGAATTCGAGCGCGTGGTCAACATGACGCCTTCCGCCCTACGGAAGTGGCTCAACACCGAGGAGAGCCAATCCGTCGGGATGACGTCCGACGGGGAAAAGGTCACCGATGCGGAGCAAGGCGAGGCGGTCGGTCATCGTATGGGCCGCACGATCCTGGACATCAAGGCGAAGCATGTGGCGGACCTGGATGACGAGGACTACGCCGCCATGCGCAAGGTGATCGGCTACGTGCATCGCCACAGCAAGCAGCGGCCGGAAGGAGACATCTCCGACACGCGCTGGCGTAAATCGTTGATGAACTGGGGCCATGATCCGCTGAAATAACGTGAGTGACGAGGACGGTGTCGCCGTGGTGGTCGGCGCGTCAGGCGGCCTTGGAGCGGCTTTCGTGCGTCACCTCGTGGCGTCCGGCACATTTGCTGCGGTCGTCGCTCTTTCGCGTGACGGCACCGAACCGCGGGTCGACAATGCCCTCTTGTCGCACGGCGCCATCGATCTGCTGCATGAGGCCAGCATCATGGACGCCGCGCGCGGTCGGGTGTGCGAAGCCGTCCGGTCGGCCAATGCTCCGTTGCGTCTTATCCTGGTGGCAACCGGCGCCTTGCACGGCGGTGGGCTGGGCAGCCCGGAACGCTCCTACCGCGCGTTGGATGCGGAGGCGTTGCTGCACGCCACACGCATCAACATGATCGGGCCGGCGCTGATCGCCAAGTACATGCTGCCGCTGCTACCCCGCACTGGACGGAGCGTGTTCGCCGCCCTGTCGGCACGTGTCGGCAGCATCGGCGACAACCGGCTTGGCGGCTGGCACGCCTATCGCGCGGCCAAGGCGTCGTTAAACATGATGCTGCGCAATCTTGCCATCGAACTTGCCCGCACCCATCCGCAGGCGATCGTTCTCGGCCTGCATCCGGGCACGGTGGCAACTGCCTTGAGCGCACCCTTTCAGGCTGGCGTCGGCAAGGACAAGCTGTTCACACCCGACTATGCGGCCGCCCGCCTGCTTGCGGTGATCGAGCGCGCGACGCCGTCGCAGAGCGGCCAGGTGCTGGCCTGGGATGGGGCCGTGGTGCCCCCCTGAGCGCGTCAGCCTTCAAAAGAGGCCAACTCCTCCTCGCGCAACAGCATGATTCCGGTGCGCTGGGCAAGCTGCCGCGCCGCCTCGGTGAACGGGGCGTCGGAGACGATGGCGGCCACGTCGCTTTGTTGACGCTTGCGTGCCCGGCAGGCGCCCTCAACCGCGGCAACATCCACTGGCAGTGGCGAGGCATGGCATTGCAACGACATCACCAGGCCATTGTGGTGTGCCACGACATGCGGGCGGGCCTTGCCCGCTGAGAATCGCGTCCGCGTCACCCATCCGGCGTCGCGAAGCCGGTCAACGCAACGGGATGTGTAGGTAGCCGGTTGCCCGCGTCGCAGCAGCAGTCGAACGAGCAATACCGCGCCGCTGACGATCAGCGCCCAGAGCAGCAGAACGATCGGCAGATGGTCGTCTTCCGGCTGGAGCCGGCGCGTCGTTGCCACGACTGGCCGGGGTATTGTCGCTGCCCGCGCCACGGCCGGAGCGGTGACTTCGGCAAACGGCTCAAGCGCCGCAGCGTCGATCGCTTGCGGACGTGCATCCGATTGCGTTGTCGTGACAATCGTCCGGACGCTTCGCACCGTGTCGCGCGCGAGCACCAGGCTTGATCGTCTGAAATAGAGCAGCGGCTCCCGCGCACGCGCCGAATCGACACGCATTAACAACAATCCATGCCCCGCGCTCGATATCCGCTCCCAACGTTGGCGCGGGAAAACCTCGAAGCAGCCGGCGTGCCGGTGAGATCTCAGCGCCGCCCGATCGATGCACGCTTGGGTGGGCTGCCGGACATGATACAACGGTGCGGCACCGGCGCCGACTGGCAGCAGCATCACCATGACGATGAGCATCACTCGAACCATGGCCGGCTCACCTTTCCGAGTACACCCGGAACGTCTAAAGAGTAAGCCGACATGGAGCAAGACGCCGCGGAGACCTGCGTCAGACAACGCTTATTCCATCAGCTTCTTTGCGAGGTAGGTGAATTCGAGCGCCTGTTCGTGGGCAACCTCGCGCAGATTGGCTCCCGCCGCATGACCCCCCTCGGTCTCCTCATAATAGAGGAACGGCAGATGCAACTGCTGCATCTTCCAGGCGAAACGCCGCGCATGCACCGGTCCTACGCGGTCATCCTTGGTGGTGGTGAACAGGAATGGTTCCGGATAGGAGACATCCGCCTTGAGGTTTTGCAACGGCGAGATGCCGGCCAGAAAGGCGCGCTGCCGAGGCACTGAAACGCTTCCATACTCGCCGACCCACGAGGCGCCCGCCGCCATGGTCTCGTAATGCAGCATGTCGAGCAGCGGCACTTCGATCATCACCGCATGCCAGAGTTCCGGATGCCGGGTGAACTCCACCCCCATCAGCAACCCGCCATTCGAGCCGCCGCGTATGCCGAGCCGACGCGGCGAGGTGACGTGGCGCGCGATCAGGTCGCGGCCGACGGCGGCGAAATCGTCGAAGGCGCGGCTTCGATGCGTCTTGATCGCCGCCTCGTGCCATTTCGGCCCGAACTCGCCGCCGCCCCGGATGTTGGCCAGCGCATAGACGCCGCCGCGATCCAGCCAGAGCTTGCCGAGCAGCGGCGTGTAGCGCGGCGTCATCGACACCTGGAAGCCGCCATAGGCGTACAGCTCCGTTGGATTGCTGGCGTCCAGCTTCATCGCGCGGCGGTGCACCAGGAAATACGGGATCATGGTGCCGTCCCTGGAGCGCGCCTCGAACTGCTCGACCGCCAGCCCGGAGGCGTCGAATTGTGCGGGCAGCGCCTTGATCCGGTCCACGCTGCCCGACGCCGCGTCGGCAAGCCAGAGCGTGGTCGGATCGAGGAAGCCGGTCACGCCGAAAAACGCCCGGTCATCACGGATCGAGGTGGCATCCACGCTCACCGACACCTTGTCGGGCAAGGCAAGGCGCTTCGCACTCCAGCCGGCCGCCGTCGGCGTGAACACCCAGCCCTCGCCGCGCACGTTGTCGTAGATCGCCGCCACCAGCGTGTGCGCGGTCACCGCCGCGCCGTCGAGCGACTGGCGGGGCCCGGGTGCCCAGATCAGGCGAGGCGGCGCCGTGGGATGCGCAAGCTCCAGCGACACCAGGCTGCCGGCCTGCACCGCCGCCGCACGCTTTGGCGTCCAGTCCTGATCGATCTCGACAACCAGCCGCCCTGCCACCAACCCCTCGATGGTGGAGCGCGGCGGCAGATCGAGCCGCAGGACGCCCGCCGGTGTCAGCAGGTTATGTTCGGTGCTGAAGAAATCGACGCCGCGCTCGATCAGATGGGCCGGGTGGCCCTCGCCGTCGACCAGCGTCTCCGGCGAGACGGCAACGTCGCGCGGCGAGCCTCGAAAGATGTCGACCGCCGACTGCAACGGTTCGCCGCGATTGAGCCGCTTGACCACGAATGGAT
Source organism: uncultured Acetobacteraceae bacterium (assembly GCA_964246745.1). Taxonomy (GTDB): domain Bacteria; phylum Pseudomonadota; class Alphaproteobacteria; order Acetobacterales; family Acetobacteraceae; genus Lichenicoccus. Next base: position 5,560 of record CAXTRK010000007.1, read on the forward strand.
AGCCCGACGCGGTCATCGTGCCCGGACCCCAATCCCGCGCGACCAGCAGCGCATTCCGGTCCAGCCAGTCCACCTGCTGCTTGGACCGCGGCAGCACGAAGCCGCCCGGAACGAACCCGCCGGTGCCGAGATCAAACTCGCGTTCGGTGTCGGCATCTTCGCCGCCATCGGAGAGCGAGATCAGGCAGACCCGTTCCTCAGGCTCCTCACAGTTGGCGCTCTTCCACACCCAGTTCGCGTGCTCGCGCGCGGAGAGCGCATCGAGATCGAGCACGGTGTGCCAGTCAGGCGCCGCCGTGCGGTAGGAGGCGAGACTGACGCTGCGCCAGATGCCGCGCACATGCGATCGGTCCTGCCAGAAATTGGTGATCGCGCCGCCGATCGGATCGGGCTTGGCAATGCGGTCATGCGTCTGCTCGAGCGCCAGCGCTTGCGCGTGGAAACCCGCGTAACGCGGATCCCGCTCCAGCACGGCGAGCGTCCGCTTGTTTTGCGCCTGCACCCAGGCCATCGCCTGCTTGCCATGGATGTCGGACAGAAAGGCTGGGATGTCGGACAGAGAGGCGGGGGACGCAGGCGCCGCCGCTCCAACGAGCAGCGCCAAGGCAAGGCAGAGGCGAACCCGCATGCCCTCAATCCACCCCGATCATCACGTCCGACGCCTTGATCACCGCACTCGCCTCCTGTCCCGCAACCAGGCCTAGCGACTCGACCGCCTCATTGGTGATCGAGGCAGTGATGATGGCGCCATTCACGTCAAGCCGCACATGCGCGGTGGTCGCCCCCTTCTCGACGGCGACGATGCGTCCCTTGAGCACGTTGCGGGCACTGATTCGCATGACGCCAACCTCCAAGACGCAGCCCGATTGCCGAACCGCGATGAGCCTCTAAGCTAGCCCGAAGTTTACCGGCGGCGAAGGACCTCGTGCCCAATGAAGAACAATCCCGCGTCTGGCAACCGCGCCGCGGTGCATGTCATCGCCGCCTGCTATCTCGGCTGGATGCTGGATGCGTTCGACTTCTTCATCATGGCGTTCGTGCTGAACCAGGTGATCGGCACGTTCCACGTCCCGCTTGGCTACGGCGCCTTCGCCATCACGCTGACGCTCGCCTGCCGCTTCATCGGCGCGCTGATCTTCGGCCGGCTCGCCGACCGTATCGGACGGCGCCCGACGATGATGGCCAACGTGCTCTGCTACGCGGCGTTGGAGCTGCTGACCGGATTTGCCCCGACCTTCACGATCTTCCTGATCCTGCGCGGGCTCTACGGCATTGCCATGGGCGGCGAATGGGGCGTCGGCGCCTCGCTGGTGATGGAGAGCATTCCAGCGCGCTGGCGCGGCGGGGTCTCCGGCCTGTTGCAGACCGGCTATCCAGCCGGCTATCTGCTGGCCTCGCTGCTGTTCATCGTCGAGCCCACGATCGGCTGGCGCGGCATGTTCATCGTCGGCAGCGTTCCAGCCTTGCTGGTGCTCTACATACGCCGCGCCGTGCCGGAAAGCCCCGACTGGGAAGCCCGCGACCGCGCAGCCAAGCGCGTCTCCCTCTTCACCGTGCTGCAACGCAACCTGGGTCTCACGATCTTCGCCGTCTGCGTCATGATGGGCTTCAACTTTCTCTCGCACGGCTCACAGGACCTCTATCCGAGCCAGTTTCTCGCCCGCCAGCACCATTTGTCGCATGGCACCGTCACGCTGATCATGATCATCTACAACATCGGCGCCATCGTCGGCGGCCTTGGCGCCGGCCTGCTGTCGCAGCGCATCGGCCGCAGGTGGGCGATCGGACTACTGTCCATGCTGGCCTTGCCGGTGATCCCGCTCTGGCTGTTCTCACATGGCGTGGGCTGGCTAGCGTTGGGCGGATTTCTGATCCAGATCTGCGTGCAAGGCGCCTGGGGCATTGTGCCGGCCTACCTGAACGAGATCTCCCCCGCCGCGATCCGGGCGACCTTTCCAGGCACCGTCTATCAGATCGGCAACTTTCTCGCCGCCAGCAACGCCAACCTCCAGGTGTTCCTGGCGGCACGGCTGGGCGGCATCAACTGGGCGATGACCATCGTGGTCGGGCTCGCCGTCCTGGTCATCACCATTCTCGTTGCCAACGGTCCTGAAGCCCGCGACGTCAGAATGGGACGGGAGCGTTAACAAAGGCCCGGCTCCGCCCGGCAACCGTGCGCTAAAGGCTCGCCCAGCCGATCCGGTGCACCCAGTCAATGGTATGGCTCGGCACCGTCTGGTCGCCTGGTGTGCCGAAGCCGTGCAGCGCGATGCCGTCCGGCAAGGCCTTGCTGACGATTCCCGCGAGCAGCGTTCCGGCGCAACGGCGCAGCACCACCCGGTCCGACGGACGCACCGCCGCTTCCGGCGAGGCGATCAGCAGTGCGCCTTCGCGCAGCACAGGCTCAAAGTCCGGGCTGTCCAGTCGTATCGCGTAGCTGCCGGGGTCGGCGTGCATCGGCGTCGCTGTCTCTTCGCTGCTCTCTGTCGGGTCTTCTCCGGCCCGCAGCGACGAGAACGCGACCTGCGGCAGGCGGCGGGCGCCCGAGCCGGGCCGCTCCAGGCCGCGTCCGCCGGGCCGCAACCCGGCAAGCGCGCGGGCGCCTCCCATCAGGGCGCTGAATGTTTCCAGGCTGGCGCCGGTGGCGGCGAGCACGCGGCTGAGGCTCTCCGTGCTGGGCCAGCGCAACCTGCCATGCGGCGTGCTGCGTTTGGAGCGGTTAAAGGCGGTCGGATCGAGGCCGGCCGCGCGCGCGAGACCTGAAGGAGACAGGCCCTTTTCCGCCGCCAGCGTGTCGAGTGCCCTCCAGACGTCCTCGTGTTTCATCCGGCTCTTCCTCTGCGCTTATTCCGCCAAAAGGATCTCGGCGGCATGGCGTGCCCGTCCCGCCTCTGTCATCCCGTAGCGGCCATCCGCGCGGAGGCTTGCAAGGCCCATACCACGCAAGCGTTCCAGGCAGGGCAGGTCCTTCAACTCCGGCGGCCTGCCGACCTCGCCCGCCAAGATCAACCGATGCAGCGCCGAACGGCAGCAGCTTTCAAGATAAGGTTGATCCCACATGCACGGCACAATTGCGATTGCCGCTGTTGCTGGCAAGTGCTTCCTCGCCGATCAGAGGGCATTTGCGGCGGCGCCGGCGTGCGGCAGGAGAAGGCATGACCAGTTTGCGGGCATTCTCACCGGCCGCCGGAGCGGCGCGCGCCTTGCTGCGGCTCGATCCCGAGCGGGCCCACGCTTTGGCGATCAGCGGGCTGATGCTCGGCCTCGGCGGCACGGCGCGAGCGCACCCGGACCCGGCGCTTGGCGTCGACGCGCTTGGCCTGCGCTTCGCCAACCCGATCGGCCTCGCGGCGGGCTTCGACAAGAATGCGCGCGCAGTGCGGCCATTGTCGCGGCTGGGCTTCGGCTTTGTCGAGGCAGGCACGGTGACGCCGCGTCCGCAGCCGGGCAATCCGCCGCCCCGCCTGTTCCGCCTCGACGACGACGGCGCGCTGATCAACCGCCTGGGCTTCAACAATCAGGGCATCGACGCCTTGCTCGCCCGCATGTCGCGGCTGAAGCGTATGCCGGGCGTCCCGATCGGGATCAATCTCGGCATCAACAAGCAGGGCGCCGTGCCGGCGCGGGACTATCCGGCTCTGGTGCGCGCCGCCGGCGCCTATGCCGACTACATCGTCATCAATCTGTCCTCGCCGAACACGCCCGGCCTGCGCGACCTGCAAAGCGCCCGCGTGATCGCCGAACTGCTCACGCTCAGCGCCGCCGCCAACGACCATCGCCGCCCGATCCTGATCAAGCTGGCGCCGGATCTGGCGCCGGACAGCCTCCAGGATATCGTCGAGGCGGCGATCGACGGCGGCGCCGCAGGACTGATTGTCTCCAACACGACCATCGCGCGCCCGCAATGGCTGCGTTGTGCGCACGCCAGCGAGGCGGGAGGATTGTCCGGCCGCCCGCTGCGCGCGCGCAGCACCGCGATGCTGGCCGCGGTGGCTCGTCTCTCCCGCGGACGCCTGGCCATGGTCGGCTGCGGCGGCATCGAGCAGGCCGCCCACGTGCTCGACAAGGTCCGCGCCGGCGCTGACCTGGTGCAGATCTACACCGGCTTTGTGCTGCACGGGCCGACGCTGCTGCCTCGCCTGCTTGCTGATCTCTCCAGCTTGCTGCGCGACCACGGGATCAGCCGCCTTGCCGATGCAAAGGGAACCGCTCTGTGATGCGCCATCTCGACAGCCTTGCTCCGCTCGCGGAGGATCATGACGGCTTCATCGTCGATCTCTGGGGCGTCATCCATGACGGGCTTGCTCCCTATCAGGGGGCCGCGGAGTGCCTCGGCCATCTGCGGCGCGCGGGCAAGCGCGTGGTGCTGCTGTCGAATGCGCCGCGACGGACCGAGCGGGTGCGCAAGGCGCTCCGCGCCATGGGCCTGTCCGATTCGCTTTACGACGACGTGCTGACCAGCGGCGAGGCGACGCGCGACGCCTTGCTCGCACGCACCGACCCCTGGATTGCGGCACTCGGCCGTCGCGTGCTGCATCTCGGGCCGGCAAAGGATCGCAACCTCATCGAGGGCCTCGACCTCGACCGCGTCGCAAGCCCCGAGGAGGCCGATTTCATTCTCAACACCGGGCCGGACGACGACAGCGGCGACAGCGGCCCTGAACCCTATCTCCCCCTGCTGCGGCGCGGCGCATCGCTTGGTTTGCCGATGCTGTGCGCCAATCCCGATCTTGAGATCGTACGCGGCGGCAGACGGATCATCTGCGCGGGACTGCTCGCGCGCTTCTATGAGCAGTATGGCGGCGCCGTCCGCGCCATCGGCAAGCCGGACGCCGCGATCTACGATGCTGTCATGCCAATGCTGGGGGTGCCGCGCGCGCGCACGCTGGCCATAGGCGACGCGCTTGCCACCGACATCGCTGGCGCCCGCGCGGCGGGGATTGCTTCCTGCTGGGTGCTGGGCGGCATCCATGCCGAAATGATCGGCCACGATCATGCGCTCGCCGAAGCCGAGGCCGCCAGCGCCGGTCTCGCGCCAATCGCGACCGTTCCGTCGTTTCGCTGGTAGCATGGCACCACGGACAGGCGGGGGATCAATACGACTTTAAAAATCCGAAACGTCTTCTTTTTGGTCGTTCCTTTATCGTTTCAACAGGAGTAAGCCGGATGCGGAACATCAAGGCAAAGCTCCAAGCGCATGATGTACGTTTCGTGTGCCCATGGTGACATCTATCGTAATGGCTCCTGGTTTGACGACGCGGCGCTGCTGAACGAGTTCAGCAATGGCGGAGCGGTGCAGTTCGGCCCGGAAATCGTCTGCGAGTTGTTTCCGCCGTACAGCTATGCGAGGCGGCCGCCTGCGATCGTCGGCAGCAATCCAGGCGCGGTATCGGCTGTTGCCCGTGTGAGCGCGGATGTCGACGCACGGTTTTGTTGCGGCGCAGCGTCCGTGCTGGTCCGCGCGCAATCGGCCTGCGTCAGCCGGACCGTGGTCTATCTGACGGACCGGGACACGCCTCGCGCGGTCTATGAGACGCACCGGCCGAACGAGAGATCGCTTCTGCCGCTTTGCGGCGATGCCGAGCTTCGACTGGTGGACCGCTACTTCGAGGCGGACATCCGGAAGGTCTATCTCTGGATCGGCTCGGCGGGCAGCGGCAATTACGGCCACTGGCTCGTCGACGATCTGCCTCGGCTGAAGGCGGTTTCCGAGCTTCGCCGGATCCGGCCGCGCGCGGACATCGTCGTGGTCACCACAAGAGCCGATCGCCTGCATGAGCAGGCCCATATCGACACCTGCGCCATGGTCTGCGGCGCTGGCGATCTCGGCCCGATCGAGCTGATTTTCGTGGAGCCGGAAGCAAAGACATATTTCGAGGAGGTTTTCTTCGTGACGCCGGTCAGCAATCACCCGGTGAGCAAGTCTCCGCAGGCGCTTCAATACGCCGCGGCAACAGCCTCTTTTCTGCCGCTGACGCCTGAGGACAGACGCACGCTGCCGAGAAGGATTTTCGTCCGCCGACGCACGACAGGACGCCGCGACCTGGTCAATCAGGCCGAGGTTGAAGCATTTCTCGGCAAATACGGCTTCGTTCCGCTCGATACCGGGGAGATGCCGTTGATGCTCCAGGCGGGATTGTTCCGCAACGCCGAGATGGTTGTCGGCTGCATGGGCGCGGCGATGACCAACACAGTCTTTTCGCCGCCTGGCGCCGCCGTGGGGCATCTGGCGCCGAGCGGATGGGTCGAGCCGTTCTATTGGGATCTGGCCGCGGCCCGAGCACATCGTTACGCTGCCTGCTACGGCACGCACGTCAGCCTCAGCCCGAAACCGTGGGAGGCGAATTACCGCATCGAGCTCGAAGATCTCGACCTTCTGTTGGAAGCGCTGGAGACGCAGAAGCAAGCAGCGGAAGTCTCGAAAGCGTTCGCCTAGACAGACAGCTGCGCAGCCGACCCTGCTAAGCGTGCCCCGCGACGCTCGACAGGCGGATCGGATCAATGTTCAGCAAGCCCAGGGCACGTCGCCATTTGCTGTCATGTTCGGTGCCGAAAACGATCCCGTCGCTGGCTGGAGCCGAGAGCCAGGCGTTCTGCTGGATCTCCTGCTCCAACTGGCCGGGCGCCCAGGTGGCATGGCCGAGCGCCAGCAGCGCCTGTCTGGGTCCCGCGCCGTCGGCAATCACCTTGAGAACGTCGAGGCTGGCGGTGAGCACGACCCGCTCATCGACGGGAAGGCTGCCCTCGCCGGTCCAATCGGCGCTGTGCAGCACGAAGCCGCGCGAATTCTCCACCGGACCGCCCTGGCAGAGCATGATGCGCCGACGCGGCGGCAGCGGCGCGACCCCGAGCTGCTCGAGCAATTCGTCGAAACCCGGCTGGCTCAGGCGCCGGTTGATCACCAGGCCCATCGCGCCATCCTCGACCGAATGGGCGCACAGGAAGATCACGGTCTGCGCAAAGGGTGAGGAGACCAGCGCCGGCATGGCGATCAGGAGCCGGCCGGTGAGACTGCTGGTCAGGTCAGGCTGGTGCGGAAGCATGCCTCCAGATGTGGCAAAAGCGGGCGACGGTGCAAGCATGTCCTGCCGACATGGGGCTTTCACAACCGCCGTGGCCGCCCGACGTTGTGAGGTCATCACATGATGGAGAGATGACCCATGAGCACCCTTCTGGTGACCGGTGCCAGCGCCGGGTTCGGCCGCGCGATCGCGCAGCGCTCCGTCCGCGACGGCCACCGCGTGATCGCCACCGCCCGGCGGGGCGACCGGCTTGAGGCGCTCGGCCGCGAACTCGGCCCCTCGTTGCTGCCGTTCGTGCTGGACATGAACGACGCGCCGGCGATCGCCGCCTTGCCCGGCAGCCTGCCGGAAGGCTGGCGCGAGGTCGACGTGCTTGTCGCCAATGCCGGCCTGGCGCTCGGCATGGCGCCGGCGCACGAAGCGAGCATGTCCGACTGGGAGCAGATGGTGGCGACCAACGTCACCGGCCTGATGCAGACCGTGCGCGCGCTGCTGCCTGGCATGGTCGCGCGCGACCGCGGCCATATCGTCACCCTCGGCAGCATCGCCGGCGACTACGCCTATCCCGGCGGCAACGTCTATGGCGCCACCAAGGCGTTCGTGCTGCAGTTTGCGCTCAATCTCAAGGCGGACCTGGTCGGCCGCAATGTCCGCGTCAGCAACATCGAGCCGGGGCTGGTCGGCGGCAGCGAGTTCAGCGCCGTCCGCTTCGAGGGCGACGAGGACAAGGCGGCGAAGGTCTATGCCGGGACCACGCCGCTCACCCCTGAGGATATCGCCGAGAGCGTCGCCTGGGTGATCGGGTTGCCCAGGCATGTGAATATCAACCGCATCGAACTGATGCCGACCTGCCAGGGGCCGGGCAGCCTGCAGGTCAAGCGCGAGGCCTGAGGCCGTGCGACGCAAGACGCGAGCGCTCGTGGCAAGCACCCGCGTCACCGACGGACGCGGCTTCCGCCTTGCCGATCACGACACCGCGCGGACGGGCGGGCTCGTGGAGGCCGAAGCGGTCGAGCGCCTTGCCGCGGCGGTGGAACGGCTCTCCGAGCTGCAACGCGACCTCTACGCCTCGCAGCAATGGGCGCTGCTCGCGGTGTTCCAGGCGATGGACGCCGGCGGCAAGGACGGCACCATCCGTCACGTGATGTCCGGCGTGAACCCGCAGGGCGTCAAGGTCATCTCGTTCAAGCAGCCTGGTTCGGTCGAGCTGTCGCATGATTTCCTCTGGCGCATCCATGCGGCGCTTCCGGCGCGCGGCCTGATCGGCATCTTCAATCGCAGCCACTACGAGGAAGTGCTGGTCGCGCGGCTGCATCCGGAGGTGCTTGACGCGCAAGGGCTGCCGCCCGCGTTGCGTCACGGCCATTTCTGGAAGCATCGCTACAAGGATATCCGCAACTTCGAGAGCTACATCGCCCGGCAGGGTATCCTGCCGCTGAAATTCTTCCTGCACATTTCCAGGGAGGAGCAATGCCGACGCCTGCTGTCCCGGCTCGACAAGGCGGACAAGCTCTGGAAGTTCTCGCCAAATGATCTTGCCGAGCGCGCCCGCTGGGACGACTACCAGATCGCCTATGAGCGGGCGATCACCGAGACCGCCGCACCGGAAGCGCCGTGGTTCGTTGTTCCCGGCGACCATAAGTGGTTCGCCCGTCTCGTTGTCATCGAGGCAATGATCGAGACGCTGGAGCGCTTGCGGCTCAAGCCTCCAGAGCCCGCCGACAAGGCAGCTCTGGACTCCGCCAGAACCCATCTGGAGGCGGAGTGCTGATGATCACCCCCACATTGATTGAATCAGCAGTCGAGCTCTCGCGGATCATGCAATCAATGTCACCAGTTCCGAGTACGGAGGCAACAACGGGTCGGCTGTGTAGAGGCGCATAGGGGCCACTATCGCCTGCGCCACGAGCAGCCTGTCAAACGGGTCGCGGTGATACAGGGGAAGATCCACGACACGCGCGGCGGTGTCGGCACTGACCGGCAGTTCCACGAATCCCGTCTCACGCGCGGCTCGCGTGATCAGGTCAGGCCGGGCTGCAAAGTCCACCCGGCCGAGCCCGGCCTTGATGGCGATTTCCCAGATGCTGGCGGCACTGAACAGCACCTCGTTAGCCGCGTCCTCCAGCAGGTTTCGAGTGTCGGTGTCAAGGCGTGCGGGCTCGCCGATCGCCCACAGCAGGATGTGCGTGTCGAGCAGCAGGCGCATCAACACCCTTCAAAAGCATCGAGCACATCTTCTGGAAGTGGCGAGTCAAAGTCCACGGGAACGCTCAGTTGCCCGGCAAGACGGCCGAGCACACGCTTTGCCGCGCCAGTCGTCGTGATGAGAGGCATCAGCCGAGCCACCGGCCTTCCCGCACGAGCAATGATGATTTCTTCGCCCGACGCAGCCTCGTCCACAAGTCGAGACAAGTGCGTTTTGGCCGCATGAATATTGATCGTCTGCATGCGCGTCCTCAACTAAGCTTAGTCCGATAGGAGATACAACGCGTCTGGTCGCCATGCAAGCGGTTTGCTCTGTCGGCTTACACCCGCCCATAATCATCATCGATCCGGACGATGTCGTCCTCTTCCAGGTAAGCTCCTGATTGCACCTCGATCAGGATCAGCGGAATGCGGCCGGGATTGCAGACGCGATGCTCGCTGCCCAGCGGCAGGTAGATGCTCTCGTTCTCGCGCACTAGGATTTCCTCGCCGTCGCGCACCACCAGGGCGACGCCGCCGACAACCACCCAGTGCTCGGCACGGTGATAATGCTTCTGCAGCGACAGCTTGCCGCCCGGTGAGATCATCACGCGGTTGACCTTGAAACGGTCGCCGCTAGTCAGCGATTCCTGAAAGCCCCACGGACGATAGACACGATTATGCGCCACCGCCTCGTGTCGGCCGCAGGCCCGCAGGCGCTCGACCACCTTCTTCACGTCCTGGGCGCGGTCGCGGTGTGTGACCATCACCGCATCCTCGGTGACCACGACGATCGCATCCTGCAAACCGGTCACCGCGGTCACGATGCCGTCGCTGCGCACGTAGCAGTTCTGCGTGTGCTCGAGGAACACGTCGCCCACCGCGACATTGCCGGTCTCGTCCTTGGGGCTGATATCCCACAGCGCGTCCCAGCTTCCGACATCCGACCAGCCGAGGTCGGCCGATATCACCGCCGCGCGGTGCGTGTGCTCGGCCACAGCGTAGTCGATGCTGATATCGGGCGCCTGCATGAAGGAGGGACCGTCGAGGCGGATGAAGTGCAGGTCGCTGCTGCGCGCCTCGACCGCGCGCCGCGCCGCCGCCAGCACTGCCGGCGCGTAGAGCTGCATCTCCTCGAGCAGCGTCTCCGCGGTGAAGACGTACATTCCCGAGTTCCATAGATGCCGACCGGAGGCGACCAGCTCGGCCGCGCGTTCCAGGTCCGGCTTTTCGACGAACGCGGCCAGTGCCCGCACGCCAGGCAGGCCCGGCAGCGGCGCTCCGGCTTCGATGTAGCCGTAGCCGGTTTCCGGCCGTACCGGCTTCATCCCGAAAGTCACCAGCCGGCCGCAAAGTGCCGCGCTGACGGCGGCATTCACCGCGCCGGCGAGCGCCTCGGGCTTGGTGATGGCGGAATCGGCCGCCATCATCCAGAGCACCGCTTGCGGATCGTCTTCGGCGACGAGCAGGGCGGCGGCGGCCAGCGCCGGCGCCGAGTTGCGGCCGACCGGCTCGAGCACGATGCGGGCGTTGTCGATCCCGGCTTCGCGAAGCTGTTCGGCGATCAGGAACCGATGCTCCTGGTTGCAGACGATGATCGGCGGCGCGAAACCCAGGCCCGCGCCGCGCAAGGCGGTCTCCTGCAGCATCGTGTGCTCGGAGATCAACGGCCAAAGCTGCTTGGGGAAACTCGCGCGCGAGACCGGCCACAGCCGGCTGCCAGAGCCGCCGGACAGGATCACCGGAACGACGGTGGTCCCGTGAGCGGCAGGCGGCGCTTCGATCGCTCCAGTCTGGTCGGAATCCACCGCCGTGCTCCTCGTCTGCCGCCTGGGTCTGCCGCCTGGTGGCTGGATCATAGGATCATCCGGGCGCTGTTTCCATCGGCGCTCTGACCCAGCACCCAGCCTTCCCAGGCGCGTATCCAGGGATCGTCCGGCACGTGGTCCGCGCGTCGCTGCATCAGCACCGAGAGCAGGCAGCTCAGTCCGAGCACACTGTCGAAGCGGTCCTCGCCCGCGGCGTCCGAGCCGAAGCCATCCAGCAGGGTCGCATGCAGATCGGCCGAGAGCGCTGACGGCAGCGAGGCCAGGATACGGCACAGAGGCGTGGCAAGGGCGGCGCGGTCGGATTGCCGGCGCTTGCTGCCGCGTCCATGGTCATCAGGACCGCGCAAGCGCAGGCCGACCTGGTCAAGCGCTTCCGCAGGATAGGTCTCGGCCAGCAGCACGCTTCCCGGCGGCCGTCGCCGGGACGCCCAACCGGCGATGTCGCCGTCGAAGGGCCATAGATGCAGCAGCTCAGGGGACGTCAGCAGAGCCGGCAGCACCAGGTCGCGCCAGGCGGCGATTGCGGCTTTGCCGGACTGGTTCGCGCCCAGCGTCCAGAATACCGGCGCTCCGGCGGCGCGAGTCGCGGTCCGCCGGTCGCACAGCCGCGACAGCGCGGCTGCGTCCGGCAAGCCAAGCGCGCTCGCATGGGCGGCCTGGCTCATGCCGCGCCGGCCGCGCATCGGATAGAAGGGGCGTATGCCGCTGACTGAGTCGAGCGTTTCGCACACCTGGAGCAGTCCAGGCCGAGCCGCGAGGCTTGCGATGAAGCCGCGGAAGCCATTCAACGATGCCGCATGGCGCTCCACGTAGGCGCGCGGCAGGCCAAGCGGGCAATCGATCCCGAAGGCGATGGCGCCGCCGCCCGCCTGTCCGCGCAAACGCTCGAGCAGCGTGGCCGGGTCGCCGACCGGTTCGGGCGCGGACACGTTCCAGGCGCCGTGATGCCAGAGCGCGCGCGTCATCCAACGCTTTGAGCCGTGCGCGCTCCAGTCCGCGTGCAACGCCAGCACGCAGCCTCGCGGCGCGTGCTCTTCCCCAGTCTTCGTCAGAGCGGCTTGTGCGCCTTGTCCAGCAGACGCTTGAACAGGCCGGCCTTCTTTGGCTGCCGCTTGGTCTGCTGTTTGCGCGCGGCTTCAAGCTCAGCCTGCGCGCGCTTCTGCTTGTCCGCCATCCAACGATCCAGGCTTACGCCTGCCTTGGCGGCGCGACGTGCTTCATAGGCCTGCTTGCCCGGCGGCAGCCCCTGTGGCGATGGCGAGGGCGCCGCATTATCTGGCCGGGAGCCGGTGTCGGTTGACCTCTTGAACATCATGATTTTCTGTGCCAACCGACGAAGATGTGCAAGAGGGTGGGGCGGACGCGCCGCGCGTCAGCCGCGACGAAGCTTTGGCGCCCGGCCGCAGCGCGAGCGGGCAGGCGTGTAGAACATCGCACTCCGCACGGGAGCATACAGGCGATGCCCGCCGATGTGCATGGCCGGATGCCCGATCTGGACGGCCGGCTGCGTCACGCAGCGCAGCAGTCGGTCAGGCGCTGGCGATGCGGCGGCCGCCGCCCAGGCGCTCAACGTCAGCAAGGCCGTGATCAGCAAACAGCGGAAATGGAGCGGAATCGTCCCGCGCATGACCCTGAACTCCTGAGAAGAAACGGTGAACAGAACAGGAACTTCAGAGCCTGTCAATGCGCTTGAAGCACGTGTTCAGCCGCGACGCGCGCGGCGGTTGACCCGCTCGCGCAATTCCTTTCCCGCCTTGAAGAAAGGCACCACCTTCTCTTGTACGGCCACGGCTTCGCCGGTGCGCGGGTTGCGTCCGGTGCGTGCGTCGCGCTGCTTGACGGTGAAGGCGCCGAAACCGCGCAACTCAACGCGCGACCCACGCGACAACGCCGCGGTGATCTCATCGAACACGGTGGATACGATCAGCTCGATGTCGCGACTCAGCAGGTGCGGATTTGCCGAAGCGAGCTCTGCGATCAACTCCGACTTGGTCATCCTGCTCCCCGAACAGGTGCCTAAGGCTGCCAGATCGCCATTGGCTGGTCAAGCACAAGCCCTTGCGGGATAAGGGTTTTTGCGTATGGCGCCGAAACTGTTCGATCGAACGCGGCAAGTGCCGCGTCCACAAGCACGCCGCGCAGCATGCCGCTCACCGAGCCGCGCCACCACGGACCGGATGGCGCGGGTCTGAGGTCGCGCAGCGGCAGGCCCGCAGCAATGTGCCGGGTACGCGTGAGCCAGTCCCGAGCATCGTTTTCGCTGCCGATCTGGTCGATCAATCCGAGGCCGATCGCCTGATGCCCAGTATAGGGGCGGCCGTCGGCAAGGCTCAGCACGCGCGCGCGGTCCATGTGACGACCGTCCGCCACCATGGCCACGAACTGGCCGTAGAGATCCATCACCACGCCTTGGAGCATGGCACGGCCCACAGGCGAGAGCGGCTTGACCACGCTCGGCTGACCCTTCAGCGGGCCGGAGACCAGCTCGTCGACATTGACCCCGACCTTGCCGAGCAGGCCCGAAACATCGGGAGACTCCAGGATCACGCCGATCGAGCCGGTCAGTGTGGCGTTGGAGGCGAAGATGCGCGCGGCCGGCACCGCGATCATGTATCCGGCCGAAGCGGCGACGCCGCCCATCACCGCCACCACCGGCTTGCGCGCGGCGAAGCGGGCGATCGCGTCATGCAGCGCCTCGCCGCCAGCGACCGAGCCGCCGGGACTGTCGATCGACAGGATCATGGCCGCAACCCGCGGGTCCTTGCGTGCGGCGTCGATCATCTGAACCCGTGCGGGATCGTCGGTAATGATGCCGTCCACCTTGACCCGGGCGAGATGCGGCCCCGCGCCGCCATGCAGCCGCGCCCCTCCCGCCAGCAGCAGCGCCGCCACGAAAGCGAGCACGGCCAGCACGCGCCAGAGCACGAGCCGCCGCTTCAGGCGGAGCCGATCCATCATCAGGTCCGATTCAAGGCTCATAACGAGGCATCCGCGGCAGCTACCGCATACTAGCAGGCTCCGATGAAACCGCGCCATCGTGGCAAGCCGAATTCGACGCCGCACGAAGGCAGGTCCTACACTGTGACGATGGAGCCGTTCCGATGAGACGCGCATGACTGACAGCCTGCGGCAGAGTCTCGCCGCGCAGAAGCGCGCGGCACTGCGTGATCCCACGCCGTCGCTGGTTGCGCGGCGCGATGCGCTCGGCCGTCTCGAAAGCCTGCTGCGCGGCAACATCGACGCTCTGCAAGAGGCCGTGCAGGCGGATTTCGGCAATCGCGCCCGCCCCGAGACGATGCTTGCCGAGATTCTGCCGGTGCTGGACGCGATCGGTCACGCACAGGCCCGGCTGCCGCGCTGGATGCGGCCGCGCCGCCTGCCGGTCGGTGCGCGGTTCTGGCCGGGGCAGGCCTGGCGGGTGATCCAGCCGCTCGGCTGCGTCGGCATCGTCTCGCCCTGGAACTATCCGATTCTGCTCTCGCTGATGCCGATGGTGGACGCGCTCGCCGCCGGCAACCGTGTCATGCTCAAGCCTTCGGAACAGACGCAGCACTGCTCCGCACTGCTCGGTGATCTGCTGTCGCAGCACTTTCCGCCGGAGGCGGTGTGCGTCATCACCGGAGACGCCGAGACCGCGCGCGCCTTTTGCGGCCTGCCGTTCGACCATCTGCTGTTCACCGGCTCGACCGGCGTCGGACGCAAGGTCATGCAGGCCGCGGCCGCCGGCCTCGTCCCGGTGACGCTGGAGCTGGGCGGCAAGTGTCCGGCCTTGCTGTGCGAGGATGCGGTCGCGGATGGCGCGGCACTCGCACGCACCGCGCATAGTCTCGCGGTCGGCAAGTTCTTCAATGCCGGGCAGACCTGTCTCGCCCCCGACTACGTCCTGACCCCGCGTAGCCGCCTGCGCCAGACCGCGGATGCGCTGCAAAGCGCGGCGGAGCGCCTCTATCCGACGATCGCGGACAATCCCGACTATACCAGCCTGATCACCGCCGCTCATCACCAACGGCTGCGCCGTCTGCTCGACGACGCGGGCCGGCGCGGCGCCATCGTGCTGCGTCATGCCGAGGACCTGCCGGATCAGCAGGACCGTCTGGCCGGCCAGCGCAAGCTGCCGCCGACGATCCTGTGCGGGCCGGAGCCTGCGAGCGAGGTCATGCAGGAGGAGATCTTCGGGCCCGTGCTGCCGGTGCTCGGCTACGATTCGCTCGAGGAGGTGATCGCCTTCGTCAATGCGCGGCCGTCGCCGCTCGCTCTCTATTGCTACAGCGACGATCCCGGATTGCAGCGGCTGGTGCTGTCCAATACCCGCTCGGGAGGCGCCACGCTGAACGGCACGCTGCTGCATGCCGGGATGCCGGCGCTGCCCTTTGGCGGCGTCGGCGAGAGCGGCCATGGCATGTATCACGGTCAGGCGGGCTTCCTGCGCTTTTCGCACCAGCGGGCGGTCTATCGCCCGGGCCGGTTCAGTGGCTTCACCTGGCTGGCCCCGCCGCACGGGCGGCTCATGCGGCGTACGCTGGCGCTGATGCTCGGCAAGCCGTCCTGATCATGCGGCCGTGTTCGCGCGTTATCCCGGCCGGGCTGCCTCGAACGCGGCGAAGGCGTTGCGGCAGAGCGCCAGCCACGTTCTGGCATCGAAATCGTGGGCGTCCTCGAGCGAAATGCGCGTGACATAGCCCTTGAGCAGTCTGTCGCCGACCCACTCGACGCTGCCGGCCGCATGCTCCGCATCCGCCTCTGTCACCCAAAGCAGCGGATTGACCGTGCCGAACCGGTTGAGCGCCGCATGCAAGGCCAGCATCTCGTGCGGGTCCTGCGTCACCACGCGCTTGTAGACAAGGATTTTCTCCCCGTCTTCCAGATCCTCGCGGAACTTGCGTTTCAGATAGGAGGCCTTGATCTCGTTCTCGCGTATCACCTCCGCCTCGTCCGCTTCGTGCGGGTAGCGGAAGGTGTGGTAGGCGATGCCGTAGATCTGGTCGACGATCCAGTATTCGCCTCCGATGATCGCCGTGCTGAGCGAGCCAGGCTCGCCGAACCGGCCGAACTCGTCCTCGAGAAAACGCACCAGCCGTCGCGGGGTGCGCAACCCGGCGAAGCGCAGCAGCCCGACCGGTTCGGCGCCGTAGTGCCGCTGCACCAGGCCGAATTCGCAATTATCGCCGATATTCTCGAACCTGAGCATGAGCTCCCGTGGCTCCAGCTCGGCCACGGCGACGCTGGGTCCGCAATCGAGACGCAGGTCGTTCAGGATGAAGTCCTGGGCATGACGGAAGACCACATCGAGGCTCTTGCCCGCGTCCCGCTCGGGCGGCAGCCAGAAGGCGAAGTCGGCTCCCTCCGCCTGCCAGTGCGGATCAAGCCGGACGACACCGAGCCGGCCGCCATTGACCGCGACCTCGATGTCGGCGGCCGGCTCCGTGCCGTTCGGCTCCACCGGCGCCAGCGACACCGTGAGCAGGATGCGCGATGCCGTCGGGACGATGCCGCCATGCGCCACGCTCGATGTGCCGGTCGCACGACCCGGCACGCTGTCCGACCAGCCCTCGCCGAGGCGCCACGCAGCCGAACCAGGCCCAAGCCGCTGATGCGTCTCCAGCCGACAGGGCGCCCCGAGCATGGCAAGCGCCGTCTGGGAGACGCGTGCATGAGG
The DNA here is from genome assembly GCA_964246745.1 of uncultured Acetobacteraceae bacterium. Taxonomy (GTDB): domain Bacteria; phylum Pseudomonadota; class Alphaproteobacteria; order Acetobacterales; family Acetobacteraceae; genus Lichenicoccus. The sequence goes on from CAXTRK010000007.1 coordinate 22,251, forward strand.
CGCCAGCGCTGCGCTTGCCGCAGCCTTCCTGGCGGCAGACGCGAGCCCGATGATGCCGGCGAGCAGCGTCGGCTCGATGAACTGGATGCCGTCCGCGGTCGATTGATCGAAGCGGTCCAGTCCTCGTTCGAGCGCCGCGTCGCGCAGCGCGAGCCGCTGCGCCGGCGCCAGGTCCGCCAGCTTGTCACCCAGGCGCCTGCCGTCCGGCGTCAGCATCCAGCTCGCCTTGGCGCCATGCTGCTCAAGGGTCAGGAACGACATGCCGGCGAGACCGGTGTAGAGCGAGACCGGCTTCCACTCGCCATGGAACCCGGCAATCGGCGTGCCGTCGAAATGCTGGAGTACCACGGCGTGCCCGTCTTCAGCACGTGCGTACCAGAGCTCGTCGCGTTCGAAGACGGGGTCCGGCACCAGATGCTTGTAGGCGACCACGCGCTGCTCCGTGTTGAAGGTCCGCTTGCCGGACCACCATAGGCAAGCGGCCGCCCTGCTGCCACCATCCCGAGAGAGGCGGCGATCTGCTTACCAGCGCAGCCAGATCAGACGGTCGTTGTCGAACACGAAGGTCATCGGCGTCGATGGCGTGATCGAGGTCGCGGCCCCCAGGATGGTGCCGCCAGGCGGCTGGGTGCCGAGGGTGAGGGTGGTGATGTTGCACTCGGACGCAATGTGGAAGGTCTGTTTCGGCAGCGCGTTCGGCGGCAGGGTGACATTCAACGAGGCGATCGTGCCGCTGCATACCAGGATGATCCCGGTGCTGTTCTGGACTGCGACCTGCGTGCTGCCGCTGGTGGCCGCGACCGGCACCGGAGAGCTGTCGACGACGCCGCCCAGCGGCGTGATCGTGAACAGTGCCTTGGTGCTGGGGGTCGCGCCCTTCGGATTGACTCCCTGCAGAATGGCGGTGCTGTAGCTGCCCTGATAGTAGCTGCCAACGCTGTGGGTGCCCTGATCGGCGGTGAAGGCGTTGGCGGACGATGTCGACAGGACGTCGGCGTTGACGGCGCTGACGCTCTGCAGCCCATAGAGCCAGCCCTTGTTGTTTACGCCCGGGCCGACATAGAAGCCGACATTCATGTTCTGGTTGCCGTTATTGCCCAGCCAGACTCCGAAGCCGCCGATGTTCGACGAGAAGTTCGAGGTGTCGATCTCGATGCCGTGGATCAGTCCGCTGGAGCCGGCTTCCGCCTGGGTCACGAAGTTGGCGGCCCAGGCCTGGCCGCCGTTCGCCTGATGCGCCGTGAGATCGGCCGACGCGGCCAGGGTGGTGAATTGCTGCGCGCCGGTATTGGTGGTGAAGGTGATCGTCGAGCCCGCGGGCAGGTCGCCGGTCGTCGGAGTTGAAAGCTGCAGCGCCGTGGTCTTGACGCCCGCACTACTCGAGGCGATCGTCTCGCTCGCCGGCAGCGCGCCCGCTACCGAGCTGCTGAGCGCGCTCAGCGTGGGGATGCCGTTGGTGGTCGCCGTGTGGCTGATGTTGGACAGCGACGCGTCATTCTTGACGGTGATGGCGCTGCTGCCGGGAGGGGTGTCGCCGCTGGTGGTGAGCAGAGGGCTTACATAGTCGGTGAGCGCTCCCTTCATTCCAAAGATCGCGGCGGCCCCCCCGATGAAGGGAATGCTGGGCGTGTACTGCATGCAGACGCCGGACGGGCTGGTGAGCTGCCCGGTTTCCGGCGCCTGGCAGGGGACGGTGCCCTGGGTCTGGAACGCTCCGGCCGCATCGTTGGTCAGCAGCGGCGTGCTGATCGCGCTGAAGCTTCCGGCGCCATTCTTGCTGAACACCGGCTGCGCCTCGGCGGAGGCCTGTGGAAGCACAAAGGCGACGGCGAGCCAGGCTATGGCTGAGGCGGTTCGCGCGCGCGCAACTGAGCGCGGATGTGGTTGCCACATCGGGTTTTTTCTCCGGATTGTTGTCGGGAATGGAGCACAAGGTCATGGGCGTCTGTCCATGCCGGGCAGCAACGCACAAGCGCATCGCGCGGCTTTGCCGCCGCGATGACGCCGAACCTTATGTTTTAGTATTGCATCAAAGTAGCATGCTTCGGGTCCAGCCGTAAAGCTGACTTTCCGGCGCTATTCCCGCGATGCCGCGCGCCGCCGGCGGCGCGCCCTGCGACGCAGCGTGTGCAGCGCCCAGTCGAGCGCATAGATCAGCAAAGCGGCGATTGCCGCAAAAATCACCGACGCGGCGACGAAGTGACTGGCCGCGACCAGATCAGAGGACGATGCCGGGTCCGGGTTGAGCCGTCGCGACAGGAACTGCAGCCCGATTCCGATCGCCAGCGGCACCTGCCACCGCCAATGGATTGTCTGGCGCCAGCGCGCAACCGGCATCGCCCCGCAATTTGGACATCTGCCGGATTCCCTTCTGTAGCGCATCCCGCATCTGCGGCACGTCACCCGCGCCATTCTGTCATCCGTCTCAACAATCGCAACAGCGTAGCAGAGAGTGTGCGGCGCCGTCGCGTCCGCGTTGGAGTGCCGCCGCCGCCCTATGTGTCGCAAAAGCTTCACACATGCCTGATCCAGCCTGGTGGAAGTCGGCGTAAACCACACCGTGGATAAGGATTGATATCCGAGATCAGCGAGGACGACGCCCGCTACGACGCCTCCGAGATTACGTCCGAGCATTGGCGCATCATGTTCATCTCCGGCATGGGCTTCTTCACCGATGCCTATGATCTGTTCATCATCGCCTGGTTCCTGATGGACTTCGCCTGCTGGTCACGCTCTCGATGCTGCTGGAGACCAAGGGGATGACGCTGGAGGAGCTGAGCGCCGCCAAGGGCTGACGCCCGGAAGACGTTACAAGCGCGTTTTACGGACGCTTGTAGAGCAGGCGCGCGCGTATTGTTCCCTGCAACGAACGCAGCGACTCAAGAAGCTGGTTCGCGTCCTCCCGGTCCGTGTCCGCCTCGACCACGACATAGCCGACCTCGCTGTCTGTCTCGAGATACTGGGCGGCGATGTTCACGCCGGCGCTCGAGAAGATGTCGTTGACCTTGCCAAGAATGCCGGGAACATTGCGATGCACGTGCATGAACCGGGTGCCGCGCGGGCGCGCGGGGAGCTGCACCTCGGGGAAATTGACCGCACCCAGGGTCGAGCCGATGTCGCTGTAGCCGATCAGCTTGCGCGCCACCTCGACGCCGATACGGTCCTGCGCTTCCGCCGTCGAGCCGCCGATATGCGGCGTCAGGATGACGTTGTCGAGGCCCTGCAAGGGAGACTGGAACCGTTCGGAATTGCCGCCTGGCTCGACCGGAAACACGTCGATCGCGGCCCCCAGCAGATGCCCGCGCTTGAGCGCGCCCGCCAGCGCTTCGAGATCCACCACATGGCCGCGGGCGTTGTTGAGCAGGAAGCTGCCGGGACGCATGCGTGCGAGTTGTGCCGCACCCATCAGGTTGCGGGTCTCCGGTGTCGCCGGCACGTGCAGGCTGACCACATCGCTTTGCGACAGCAGCGCGTCCAACGTCGGCGCGGCACTGGCATTGCCGTGGCCGAGCTTGTCGGTCACGTCATGATAGATCACCCGCATTCCAAGCGCCTCGGCGAGCACGGAAAGCTGGCTGCCGATGCTGCCATAGCCGACGATGCCCAGCGTCTTGCCGCGCACCTCCCAGCTTCTGTCGGCGGACTTCTCCCAGCGTCCGGCATGGGCGGCCATCGACTTTGCGAAAATCCGACGCATCAGCATGATGATCTCGCCGATCACCAGCTCGGCGACCGAGCGCGTGTTGCTGTAGGGCGCGTTGAACACCGGCACCCCACGGGCACGGGCGGCGTCGAGCGCCACCTGGTTGGTGCCGATGCAAAAGCAGCCGATCGCGATCAGCTTGCGCGCCGCCTCCAGCATCTCCGCGGTGAGCTGGGTGCGGCTGCGTATGCCGACAAAGTGCGCGCCCTCCATCGCCTGCCGCAGCGCCTCGCCTTCAAGCGCCGTGGTGAGCCGGGTGATGGAAGCGTAGCCGCTGTCGGCAAGCAGCTCGACGGCGCTCTCATGGATGCCCTCAAGCAGCAGGATCTTGATCCGGTCCTTGGGCAGGGAGAGGTCGCTTGGCATGGTCGGGTTCCATCAGGCTGCGGAACCAAGCGATTAGCCGAGTGCGGTGCCCTGTGCCAGCGCCCGGACCGTCGCCGCAAGCAGGGCAGGATCGCCCAAGGCGAGCACACTGCCGTCGCCATCCGGCCGTAACGGCGCGCCCTGCCAGTCGGTCATGCATCCGCCGGCGCCTTCAACCACCGGCACCAGCGCGGCCCAATCCCACGGCTTCATGGCGCATTCGGCGATGATGTCGATCTGGCCGAGGGCGAGCAGCCCATAGGCGTAGCAGTCCCCGCCCCATGAGGCTCGCTTGACCACGCCGCGCAAGGCCTCCCAGCGCGTCCGCGCGGCACCCTGGAGCATATCCGGAGAGGTGCAGGACAGCTCCGCCTCGCCAAGTCCGGCGCAGGCACGTGTCCGCGGCGTGCCTGGCAGAGCGTGCGAGACGAAGCGCGTGGGCGAGCCTGCAAGGCCGATCCATCTCTCGCCGGTGATCGGCTGGTCGATCACGCCCAGCACCGGCACGTCGTCCTGCAACAAAGCCACCAGCACCCCGAAGCTCGGCCGGCCGGTGATGAAGGCGCGCGTGCCGTCGAGCGGATCGATCACCCAGCGCCATCGCGCCTGCGCCTGTTCAAGGCCGAACTCCTCGCCAAGGATGCCATGCTCGGGAAAGCGCTCCGACAGCGCCGCGCGCATCGCCCGCTCGGCGCCGCGATCGGCCTGCGTAACCGGGCTGTCGTCGGCCTTGTCGGCGGCGGCGAGGCCGGCGCGAAAGAATGGCCGGATCACGCGGCCGGCACTATCGGCCGCCGCCTCCGCCGCCGCCAGCCACCGCTCCCGCATCGCCATGTCCTCCGGCTATTTCAGTCGCCCATGGCCGCCCGCGCCCGTGCCCTGCGCTGGCGGCGACAAGCTGCGCAGATAGGCGATCACGTCGGCGCGTTGCGTGTCGCTCGCGATCCCCGCGAACCCCATCTTGGTGCCCGGCGCCCACTGGCTCGGATTCTTCAACCAGAGATCGAGGTCCGCCAGGGTCCATCCGCCGGTCTTGTGGGCAAGGGCGGACGAGAAGTCATAGTCCCTGCCTTTGCCGATCGGCGCCGCGACCACCCCGTAGAGGTTCGGCCCGACCATCGCAGCACCCCCCTCGGTGAAGCTGTGGCAGCCGCCGCATTCACGGGCGGCCACGGCCTGGCCCTCCCGAACATCCGCATGCGCGAGCAAGGCCGCAACCGGCGTCGCGCGACCGATGCCGGCAATGATGAAGGCTGGCTGCTCCGGCGCCTGGCTTTGGATCAGCGCGTCGCCGAGCACCCCGCTTAGGGCAAAAACCACACCAGCGACGAGGAAGGCGGCCATGATCTTGTTGAGTTCGGTGCTGTCCATCCCGCGCGCGAAGTCTCCTGCCGCAATTCAGCCAGACACCGGCAGGACGTTGCGCCGCCGCGACCGCATCCCTAAAGCTGCGACCGACCGTATGAAAAGCTGACCGTCGCGGCAATGACCGCCTCCGCAATCCGAGCCAAGGCCCGTATGAACCCATTGCTGCTGATCCCGGCCCGTATGGCGTCGTCGCGCCTGCCGGGCAAGCCGCTCGCCGATATCGTCGGACGGCCCATGATCCTGCATGTGCTCGATCGCGCGCGAGAAGCCGCGATCGGGCCGGTGGCGGTCGCCGCCTGCGATGAAGCCGTGGCTGAAGCGGTGCGCGGCGAGGGCGCCATCGCGGTGATGACCGATCCCGACCTGCCGTCAGGCTCGGACCGTGTGCACGCGGCGGCCTGCCTGCTCGATCCGCTGGGCCGGCACGACGTGATCGTCAACCTGCAGGGCGATCTTCCGAGCCTGCCGGCTGCGGATCTCGCCGCCGTGCTGACGCCGCTCGCCGATCCGCAATGCGACATCGCCACCCTGGTTGCGCCGATCAGGAGTGCCGCCGAGGCCGATGAGCCGTCTGTGGTCAAGGCCGCCTGTGCCTTTGCGGATCGCGGCCTGGTCGGACGCGCGCTGTATTTCTCCCGCGCCGCAATCCCCTGGGGCAGCGGTCCGCGCTGGCATCACGTCGGCGTCTATGCCTGGCGGCGCGAAGCCCTGAGCCGCTTTGTCGCCCTGCCGGAGAGCGCGCTCGAACGCGAGGAGAAGCTGGAGCAGTTGCGCGCCCTCGAAGCTGGCATGCGCATCTTCTGCGCGCAGATCGACGAGGCGCCGTTCGGTGTCGACACGCCCGCCGACCTGGAGCGCGCGAGGCGTCGGATGGCCGGGCGATGAGCCGCAGGATCGCGTTCCAGGGCGAACGCGGCGCCTATTCCGATCTCGCCTGCCGCACCGCCTTTCCCGGCTGCGAGACGGTGCCGTGCACGACCTTCAGCGCCGCCATCGAGGCGGTCCACGAGAAAGCCGCCGAACTCGCCATGCTGGCCTGCGAGAACAGCCTTGCCGGACGCGTGCCGGACATCCACACGCTGCTGCCACTGGCCGGGCTGCATATCGTGGGCGAGCATTTCCAGCGCGTCGAGCACTGCCTGCTCGGCGTGCGCGGTGCCACCATCGATGACCTCAGGCGCCTGCACACCCACCCGGTTGCGATGGGTCAGGTGCGCAAGCTGATCCGCGAACTGGCGTTGACGCCGGTAATCGAGGCCGACACCGCCGGCGCCGCGGCCCTCGTGGCATCATGGGGCAGGAAGGAGGAAGCCGCGATTGCCTCCTCGCTCGCCGCCGAACTGAACGGCTTGCAGATCCTCCGCCGCAATGTCGAGGATGCGGCGCACAACACGACGCGTTTCTATCTCGCCGCTGGCGAGCCGCGCTGGCCGCAACCCGGCACGCCCGACGCCATGACGACGATCCTCTTCCGTGTCCGCAACGTGCCCGCCGCGCTCTACAAGGCGATGGGCGGCTTCGCCACCAACGGCGTCAACATGACCCGGCTGGAGAGCTATATGCTCGACGGCAATTTCACCGCGACGCAGTTCATGGCCGATGTCGATGGTCACCCGGAAGATGCCAGCCTGCGCGAGGCGCTCAACGAACTCGGCTTCTTCTCAGACGAGCTTCGTATCCTCGGCGTCTATCCTCGCTCCACCTTTCGGAAGCGCCTGTCTGACGGACCGATACTATGACCGCTCCGCTCCGCCTCAATCGCTCCATGCCGGGAATGCCGCGGCGTCGGCCGGTCAGCATCCTGCAGATCGGCGGCGGCAACTTCCTGCGCGGGTTCTTTGACTGGATGATCGACATCGCCCATGACCAGGGCGTGTTCGAGGGCGGCATCGCCATCGCCCAGACGCACGGACACGGTCTCGCGGCGACGCTGGCGGCACAGGACACGCTCTACACCGTGCTGGTGCGAGGCGTGCAAGACGGGCGTGAGATTTGTGAGCGCCGTATCGTCGGCAGCGTCTCCGACGTCTTTGACACCGCGTCCGATTGGGATCGGGCACTCGCCTACGCCGCCGACCCCAGGCTCGAAATCATCGTTTCCAACACCACGGAATCCGGGATTGTCGATGCGGACGAGCCGCCGCCGGGCAGTGCGGCGCCGGCGAGCTTTCCGGCCAAGCTCGCGGTCCTGCTGCATGCCCGCTTCCGTGCGCTCGGGGGCGCCGCCGCCGCCGGCCTGCTGGTCGTGCCGTGCGAACTGATCGAGCAGAACGGCAGAACGCTCAAGCGGATCGTCTCATTGCACGCGCGCCGCTGGCGCTTCGAGGACGCGTTTCACGACTGGCTTGATCGCGAAATCCATTTCGTCGGCACGCTCGTCGACCGCATCGTGCCCGGCTATCCCAGCCGCGATATCGAACGGTTGGAGTCGCAGTGGGGCTACCCTGATCCGCTCGCGGTCGCGGCGGAGCCGTTCCATCTGCTGGTCGTGGAGGCGCCGGCCGAACTGGAACGCCGTCTGCCGCTTCGCCGCGCCGGGCTCGACGTGATCTGGACCGACAATCTTGAGCCTTACCGGGTTCGCAAGGTGCGCATCCTGAACGGCGCGCACACCGCAACCGCGCTCGCCGGCACCCTTGCCGGTCTCGAGACGGTCACCGAGATGATCGAGGACCCGCAATTCGCGGCCTTCCTGCGACGCATCCTCGACGACGAGATCGTTCCCTTCGTGCCGCTCCCGGACGACGAGCGCCGCAGCTATGCCGAGAGCGTGCTGGAGCGCTTCGCCAACCCATACATCCGCCACGAGCTGATCTCGATCACGCTCGGTTCCACGGCAAAGTGGAAAATCCGTATCCTGCCGAGCATCAAGGATGCGCTGGCGCAACGTGGCACGGTTCCCGACGGACTTGCCTTCTCGCTCGCGGCCCTGCTGCGCTTTGCCCGCGGCGCCATGACCGACGGCGTCATGACCGGCACGCGCGATGCCGGCGCCTATCCGATCCGCGACGACGCTCGCGCGCTCGCCACGATCAACGCGGCATGGCGCCGGCACGAGGCAGACGCCGCCGCGGTCGTGCGGGAGATCCTCGCCGCAAGCGCGATCTGGGGCGAGGACCTGAACGCGATTGCGGATCTCAGCGAGCGCACCGCCCGGCACCTGACGGTGATCGACCAAGAAGGGATACGCGCTGCGTTGGCGCGCTGGCCCGAAGCATGAGACGGCATGGAGAACATCGTTGAGTGGTGTGGTGTGGACCCATGCCGGGCCGCAGGTCCTGGCCGCCTTTCTCGCCTCGTCGGTGGAATGCGTCGAGGCGCTGACGGTGATCCTGGCGGTTGGCAGCACGCGGGGCTGGCGCGCGGCGTTGATTGGGGCTGTTGCCGCCCTCCTCGTTCTGCTGATCGCCGTGCTGGTGTTCGGTGCGTTGCTCGCGCGTGTGCCGCTTCAGGCGCTTCAGCTTGCGGTGGGCGCCCTTTTGCTCCTGTTTGGGCTGCGCTGGCTGCGCAAGGCGATCCTGCGCTCGGCCGGCGTGATGGCGCGACGCGACGAGCAGGCGGCGTTTGCGCGGCAGATGGAGACGATGCGCAGCCATTCTGCGGCCGGCGGCTGGGACCGGCTCGGCTTCGCCACGTCCTTTCAGATCACCCTGCTGGAAGGCACGGAGGTCGTGTTCATCGTCATCGCGGTCAGTGCCGGCGGCTCCGGCTTGCTGCTGCCGGCGAGCCTGGGCGCGCTTGCGGCGCTGATCCTGGTCACAGCCCTCGGCATCGTGGTGCATCGTCCGCTGTCGCGGGTGCCCGAGAACGGCCTGAAGTTCGTCGTCGGCGTGTTGCTGTCGGCGTTCGGAACGTTCTGGTTCGGCGAGGGCGCCGGCGTCGCCTGGCCGGGTGCGGACTGGTCGATCCTGGCGCTGGTCGCGGGTTTTCTCGCCGTCGCCATGCTGTCGGTGGCGGCATGCCGGGCACGCGCCGGCCGTCCTGTCGCCCAGGGCCGGATCTGAGGACATGTGCTGGATCAGGGCGATGCTCGGCGAGGCGTTCGGGCTGCTGGTTGATGACGGGCTGCTTGCCGCGGCAGCCGTGATCTGGCTGGCGCTGGTCTGGCTGGTATTCCCAAGGCTGGGGGTGGGTGCGGTCTGGAGCGGACCGCTGCTGTTTGCCGGCCTCGCCGCAATCCTGCTCGAGAGCGTGGTCCGGCGCGGCGCGCGATGAGAGTGGCACTCACTCGTGCGGACGCCCTGAGCCGCTCGCGCAGCTTGGACCAGCGGCGCCTGCCGAAGCCGTAGATGACCGCGCGGCCGTCTAGAAGCGACGGTCAGCTCCGCCTCTTCCATGTCGATGCCGGTGATGACGCCGAGATCGCCGTTGAAGACGTCGCGCTCGTAGTCATTGGCCACCTGCATGACCTTGTCGCCAGGGCAAAAGGTCCAGCCGAAGCGTTCCACGCGCAACGCGCCGCGCAATGTTGGAAACTCACGGCCGTCGCCGTAACGGGCCGAGCGGTTATCACCATCGAGGGATTGGCGGTGGTTTGGTGCTGCCGCCGGCGATGTTGAAATATGGCAGCTATGGTCTGGATCAGTGCCTGTTGCTGACGCGTCAGGCGCTGGGCGTCAACACCACGCTAGCCTGCTCCTTGCGTCACTCTGCTGGAGGAAGCGACGTGAAAGAGATCATGGCGAAGGTCCTGCGCCTCGGTGAGATGTTGCTGGATCACCGTCACCATGTCCTGGGCATATTTCTTGACGTGTTCATTCTGACCGTCTTGCGCCTCTTTCTGGAACGCAGCCAGGTCCTGCTCGTGGTCCTCCACCATGGCTTGCAGGTAGGCACGCTCGAAGCGCTTGCCGCTCAGGCCTTGCAGTTTCTGCATCGTCGATTGCGCGTCGGGACTCAGCGTTCTCGACACCGATCCGCCGTGCATCTGGGTGATCGCCGCGAGCGCCCGGTTTGCGGAGCCGTGCGCCGAATTCATCCAGCGGCCGAACTCCTTGACGGCGATGTTGGGCGCCTTCTGGCTGGCGAGGGCGCCGAGCTGGGCTTCCGAGTAATTGCCTTCGCCGGCCGTCTTGATAAAGCTCTGATCCTGGGCGCTCAGGGTCTCTGATCCGGATTGCGCCTGCTGGGATTGCGCCTGCTGGGCCCAGGAGGGCGCCGCCAGCAGCAGGGCCGCCATCGACGTGGCAGCAAGTAAGGCTTTCATCACATGATCCTTTCTCGAGAAGCCAGCCAGGAGCGGCGCGCCGCTCCGATGCTGCAGCGAGCCTAACCCCTTGGGTGGCATGCGGGTTGGGTGCTCGCCACCAGTTTACCCGAATGCTCTCGACGCGCGCGGATCAGGGTGCGTCGACCAGCACCAATTCGGCATCCGACGTGGCGGTAATCGTAAGCGTGTCGGTTCCGGTAATGGCGGCGCCGTCGCGCGGCCCGGCGCTCGCGCCATTTATGTCGACCGAACCGCTCGATGCCACCAGATAGACGTGCCGCGCCGGATCAAGCGCCACGCGCGCTTGCTCGCCCGCCTTGAGCATGGCGCCCAGCACGCGCGCCTTGGCGCGGACCGGCAGTGCGTCCGTGTCCTCGGCAAACCCGCTGGCGAGCACGATGAAGCGGCCCGAACGGTCATCTCTGGGGAACGGCCGCGTGCTCCATGAGGGCGTCCCGCCGCGGGTTTCCGGCACAATCCAGATCTGGAACAGGCGGGTGGCGACATCCTCGAGATTGTATTCGGAATGGCGTATGCCGGCGCCGGCCGACATCACCTGAATGCAGCCCGCCTCGGTGCGGCCGACATTGCCGAGCGAGTCCCTGTGGGTGATGGCGCCTTCACGGACATAGGTGATGATCTCCATGTCGGTGTGAGCATGCGCGGGAAAGCCCGAGCCGGCGACGATCTCGTCGTCGTTCCAGACGAGCAGTGCGCCCCAGCCCATGCGCCGCGCATCCTGATAGCCGGCAAACGAGAAATGATGCCTGGCCTGGAGCCAGCCGTAGTCGGCGAAGCCGAGTTCGTCGAAGGCCCTGAGGTCGATCATTCCTGCATTTCCCCATTTGCTGTGCTTGCGTCGTATGCCGCCGCTTCGCCTCTGTTGATCAAGTGCGCATGATCAGCATTGCTGCGCGCCGAACTCGGCGATAGTGATGGCGTCAGAAACAGACGATCTGGAGCGGCCGCCATCGTCCCGCTCAGGCAAAGGGAGACGCAACGTGCCCTTCGACGGAGTCGACTTCGAAGCGCGCCGCAGACAGCCGGAACGTGAGACGTCCGGAGAGAAAGCCTTCCGCATCCTCTTTCTCGTGGTTGCTATCTGCCTGCTCCTGATGCCCGTCTCGGCGGTGGGTCTGGTCGATATCATCCGCTACGTGCGCGGCAACTAAGGGCGCCAGAGGGACACTAAGCGGTACTACGCGCAACCCGAATTGCGACCTCGTTTCGCCGGAGCGGCGGCAAGGTCCAGGGTGGATTGTAGAACCAGGCAACTGGCCGGCCGATGGCGGACCAACCACTGCCGTGCAGACCATCCAGGAGCTTCTTGTCCTGGCGCGCCACCGCCGCCGGTGTCGGAGTGCCGGCGAAGCGCAGCACCGCGTAGGTCTCGGCCGGAATCGCGACAAGCCTGACCAGCGCATCGTTCGGCGCCGGCAGCGTGCGCAGGCTGCTGGCGGCAGGCATGAAGAAGCTGATCGTCCACGTTCCATCGGCGGCGCGCGTCTGCGCCACCGGAGCGGTCATCGGGATTCGCTGGTCGCTCGACTTATCATTCCCCGCTGTGGCCTGAGCCACCGGCGCGGTCATGGCGATCTTCGCGCGCGCATGATTGTCCCCGAAGATATACCCGGCGACGCGGCGGAACCCGATATCGCGTGCACGCTGTTCGCTGCCGTGCACCGTGGTTTCGGCCGCAATCCGAGCCGGGTATTGCCGGATCGCAATGCCGCCTATGCGCTGGACGACTTCATAGCGCGGCTCCTCCACGTTGCTGATTCCGAACACCGAGCAGCCCGCTAGCCAGAGCGACGACAGCAGCGCCATCCACTTCATTCCCGACGGATCCCTGCGCAACGCTCAGTCCCGCAGCCAGCTTCCGCTCTGTTGCAAAGCCAGGCCAGCCACCTCGTGCGAGCGTATCGAGCGACGACGACGGCAGGTGCAGGCGCGCATCATAGCTCCAAAGCGCGCAAAGCACGCGGCGGACGAAGTCGCGTGTCTCCGGCGCCGGCAGCGCCTCGATGAACAGCAACGGGTCGTGCGCCGTTTCCGTCCCCTCATCGCGGCTCCACCGTCCAAGCGCGTTCGGTCCGGCATTGTAGCTTGCCAGCAGACGGATCAGGTCGCCGTCAATGCCCTGCTGCCGAGCCAGGTAATCCAGGTAACGCTGCCCGATGGCCAGGTTGCTGCCCGCATTCTCGAGTGCCCGCACAATCGTGCGCGCTTTGCGCGCTTGCGAACCGCCAACCACGAAGCGCGCGGTGACCGGCATGATCTGCATCAGCCCGTGCGCCCCGGCACTGGATACCGCGTGGCGATCAAAGTTCGACTCCACCTGCACCAAGGCATAGACCAGCGCCGGATTGACGATGAATCCGCCTTCCGGCCGCAGCCGCGGCAATGGCGGCGCGTTGTCGTCCTGGCTGGGCGGCAGACCCTCGGCGCGCGCGGCCAGCATGCCGTAGAACGTGTCGGGAAAAGCCGTGGCGCGGCCCAGCCAGGAACGAGCGCCCGACATGTCGCCAAGCCGACCATGCGTTCGCGCGGCCCACATCGCCGCACCAGCACAGATGTCTACGTCCGTTCCGCATGCGTTTGCCGCTTGCTCGAACAGACCTTCGGCAAGCCTGATGTCGCCCTCGCGCCAGGCAGCGAGGCCGCCGATGGTGCCGGCAAGCCCGATTGCGCTCTCTGAACGCGCCGCACCCGAGCGACTCTGCGCCAACGCCCGACGCGCGGTCAGCAGCGCCAGCGTGTCGTCGCCATCGGCAAACAGCGCCTGGGCAACCTCCGCACGCAGCAGCGTGGCATAGCGCAAGTCGGGAAACCGTGTGCGCCTGACCAGACGAAGCGCACTGCGCGCGCCTGCAACCCCTCTGCTCAGTCGCTCCCGTATGGTGCGGTCAAGCAGAGGGTTGCGCGAGACAGCACGTTCCTTGACCGTGGCACGAGCTTCGCGGCCCGCCGCCTGGAAGGCAAAGATCAGCGGCACATGTGAGGCATCCTCGGCGGGAAGCGGAGGCGGGATGGCGATCGTGTGATTGCGCCAGCCATCAATGCTCCTCCCATTGGACCTCCAGGTGGGAGCCCCGACGGCGCCGGCCAGAAGTGCCGCGCCCGCGAGTAGGGCAGGGGCCGCATTGTGGGGGTGTCGTCTGGCAATCCCGAGCATTCCGGGCAACTGGAGGTAAGGGCGCTAAGAAACAATCCTGGAATTACAGCTGAAGTAAAACAAGGCCAAGGCGCTGCGGCGGTCCCGCAAGCCCCGCGGATCCCACCCCAATTCTTTAACGAATTGGATTCCAAAGGCAAAGCCTTTGGCGGGGCTTGGGGCGGAGCCCCAACTCTTACTTGCTTGCGGGCGCCAGACCACCGCCGCTCTCACCCGGTTGTGATGCCTCGGCGTCAAGCGTCGTACGCAGCAGCAGCAGATCATGCCAGGCTTCGCGTCGGCAGGCCGGGTTGGCGAGGAGTTGGCCTGGATGGCGCATGGCCAGGGCTCGGTGCCCTCCCGCCGTGTTCAGCCATTTTCCGCGCAGCCGGCTCAGCGGCGCTTCCGTCTCGAGCAGCGCGCGCGCTGGACGGGTGCCCATGAGCAGCAGATGCCTGGGGCGCACGAGTGTCAGCAGACGGTGCAGGAATGGCAGGCAGGCCGCCATCTCGGCGGGGTTCACCCTGCGGTCGCCGGGCGGCCGCCACGGGATCAACGGCGCGATCAGCATCTGCCGCCGGGACAGGCCGATGCTGGCCAGCATGCGATCGAGCAGGCCGCCGGACGGGCCGGCGAAAACCCTGCCGGCGCGATCCTCGTCCGCGTCCGGCACTTCGCCGATAAGCAGCAGGCCGGACGCGGGATCGCCTTCGGCAAACAGGGTGTGGCTCGCCGTGTCGCGCAGCGCGCAGCCCTTGAAGGCGAGCACGGCATCGCGCAGACGATCCAGGCTGTCGGCGGCGTCGGCCGCCTGTTCCGCCCGGATGGTATGAAGGGGGGGCGCCGATCGGCTCGCCGCTGCCTGGGACGATTGTGGCGGCTCGGCCGAAAGCCGGTGGTGCGGCGTCTCGTCGATCGCCTCGTCCGCTCCCCAGTCGATCTGCAGGCGCAGCAGATCGAGCGCTTCGGTGACCGACAGGTCGAGCAAAGCCGGCGCTCCTCCTGCTGCAAGGATAGCTAGGATAGCCGTGGACGTGCCGCCCTGATAGGCTGCTTGGTGATGCCCACCAGAGCTGCCGCCATCTTTCTTCTGCTTGGATTGCTGTCGACCCCTGCGGCTTCCGCGTTGGCGGCGGCGGTGCCCGTCGCCAAGCCGCCTGCGGCCTATGGTGACTATCTGAGCGGCGTCGTGGCTGGCGCGCTCGGTGACAACGACACCGCCTCGCACCGTCTGCTTGAAGTGCTCAGGCTCGATCCTGACGCGTCCTCGGTTCGCGCCCAGGCTTTCTTGTTCTCCGCGCTGGCGGGAAAGCCCCAGGCGGCGGCGCTTGCGGCACAGGTCAGCGGCAACCCGCTCGCGTCGCTGGTGCTCGGCAATGAAGCCGTGCGCCAGGGTGACTGGCCGGGAGCCCAGCGGCACTACAATGACGCGTCTCAGTCACCGTTGAATGGGCTGCTGCGTCCGCTGCTGGTGGCCTGGTCGCAGCAAGGCGCCGGCGAGACCGATCAGGCGCTTGAAACGCTCACGCCGCTGATCGCCAACAGCCCGATTGCCGGCGTGTACGCCCTGCACGCGGCGATGATCGCCGACCAGGCCGAACGGAGCGCGGCGGCTGCCCGCTTCTATAAGCAGGCGCTGGCGCTCTATCCCGGCTCCGACCTGACCTTCGTGCAATGCTATGGGAGCTTTCTGGATCGCTCCGGCCATTCGCCGCAAGCGGCGATGCTGGTGCATGCGCTGGCCGAGACGCTGCCGATCTTGTCGATGTCCGAGCCGGCGCTGGTGTCGGCGCTTGGCACCATGCCGGTCCAGGTTCCACGCCAGGGCCTGGCGCGCGCCTACCTGAATTTCGCCTCGCTGATCACGCAGCAGGGTGGGCGCGGCCGTGAGGCGGAGGCTTTCATGCTGCGCTTCGCGCTTGACCTGGAGCCGGCACTGTCGCCAGCGCGTCTGCTGCTCGCCGACCTGCAGAATGCGGCCGGCTCGCCGCGTCAAGCCTTGGCGAGCCTGCGGCTGATCCCAAGCAGCGATCCACTCGCGCCGGTGGCGGCTTTGCGCATTGCCGTCATCGCCAACGCGACGGGAGATCACGCGCAAGCCATCGCCACTCTGGAACGATTGGTCAAAAGCCAGCCGACGCACGCCGAGCCGTTGCAGGCGTTGGGCGACCTATTTCAGGATGACGGCCGTCCGGGAGAGGCGATCGACGCCTATGATCAGGCAATCCGGCTGATGTCGCCGATCGGAGGCGATGACTGGCCGGTGCTGTTCGCGCGCGCGACCGCCTATGACCGCAACCAGCAGTGGCCGCAGGCCCAGGCTGACCTGGAGCACGCGTTGCGGCTGGCGCCGAACCAGCCTGTCCTGTTGAACTATCTTGGTTATAGCTGGATCGAGCGGAAGCAGGATCTCGGCCGCGCACGCATCATGATCCAGCGCGCCCTCGATCAGGACCCGAGCGACGGCTCGATCAGGGACAGTCTTGGCTGGGCGATGGTGCGTCAGAACGACACCGCCGGCGCCGTGCGCGAACTCGAGAAAGCGGCCGAACAGATGCCGGAGGATGCGACGGTGAACTATCATCTCGGCGTCGCCTACTGGGTCTCTGGACATAGGATCGAGGCGCAGGACCAGTGGCGATGGGCGTTGGGGCTGCACCCGGGAAAGCGGGACGCGGCGCGGATCGAGGCGGCCTTGCACAGCTCGATGAACCCCGACCCCAACCCGGTCGCCGCCGCGGACGCGCTGCCGTTGCCGCATCCCTAAGCGCTGCCATGCACGAGACAGACACCACGGAGTATGCCTACGCCAAAATCAACCTGTTCCTGCACGTGACCGGACAGCGTGGCGACGGCTACCATCTGCTGGACAGCCTCGCGGTGTTCGCCGAGGTCGCGGACGTGCTCACCGTCACGACGGATACGGAGCTGCGGCTGTCGTTGCGCGGCCACTTCGCGCCTGTGCTGCTGGGAGAGGGAGGCGACAATCTGGTGCTGCGCGCGGCGCGTTCGCTTGGTCCAGGGCACGTGCCGCAAGGTGCGCACCTGACGCTGGACAAGCAACTGCCGGTCGCATCCGGGATTGGCGGTGGCTCAGCGGATGCGGCTGCCTCGCTGCGGCTGCTGCGGCGTTTCTGGGCGAGGGAGACTCTGGATGCCGACGCGCTGCATGCGCTTGCCGCCTCACTCGGCGCTGATGTGCCGGTCTGCCTTAGGTCGCGGCCGGCGCGGATGCAAGGCGTGGGCGAACGGCTGACCGCTGCTCCCGCCTTGCCGTCGTCGCTGGGCATGGCGCTGATCAATTGCGGCGAGCAGGTCTCGACCCAGGCGGTGTTCCGGATGCGCGCCGAATTGGCTGGCGCGAGCTACAGCGCGCCGGCTTGCCTGCCGGGCGGCTGGCACGATGCGTCTTCAATGGCCGAGACACTGTCGCGCGTGTCGAACGATCTGGAGCCGGCGGCATGTCGTCTCTGCCCGACCATCGATCGCGTGCTCGCGTCGCTGCGTGCGTTGCCGGGATGCCGGTTGGCCCGGATGAGCGGGTCGGGCGCCACGTGCTTCGGCCTGTTCGACAATCCGCACGCCGCCCGGACCGCGTTAGCCGCCCGAGTGTGGCCGGATGGCTGGTGGTGTTGGGCGGGAGGCCTGCATTGCCCTCAAGACGGTTCAAGAACGGGCCTGCTTCCGTATGGTCGGCAGGTTGAGCAGCGGGGGCGGAGATCCAATTGAGCGCACGAATGCAGGTCGCCGTTTCGGATGACGGCCAGATCGCCAGCCTGGCGCTACTGCCGGAGAGCGGTCTCGAGGGCAAGATCACTCTGACCCTGGATCAGATCACGCAGTTGATCACGGGGCTCGGCCAGGCACGCGCGAAGATGGTGCGGAACCTGCCGGTGCCGCCGATTGAGGGCGCCCACTTCACGCCGGTCTACAAGACGCAGTGGGTCGTGCAGCCCGAGGCGATGACCGAGGGCTCGGTGATCGCCTTCCAGCATCCGGCCTATGGGCCGGTCGGCATGGTGCTTCCCGCCGCCGCGGTGGAAAAGGTGGTGCGTGCGCTCACCGTGCATCTGGGCATGGTGCACAGCATCGAGGGCGAGCCTCGCAGGCCGAGCTGAGTTCGGCACGACCGCACGGAAAGGTTGACAGGGTCATGGGTACACTAGCCGCCTGGATCACGGCTGCGATCTCCGCCGGCGGCTATGGCGGCGTGGCGCTGCTGATGGCGCTGGAATCAGCCTGTATCCCGCTGCCATCCGAAGTCATCATGCCGTTCGCGGGGTATCTTGTCTCCACCGGCCGCTTCAGCCTTTGGCTGGTGGCGCTCGCCGGCGCGATCGGCTGCACCATCGGTTCGAGCGTGGCCTACTGGGTGGGCGCGTTGGGCGGCCGGCGCTTCGTCGACCGCTGGGGCCGCTGGATTCTGCTGGATCATGGTGACCTGATCGCCGCCGAGCGTTTTTTCGCGCGGTTCGGCACGCCGGCGGTGCTGATCGGAAGGCTGCTTCCGGTGGTGCGTACCTTCATCGCGCTGCCGGCCGGAATGGGACGGATGCGTCAGGCGCCGTTCCAGACCTACACCTTTATCGGTTCGTTCATCTGGTGCTATGCGCTGGCCGCGATCGGAGCGGCACTGGGCAAACGCTGGGACAACGATCCGGCGCTGCGCGCGACGATGCAGAACTTCCATGTGGCGATCGCGGCGATGGTGGTGATCGGCGTCGGCTGGTTCCTGTGGCATCGTCTGCGGCCGCGTCGCGCCTGACCGTTCAGGCAAGCAGCATGCGGATTGCGGCCACGGTCGCGTCCGGCGCTTCCTGCGGCAGGTTGTGGCCGATTCCGGGAAGCACGCTGCGCTGATACTCGCCGGTAAAATGATCGCGGTGCCGCTCTGATAACTCGGCGGGCGACACGCCGTCGTCGGCGCCGTGGAGAACGATGGTCGGGACGTTGATCGTTGGTTGTGCGGCCAATCGCCGCTCGACGGCTTCGGCGGCCGGATCGCCGCTGACCTTGCCAAAGCGATGGCGGTAGGAGTGGATCACGACCTCCACGAAATCCGCGTTGTCGAACGCACTGGCGCTGCGCTGGAATACCGCATCGGCAAACCGCCAGGAGGGCGACCAGAGCTGCCAGAGCAGGCGGCAAAACGCGCGGCGATCCCGCATCAGTCCGGCACGGCCCCGCTCGGTCTGGAAATAATATTGATACCACAGCCGGAACTCCGCCTCCGGAGACTGCGGAGCGCCGGCGCCGGCGATGTCCTGGATATTGTAGCCGGTGCAGCTCAGCAGGCCGGCGACGCGCTCCGGCCACAAGGCCGCGACGACGCAGGCCGCCCTGCCGCCCCAATCGTAGCCAACCAGCACCGCGCGTGAAATCGACAACGCGTCCAGCAATGCCAGGAGATCGCCTCCCAGCACCGCCTGTTCTCCCGAGCGCGGGGTTTGGGGTGAGAGGAAACGGGTTGGGCCGTAGCCGCGAAGGTAGGGGACGATCACCCGGCGGTCCGCAAGACCGGCCGCGACGGCGTCATAGGCATGCACGTCGTATGGAAAGCCATGGAGCAGCACCACCGGCGTGCCGTCCACCGGTCCGGTTTCGTGGTAGGCCACTTCCAGCACGCCGGCAGTCACTCGTTTCATGCTGACCACCTGTCGAAGCACGGCCGTTCAAACCAGCAGCGTCACCGTCGCGCGCAGTCCGCGCGGCAGTCGATTGGCGAGAGTGATGTCGCCGCCGAGACCGCGTACGATATTGCGTGCGATGGAGAGGCCAAGGCCGGTGCCGCCGGTTTCACGATTGCGGCTGGCCTCAAGACGGACAAACGGCTCGAACACGCGATCGAGATCGGCGGGCATCATGCCCTGGCCGTCATCCTCGACCAGCACCGCGACAGTTCCGCCATTGGGTGGCCGTATGGTCACCTGGGCGCTGCCGCCATAGGCAATCGCGTTGCCGATCAGGTTGGCGATCGCCCGCTTCAGCGCCAGCGAGCGCGCCTTGATGGTGATTTGCGGCGGCTCCGAGGCAAAGCCGATCTGGTTCGCCATATCCGGGCGGCCCTCGATCGCCTCGTCCAGCACCGTGCGCAGCAGCGCGGTGAGATCGAGCCTGACCAGCGGCTCGCGGTTGGCGCTGTCGCGTCCAAAGGCAAGCGTGGCGGAGACCATCGCCTCCAGTTCGTCGAGGTCGGCGGTGAATTTGCGTCGCAGCTCATCGTCCTCGATGAATTCGGAGCGTAGCTTCAGACGCGTGATCGGGGTGCGGAGATCGTGGCCGATGGCGGTCAGCAGCAGGGTGCGGTCGGTGACAAAGCGACGAATGCGGCTGGCCATGGTGTTGAAGGCGATTGCCGCGGTGGCGACCTCGAGCGGGCCATCCTCGGGCAAGGGCGGCGCGTTGACATCGCGTCCCAGCGCCTCGGCGGCGTCGGCGAGCACCCGCACCGGCGCGGTCAGCCGGCGCACCGCCCAGTGCGTGAGCAGGCCGGTCGCCACGATCATGAGGGTAAAGGCGATCGGGAAGGTGGGCGAGCCGAACAGGTTGGGCTGCGGCACACGAAAGAAGATGCTGACCCAGCGGGATTCGTCGGGGAGATGCAGTGACATCGCGAACTGGTGCCGCAGGCGATTGCTGCCGATCAGCACCTCCGGCGGCCGCATGTGCAGCGGCACCGGCGCCAGTCGCAGATCGACCCGCATCACCCGCTGGATATAGGACGGCGCGGGATCAAGACTGCCGATGTCCGGGCCAGGGGTGAGACGGACGTGGAACCCTGACGGCAGCTTCAACCGTGCGGCTTCGGCGCTGCGCGCGGGCGGATCGGTCTCGACGATCGAGCGATAGATCCCGGCCACGCGCACCGCGGTCTCGCGCTCGGAGTCGATACGGTCGGCGTTGATCTGATCCAAGGCGTGGATCGCCAGCCCCGCCGCCTGCACGACGCCCAGACACGTCAGCAAAACCAGGGCCGTGCGCGCGGCGAGACTGCGCGGCCAGAGCTGCGGACGCCAACGTTTTCGGGTGAGCTGTGCCTCAGACCCTCTCGACATCGGCCGCCAGGACATAGCCGCCGCCGCGAACCGTCTTGATCACCTGGGCGTTGCGGCCGTCATCTTCGAGTTTGCGTCGCAGGCGGCTGATGGCCACGTCGATAGCGCGATCGAACGGGCCGGCTTGCCTGCCGCGGAGCAGATCAAGCAGCATGTCCCGGGTCAGCACCCGGTTGGCGCGGTCCAGCAGCGCCACCAGCAGCTCATACTCACCCCCGGTAAGCGGCACCTCGACCGCGTCCGGGTTGAGCAGCCGACGCCGCGTCGGATCAAGGATCCAGCCGGCAAATCGAAGCACCCGGTTGTCGTTGTCGGGCCTGCGTTCGTCCTGCTCGGCGGTTCGCCGCATCACCGCGCGCATGCGGGCGAGCAGTTCGCGCGGGTTGAACGGCTTGGGCAGGTAGTCGTCGGCGCCGAGCTCAAGGCCGATGATGCGGTCGGTCTCGTCACCCATCGCGGTCAACATGATGATTGGCACATTGCCTTGTTCGCGCAGCCAGCGCGCGACGTCCAGGCCGCTTTCACCGGGCAGCATCAGATCGAGGATGACGAGCTGATAGTGCCCGGCAGTCCAGGCGCGGCGCGCCTCACGGCCGTCGCGCGCCGCGGTGACGCGGAAGCGGTTGCGCTCGAGGAAGCGCGCCAGCAGGTCGCGTATCTCCCGGTCGTCATCAATGATCAGGATATGCGGCAGAGCATCCATCTCGCGCTACATTAGGTCCATTCGGTGGCCTATGGGCAGCCACGTTGCGTGCCGTTTCAATACCGATTGTAACAGCTACTCCAGGTAGAGCATCTTGCGCGTCATGCCGCCATCGATGACGAACTCCGCCCCGGTCGCGAAACGGCTCTCCGGTCCGAGCAGCCAGGCGGCGATGCTCGCCACGTCGTCCACGGTGCCAACCCTTCCCGCCGGATGCTGCGCGTGATCCTCCGGCCGCAACGCCTCGCCCGCAGTGTCAATCCAGCCCGGACTGATGCAGTTCGCGCGTATCACCGGTCCCAGGCTGATCGAGAGCGCGTGGGTCAGGGCCAGCAGGCCGCCTTTGCTCGCGGCGTAGCTCTCGGTGTCAGGCTCGGACATGTGGGCGCGGGTTGAGGCGATGGTGACGATGGAAGCGGCTCCCGAGGCGCGGAGCAGGGTGCGCGCCGCCTTGGCCAGCAGGAACGTCCCGGTCAGGTTCACTGCGAGCACACGGTTCCACTCCGCGAGCGTCAGCGTGTCGATTGGTTTGCGGACCATCATGCCGGCATTGCAGACCAGCCCGTGCAGCGCCCCCACGCGCGCGGAGATACCGGCCAGCGCGTCTTTGATATCGGTCTCGGACGCGGTGTCGGCGGTGATCGTCTCCAGACGATCCTCCGGTCCGTGCAGAGCTTGCAGCCCGGGTGCATCATGGTCGAGCGCGAACACGCGCCAGCCATCCCGAAGCAGACGCAGAGTGATGCCGCGGCCGATGCCGCGCGCGGCGCCGGTGACGAGGGCGCAGGGCATTGCCTGCATGAGCCGAACACTCCAGGGTTGCCGCGATCAACGCATGCACGCTTGTCCGGGCTGCACGCGGCGGGAAAGATTGCCGTGACAGGAGGCCTTGATGTCGCCGATGCCTGAGTTTCGCCAAACCAGGGCGTTGCGTGCGATCAGGACGGGAGTGTCCGCGCTGCTGCTGCAAGGAATGTTCCTGATGGAGAAGGCTGGCGCCCAGACCAATGCTGCCCCCGCCGCGAAGCCGATCCATCTGGTCGCGCCCGCCGCCGCGGCAGCGAGCGGCGCACCTCCCACGGCAAGGATTGCGCCGCCCTCGTCCGCGACACTGGCGCCGCCGGCCAGCGCCGTGCCGCCCGCAAAGACGAAGCCGCCGAAAAAGCAGACTCCGAAGCCAGGCCCAGGCGCGAACGATGCCGGAGCGAACGCCGCCAACTTGCAGACCACGACCTTGCCGCTGTTCAGCCTGATCGATCGCAACGTGGTCGGGCAGGAGAACCGCCAGATCGGCCATGTCGTCGACGTGCTGGTCAACGCCAAGGGCGAGCCCGCCGCTCTGGTGGTTGATGTTGGCGGCTTCTTGGGAATGGGTAATCGCCGCATCGCCATCGGCTGGGAACGGTTTGTCTTGGCTGGACGTAAATCGGGCGCCGCATTGCGGATTCCATTCAGCGATGCGCAGATCAAGTCAGCGCCCGCCTATGGAGGTTTGCGGGAGGTGAGCGTCGTCCAGGGCGCGGTCCATCGCGCCACCGCCGCGGCCGCGGGCACCTCGATTTCCTCCAGCCGGGTCAATCTGGGCGAGGATCCGGGTCCGCTCTCGACCGACAAGGCATCGTCGGCAAACTCGCTCAATCCCGACTGAGACAACCGGGTGCGCCTCGCCTCCTTTCGGATCGGCAGCCAGCAGGGGCTGGACTGGCTGAACTTCTTCGTCGCCAACCTGCAGACGGCGTTCGGGCCGTTTATCGCGGTCTATCTCACCGGAGAGCACTGGACGCAGGGAGAGATCGGTCTGGCGCTCAGCGCCGGCACGGTGACCGCGCTGATCAGCCAGGTGCCGGCGGGTGCTGCCGTTGACGCGCTCAGCAACAAGCATCTCGCTGCCTTCATCGCGATCATCGCGATCATCGCGTCGTGCCTGCTGCTCGTTGTGTTTCCGCAACCCTTGCCGGTGATGGCGGCGGAAGTGCTGCATGGCTTTGCGAGCTGCATGCTCAATCCGGCGATCGCGGCGATTACGCTTGGCATGGTGGCAACGCACATGGCGGAGGGTGGGGCGCCCGGAGCACTGGGCCGCAGGCTGGGCCGCAATGCCAGCTTCGCCTCGGTCGGCAACGCGGTCGCGGCCGGGCTGATGGGCGGCGTCGGCTATCTCGTCTCGGCGAGTGCGACGTTCTTTCTGGGCGCCTTGCTGGCAGTGCCCGGACTGATAGCGCTTCGCGCGATCGAGCGGCCAAAGCAATTCCCATCTGATGCCGCGGCGATGGCGGACCCGGAGTACGATCGGCCGACGAAGCAGGCCTCGCCCAGCGTGCTGGCGCTGCTGCGCGACCGCAGGCTGGTGGCCTTCGCGGTGTGCGCCGCGCTGTTCTTTCTCTCCAACGCCGCGATACTGCCGCTGGCCGCGGGCGAGATCACCAAGGAGTCGCCGCAGCGGGCAGAGCTGATCATTGCCGCCTGCATTCTGGCGCCGCAACTGATCCTCGCGGCGATCTCGCCGCAGGTCGGCCGTCTCGCCGAGACGGTGGGGCGACGGCCGGTCATGCTGGTCGGCTTTTCCGCGCTCCCGATCAAGGCGCTTCTGCTGGCGACGACCAGCAATCCATGGTTGATCGTTCTGTTCATGCTGCTCGACGGAGTGAGCGCCGCCTCGTTCCAGGTCATGCTGCCGTTGATCACCGCCGATCTGACCCGAGGCACGGGCCGTTTCAATTTGTGCATGGGCTTCTTTGGCCTTGCCGTCGGCATCGGCGCCAGCTTCAGCACCACGCTAGCCGGCTTCGTCGCCGACCGCTCGGTGCCGCTTGGTTTCCTGATGCTGGCGGCCGCCGGACTTGCCTGCGTGCTGATGGTCTGGCTGCTGTTTGACGATAGCACGCCGAGGCGTGGCCGCCCGCGCACAGCCTGACGGATTTGCCATTTGAGCGCCGCGACCCACCTTGATGCCGAGTAACCAAGCCTGAGGAGAAGAAAACATGGTCGAGGACGTCGTTCCCGAGCGGGCCTGGCAGGCTCTCGTCGAAAATCCGGATGCGCGGCTCGTCGATGTGCGCACCGATGCGGAGTGGACGTATGTCGGACTGCCGGACCTATCCGAAGTCGACAAACAGGTGTTGCTGATCGCCTGGCAAGGCTTCCCGAGCGGGGCCCTGAACCAGCGCTTCCTGCAGCAGCTCGGTGGCTCTGGCCTGACCGAAGCGCATGAGATCTACTTCATCTGCCGCAGCGGCACCCGCAGCCTGGCCGCGGCCGAGGCGGCCCGCGCGGCCGGCTATGCGAACGTCTATAATGTCGCCGATGGTTTCGAAGGACCGCCTGACGCGGATGGCCACCGCGGCGGTGTCGCCGGCTGGAAGGCCAGCGGCCTGCCATGGCGTCAGCGATAGCGCCGGATCACTCATCCCCCGCCGGCTCGTTCTCGGCGTCGTAGAGCACCTGCAGCACGACGCACCAGGAGTAGCGTGTGTCATAGAGCGTGCCGTTCTGGCTGGTCAGCAACCCGGTTGGTCCGACCGGGACGTGGGTCAGCGTCACCGCGTCGTCGACATTGCCGCCGATGATGCTGATCTGGTTGGGCAGGCTTGCCACCACCAATCCGCAATGAGCGGGAAACAGGTCACGTGTCGGCAGGTTGTGAAAGGCGACAACACGGCTGGCGCCGCGGCCGGCGCAGATCAGATCACCCGGAAATGGGGCGTAGAGGGCCGGATCGCGCGCGCGGAGCCGGGCGGCGGTGCCGGCAGCGGCAGCGTTGATATAGGTCGCGTGATTGGGGGCGTAGGGAAACCCGGCCCCGGCTCCGGCAATGCGCATGACATAGGAGATGAACGCCGCTGACCAGGCGTACGTCCCATCCTCGGTGAAAGCGAACACATGCCCCGCGTCGCCGTGCTTGCCGGTCCAGCCAACCTCGCGCTCGTCCGGGTCCTGCCCGATCCACCAATATTCTCCGACCCGCTGCCAGAGACCCGGCAGACGCTCAGGCTTGGCGGCCGGAGATGTCGGGTCGGGACGCTGTTCCGGATCGTCGTCATCCACGGGCGCCCCGAACAGACGCCATTCGCGCGTGGCGATCGCGATCGCGTCGGTTCGGTTGAACGGCTCAAATCCTCGTGTCGCGAACGCCGGCACATGCTCGTCCACGGCACTGGGTCCCTGCGCGTTGCGGAATTGCGCAAGCGGGGTGCGCCCCTCCGGCGCGCAGGCAGAGAGCAACGCGCCTACGCACAGCAGGTTGGCGATGGCCCAATGGCATTGTCCGCGCATGTTCGACATCATTCCGTGCGCCGTTGCGGTAAAGAAAGGACAGCATGGTGTTCATGCCCGTTCCAGGAACAATCCTGCAAGTCCTGCTTCGCTCGCAGCATCGCGGCTTGCCTTTGCCGTGCGCCGGGAGCACTTCACTGCGCCCATAACGGGCTGCGGGAATGTCATGCTGATTGCCAGGACTTTAGAGGATCTTGCGCGCGCGCGGGCAAAGCTCGCAGGCTCGCCGACGGCGACGCTTGCGCTGGTTCCAACCATGGGAGCGCTCCACGCCGGTCATGCGTCGCTGCTTCGGGCGGCGCGCGCGCAGAGCGACATCGTCGCCGCCTCGATCTTCGTCAACCCGACTCAGTTCGACAATCCGGAGGATCTGGCCCGCTACCCCCGAGACATGGAAGCCGATCTCGCGGCGCTCCGTGATGCGGGATGCGATCTGGCTTGGACCCCTACGGTCGAAATCATGTATGCCGATGAAAACTCTGTCCGCGTAATGCTCGACGGTCCGGCACGCGGCTGGGAGGCCGATTTCCGCCCGGGACATTTCACCGGGGTTGCCACCGTGGTCGTGAAACTGATCAATCAGCTCGGCCCGGCGCGGGCCTACTTTGGCGAGAAGGATTGGCAGCAGCTACAGGCCATCCGAAGCGTCGTCGCGGCACTCTTCATTCCCGTCACGATCGAGGCCGTGGCAACGATGCGCGACCCAGATGGCTTAGCGATGTCATCGCGTAACCGCCGCCTTGGCAGAGAAGACAGAGAGCGTGCGCCCGCGCTTTATCGTGGTCTGCTGCGCGCTGCCCGTGCCATTGTCGAAGGCGATGCGGTGCCAGCGGTCTTGGAAACCGCCCGCGAGGATCTCGCGCTGCGGGGTTTCAAGGTGGATTACTTGGCTTTGATCTCCGGCTCCGGCATGCATCCGATCAGCACTCTCGCTCCTGATGCACGGTTGATCGCAGCGGCTCGTCTGGGCGGCGTGCGTCTGCTCGACAACATCGCGATTGAGCCGCCGGCGTCAACCGACCGGCCCAATCGCGAGGCGCCGCGATGAGTTTGGCTGTTCTTTAGTCGCCAAGGATGGAACTTGCCTGTAACGGTTGCTTTTGGTTGACACGGAAGCATCAGTCGATCGATAGAGCGGGGTAGACGACATCCGCGCGACCACGGTCAACGTCTTCTAGACAAGCGTCTTTCAAGAACGATCCGAAATCGAGGAAGGGCCAGATCATGAGCAAGGAAACCGGCCGCAAGACGAGAGAGCGGCGATCGAGCGCAGCGACGGCGAAGCCGGCCGCTCGGCGCCCGGCGGCTGGGACTGGAGAAAGCAAGGTCACGCCAGCCAAGCGCGCCGTCAAAGGCGCGGCCACGGGATCCGTTGCCGCACCACATCGGACAAGCAAAATCTCGGCGGCGCCTACGTCGAAATCGGCCCCGGTCCGCGCCGAGGCTGTCGCAGCACCCGGTGCCGTCCGAACGTCGCCTGCGCGCGTTGGGGACGCTCATGTCTCCCGCAAGGAAGCCATCGCTCCTCGTGAGCGGGTCGGCAGGCCGGCGGCAACGCGATTGGCCGGACATAAGGCAGTCTTGTCTTCAAAGCTTGAGAGCGACGGCAGCCGTGGTGCAGGCAAGAACGCGCCTGTCGCTGTCGCCCGTAAGACGCAAGCTGCAAGCGTATCGAAGCTCAAGCACCCGCAGCAGCCTTCGCTTGCCACGGCAAGCGTCAAGCGCGTGAAGAATGCCGTGTCGGTGCGCCAGGCGGCGAACAAGCAAGCTTCAATGAAGAACCGGAGGCGTGTGGCAGCAACCGACTCCGGCACCGTCGCCATGTCCTTACCTTCCGAAGATCACCAGCAGACAGATAACGGATGAACCTCGACAGCGATCGGTTGCGATCTGGTCAGGCTCGGGCAACAATCGCGAAGGCTCTGGCCGTGCTTGGCCGTCCGACATAAGCCCCCTTCGAGCCATACCCCGTCACCTGACCAGTTCCCCTCGCAGCCAGGGCAAGCAGCGACATGATATGTCGCTGCGCCCCGATTCCTCTTTCAAGCAGGCTTTTGTTTTCCAGGGTGGCGTCTCGTAGTCTGATCACGAGTATGCGCGTCATCTCGTCGGCCCCGCTGATCGCCGCTCTTTCCAAGGAAAAGTGTTCCAGTTGTGCGAGCGCGCTCTGCTTGTCAGGAAGCAGCCTGGCCGCTGCTGGCAGGTTAAGGCTCCGCAAGGCTTCGTTCTCTTTGTCAAGCACATCCGTAAGCTGGGTCAGAGCCATCCGAAACGCGTTCATTGCCGTTTCTCCTGCATCTTCAGCATTTCATCGTAGATGGGCTTCGCGAGCCCAAGCCCGCCATGCTGCTCCACTTCCTTGGCCATTTCGGTAACCAGCATCGGCTGGAAGTTCTTTTCGCCTTCGCCACCGCCGAAGCTGCCCCCCGACATATCGACTGTCGAGAAC
This sequence comes from uncultured Acetobacteraceae bacterium, assembly GCA_964246745.1. Classification (GTDB taxonomy): domain Bacteria; phylum Pseudomonadota; class Alphaproteobacteria; order Acetobacterales; family Acetobacteraceae; genus Lichenicoccus. The sequence goes on from CAXTRK010000007.1 coordinate 50,530, forward strand.
ATCGGTTGCAGGAGTTGCCCGATTGCCATGGCCTCAAAATCTTGCGCCGCCTTCCACAGGCGTGGGTTTGCCGAGGCGTCGGCCTCTCCTGAAGACGCCGCGGCTTCTGGAGGATTCTTTACAATCACCGTCATCGCACCACCAGGTCGGCCTGCAGCGCTCCCGCAGCCTTGATGGTTTGCAGGATGCTGATCATGTCGCGAGGGCCGACGCCAAGCGCGTTGAGGCCGCTTACAAGGTCACGCAGGTTTGGACCCTCTGTCAGAATACCAAGCCGCTTGCCGGCGCCGGTGTCGACACGTACCGATGTACGCGGCACGATGGCCGTTCGACCATTTGAAAGCGGCCCGGGCTGAGACACCTCGGGCGTTTCTGCGATCTGTACGGTGAGATTGCCCTGCGCGATCGCCACCGTGCTGATCCGAACATTGTCCCCCATGACGATCGTTCCACTCGCCTCATCAACCACCACGACTGCGGGGGCATCCGGCTCAACGACCAGGTCCTCCACGCGCGCCAAGGTTTGGACAACGTCTCGCTGACCGAAGGAGAGAAGGACTGTTCGAGGATCTGTAGCTTGGGCCAAGCCGTCACCAAGAGTCGTGTTGATGACCGACGCAATGCGCTCCGCGGTGGTCAAGTCCGGATTGCGCAGAGAAAGATGCAGTTCGGTCTTCTTGCTCAGGTCGACCGGGACTTCGCGCTCGACCGTCGCTCCGTTGGCGATGCGTGCGCTTGTCGGAATGTTGCGCGTGACTGAGGCGGCGGCGCCGCTTGCGGAAAAGGCGCTGGTGACCAGTTGCCCCTGTGAGACGGCATAGACTTCGCCGTCCGCGGCGAGCAGCGGGGTCACCAGGAGCGTCCCGCCGGAGAGATCGGTCGCGTCGCCAGCTGCGGATATCGTGACATCGATCCGGCTTCCGCTGTGCGCGAACGCCGGTAGGTCAGCCGTGACCATGACGGCCGCGATGTCTTTTGTTTGTAACTTGGCTTCCTGGTCACGTATATTGACCCCGAGCCGCTCAAGCATGCTGATCAGAGACTCGCGCGTGAACACCGCGTTATCGAGTCGGTCGCCCGTACCATGCAGCCCTACCACCAGGCCATAGCCGATCAGCTGATTGCTCCTGACTCCCTGCACGTCCACGATGTCCTTAATCCGTACCTCCGCCGCCCGCGACGGAAGCGTAGCAAGCAGCATCAGCAGTGCGACGGTGAGGCGGAATGGGCGCATGAAGTCCTGTTTGATGCGATGCCTTCGATGGCATGATAGGGTTTGATTCACGAATAAATTGTCAACGGGCGATGCGATACCGTAATGATAGGTCTCCTGACATGCTGGGGTTACAACCCCATTGCCACGGATGCTCATGACCACCCAAAACATCAGCGCCGTCCAGACTGTCTCGGAGCCCACCCAGCCTGCGAGCCGCGCAGGCGGTTCCGGAACCGGTTTTGTCGTTCCCGCCGGGTCCTTACCGATCATTCAGCCGGCGCCGGTGCAAGGACGCGATGTGTCGAAGCTGATGGATGCCAGCGCGATCTTGGCTTTGCAGGAGGAGGTCGGCCGCGAGGCGGCGGGCACGGATGCCGCTGCCGATCGTGAAGCGCGCAGGCGGGGTCGAGACATCCTTGACGCCTTGGCCGCCGTGCAGAAGGACCTGTTAGTGGGCGTGAACCTTGAAGGAGCCCTGACGCGGTTGAATGCTCTGGCGGATGTGCCGTTCAGCTCATCTGATCCGGGTCTCGCCGGGGTAATCGCGGCCATCCGTCTGCGGGCGAGGCTTGAACTGATACGTCTTGCCCGAACACCGCAGGGAGCAACATGCCCTGAATCCCCGCTTTCGTGAAGGCCGTGTGAAGAGCTGTCATATGCCCTTGGCGGGCGCAAGACCTCTGGCTATAAGCCGCGCACCTATTGCGGGCAGCTCATACCGGCGAGCGGTTCGGGATTGATCGGGTGACCAGGCGTGCGGAAAACGCTACTCGCCATCGTATGCCGTAGGATTGGGGATGATGATTACCTTGCCTCCAGACTACCGTCCTTCGGCCGACGAGGAGTTCATGAACCCGGTTCAGGTCGAATACTTCCGTCTCAAGCTCCTGAGATGGCGGGCCGATCTGCTCAAGGAGGCGGACGGCACGCTGGCAAGCCTATCTGAAGGCGGAATTCATGAAGCAGACATAACGGACCGGGCGACGGTCGAGACCGACCGGGCGCTTGAGCTGCGTACAAGAGATCGAGCCCGCAAACTGATCGCAAAAATCGGCCTTGCCTTGCTGCGCATTGAGAGTGGGACCTATGGATTTTGCGAGGAAACCGGGGAGCCGATTGGCTTGAGGCGGCTTGAAGCCAGGCCCATCGCCACTCTCTCGATTGAGGCTCAGGAGCGTCACGAACGCATGGAAAAGGTCCATCGAGACGACTGACTTATGTGCCTGTGTGACAATTCAGCTACGCTGGTCATCCCACGTACCCGCCTTAGGCCGGTGCTCACGGGCGGACGCCCGCGCATCTCCGGTTCTCGCCAGGCGCGCCCGACCGGCAGGCTACCGTCTGCCTCTGACTCAGAGTCTCGAAGTGTCAAACGGGCACAAAGATGGTATCTAGAATGGCAACGCAACGTCCAGAAGCTGTTGCCCGTAACGTGGTGTCTGTAGATCGGTAAGCTGTCCTTTGCCGCCATAGGAAATCCGGGCTTCGGCCATCCGATCATGCGTGATGGTATTGTCGCTGGCGATGTCCTGAGGTCGGATGATGCCGCTGACCTGGAGTACGCGCAACTCGCTGTTGACGCGAACCTCTTGTCTGGCCTCGACGACAAAGTTGCCGTTTGGCAGAACCTGCGTGACGACGCCCGCTAGACGCAAGGTGACTGTCTCGTTCCGCTTCACGGAGCCCGTACCGACATTGCTGTTGCTACTGTTTGTTCCAAGCGAATTTGCCCCAGTGACCGCAGCAACGATCTTTTGTCTTACTCCGAACAGGTTAGGGATAGCCATATTCTCCGATCCAGTTCGAGTCGCCGTTGTGTTATCCTCAAAATCGGCAGTGTCGGTAATATCAACAAGTACTGTTAGAAGATCACCAACCTGGGCTGCTCGCTGATCACGAAAGAACGCTCGGCTACCCGGACGCCAGAGGCTGGCTGATTGCGGCGGCGCGGGCTGCGCCGGCGGCATCGGCATAGTCAGCGGCCGATAATCTGGCGCCAGCGTCGGATTGGTGATCTTTGTCAATGGTGGTGGTCGGCCTATGTCGGAGAGGCGGTCAAGAGCACCACAGCCGGATAACAGCCCAGTGGCGAGCAGTGAGAGCGAAATGACAGGCGCTCTTTTCATGGCAAGGGACCCGATTGGGTTGCCGGCGCCGGATAGCTGCTCAGGCTAAAAGCGGTTGGAAGCTCCATCTGACGCGACACGACTGCGCCAGGCGTGCTCGCAGCGTCGACCTGTGCCGCGCCTGGTCCGGTCACACGTGCAATCACGATTGTACGCGAACTTGGATTGAGAACGTGGATATGCTCGCCAAGCGCTCCGGGATCAATCGCCTCCCCTCTCGTGGTCAGCACCAGGCCAGGGCTCTCAAGCCGAAGCAGGATTGGCATTCCATGGAATACCAGATTTGCTGGCCCGAGATCATCGATCGATACAGGGACGCCTGACCTTAACATGTGTTTGACAGCAAGCCCGACACCATCTTGGACAGTCAATAAAGTGCGCTCATTGGTCGCACTCTTCCGCACACGTTCTAGCTCCAGGTCGGCGGGGCTGAGAATGGTTCCCACGTTCAGCGCACGCGTTGTCGCTGGAATGGTGACCATCTCCAGCGCAAAGCCCTCGAAAGGCACACGCACGGGATCGACGCCACGCGCTTGAAACAGCAGATCGGCAGAAAAGCGACCACTGGCGCGATCATAGTTCATCGACTCCACTTCGGGCGGTCCAGTGAATTCAGTTGACACCACCAGGTTGGCGGAGCCGGTAACGCTAACTTCCATGTCCTCCGCAGCGCCCGCTTTTCTCAGAGCCTTTCCGAAGATCGCAAGAAGCTCATCTCGACCAACCAGGCGGCCCTTACGCTCGATTATCACCCGGGCCGTGATATAGCCCGGCTGCCATTCGACCCCAAACTCCTCTGCAATCGCTGCGAGTTGCGGCTGATCGATGACGATTCGCCCTCCCGGTCCCGGTCCGGGTCCGATCTCGCAATCCTGCCCAGGCTCCAAACCGCTAAACAGGTCCGAAAGCCTCACCAAACCCGAGCTTACGGTGCTGACCAGCTTTGGACGCGCTGCTACGGCGTTACACGGCATTGCCGTAACTGCCATTAACAAGACGAGAACGAAGCTTTGCCCCCATGGCCGTTCAAAGATCATTTCAGGTTTGTCAACGTCTGCATGAGGTCGTCGGCTGTCGTGATGACCTTGCTGTTCATCTCATAGGCGCGTTGCGCGGTGATGAGGTTGGTGATCTCAGTAACAACGTTGACGTTGGAGCCCTCGACGAACCCCTGCATGACGCTGCCAAAGCCCGTGGAACTTGGGGCACCAACGGTCGGGCTGCCCGACGCGGCTGTCTGCACCAGGAGGTTGTCTCCCTGTGCGTCCAACCCGGCCTCGTTGGGGAACACGGCAAGCTGGATCTGGCCAACCGTCGTTGGCGCTGTCTGGCCGGCAATCGTTGCTTGCACCTGACCCGAAGCGTTAATCGTGATACTCTGGGCGTTGGCGGGAACAGCCACTCCTGGCACGACAGGGTAGCCGTCGGAAGTGACGATCGTGCCGTCCGCCGCCAACGCGAATGTTCCATCCCGCGTATAGGCAACATCTCCGGACGGCAGCGTCACCTGGAAATAGCCATTGCCCTGGATGGCAAGATCCAAGCTGTTGCTAGTCTGTTGCAGCGTCCCTTGCTCGCTGATGCGATAGATGGCGGCGGTCTTGACGCCTAGACCAACCTGCGCACCCGCAGGAACTAACGTCCCGCTATCGGAACTGTTCGATCCCACCCGCCGTAGATCCTGGTAGATCAAGTCCTGAAACTCAGCTCGACGCCGCTTGTAGCCAGTCGTCGTCATGTTCGCGATGTTGTTCGAGATGACTTCAACGTTAGTTTGTTGGGCCTGCATTCCGGTGCCGGCGATATCAAGTGCACGCATGCTCTTCTCCTGCTTCCGCTATGCCGCCGGTCCGTTTCAGCTCTGGACCTGAGTGATCTTGTCAACTGTGCTTTGCTGGCGGTCTGACTCACTCTGAACGAACTGTGTGATGAACTGAAACTCTCGCTCGACCTGCATCATTCGGGTCAATTGCGAGATTGGTTGGACGTTGCTTGCCTCTATGGCGCCTTGCACGATTTGCGGCCGGGTGGTTAAAGTCGTCGCCGTCTCGCTCCGGAACAGCGCGCCTCCCTCTGGAAAGAGCTGATCGGCGTCGGCAACGTCGACTACTCCGATCTTTGCTATCCTGCCGCCAGCAGCGGTGATTGTGCCGTCCGCCGCGATCTGTACGTTGCTTTCGGCGGCAGGAAGTTGGATAGGCCTACCGCTCGTGTCTAGAAGCGCATGACCGGACGAATCAGCAATGGTGCCGTCAGTCAGGAGGCCGAACCCCCCAGCGCGGGTGAGGCGAGGCCCTGTCGCGGTCTGAACGGTGAAGTAGCCGTTGCCACCAAGAGCCAGGTCCAGGGGATTGCCAGTATGGCTGAGTGAGCCCGCGGACTGATCATGATACGTTGCACGATCCTGGGCAAAGGAGAGAACCTCCCCGCCTGGGGGGGTGTGCACGCCTTTCTGAGTAACGAGGAAATCGCTGAATAGAACGGCCTCAGCCTTGTATCCGGCAGTGTTCGCGTTCGCAATGTTATTTGCTATGACATCCATCGTGCGTTGCTGCGCATCCAGCTTCGAGAGCGCGATGTAGGTCGGATTTTCCATTTCTCATCCTCTGACGACATCATCCTGCGACGAAAGTCCTACTAAACCGTTACGATCCATCTGCTGGTGTGTAGTTATACCAGTCACCAATTCTTAACTTATCCCAGTCAAGCTTGTGCCGCCTGGCAGACCGGTGTCCAGAGTTTAGAGGGAGCTATGAAGACCTCGATGGCTACGGCAGCAACGACCAGTGAACCCGACTCCAATGTCAGTCCTACTAAGCCGTTCGGCAAAAGCAAGGTTATTCTTGCTGGAGGAGTCGTGCTCTGCTTGCTAGTCATTACGGGCGGCCTTTGGGTCTCTGGCCTCTTGCCGAGCTGGCGCGGGAGCAGTGCCCATAGCAAAAATCATCCCGCAGCGAGCCTGCCAACACTCGTGGACGTGCCGGACATCGTAACCAACCTCGATAATGGCTCGCATCGGGATGTCTTCATAAAGCTCAGGGCCAGGATCGAAGTGTCGAGCAAGGCTGATGGGAGTGTTATAACGGCGAATATGCCCCGCGTACTCGACGCATTCCAGACCTACTTGCGCAGCATGCGGCCAGAGGAAATTCACGGCGGGGAGGGTACCTACCGCCTGCGCGAAGCACTTATGAACAGGATTGACATCATTGCAGCACCTGTTTGCATCTCAAATATTCTGTTCGTTGAGATGTTGATACAATGAGTAAGGTAGCTGACGATCTTGTGACCACCTGGCCGGCGGGCTCTGAGACCGAGACCAACGGCACTTCCGTCGAGACGGAGTCCGCGCGGATTTTAAGTCAGGCGGAAATCGACTCGCTTCTCGGATTCGATCAGACGTCAAACCAGGTTGAATCTACGAGCGGCATGGACCGCATCATTAACTCCGGTCTGGTTTCTTATGAACGCCTCCCGATGCTGGAGATCGTCTTTGATCGGCTCGTCCGTATCATGTCGACGAGTCTAAGAAACTTTACCAGCGAAAACGTCGAGGTGTCGATAGACAACGTGGTCTCACTGCGTTTCGGAGGTTATCTGGACTCTGTTCCGCTTCCCGCGATGTTTGCGGTATTTAAAGCTGAGGAGTGGGAAAACTACGGTTTGATGGTCATAGACTCGGCGATGATCTACTCTATCGTCGACGTTTTGCTCGGTGGACGGCATGGGACGGCGGCTGCAAGGATCGAAGGACGTCCGTATACAACAATAGAGCGCATGCTCGTCGAGCGTCTGGTCCGAGTGGTATTGGCGGACCTGTCCATGAGCTTTGATCCGTTGTGTGCGATCAGCTTCCGATTTGAGCGCCTCGAGATCAACTCACGCTTTGCCGCGATCGCGCGTTTGTCTAACGCCGCGGTGCTGGCAAAGCTGCATGTGGACATGGAAGGACGCGGCGGTCGTATGGAACTGTTGTTACCCTATGCCACCTTGGAGCCAGTCCGCGACCTGTTGCTGCAGCAGTTCATGGGGGAGAAGTTCGGCCGCGACTCGATCTGGGAGACGCATCTCGCGGAAGAGTTATGGAGCACCGATGTCGACCTAGATGTCGTGCTCGACGAGCAGGTCATGCGTTTGTCGGATGTGATCGCACTCAAGCCGGGAGACCAGTTCACCCTTAAGCAGGGTCCTGAAGCTCCCGTGCAGCTTCGTTGTGGCCAAGTCACTCTCTTCGAGGGTCGAGTAGGACGGCGCAAGAACCTGATTGCAGTCCGGATTGATCACGTTGTGGCGCGTACGCAGTCTTCCGCGGACACCATCACGTTGCGTCGGTCCTAGAGGATAGAGCACTATGAGCAGCGTCCAATGTTGGCTGGAAGTCCTGCTGACCATTCTTCTTATGGTGACGCTTTTTCATGCCTTCCGACTGGAGAAGGCGCTTGGCGTGCTCCGGCGCGATCGTGCCGCGTTGGAGGAGCTTGTCGCTGGATTTAACGACAGTACACGCCAGGCTGAGGGCGGTATCGAGCGACTGCGCGCCGCGGCAGACGGCGCTGGTCGGCAAATTGCCCGTCACGTCGACCAGGCAAAGGTATTGAAGAGCGACCTTATCTTTCTTACCGAGCGAGGGGAAAAGCTGGCTGACCATCTGGAGATCCTCGTTCGAAAGGGACGGCCGTTGCAGGAGTCGAGTGCCTTAGCCGATGCCAGCCATCCCGCTTCCAGGGCGATCCTGCACGCTGTGCCAGGTGCGGGTAACGAGGGCGACGCTCGTGTGAGGAGCGAAGCCGAGAAAGAATTGCTGCGTGCGCTTCGGATGGCGAGGTGACAAAGATTATGGTGCGTCTCTCGAGTCCCCGGCTGTTACCGTTAACCATTCTGATCATGCTCTTCCTTTTGATTGTAAAGGCAGCAACCTTCGCTGAGGATGCCGGGGCTGCGATGGGTCTGGTGCCCTCCGCTCAAAGAAAGGCGATTGCGCCATCGAATGTTCAAAGTTCTAGCGGAGCTGATCGAGCCCGGGTTTCGTCAGCGGCGATGCTCGCCCCGCCGGTAGCATCGGAAGTCAATGCAAAGGAAAGGGCGCTGCTTCAGGATCTTCGCAAGCGGAGCGAAGCGCTTGATCATCGAGAGCGGGCACTTGACGAGCAAAGCGGTATCCTGCAGGCGGCTGAAAGCCGCCTGCAGCGAAAAATCGACCAACTGGCGCAGCTAGAAGTCAGACTCGATCTACTCGAGAGGAAGCGCGAGGAGCAAAAGGGTGCTGAGTGGGAGGGATTGGTAAAGGTCTATGAGGATATGAGGCCTGGAGACGCAGCAGCCATCTTCAACGTTCTTGACATGCACGTGCTGCTGGAATTGCTGGACAGAATGAAGGACCGAAAGGCGGCTGCTGTCCTTGCTGCTATGCAGCCGGAGCGGGCGAGAGTGGCAACTCAAATGCTCGCACGCATGCGGCTGCACGAGGATGCTGTTACGCCAGCTAATTTAGGCTCAGCCAGACCCGGGAGTCTCGGCAGTGGAGATCGGTCGTGATTGTCGACACGTCGATAAACATCCTCCTGGTGGATGATTACAAGACAATTCTTCGAATCGTTCGTAATCTGCTCAAGCAGATCGACTTCTGCAACGTCGATGAAGCGTATGATGGTAGTGAGGCGCTCTCGAAGCTAAGGGCTGGGGCGTACAGTCTTGTCATGAGCGACTGGAATATGGAGCCAATGACTGGTCTCGAATTGCTGAAGCATATTCGTCATGACGCGAAGCTCAAGGCACTTCCCTTTATTATGCTGACGGCGGAAAGTAAAATAGATAACGTTGTTTCTGCCATGCGTGAGGGCGTTTCAGACTACATCGTTAAGCCATTCAGTGCGGAGACCTTAAGGGACAAGATCGAGAAAGTCTTATGCAACGCATAATGTGGAGTCGTCATCCAATGTGAAGAGGCGCGTGCGATCGTAATGAGCGTCAGCCGGCCAAGATGCTAGCCATCGTTCGCGTCGAAGGTCATTTTAGGGAACGGCAAGTGTCACGCCAAGCTGCAAATCAGTCAATAGTCGCCAGGCTTTCGGCAAAATCCGGCTCATCGCGTGGTTGGGAGGGGCAGTTGCAACGCGTAGTCCAACTCCTTCTGATGTGCATCTCTCTCCTTCCCTCCTCAGTGATGGCTCATGCGCAGGCGGCGGGGGAATTTTCGAAGCGATCAGATCAGGCGACTCAGACGGCTCTGCAGGATCTCATCGGCGCCGTTCCTATAGAGCAACGAGAGGCGGTGCTCTACACGGGACGATCGCTCCTTGTGAAGCAACAAAGAGGTCTCCCTGAGCAGCCTTACACAACGCGTGACAAGGCGCCGCCTAGTTTGGACGCCAGTGTTGCCGCTACGGCTTCCTACCTGAAGGCACTCGCCGGAACGAGGGGGATTCTGCCGGGTCTGCCGAGCAGCCTGGTCGCGGTGATAGAAGGTGGTGCTCCGCCAAGAGTGACGCCGTCTTCGGCGGAGAACGTGCCAGCCGCTCCCGCCATGTCAAACCCCATCTCCGCGAACTACGGCCAGGACGCCAATGGCCCGGTCGCTGTTACGGCGGATGTCCGTCGCTCTCCAGCGTCATCCGAAAGCGGCCTGTTTTTGCCGTTCGAACGCGGCGTCGGAGCCGCGGCGTTTTCGAGGGGCGGGGACACTATAATCGTTTTTGATACAGCGCGGCCACTCGATTTGTCAGCGGTCCAGAGTGATCCGTTTGGAGCAGGTTCCTCAATCCAGCTCCTTCCTGAGGCCACTCTCTTACATTTGCCGGCACTTCGCGGGGGGGCGATCACTCTGCGTCGCCTTCCCATGGGATGGCTGGTCGGGAAGGAGGTCGGGGCAGACGCACAGAAGCCGATCGTCCCGTTAGAAGACGGTGCAAGCCTCAGGTTCCCGGTGGAGTATCCCGGGCGGACCGTGACCATCCCTGATCCGCTTACTGGAGGAAACCTTCTGGTGGGCACCCTGCGGGGCGGACAAGGCGCCGTGCGTAATGCTCGGCGTGAGAGCACAGCGACGATCGAACAAACTTTCCAGGGTATTGTGGTCGAACCGCTTTCCGACAGGTTGGAGCTTCAGGCAACAGAGGGAGCATTCATCCTGTCCGGCGTGTCTCCCGATGCTCTGGGAGCCGGTCTCTCTCAGTCGATCGCGGAGAATGGCCATGACAACCTGCCAATCCGGGTTATGTCATTGGATCCGGGCTCTGACGATGTGCTTGCGCTTCGTTTTGAGGACGCGAAGGCAGAGGCGGCCGCATCTCCCGCGGCGGCCAGGTTCCTGCCTCGGCTTCGTGCCGCCGAGGACGCCATCGCTATGGGCGAAGGTGTCGAAGCGGCCACCATCATTCACGTGGCACTCGCGGATGATCCGCGCGCCGCCGCAGCGTTGCGCCCACGCCTGGTTTCAAGTGCCGCCGCGTTGCTCAGTCATCAAGCAAATCCCCCGGATCTGCTTCGCGATTCGCGGATTGCCGTTTCCGGAGAGTTGGCGTTGTGGCGGGCAGTGATGCTCGCCGAAGCAGACACGAACTCAACCGAGGCCGCACGATTGTTCGCCGCCAACTTGGCTTTTCTCGAGACCTATCCGCAGCCGCTCCAAGCGGCCTTGCTACCACTTGCTGCGGAGACCTTGGTGCGAGCAGGAACAGACGCGCAGGCCGAGATGGTGGCGCGCCTACCCCACAAACCTTCGCTTACCTTTGCCCGCGCCCTCCTGAGTTCACGTAACGGGAACAAGCAGGACGCCTTGACCATGCTCGATCAACTGGCGGCCTCTCCAGATTGGGCGCTCGGCGACAAGGCAGCCGAAGAAGCCGCCGTGATACGTCAAGACCTCGCTGGTTCAGATCTGAGCAGGCTTGCCGATGCGCTTGAGGCACGCCTGCTTGACGCCCGGATCGCTGGACACGAGGCTGAGAGCTTGCTCTCCCTCGCCGACCTGCGGACCCGTGCGAGACAATGGCAAAAGGCACTGGATTTATTACGGGATTTGGCTAGCCGATACCCCGGGCAGGCGATCACGGCTCGTCGGAGGGTTGCCAAGTTGCTTGAGCGGCTGATGACGGCTCCTACCGGTGGCCAGACAGGCGCTCCCCTTGACGACGTCGCCATGATCGAGGGCAATACCGACATGCTGCCCAGCGGTCCGGAGGGAGTCCAGGTATCGTTGTTCCTTGCTGAGAAGCTCGCGGCTTTGGACCTGCCGGAACAAGCGGCACCAATCGTGCGACGACTGATGCTGGCGAGTGATCCCGGGCCAGGGAGAGCCGCGCTGGGTATGAGGCTTGCGACACTCGACTTCCAGCAGAACGATCTTGTGGGCGCCGAGTCTGCACTTCGAACGTCAGACCTAGCGAGTCTTCCGTCTCCGCTGGCAGCATCCAGGGCAATCATGATGGCTCGAGCGCTTGCTGGGCAGGGGAAACTTGACCAGGCACTTGCTACCTTAGCGCCCCTCCATTCGGTTGCTGCGCTGGATCTCAAAGCAACCTTACTCACTCGGCGTCGAGACTGGGCAGGAGCGGCAGATAGTCTGGCGGCCCTGGTCAGGCAGCACCTGCCAAAGGCGGAGAGACTAGACCCAGCGGGTCAGGATCTATTGCTTCGGCTCGCCTCTGCTGCATCGCAGACGGGAGACTCGTCTCATATCAACCAAGCGCGTGCTCTCGGTCAGGGGCGCTTTACCAATCCCGGCAAGCAGGCGCTATTCCAATTGCTGACTTCGGACCCGCATTCAGGCCCGAGCGACCCGGAAAAAGAGCCGGAAGACCTGGCTGAACTGCGTCACTCAGCCGCCATCATCGGCTCCGTCGCGCAGTAAGGCTGCGGTTTTGCGGGCAGGCCGCTTAGAAAGTTCTTGCATCACGCTCCCCTCCGCCTTACCTGAGCCCCCCTTAGCCGAAGGGGGCGATCCCGCCCAACAGGCTGTCTACTGGTTTGGGGGTACGTGATGAACGCACTTGCTCAACTGGGGATGGTCTCGGATTCTCCGAGCGATAACCAGATCCTAGCAGCCTCTGTCTCGGAGAACGTTGATAAGGCGGACTATTTTGTCGAAAGGGACGGGATGAAGTTTGCAGGAATGCATCTTCTCGTCGATCTCTGGGAGGCAACCAACCTGAGTGATCCGGCGCTCATTGAGAGTGCGCTCCGAGATGCGGCACTGGCCGCGGGTGCGACCATCCTGCACAGTCACTTCCATCATTTCTCGCCGAATGGCGGGGTATCCGGTGTCGTGGTCCTCGCTGAAAGCCACATCTCCATTCATACCTGGCCAGAGCGTGATTTCGCGGCCGTTGACATATTCATGTGCGGTGCATGCGACCCGCACCAGTCCCTTCCAGTGCTTCGTCAAGCCTTCCTGGCGGGCCGTGTCATCGTGGATGAGCAACGGCGAGGCCGGCTGCGCTAAGGCAAGATCGGTTCACGGAGGAAGGTGAATGTCAGCCGGAGCCTGGATCAACGAGACTCTTTATGAGGGTTGGGGCCAACGCTTTCTTGTCAGCCATGAACTGGCCCGCGTGAGAAGTAAATTTCAGGACATTATTGTCTTTGAAACAATGACTCACGGCCGCGTTCTTGCGCTTGACGGTGTCATTCAGATTACAGAGCGGGACGAGTTTGCCTATCAGGAAATGATCACGCACGTACCCTTGCTCATGCATGGATCGGCACGCAACGTCCTGATCATTGGAGCAGGCGATGGCGGCGTGTTGCGGCGGGTGCTTGATCACCAAAGCGTGGAACGAGCCGTCATGGTCGAGATTGACGGCGAAGTCATCCGATTGGCGAAGCAATTTATGCCGTCCCTCGGTGGTGACGCCTGGGTTGACCCTCGCGCTCACGTTATTGTCGGAGACGGCATTGCCTACGTGGAGCGTGCGTCAGCAGAGACATTTGACGTGATCATTGTTGATAGTACGGATCCTATCGGTATTGGGGAGGTGCTGTTTACCGATAGTTTTTATCGCGATTGTGCGCGCATTCTCACCAGTAGCGGGATCATTGTCAATCAATGCGGGGTTCCGTTTATGCAAGCTGCGGAGTTGCATGAGACGAGCTTACGTCGAGCCAGGTTCTTCGACTATGTATCCGCCTACGTCGTCGCTGTTCCAACGTATGTCGGCGGTTTTATGGCGCTTGGAATCGCTGCGAAAGATCCGACGAGCTTGACGCGTGATGCGCACATGATAGAGGAAGCTGCGGCAAAAACTGGGCTACTTGGAAAGACCAAATATTGGACGCCGCAGATCCACGTAGGAGCCTTCAATCTGCCTCCATATATCTCAAGGCAGATGCCTAAAACCGGGTAGCTGCGCTTTTATAGTCTGCCGTGTTCGTCTCGCTCCGCCGAGCGCCCTTCGTGAGCCTGACCCGTGACGTCTCGGTTTGGTCCATCGTCCAAGGACTTGAGACGCTCGATGTCCGGTCCTGACTGGGCGCTCTCGGTGAGATCAGCGGGCGCCTCAACATTCTGTGCGCCTGTGCGGGTTCCACCAAATCGGTCAGCGCCCTTGGCTTCCGGGGCACCGGGACGCTTGTGGTTACCCGTGTTTTGTTCACTGTTCGTATGGTCGACAGCGCCTTCGGTGTTGCTCTGCTGCATGGCGACTCTCCTTGCCTCGTCACCCTAACGTGTCGTGAGGGCGAAGTTTCGGCCGAGCTGTCTCTTCACTGCGGCGCAAAGCTCTGCACAAGGCTGCCAGCGATCATGTGCCAGCCGTCGATCATGACAAAAAATATCAGCTTGAAGGGGAGCGAGACCGCGCTCGGTGGAAGCATCATCATACCCAACCCCATCAGCACACTTGAGACCACGATGTCGATGACGAGGAACGGCATGTAGAGCAGGAAGCCCATCTCGAAACCCCGACGCAGTTCGCCGATCATGAAGGCTGGTATGAGAGCCCTCCATGGGGTTTGATCGGGCACGGTCGGGGGCGCCAGCTTGGCGATGTCAAGGAACAGCATCAGGTCTGGTTTTCGGACGTTGATAAGCATGAAATGGCGGAACGGCTCAGCAGCCGCTTGAAGCCCTTTTACCTCGTTTACGCTGCCGGCGAGCAGCGGCGAGACACCCGCCTGCCAGGATTGTAGCAGCACTGGCTGCATGACAAAGAAGCTTAGAAAAAGCGCAAGCCCGATGATTACCGTGTTGGGGGGAGTTCCCTGAGCGCCAAGTGCGCCGCGAAGCAGCGATAGGACAATGACGATCCGGGTGAAGGCGGTCACCATGACAAGCAGGCTTGGCGCGAGCGACAGGAGCGTGATGAGGGCGGTGAGCTGGACGAGGCGTCCGGTGGCTCCTGTCGCGCCAGCGTGTCCGAGATCGATGCTGATCGATTGCGCCTGAGCAACGCCGCCGACAAGGAGGAGAAGGGCGCCTGAGAGAGCAATTCCACTGAATGTAATCAGCAGCGGGCGACTGCGACTCATGGTCCGGAAGCGTCAATCGTTGAGGCGCCCGGTAACCAGCCCAGCAGGGTATCCGAGGTGCCGCCGGTCAGCAGCAGCAACTGGCGGCCTTGGCAGCCGATCAGGCAGAGTCGGCGCTTCGGGTCGAGTGGTAGCGAGGCGTCAAGCGACAAGGCTCCCTGGTGGTGTGTGCGAGGTGCGGCAAGGCCCACGAGACGGGAGCCGAAGCGGGCGAGCAGGATCATCCCGATGACCGCGGCGAGAGCCGCGGCCGTTGTCAGGATGTCGTGGGTTGCCATCATGTCCCTCCATGCCAGTCGAGAAGAAGCAAAGAAGTCGCCTCCAACTCCGCCCGAACGGCAAGCAAGTGCATTCTCAGGCTGCCGGAGTCCTGGTGCGCCAGGTCCAGACATCTGGCGCAGAGCTGTCCGATCTGAGCGTCCAACCCTTCAAGGCAGACCATGCGGCCACTCAGCAGCAGCGCACGGGTGATACGCAACGTCTGAATGATGGTGTCGGCAAATGCCGACAGCTCGCAGAGCGGCGCTTCAGAGTCGATCGGAAAGCCGGGAGAGCACGCGCGCATCGAGTTCATGAGATCATTCTGGCACAGAAACGCTGACATTTCGACAGGGAAGTGTCATACCTTGCGTCGGGCTCAAATTAACCAATCAGCAACCGTCCGGGTGTAAGCTGCGGGCACGGCGTGGTGGAGTTGTTTCGGATGGATACGTCTTCCGATCTGTTTGCATTGGCGCAGCGCAAGCTCGGTTGGCTGGAGGATCGGCAACGGGTATTGGCTCAGAACATCGCGAACTCCGACACGCCCGACTACCAACCACTTGATGAGGAGCCGTTCGAGAGCACGCTCTCCTCGCTGACGCTGACACCTGTGCGAACTGAGCCGATGAGTATTGCTACGGTGGCTCCCCAGGCAGGCGTCATCGCCGAGCAGAGCGATGGCCGAGCGCCGGACGGCAACGCGGTTTCGGTCGAAACCGAAATGACCAAGGTAGCCGATACCGACAATCAGCAGAGAATGGTTACCAACCTCTACAGCAAATATATGTCTATGTTCGCGACCGCCTTGGGGAAAGGCTAACCTATGGACATTTCGAGCGCGCTTGACATCTCCTCGGCAGGTATGGAGGCGCAGACGGGTCGGCTGCGTGTCATTGCGGAAAATCTTGCCAATCAGGACACCACAGGCTCGACGCCGGGGGCGGATCCTTATCGCCGCAAGACCGTGACTTTCGCCGAAACCATAGACCCGGCAACTGACACGCCAACTGTCTCGGTGGCGCGAGTCGGAGGCGATATGAGCCCATTCACGCTCAAATACGATCCGTCGCATCCGGCAGCGAATGCCCAGGGCTACGTGAAAATGCCGAATGTCAACAGTTTCGTCGAGCTGATGGACATGCGCGAGGCGGAACGTTCATACAGCGCCAACCTCAATGTCATGCAGGTGACTCGCTCCATGCTGACGCGCACGATTGATCTGCTGAAATGAGCGCAAATCCGTTGACGGTGACCCCTTCCGGCGCCGCAAGCGCGTATGCCCGGGTGCAGGGCGGCAGTGTCAGCTCGGTCGACGACGTCGGGGACACTGCCGGCGGATCCGACGCCGGTTTCGGTTCGACCCTGCAGCGAGCGCTCGAGGGCGTCGTGCGGACCGGCCACGAGGCGGATGCACAAGCGGCTGAAGGGATCAGCGGAGAAGGCAACATTACGGATATCGTCATGGCTGTCTCCCGCGCCCAGCTTGCACTGCAATCAACCGTCGCCATTCGAGACAAGGTTGTCCAGGCCTATCAGGACGTCATGAAGATGTCGGTTTAGCGCGAGAGGTCGGCAATGCAGGAGAGCGATGTCGCGTTTATCCTGCGGGATCTGTTCATCGTCGTGCTCAAGCTGGGCGCGCCGGCGCTGCTGACCGCGCTGGCGGTTGGGCTGGTGATTTCCCTGGTCCAGGCGGTGACCCAGATCAACGAGGCGACTCTTGCCTTTGTGCCGAAGGTGCTGGCGCTGGGCGGCGCACTGATTCTGGCCGGCCCGTTCATGTATGCGACGCTGTCGGACTACACACGTCTGTTGTTCGATCGCCTGATTACCGTTGGTGGCCAGTGATTGCGGCGGTCCGATGACCTCCGCGGATCAGGCCTTGCTCGCCAGCCTGCCAGGTCTGGCATTTGGGTTCATGCTGGTGCTGTGCCGGGTCAGCGCCGCGGTGATGGTGCTGCCGGGCTTTGGCGAGACCGAAGTGCCAGTTGTCCTGCGTATCGGGCTCGCCGTCGGTATCACCGTGCTGATCTATCCCGCGATCGCGCCAATCCTGCCAGCGGCTGGAGAACCTGGTTTGCGCGATTTCGCCTTGATCGCGGCCGAGCTCGCCTGTGGACTGCTGCTCGGATGGCTGGCGCGGCTGATGGCGTTGTCTTTGCCGATCGCGGGACAGATCATCTCGACCCTGATTGGCCTATCCAGCGTGTTGCAGCCGGATCCGGCGCTTGGCTCGCAGACCACCGGCGTCAGCCGCGTGCTGGCATTGGCAGCGCCGGTTCTGGTGCTATCCTCCGGGTTATACGCCTTGCCGCTCGGAGCGCTTGCCGGCAGCTATCGCCTGATACCGCCGGGAGTTCTGTTTTCGGTGGGCGATGCGGCGAAAAGCGTGGCCCAGGCGACTGAGAACTGCTTCGCCTTGGCGATCCAGCTTGCAGCGCCGCTGATCCTGGCGGACGTGGTATGGCAGGTTCTGCTCGGATTGCTGGCGCGATTAGTGCCGTCACTGCATGTCTATAGCTTGTCGCTCCCTGGCCAGGTGTTAGGCGGGCTGCTGCTGCTCGCAGTGCTGATCGCACCGATGCTGGCGGTCTGGATGCAAGCGATGCAGAGCAGCTTTTCCAGCCTGCCGGGCCTGTAGGCGCGTGGCACAGGCTGACAAGGAAGACCGGACAGAGGCGCCCTCCGCACGGGCGCTGGCGCGGGCGCGCGAGGAAGGCAAGGTTGCGGTCTCGCGTGAGTTGCAGTCGCTGTCTGGTCTCGGCGCAGGCGTGCTGGTCTTGACAATGGCGGTGCCCCTCGAGGCGGCTCATTTTGTCGCGCGCATGCGGGGGATGATGCAGAATGCCGGAAGCATCGACTTCTCCGGCGGCGGCGGACTGCTGGTCTGGCGCGAAGCCATAGGGTTTTGTCCCATCCTGGCCGGACCGGTGCTTCTGGCGGTCTGTGCTGGCGCGATCCTCGTCACCATGGTGCAGACCGGCTTCCTGTTTCACCCGCAATCGTTGATGCCGCAACTGAACCGCATGAGTCCGATGCGCGGGATCTCGCGCATCTTTGGCGGCGAGACTGCGGTTGAGGGACTGAAGTCGCTGGTCAAGCTGACCGCTTTCAGTGCTGCGGTGTGGCACGTGCTCGGCGGTCTCTTTCCGGTCCTGCTGAGTGCTACCGGCTGGCAGGCGGCGACGCTCGCCCGCCAGATGACCCGGCTCACGCTGCATGCGGTCATCATGGTGCTGGCAGTGCAGGCGGGCATCGCCCTGCTTGATGTCGGCTGGGTGCGCTACAAGCATCTCTCCGGATTGCGAATGAGCCGGCAGGAGTTACGAGACGAGAACCGCGAGAGCGAAGGCGATCCCCATGTCAAGGCCAGAATTCGGCAACTGCGCCGCCGGCGTGCCGCGAAGCGAATGATGGCAGCGGTGCCAAAGGCTACCGTGGTGGTGACCAACCCCACCCACTATGCGGTAGCGCTTGCCTACGAGAGCGGCAGCAAGGCGGCGCCCAAGATTGTTGCCAAGGGCATGGATGAGCTTGCCGCGCGCATACGCGACGTGGCGCGGGACCACAGGATACCGGTGGTGTCAAACCCGCCTTTGGCGCGGGCACTCTACACATTGCCAATCGACTCAGAGCTTCCACGTGAGCACTTCCAGGTGGTTGCCGGCATCATCGCCTATGTCTGGCGGCTGCGTCGGCCTCCGCCTGGCGCGCCTCCGGTCCAGTGAAATTCGAAAATGCTTGCATGATCCCGTTTTGTTCTAGTAGTCCATAGCGCGAACAGTTTCTTAATTTCTGTTATGATAACATAATGAATGGCGGCACATCTGGTTGCAGCGGCAGGCCGCCATGTGACACTCTGCAAGGACACTGTCTGGCTCGCCCCGGCGAGACCGAGTTTGGGGAAGCAAGCATGGACAAGTCAAAGGCGCTCGAAGGAGCGCTCAGCCAGATCGAACGGGCCTTTGGCAAGGGTTCGATCATGCGTATGGGCCAGCGTCCCAGCGAAGTGGCGGAAGTCGTCTCCAGCGGCTCGCTCGGGCTGGACATCGCACTCGGCATTGGTGGGCTGCCGCGCGGACGCATCATCGAGATTTATGGACCGGAAAGCTCAGGTAAAACCACCATGGCGCTGCATGCCATCGCGGAGGCGCAGAAGCGTGGCGGCACCTGCGCCTTCATTGATGCGGAGCACGCGCTTGATCCGGGCTACGCCCGCAAGCTGGGCGTCGATGTCGATAATCTGCTGATCAGCCAGCCGGACGCGGGCGAGCAGGCACTGGAGATTGCCGATACGCTGGTCCGTTCCGGGGCTGTCGACGTGCTGGTGGTGGACAGCGTCGCCGCTCTGGTGCCGCGCGCCGAACTCGACGGCGACATGGGCGACAGCCATGTCGGCCTGCATGCGCGGCTGATGAGCCAGGCGCTGCGCAAGCTCACTGGCTCGGTGTCGCGTTCGAACACCATGCTGATCTTCCTTAATCAGATCCGTCTAAAGATCGGTGTCATGTTCGGCAGCCCGGAGACCACCACCGGCGGCAATGCCTTGAAGTTCTACGCTTCCATTCGTCTGGATATCAGGCGGATCGGCCAGATCAAGGAGCGCGACGAGGTGGTCGGCAACCAGACCCGTGTCAAGGTGGTAAAGAACAAGATGGCGCCGCCGTTCCGCCAGGTCGAGTTCGACATCATGTATGGCGAAGGCGTCAGCAAGATGGGTGAACTGATCGATCTCGGCGTCAAGGCCAACGTTGTCGAGAAATCCGGTGCCTGGTTCAGCTACGACAGCCAGCGGATCGGGCAGGGTCGGGAGAACTCAAAGCAGTTCCTGCGCGATCATCCCGATATGGCGGCATCAATCGAGAAGCGGGTACGTGAGCAGTCAGGCATCGTGGCGAACGCGCTGATGGTCTCGCCAGACGAGCAGGATACCGGCGAGGCCGCCGATTAGGCCTTCAATCGGGCTGCTTTCGATCTCGGCGTATTGTCACCGACAAGAGGGAGTGCGAAGCAGACCAGTGTTACCTCCGGCGCGCGCAGGAGGGCCACGGTTGGAATGAGACATGACAAAGATCAAGGTAAAGGAACCCGTCGTCGAGCTCGACGGCGACGAAATGACTCGTATCATCTGGAGCTTTATCAAGCAGAAGCTGATCCTGCCGTATCTCGATGTCGATCTGAAATACTATGATCTGGGCATCGAGCACCGTGATGCGACCGATGATCAGGTGACGCTGGAGTGCGCGCGCGCCATCAAGACGTATGGCGTTGGCGTGAAATGCGCGACGATCACTCCGGACGAGGCGCGCGTCGCGGAATTCGGTCTCAAGAAGATGTGGCGTTCGCCGAACGGCACCATACGCAACGTCCTGGACGGGACCATCTTTCGCGAGCCGATCATCTGCTCGAACGTGCCGCGGCTGGTGCCGCACTGGACCCGGCCGATCGTGATCGGTCGCCACGCCTATGGAGATATCTACCGCGCCGCGGAGACCAAGATTCCCGGCGCCGGCACGGTCACGCTCACCTACCGGCCCGCGGACGGCGCAGCACCCATCACGCTTGATGTGCATGATTTCAAAGGCCCAGGCGTGGCGCTCGCCATCCATAACACCAAGGCTTCGATCGAGGGGTTCGCGCGCGCCAGCTTCGCCTATGGCCGTGACCGACAGTTGCCGGTCTATCTCTCCACCAAGAATACCATCCTCAAGGCCTATGACGGCATGTTCAAGGATGTGTTCCAGGCGGTGTTTGAAGCAGAGTTCAAGGCCGATTTTGATCGGCTTGGACTCACCTACGAGCACCGGCTGATCGACGACATGGTGGCGGCGGCGCTGAAATGGTCGGGCGGCTATGTCTGGGCGTGCAAGAACTACGACGGTGATGTGCAAAGCGACATTGTTGCACAGGGTTTCGGCAGTCTCGGGTTGATGACCTCGGTGCTGCTGGCGCCTGACGGCAACACGGTCGAGTCCGAAGCGGCGCACGGGACAGTGACTCGACACTACCGCGACTATCAGAAGGGGCGGCAGACGAGCACGAATCCGATCGCTTCGATCTTCGCCTGGACGCGCGGCCTGATCTATCGCGGCCGCTTCGACAATACTCCCGATGTCACTCAGTTTGCCGAGACGCTGGAGCGCGTTTGCGTCGCCACGGTGGAGGCCGGATTTATGACCAAGGATCTCGCCTTGCTGGTAGGCCCCGCGCAGAAATGGCTTAATACCGAGGACTTCCTGGGTAAGATCGACGACAATCTGCGGACCGCGATTGCCCGCGGCTAGGCCTCACGTCGAAGCAGAGGGATCAGGACGTCTGTTTCGGACGATCCTGCTCCTTGATCTGACGCAATGCCTCCTCCCAGTATTCGTCATTGCGGCCGTGCGGGCGCCCGTCCTTCTCCCATAACTCGTAAGCGCGTACCCGGACGCGTTCGTCATGGCGTTTGGCTTCGTCACTCATCGTTCTCAATCCCGGTCACGGCACGGTGAGGTTCAATCATGCCGGAGTGGCCTGTCGAGAGGCAATCGGCACGACGTGTGACAAAAACATCTGAGCCGCCACCGCGTTGCGCGATTGTTCAATCATCCGGGTGACAGGCGTCCTGCCGATACGGGGATAGCGTCGATAGTTCGGAGATCTCGGCGAGGCGGGCGGCGCGTTCCTCCTCGAGAAAGCCGGCGATGGCTTCGCGCAGACCGGGATGGGCAATCCAGTGCGCGGAATAGGTCGGCTGCGGCAGGTAGCCGCGCTGGATTTTGTGTTCGCCCTGTGCACCCGCCTCGACTCGGCGCAGACCATGCTCGATCGCGAACTCGATGGCGCGATAGTAGCAGAGTTCGAAGTGCAGGAAGGGCCAGTCCCCGATACAGCCCCAGTTGCGTCCGTACAGGGTATCCTTGCCAAGCAGGTTGAGTGCGCCCGCCACCGCGCGTCCATCATGCTCGGCAAGCATCAGCACAACGCGCTCACCCAACCTTTCCGCAAGCAATGGAAAAAATCGCTCGCTGAGATAGGCGCTGCCCCATTTGCGGTCCACGGTCGCGGTATAGAACCGGTAGAACGCCTTCCAGTGCGCCGGAAGGATTTCGCCTCCCCGCAAAGTGCGGAAGCTGAGACCGCAGGCGTTTGCATCACGCCGCTCGCGACGCACGCTCTTGCGTTTGCGCGAACTTAGGCCGGCCAGGAAGTCCTCGAAGCTGCCATAGCCTGCATTGTCCCAGTGGAACTGGGTGCCAAGCCGCTGCAGCCATCCGGCGGCGCCGAGCTGCTCGTATTCCGACGCCTCACAGAACGTCACATGCACCGACGAGAGACGCAGTTCGGCGCAGCTCTGGCTCAGTCCCGATGCCAGCGCGCGCAGGATTACCGGGCGGCGCTCGGGGGCGAGATCCGCGTGGAGCAGCAGACGTGGCCCTGGCACGGGACTGAAGGGCGCTGCCACCTGCAGCTTTGGATAATAGCGGCCGCCGGCCCGCTCGAACGCGGCCGCCCAGCCGTGATCGAACACGTATTCGCCGTAGCTGTGCGACTTGGCATACATGGGTGCTGCCGCCACCAGCCTGCCGTCCTCGTGCAAGGTGGCGTGACGCGGCAGCCAACCCGTCCGCGGGCCGGCGGAGCCGCTATCCTCGACCGCGGAGAGAAAGCCGTGGCTGACGAACGGATTGTCGTTCCCCGCGCAGAGGTCCCATTCGGCGGCATCGATGTCCTTGATCGCGGGATGCAGGGCGAGAGAGAAAGCCGGGTCTGTCATGCGTGGCGATATGGCGCGGCGCACAAGCCGCCGAAAGGCGCCAAGCCGCATCTCATGTGATCTCGAACAATCCCTCGACCTCGACCGGAGCATCCAGCGGCAGAGAGGGCACTCCGATGGTGGAGCGGGCATGCCGTCCGGCTTCGCCAAACACGCCCGCCATGAGATCGGACGCACCGTTCATCACTGTCGCGTGCTGGGTGAAGTCGGCGGTACAGGCAATGAAGCCACCAAGACGGACGACGCGTGTCACACGATCAAGCGTGCCGAGCTGCGCCTTGATCTGTGCCAGCAGGTTGATCGCGCAGGCGCGCGCGGCGGCGGCGCCCTGCTCGATGCTGACGCCGCCGCCGAGCTTGCCGGTCGAACTCAGACGTCCCTCGATCAGAGGCAGTTGGCCGGACACCACCAGCAGGTTGCCGGTGTCCACCGCCGCGACATAGTTCGCCACCGGCGACGCCGCCGCGGGCAGGGTCACGCCCATCGCCGCAAGACGCTGCTCGCGCCCTGATGCCTGTGTCTCCGATGCCTGGGTCATCGCCCGCTTCCCGTCAGCCGACCAGCCGCAAGTCGCGCCGGCGAGCACTCACAGTGCGAACGGAGGGCAGATCAAGTGGCAGCATGACCTCATCCGCCGGCGCCGTGGTGTCCTCCTGCGGCGCGTCTGGAAGCGCGCGTCCGAGATAGGCCAGAGCCAGGGCGCGGAAGGCGTAGTCCAGTATTGAACTGGCCTGGCCCACAGCCGCATCGCCCTCGACGGCGCCATGCGGACCGAAGCTGGTGTAGGCGAAGGCGTCAACATAGGCGTCAAGCGGCACGCCATGCTGCAGGCCGACGCTGACCGCCTGGCTGAACGCCTCCATCAGCCCGCGTTGAGCGGGGCTGTCGCGCACCGGGCTGATCGCGAGTTCGCCGATCGTGCCGTCCGCATACTCGCCGGTGCGCAGGTAAAGCCGGTGGCCGCCGACCGATGCCTTCTGAGTGAACCCGCCATGACGTGATGGCAAATCCCGCCGCCTCGGAGAAGCGCGATCCCGCTTGATCATGGCCGCGTGCGACGGAGCGGGCGCTGGCACACGGTCGACGAACGGGCGGACGGCGCGATGCATGGCCTGAACCGCGGCGGCGTCGGCTGGGCGCAGCACTGCGCGGCCATCGAGAGAAGCCGCAAGCGCCGCCGCCGGGCTGATCCCGCGTGCCGCCAGGCGCGCGAGCGTGCTCTCCGCCAGGGTGCCGTCCGCGCTGAGCGGCGAGAAGACTGGAGCGATGCCGCACGCCTCGAAGCCGAGCAAGGCGTCGACCGGTCCGGGCGCGGAAAAGCCGCTTTCAATCCCGACCGGTCGCGGGAACAATTCCGGCGTCGGGGCTGGCATCCGCGCCACCGCTCGTTGCCATGCTTCAAGGGCGCGCGCCGCCAGGTGCGGCACGAGGCAGTGTCGCGGTGGCGCCACGGCAAGCCCATGCCGCGGCGCGGCGTCGGCATGTATGGTTGCAGTCGCCAGAGCGGTAAGGCAGGCGGCGATATCGCGCGCGGGGTCGCTGTCATAGTCGAGACCCAGCATCGCCAGGCAGGCGTCAAGATTGCCGAGCAGGAGACGCGTGCCTGTGCCGCCAAGCCCCCGCAGCGCCACAGAGACGGTCTCGAGAGCGTCGACATACAGATCCAGGTCAAAGCTGGTCCCAGGCTGCGCGAAAGCGGCCAGGTTGACCACGAAACTGGGTGCATCGCGCGTGTCGCCGCGCCAGACGCCCTCGCCGGCGGCAGCCGCTTGCGCGCGGAGCAGGACAGCGAGGCGACGCGGCAATCCGTCGTCATCGGGGACGGACGCGGCAATCCGGTCGATCCACACCAAAGCGGCACCGGCGAGACTGACCGCGCCGTGTCCTGGAGCAAGACAGGCCAGAGCGGCGGCGGCGCTGTCGCTCCAGCCAGCGGGCAGGGTAACGGCGCGCTGGCGGGTGTCCGGGTCGGCGCCGATCTGGAGGGTGCGCATGCGCACGCCGTTCCAGGGAGCCGTCGCAGATCGAGCCTTCATCGTTGGCCTCCAGCCTGTTCTGGCCCGGCGTTGCGGCCGGTGTCCACACGGTCGATGCTACGCGGCGCGGCCACCGATCCCAAGCTGTATATTGGTGCCGGAGAGGCGCTGCTGCTACCGCATGTTGTGGATATCCGGGATAACTCGTTGCGGATGGACCGGGCGGCGGGCGATGCGTATATCTCCCTGATGACCAATCTCGGCACCCGGCTGTTCACCATGCTGAGGGGACGGCTGATCGGCACGGACGCCGACGGCCGCACCTACTATCAGGAGCGTGGCGCCAGCCGGAGTGGGCCCCGCCGGCTGCGCCGCTGGGTGATCTACCGGCCTGGCGAGGACGCCTCCTCGGTGCCGGCAGAGTGGTGGAACTGGCTGCACTACGCTGATGCGTCGCCGCTGCCGCCAAGCGTCCGCAAACCATGGCAGTTGCCATTCCAACCCAATCGCACGGGTAGCCTCGCCGGCTACCGTCCGCCCGGCAGCGACTATCTGGGCGGCCATCGCCGATCCGGTCACGGTGATTACGAAGCCTGGACACCTGACGCTTGAGGGGGGGCAATGTCACTGCCGGGCGCCGGCACGATCCGATCGAGTTGCTGGCTGGCGTCGTGCTGCTTGTCATGCTCGCCGGGCTGATCACAGGCGCGGTCGTCAGCAACGGCCGCGAAGACCAGAGCGGCTATCGCTTGACCGCACAGTTCGGCCATATCGATGGCCTCGACATCGGCTCCGACGTGCGCCTGGCCGGGGTCGCCATCGGCCAGGTGGTGAAAGAGACGGTCAACCCAACGACCTATCAGGCGGTCGTGACGATGACCATCCGTCGGGACATCAAGCTGCCGACCGACACCTCTGTCGTGGTGACCTCCGACAGCCTGCTGGGTGGCAAGTATCTGGCTGTCTCGCCGGGTGGCGCCGAGACGACGCTGCAGCCGGGTGGACGCATCGAGCAGACCCAAGGGTCGATCAGCCTCGAGCAACTGCTCAGCAAATTCATTCTCTCCGTCACTAATGCTGCGTCGGCAAAGAAGCAGCCAACCCAGTCCGGCGGGTTGCCCCAACCTTGACGCAGTTATGACCCGGATTTGGCCGATGACGGACGGCACGCCGGTCTCCTGCCTGGAGAAGCTGCGCGTGCTGGAAGAGAATCACGTCGAGTTGGAAGGCGTGCTGCGCGACGCATTCGAGGATGCGGTGCTGATGGGCGTTGACGCTGCCGCCATGCGTCGGATCCTGATCCAGATGGTCGAACAGCTCCGTTTTCCGAATGCCGCTCCGTGAGGCGTGCTCCATCGTACCTGCTCGGGGTGGTGGTCACGGTCTTCGGCATGGGCGTGGCCTGGGCTGCGGACCCGGTGGCGCCTCCCGCGATGTATCCGCCCGCTACCTGGGAGGGGCGCTCCGATGCGGTGTTGCGTGTGCTCGACCGCCTCGACTCGAACGTCGAGACGCTGACCATAACGGCTGGCCAGAGCGCGACCTTCAAGAGCGTCACGATCGCGGTGCAGAGCTGTCTGCAGCATCCGCCCGGCTTGCCGCCCGACGCCGCCGCGTCGCTGCGGATCACGGATGCGCATTCGGCCGCATCCGACTTCTCCGGCTGGATGTTCGCCGCCGAACCATTCGTCGCCGTGTTCCAGAGCCCGGTCTATGGAGTTCAGCTCGTCTCCTGCGGCGGCACCGCGGTGGCGCCCGCGGCTCCGACGCTGCCGCCGCCCGCAGTACCCGCGCCGCCCGCAAACGCGAACGCGGCCTCCCCCGACGCGGAGCCGAACCCGGTCTATCCGTCCGGGGGGCCGGATGCTTCCGCTCCGCCCCCACAGTAAGCGGCGGAACCGTGGCAGCGTCGCAAGGTTAGAGATGGATGACGCACGCCCCTTGCGCGACACGGCGGAAGACGCCGGCCGCCGACAAAGCGGCCTTCCTGCTGGATTTCGATGGAACCCTGGTCGACATCGCGCCGACCCCGGATGAGGTCCACGTTTCAGGAGCACTCTGCGGCGTGTTGCGCCGTCTGCGCGCGCGGGTTGGCGAGGCGTTGGCGGTGGTGACCGGCCGCCCGATCGATCAGATCGACCACTATCTGCCGGGTGTGCCGTATGCCATCGCGGGCGAACATGGCGTCACCATACGGCATGCGCCGGACGGTCCGATCGTTCATACCGAGCTGCCGTCAGTGCCGTTCGAGTGGCTGAAAGAGGCCGCGGCGTTGGCAAAAGCCAATCCAGGCGTCCTCATCGAGCGCAAGCGCGCGGGACTGGTGTTGCACTACCGCGGCAATCCGGGCGCCGGCGACACTCTCGAACGAGCGGCGCAGGCGATGGTCTCTGACAGCGGCGGCCGGTTTCATCTCCAGGCCTCGAAGATGGCGTGGGAAATTCGTCCGACCGGATTTGACAAGGGAGGAGCGGTACGGCTGCTGATGCGCCAAGCGCCGTTCAAGGGCAGGCTGCCGGTCTTCATTGGCGATGACGTGACGGATGAAGACGGCATTCGCGCCGCACTCGCCTCGGGCGGCATCGGTTACAGAATCCCCGAAGACTTTGCGGACACGGCCGCTGTTCGCGCTTGGCTCGGACAGCTTGCCGATGGCGAGGAGCGTGCGTGGAACGCCTAGTCGTCGTCTCCAATCGGGTGCCGGCGCCGAAGGAGCGCGCGAACCCGGCGGGCGGCCTCACCGTGGGATTGAAGGATGCCATCCGTGGCCAGCCCAGTCTCTGGTTCGGCTGGTCCGGTCAGATCGCCGCTGCCAAGGAAGCGGGCCAAGTCGACCCGAAAGCCAAGACCAGCAGCCAGGCCGGTGTCAGCTACGCCACCATCGATCTCACCACGCACCAGCATCGCGGCTTCTACCAGGGATTTTCCAACCGAATCCTCTGGCCATTGTTCCATTACCGGATGGGCCTGGTCGAATACAGCCGTGAAGACCTCGAGACCTATCTCGACGTGAACGCGCTGTTCGCCCGCTGCCTGGCGCCGTTGCTGAGACCAGACGACGTCATCTGGGTGCAGGACTACCACCTGATCCCGCTTGGAGCGGCGCTGCGGGCGCTTGGCGTCACCCAGCGCATCGGCTTCTTTCTGCATACGCCGTTTCCGCCCCCCGCCGTGTTCGGAGCCCTGCCGGGTGCCGCCTCGCTTCTGCGTGCGATGCACGCCTATGAACTCATCGGCATGCAGACCGAGCAGGACCGCGAGCATTTGCAGCAATCCTTGCAGGCGCATGATGTGCACGCCACCGTGGCCACCTTTCCCATCGGCATTGATCCGGATGATTTCCGTCATCGTGCGCTCAATGCCAGCAGCGGCCCCGAGGTCGTCCGGCTGCGGGAGAGCCTCGACGGACGCGCGCTGATCCTCGGTGTGGACCGGCTCGATTATTCCAAGGGTCTGCCGCAGCGCTTCATGGGCTACGAGCGCCTGCTGAAGCGTTTCCCGGAGCATCGCAAACAGGTTACCTTCCTGGAGGTGGCGCCGGTCTCTCGGGGTGACGTCGCCGAGTACAAGTCGTTGCGTCGCCGGCTTGACGAACAGGCTGGCCGCATCAATGGCGAATGGGCCGAGTTCGACTGGACGCCGATCCGCTACATCACGCGGGCGATCCCACGCGACACGCTGGCCGGCTTTTATTGTTTCGCTCGGATCGCGCTGATCACGCCGTTGCGTGACGGCATGAACCTGGTGGCGAAGGAATATGTCGCCGCCCAAGACCCGGCCGATCCAGGCGTTCTGGTGCTGTCGCGCTTCGCGGGCGCAGCGCCCGAGCTTGCGCGCGCCATACAGGTCAACCCGTTCGACCCTGACGAAATCGCCGAAGGGTTGCACCAGGCGCTGTCGATGCCGCACGATGAGAGGCAGTCGCGCTGGGAGGCCTGCAACGAAGCCGTGCATGCGGCGACCGCGGCGAGTTGGGCGCGTGACTTTCTGGCCGGGCTGCACAACCAGAAGCCGTATGCCTCCTAGAGGCTGGAAGGCAGGACAAGCCGGCATCTTGGCAGCCTTGTTCGGCACGATCGCGCTGAGCGTTGCCTGGTATGCGCAGACAGCGTTGTCGATGGCGCCTTGCGCGCTGTGTCTGCTTGAGCGCTGGCCCTATCGGGCGCTCATCGTGCTTGGCCTGTTGGCGGCGTTGATTCCGGGGGCGCGTCTGCTGCTCTGGCTGATCGCAGCCGCCTTCCTGGGTGCGATCGCCGTGTCTCTGACCCATGTTGGGGTGGAACAGGGCTGGTGGCCGGATCCTTGGCCCGCGTGCGTGGCGCCGCATTTTCAGGGCGGCAGCATCGCCGATCGCCTGGCATCGATGCCGCTCCGTCCCGTCAAACCCTGTGACGCGCCGAACCGGCTGCTAGGTTTCCTGCCGGTCTCGATTGCGTCGCTTGATCTTATCTATGCTGTTATCACCTGTGCAGTGACGATGCTGTCAGCACGGCCACGGAGAGCATGATGAGTAGAGTGCAACAGCCAGGAGAGCCGGACCTCGCAACCCGCGTCAGCCGCATGATCCGCGTTGACCATGCCGGTGAATATGGCGCTGAGCGGATTTATGCCGGACAACTCGCCGTCCTCGGAAGCGGCGACAAGGGCGCCCTGCTGCGGCACATGAAGGAGCAGGAGACGCATCATAAGGCGGTCTTCTCCAGCTTGGTGGCGCGCCGCCGGGTGCGTCCGACCGCATTGCTGCCGCTGTGGCATGTCGCGGGCTTCGTGCTCGGCGCGGCCACCGCCGCCCTGGGAGCGCGCGCCGCGATGGCGTGCACGGTTGCCGTCGAGGAGGCGATCGACGAGCACTACGCGAGCCAGGCGGCTGAATTGGACGAGAACGAGTCCGAACTTCGGCAAACTATCGAGGCGTTTCGCCAGGAAGAGCTCGAGCATCGCGACATCGGCCTCGCCAATGAGGCGGAACTCGCACCGGCCTACCGTGCGATGTCGCTGGTCATCAAGGCAGGCTGCAAGGCGGCCATCGCCGTAAGCGAGATCCTCTAGATAAGCGGCGCGCCATCAACAGACCGAGACGGTTGCGGGGCTGATGGACATAGGCTGGCCTGGACTCGACTTGAAGCGCCTATGGACTCCCTTGCCGGCTGCCTTGGCTTCGTAAAGCGCCGCGTCAGCCTTGCGTTGCAGGTCGTCGCCAGCCGTTCCATCCTCAGGACAGCAGGCAAAGCCGACGCTAACGCCGATCTGGTGGCGATGGGCATCGTCCAGTCGGTAGGGTTCGTCGGCAACCCGGCTGATGATCCGCTGCGCGTATTCCTCGCCGTCTTGCGGAGAGAGGTGGCGCGCCACGATGATGAATTCGTCTCCTCCCAGGCGGCAGACGAGATCGCCCGGTCTTGAGGCAGCGGTCAGACGCCGTGCCACGGCTTGCAGAATTTTGTCACCAGTGTGATGGCCATAGGCGTCATTAATCGGCTTGAAGCCGTCGAGATCAAGATAGAAGAAAATTCCTTCTTCGCCTATCCAGTCTCGCTTTTCCAAGGTGATCGCGAGACCAAATCGATTAAGCAGACCGGTCAATGCATCGCGCTGCGCGCGAGAGTGACTGTCTTCCTCCGCTCCCAAGGTCGCGATTGCCAAGCGTTGGAGTCCGTCAGTGACCCGCGTTGCGCCGAACAGGAAACCGGGAACCTGCAGCAGGAGGCATAGCATCCAGGGGTTTCCAGAGAAGACGGCCCCAATGAGCATTGGTGCGTCGCACAGCACGATCAGCAGCAGCGCGAAGCGGGGCGATGCGTAGTTGCGGGCGCAAATCGGGCCGACCAGGCCGATCACACACATCGCGGCGATAAGCTGCAGCGGCGCAATGCCGCTTTGCATGGCGGCGAAGGCCATGCTTCCCTGAAGCGTGCACCAGGCTGTGGAGATGAAGAGGTAGAAATCCGCCGGTGTGCGCACGCCCCTGTTGGCATTGCCGTGCTTGCGGCGAAAGACCAGCACCCGACCTGCGGCGAGGGCGGCTTCAAGTATCAGAAAAAGAATGAACACTCTCCCGGCATGCAGGCAGAGCGCCATGATGTCGAGCAACAGCCCGTTCAGCACGCCCGGGATGACGGCGGTTGGTGAAGCGAACAATTCGGCAAGCAGTATGCTGGCGGTCCGCTCGGAAACCGGACGACAGTGATCAAGCAGATAGCGGAAAGCCGGTAGCCTTGGGAGTGAGAAATGTGCAACCTGATCGGCCATTGTCGCCCCTCCTTTCGCGACGCGATTGGGCAAGAAGGCAAGATTAGACCTTAATCCTGAACGGCTGGATAACGTATCCGTAGCCGATGCATAATGCCCGATCGAAAATGCGTGACCCTGACCAGGGGCAGGCGGCAGCCTTTGTGACGCCTCAGGAGCCGGCGGATAGCGGAGGCGCAATGCTTTCCAGCGAACGTCGCTCTGCATCGACCCCGAGCCTGAGCGCCGTGTAGCCCGCGATCAGCATCAGTATCGCGGCAAAGCCGTAGCCGATAGCCACCGGGACGGGACCGCCGGTGCCGATCAGACGGCCGAAAATCCACGGCGTGGCTGCCGCGAACACCATACCAAAGGCATAAAAGAGAGAGATCGCGGTGGCACGGGTTTCCAGAGGAAATACCTCGCTCGCCGTGAGATAGGCGGCCGATGCGGCTGCCGAGGCAAAGAAGAAGATTGCGGCCCAGCCGAGCGTCTGCGTCAGCGCGGTGAGATCGCCGGCGGCGAACAAAGCCGCCACCACCAGCATGAGCACTCCTGAGACCGCATAGGTGCCGAAGATCATTCGACGCCGTCCGAGGGTGTCAAAGTATGTGCCGAGCAGAAGCGGCCCTAAGAAGTTGGCGGCCGCGAGCGGCAGGATGAACATGCCGACGCGGGATGCGGAGACGTGGCCGTATTTGGTCAGCACCATGCCGTAGGTGAAGAACACCGCGTTATACAGGCAGGCCTGTGAGACCATCAGCGTAAGCACCAGCAGCGAGCGCGCGCGATACTGCCCGAACATCGCGCGCAGAACGACGCCGTAGCCGAAGACACGACGCGGATAGACGAGCAGCGATTCATGCACCGTCTCCAGAGGAATGCCGGTGCAGCGCATCACCCGGCGCTCGATCTCGGCGATTGCCGCATGGCTTTCGCTATGTTTGCCGTGGGTTACGAGCCAGCGCGGACTCTCCGGCACCCAGCGACGCAGCAGCAGGATAAACAGGCCGAGCACGCCGCCGATGCCAAAGCCGAGCCGCCAGCCGAGATCAATGTTCATCACATCGCCGCTCAGCAGAAACAATGAGGCGCCAGCGCCGGCGCCGGCGCCAAGCCAAAACGAGCCGTTGACAATCAGATCGACCCGGCCGCGCAGCCGTGCGGGGATCAGCTCGTCGATCGCCGAATTGATCGCCGAATACTCCCCGCCGATGCCGACGCCGGTCAGGAACCGGAATGCCATGAACGAGCCTATGTCCCAGGAGAACGCCGACAGCAGCACGCCGACGATATAGATGCCGAGCGTGACGCTGAAGATGCTCTTGCGTCCGAAACGATCAGTGAGCCAGCCAAACAGCAGCGCGCCGATCACGGCGCCGACCACATACACCGAGGCGGCGCCGCCGAGTTGCTCTGCCGACAAGCCCAGGGTCCGCGGGTCGCGCAGGATCGGCCCGATCGAGCCGACGATGGTGACCTCGAGCCCGTCGAGGATCCAGGTGATGCCGAGTGCCGCCACCAGCAACGCATGGAACCGGCACCAGGGCAGGCGGTCGAGCCGCGCCGGAATGTTGGTGCTGACACCAAGGGGATGCACGACGCCCGCGCGGGACGCCTCTATTTTCTGCACGTCGCGCAAGCCATCGAGGGCACTCGACACGGCATCGCCTCCCTGCCTGATCTTGTCGGCTGCGTCGCCGCTGCGGCTGGCATCTGTTGTTGGTTAAATCATCTCGTCGATCAGCCTTGGTCATGTCATGGTCACCAAGGCGGGGTCAAGCGCGGGTCTGGCGCGCACACTCATTTCTGAGACATCCCGCCGTGCACCATCTTCACTTTACAGGATCGAGGGCGGCTGAATGCTCCAGCAGACGTCGCAGCCGAACGTCGCCGCCGCCGGCCCGCCTGGCACGCTTTCCCTGCGGTTCTGGGCGCTCATCGTCCTCACCGGCCTGGTCGCGGGCCTCGGCGCGGGCCTGCTGATGATGCTGCTGCGCTTCGTGCAGCACGCCGCCTGGTCCTATCAGACCGGCCGCTTTCTGGCCGCCGTGCAGCAGACCAATGCTGCCCGTCGCGTGCTGCCGCTGCTGGCCGCGGCACTGCTTGTGGCCGCTGTGCGCTGGGGGCGGCGGCAGCGCAGCAGCGGCAATAGCGCTGATCTCACCGAGGCGATCTGGTTCGGCGTCGGCAAGATCGCGCCGCTCCGGGCGATTGCCAACGCGGTGCTGTCGATCGTCGTCGTCGGCCTTGGCGCCTCGCTGGGGCGCGAGGCGGGCCCGAAGCAGATCGGCGCCGCGATCGCCAGCCTGCTGTCCGGCTGGAGCAGGCTGCCGGGTCCGCAGCAGCGGCTGCTGGTCGCCTGCGGCGCCGGCGCCGGCATGGGCGCGGTCTATAATGTGCCGTTCGGCGGCGCGCTGTTCGCGCTCGAGGTCCTGCTCGGCACGCTCTCGCTCGGCCTGGTCGCACCCGCTCTGGCCACGTCGCTGATCGCCACCGCGGTGGCGTGGCTGCTGCTGCCGAACCGGCCGCTCTATAGCGTGCCCACGTTCGGCGTCTCCGCCGGTCTGCTGCTCTGGGCGCTGCTGGCCGGCCCGATCGCGGGCCTGGTGTCGGTCGCCTATGTCCGCCTGATCTCCTGGGCCGACGGCCGCAAGCCGAAGGGGCGGCGGTGGGGCGGCCTTCGGCTGCTCGAGATGCCGTTGCTGGCGTTCGGCGCGCTCGGCGCGCTGGCCATGGTGTTTCCGCAGTTGCTGGGCAACGGCAGCGACGTCGTGCGGCTCACCTTGTTCGGCCGGCTTGACGTGAAGCTGCTGCTGGCGCTGCTGCTGCTCAAGCCGCTGGTGACCGCCGCCTGCATCGGCAGCGGCGCGCCCGGAGGGCTGTTCACGCCGACGCTGACCACCGGCGCCCTGCTCGGCGCCCTGCTCGGGCGGGCCTGGACCTGGCTCTGGCCGGGCGGCGCTCCGCCAGGCGTGGACCCTCTCGGCGGCTACGCCCTGATCGGCGGCGGCGCCGTGCTGGCGGCGGCGACGCAGGGTCCGGTCTCCGCCGTGGTGCTGATGATCGAGCTGACCCGGCATCTCGACGCGGTGATGGTGCCGATGCTGCTGGCGGTGACCGGCGCCGTCGTCGTCGCGCGACACCTCGAAGTCCGTTCGATCTATTCGGGACGGATCCATACCGGCCGCGCCGCGGCGCTCGAGGCCGATCAGGCCAGCGGCGGCTTCACGGTGATCTCGACGGCCACGCCCTACGCGGCATTGCTGCGTACGCTGTTGCGTGCGCCACCCGTTCCGCAGGCGCTCTACGTGGTGGACGGCGATGCGCGCCTGATCGGCGCCATCCCTTGCGACGGCAGGTTCAGCCCGGACCCGTCGCTGACACCGCTGGAGGTGGCGACCGCGGCCGACTTCGCGACGCCAATGCGGTCAGTGCCGGTCTCGTTGGATGCAGCGGAACGGCAGCGCTGCGTCGACGCCTCCGGCGCGGACGCGATGCCGGTCACCGATCACGAGGGCCGCCTGGTCGGCATGGCCAAGCAGAGCGCTGGCCGGTCGTGATCATGCCACCTATCATGACGGCCAGGCCGGCGGCGACAGGCGGCAAGGGGGGGAGGATGGCTTGGCGGTAGCTCTCGACAATGGGCAGCAGGCGCTGATGGACCGCGCGGTCGCCCACCTGGTGGGCAACTACAGTCCCAACGGACAGCGTGTCGGCTGGCTGATGATCGGCTCGATCCTGGTGGAGGCGTGGGATCTCTACTCCATCGCCTTCGTGCTGATCTTCCTGCGCGCGGAGTTTCATCCATCCCCGGCGCTGCTCGGCCTGGCCGGCGCCGGCACCCAGGGCGGCGCGGTCATCGGCGCGCTGCTCGGCGGCTGGCTGTCGGACCGGATCGGTCGACGCGCCATCTTCCTGGGCACGATGGTCATGTTCGTCGTCCTTGCCCTCGCGCAGGCCTTCGTGCCCAGCATGGCCTGGCTCGTGGCGATCCGGCTGCTTCTCGGCATCCCGCTGGGGAGCGACATCTCGAACGGCTATACCTACATCATGGAATACCTGCCGCGCGGCGAGCGGGAGGTGATGGGCAATCGCTGGCAGT
The DNA here is from genome assembly GCA_964246745.1 of uncultured Acetobacteraceae bacterium. Lineage (GTDB taxonomy): Bacteria > Pseudomonadota > Alphaproteobacteria > Acetobacterales > Acetobacteraceae > Lichenicoccus. Next base: position 85,661 of record CAXTRK010000007.1, read on the forward strand.
TCATGTTCGCCGTCGGCGAGTGCGTGGCGATCGGGGTGATCGCGGTGTTCCTCGCGGCCGGTCTGTCGCACTCGCTGATCTGGCGGATCACGCTCGGCCTCGGCGCCTTGCCGGCGGCGGTCATCTTCGTGCTTCGTTACAACCTTCCGGAGACGGCGATCTGGCTGATCCGTCGCGGGCGGTTCCGCGAGGCCAAGCAGGTCTCCTCGCGGATGTACAACGATCCGCTCGATTTCCTGCCGGACGCGGACGTAGAGATTGCCCGTCCGCGCGCACGCGATTTCCTGCGCCATATCCGGCGCGATCCGATACGCTGGCGCGCCACCCTCTTTGGCTGGATCGCCTGCTTCGCGCAGAGCACCGAGTTCTCCACCTTCGCCTTCTACATACCTGTCTTGTTCGTGCTGGTGGGCGTCTCCGGCCTGCTCGGCACCGACCTCGTCACTCTCGCCTTGTTCAGTGTCGCCGCCGTGTCGGGCCTGGTGGGACCGTTGATCACGCCAAGGATCGGGCAGCGCGGCCTGAGCATCGCCGGCTTCTCCATCGTCCTCGTCTCGTTGCTGGTCGCCGCCTACGCGCTCTATAGCGGCCACACCATCATCCTGCCGTTCGCGGCGGCGGCGATGCTCTGGGGGCATTACTGGGACGCGGAGAACGTGGTGACAATCCCGTCGATGGTGGCGCGGCCCGAATATCGCGGCGTCGCCACCGGCTTTGCCTACGTCTTCGTCAAGCTGCCATCATTCCTGGCGATCTTCCTGTTTCCGGTGCTGTTCGCCGCCATCGGCAAGGCCAACGCCACCCTGTTCGTCGCCCTCTTCCCGTTGATCGGCCTGCTGGCCGCGATCTTCATCCTGCCGGAGATGTACGGCTACCATGACGACTGACCCTGGTCGGCGATCGCGCGAACACGGCGTCGGGGATGAAGAAATCGGGGGCGAGAGGAGCGTCGCCGGCTTGCGGCGCGTAAGACGAGAAATCGGTGACGCCCTGTTTGCGCAGCACCTCCTCGTCGATGAAAAAGTTGCCGGTGCATTGCCGTGATGGCCGGGTCAGGATGGCGTAGGCGGCGTCCGCCATGATCTCCGGCGTGCGGCATACCCGCGCCATCTCGTCGCCGCCGAGGGCGAAGCGCACCGCGGCGGTGTCGATCGCGGTCAGCGGCCACAGCGAATTGACCGCGACTCCGCGTTCACGGAACTCCTCGGCCATGCCAAGCGTGCACAGGCTCATGCCGAATTTCGCCGTCGTGTAGGCGAGATGCGGCGCGAACCATTTCGCCGCCATGTCGAGCGGCGGCGACAAGGTGAGGATGTGCGGGTTGGCGGCCCGCAGCAAATACGGCAGGGTCAGCTTCGAATACAGGAACGTGCCGCGCGCGTTGACCTGGTTCATCAGGTCATACCGCTTCAACTCGGTTTGCAGAGTTCCGGTCAGCGCGATGGCGCTGGCATTGTTGATGCAGATGTCGATGCCGCCGAACGTCCGCACGGCCTGCGCGACCGCCGCCTGCACCTGTCCCTCGTCGCGTATGTCGCAGACCGCCGCCAGCGCCTGTCCGCCGGCGGCCTCGATCTCCGCCTTCGCGGTATGGATCGTGCCCGGCAGCTTCGGGTGCGGCTCCGCGGTCTTGGCGGCGATGACGATATTGGCGCCGTCCCGCGCCGCCCTGACCGCGATCGCCAGACCGATGCCGCGGCTGCCGCCGGAGACGAACAACGTCTTGCCGTTCAGGCTCATGGTGCATGGCTCATGATGCGGTCCCCGGCTTCAATCCTGCCTGGATGACCCATAGGCACGCGGGGGCTCGCGGTCAACGCGCGGGCGGCTTGACCGGTGCCACGCTAAGGCGCAGGACGATGGCGGGAGGAGAGACCGCCATGGACGAGACCGTAAGGATCGCCGAGCAGGACGGCGTCGTCGAGATCCGGCTGAACCGGGTGGAGAAGAAGAACGCTCTCAACTTCGCAATGTACGAAGCCTGCACGGCGGCGCTTCTCGAAGGCTGCTGCCGCGACAGCGTGCGGGTGTTCCTGATCACCGCGGAGGGCGCGACCTTCACCGCCGGGAACGACATCGGCGATTTTCTGCGCGCCGGCGCTGGCGCCGACCTCGGCCCGTCTCCGGGAGGACGCTTCATCGAGTCGCTGGCGCGATGCGGCAAGCCGATCGTGGCCGCGGTGCAGGGAGCGGCGATCGGCATCGGCACCACGCTGCTGCTGCATTGCGACCTTGTCTATGCCAGTCCGGAGGCAAGCCTTTCGGTGCCGTTCGTCTCGATGGGCCTGGTCCCCGAAGCCGGATCAAGTCTGCTGATGCCGGCGCTGCTGGGCCGCCAGCGCGCGGCCCGTCTGTTGCTGCTCGGCGAGTCGATGAGCGCCGAGGAGGCTCGCGAGGCCGGCCTGGTCAGCGGCATCGTGCCGCTCGATCACCTCCGCGCGCACGCCCGCGACAAGGCCAGGACGCTCGCCGGCAGGCCGCAGGCGGCGCTTGCCGCCTCACGCGCGCTGATGCGCCCGGACAGTGAGGCGCTGGCCGCGCACATGCAGCGCGAGATGGAGGCATTCGGACGTGCCGTCCGCGGGCACGAAGCGCGCGAGGCGTTTGCCGCCTTCCTGGAAAAGCGCGCGCCGGTGTTCGCGGCCTGACCGATGACGCCTGATCCATGGCGATACGGAAACATTGGCTTTGCCGACCGTTATGGGTGAAAAGCAGCGGCTCAGCCTGCCTGCGGCGTTTTGCCGTATCTTGAGTTTGACCGCCTAACTGGGAGCACGACGCCTCAATGACCAGCACTCCAAAACCGAAAACACCCAAGCCGAAAAAGGCCGAGGCCACCAAGGTTGCGCCGCCAAAGTCTGGCGCCGCGCCGAACGCGCTGCAGAAGCCTTTGCAGCCCTCGGCGGAACTCGCCGTCGTTGTCGGCTCGGGGAAGCTGCCGCGCGGCGAGGTGGTCAGCAAGGTCTGGGACTATATCAAGAAGAACAATCTCCAGAATCCTGAGAACAAACGCGAAATTGTCGCCGACGCGGCGCTGAAAAAGGTCTTTGGCAAAGACAAGGTGACGATGTTCGAGATGAACAAGCATCTCGCCAACCATCTTTCCTAGTATGTCCATCTTTCCTAGTATGTAACGGGTGGGAGCATCCCGGCGGCCGGGCAAGTTGCCTGCTCCCGGTTTGCTCTTCGCCGTTGTTCAGACCAGCTTGACGAGCTGCTTGCCGACATTCCTGCCCTTGAGCAGACCGATGAAGGCGTCAGGCGCCGAGGCCAGGCCCTCGGCGATGGTCTCGCGGAACTTCAGCCTGCCTTGCCCGACCAGGCCGCCGAGCTCGCCAAGCGCCGCCGGCCAGTCCGCCATATGCTCGGAGACGATGAAGCCTTCGAGCCGCAGGCGGGAGACAAGGATCAGAGCGGGAGTACGCATCACCAGCGGCTCGCCGTCATAGCCGGCGATCGCGCCGCAGACGGCGATCCGGCCAAACGGGTTCATCGCCAGCATGACGGAGTCGAGGATCGCGCCGCCCACATTGTCGAAATAGCCATCGACACCATTGGGCGCGGCTTCGCGAAGCGCTCGATCGAGGGTGCCGGCCTTGTAGTCGAGGCAGGCATCGAAGCCGAGTTCGTCGGTCACGATGCTGCATTTCTCGGGTCCCCCGGCAATGCCGACGACGCGGCAGCCTTTCAGCTTGGCGAGTTGGCCAACCACGCTGCCGACGGCGCCGCTCGCGGCACTGACCACCACCGTCTCCGCAGGCTTTGGAGCGCAAATCCGGTTCAGTCCGTACCAGGCAGTGACCCCCGGCATGCCGACCGGTCCAAGATAGGCGGAAAGCGGCACGCGTGTGTCGTCCACGCGCTGCATTGCCGAGCCATCGCTGGTGCCAAACTCCTGCCAGCCGAACATGCCGACCGCCTTGGCGCCCACCTGCCAGTCCAGGTTGCGCGACTCGACCACCTCGCCCACGGTTCCGCCGATCATCACCGCGCCGAGCGGCTGCGGCGCGGCATAGGACTTGGTGTCGTTCATGCGTCCGCGCATGTACGGGTCGAGCGACAGATAGTGGTTGCGCACACGCACCTGGCCGTCTTGCAGTGGCTCGAGCGGCGCCTCGACAAGACGGAAGTTGTCCGGCCGCACCGCGCCTGTCGGGCGGCTGGCAAGCACTATCTGGTGGTTCATCTCAGCCATCGATCGTCACTCCGAGCGGTTTGCAGACCTTTATCTGCGCCCCTCCCTGTGCGTAGGCAACTCGGTGTGAGCCTGCTGGGCACCTCTGCTTGACGCGGTAATTGAGTGCGAATACTCACCGCCCCCTGTTGAAAGGCAGGCAACGCCTCTTCAATCCAGACTTCATCGCCACCGGGCTGTATGATCCAGCGCCATCGCGGGACTGTCTCACCTCATGATCACGCTCACCCATCTCCAGCGGCTCGAGGCGGAGTCGATCCACATCATGCGCGAAGTGGCGGCCGAGACCGAGCATCCGGTGATGCTCTACTCCGTGGGCAAGGACTCCGCGGTCATGCTGCATCTCGCGCGCAAGGCGTTCTTCCCATCGTCTCCGCCGTTCCCGCTGCTGCATGTCGACACGACCTGGAAGTTCAAGGCAATGTATGAGCTGCGCGACCGCATGGCGGCCGAAAGCGGCATGCACTTGCTGGTCCATCAGAATCCAGAGGCGGTTCGCAGGGGGATCAACCCGTTCGACCACGGTTCGGCCGTGCATACCGACCTGTGGAAGACCGAAGGCCTCAAGCAGGCGCTGGACAAGTTCGGCTTCGATGCGGCGTTCGGCGGCGCCAGGCGCGACGAGGAGAAGAGCCGCGCCAAGGAACGGATCTTCTCGTTCCGCACAGCCAATCACCGCTGGGACCCGAAGAACCAGCGGCCGGAGCTTTGGCGTCTCTACAACAGCCGCAAGAACAAGGGCGAAAGCATCCGCGTCTTTCCGCTCTCGAACTGGACGGAACTCGATATCTGGCAATATATCCACCTCGAATCGATCGAGATCGTGCCGCTCTATCTGGCGGCGGTGCGGCCGACGGTGGAGCGCGACGGCATGATCCTTATGGTCGATGACGAGCGTTTCCGCCTGGCTCCGGGCGAGAGGGTCGAGCCGCGCTCGATCCGCTTCCGCACCTTGGGCTGCTATCCGCTGACCGGCGCCGTGCAGAGCGAGGCGAGCACGCTGCCCGCCGTCATCCAGGAGATGCTGCTCACCACCACCTCCGAGCGGCAGGGGCGCGCGATCGATCACGACCAGTCCGCGTCGATGGAGAAGAAGAAGCAGGAAGGATATTTCTGATGCAGCTTGGTTACGTGGAAGGCGGGCACGCCTACCAGGCGCCCGATCTGGCCGCGCGGGATATCGACGCCTATCTGGCGCGGCATCAGAACAAGTCGCTGCTTCGTTTCATCACCTGCGGCTCCGTCGATGATGGCAAATCCACCCTGATCGGACGGCTGCTCTACGACAGCAAGATGATCTTCGAGGACCAGCTCGCCGCCCTCGAAGCGGACAGCCGACGCGTCGGCACGCAAGGCCAGAACATCGACTTCGCGCTGCTGGTCGACGGGCTCGCCGCCGAGCGCGAGCAGGGCATCACCATCGACGTCGCCTACCGCTTTTTCGCCACCGACAAGCGCAAGTTCATCGTCGCCGACACGCCCGGGCACGAGCAGTACACACGCAACATGGTGACCGGCGCCTCGACCGCCGAACTCGCGGTGATCCTGATCGATGCGCGCAAGGGCGTGCTCACCCAGACGCGACGGCACAGCTTCCTTGCCCATATGATCGGTATCCGCAACCTGGTGCTGGCAGTCAACAAGATGGACCTGATCGACTACGACCAGGCGAAATACGACGCCATCGTTGCCGACTACGCGGTGTTCGCCGCCTCGATCGGCGTTGCGGGATTCACGCCGATGCCGATCTCGGGGTTCGTCGGCGACAACATCACCGAGCTTTCCGCGCGGACGCCGTGGTATTCCGGCCCGACCCTGATCCAGCATCTCGAAACCGTGGAGCTCGACACCGACGCCGATCAGGCCAAGCCATTCCGCATGCCGGTGCAATGGGTCAACCGCCCCAATCTCGACTTCCGCGGCTTCTCCGGCCTGATCGCAAGCGGCGGCATCGCCGCGGGCGACATGGTGCGCGTGCTGCCCTCTGGCAGGAACTCGACGGTCTCGCGAATTGCCACGGCGGGCGGCGATCTCGAGCGCGCCGTCGCCGGGCAGTCGGTGACGCTGTGCCTCACGGACGAGATCGACTGCTCGCGCGGCGACGTGCTGTGCGCAGCCGCCGCACCCGCGCAGGTCGCCGACCAGTTCGAGGCCAGCATCGTCTGGATGGCCGATGAGCCGATGCTGCCTGGTCGCCCGTATCTGCTGAAGCTCGCCACCCAGACGGTGAGCGCTACCGTGCAGGCGCCGAAATATCAGATCAAAGTCAACACGATGGAGCACCTGGCCGCGAAGACGCTGGAGCTGAACGCGATTGGGGTCGCCAATCTTTCCACCGACAAGCCGCTCATCTTTGAGCCCTACGCCGAAAACCGCGACCTCGGCGGCTTCATCCTGATCGACAAGCTGAGCCACGCCACCATCGCCGCGGGAACGCTGCACTTCTCGCTGCGGCGCAGCCAGAACGTGCATTGGCAGGCGATCGACATCAGCCGCGAGGCCCATGCGCGACTGAAAAACCAGCGCCCGGCGGTGCTGTGGTTCACCGGCCTGTCCGGCGCCGGCAAGTCGAGCATCGCCAACCTGGTCGAGAAGAAGCTGCACCGGATGAACCGGCACACGTTTCTGCTGGACGGCGACAACGTCCGGCACGGCCTGAACAAGGATCTCGGTTTTACCGGCGCGGACCGCATCGAGAATATCCGCAGGGTCGGCGAGGTGGCGAAGCTCATGACCGATGCCGGTTTGATCGTGATCACCGCCTTCATCTCACCGTTCCGCGCCGAACGGCAGTTGGTGCGCGACATGATGGCGCCCGGCGAGTTCATCGAGATCCATGTCGACACGCCGCTCGCGGTCGCAGAGGGGCGCGACGTCAAGGGTCTCTACAAGAAGGCGCGCGCCGGCCAGCTCGCGAACTTCACCGGCATCGACAGCCCTTACGAGCCGCCCGCCGCCCCGGAAATCCGTATTGATACGACCAGGCTGAGCGCCGAGCAGGCGGCGCAATCAATCGTGGACGAACTGCTCGGCTTTGGCTGAGTGGCTCAGTCGACACCCATCTGCACCGATCGGATCTCCTCCAGCAGATTTGCAAACTGGTCGCGTATGCTGGCGGGGGGAGCCGCTGTGGCGCGGTCGGCGGCGACGTTCCACAGGCTGGTCGACAGGATGCCGTGCGTGGCCCGGTAGTCGAGGTCCGGTGAATCGCGCAGCGGCACCAGATAGCGATCATCGACGATGCCGTGGGCGGTGAGGAACGGCTCGAAATCGCGGATCAGGTTGAAGCCGAGCGGCCGCACTGCATGCTCCAGCCGCTGGTTGAAGGCGTGGTGCATGGCAGTGCGGGCGGCCAGGCTGTCGGCGCCGATCTCTTCGGCCAGGGGCGCCTCCCGCCCGGCTTGCCAGACCGGCGGGAACAGGCCGGCGATCCAGTGTGATGCGCGCGACGACGCGGGTACCAGTTCGGCAAGGAAGGCGGCATAGGCGGCGATCCGCGGCTCGGCGAAAGCCAGTAAGGCGGTCAGGTCATGGTGTCTTGCCTGCACGTCCGACTGGCCGAATTTCCAGATCGTGGGCATGGTCTGCGGCGGCAGCAGCGATTGCTTCGGTGTTTTCAGCAACGCATCGAGGCCTTCGAAGGGCGCCATCGCCAGCGGACAGATCCATCGCTCGCCGGCGCTGGCGCCGCGACGGTAGAGGCCGGCCGAATGGTCTCCCAGGATCAGCACCGGGACGCCGCCCATCGCGCGCAGCCGATCGATCCTGCCGCCATTCGCCGCCAGAGTGGCAATGCTGCGGACATGGGTGCCGGTCCAGGCGGTGACCAGGGCGGTCAGGATGTTGCGTATATAGAGATGGTTGCGCGCAGGCAGCTTGCGCAGCCGGTCGATGGCGGCGAGATCGAGCCCCGTGCGGAAGATCCGGCCTTCGGCAAAGCCGTAACGCAGAAAATGCAGCGTGCCGGCGTCATCGTCATCAAGCGACGCCTCCAGGTCGGCGAAGCAGCCGCGATAGACATCGCCGGAAAAGCCGGTTCTCCGCAGCGCCGCCACTATCTCGGCAAGAGTGACCGGCTCAAGCCAGCGTGTCACCTGTTCCTCGTCAGCATTCTGTTTCACGAAGCTTTCTCCACTCTGCGGCTGACACGCAAGACACTGTCATGCAGGATACGGCACAGGCTGTCGACATACTGCACGCGATCGTCTTCACGTGTCAGCCGATTGATCGCGCCGCGCCGGACCGTGTTCCAGGTCTTTGCATTGCCAAAGAGCGCCATCACCGCATCGGCGAAGGCTTGTGGATCGTCGGTGCCGCCGACGATGATCTCGGCGCCAGCGCCATCATCGTCAGCGCAAACTGGTTGTGCAGTACGATAATGACGCTCAATGCTGGGACCTGTGCGTCGGAGAGCGCGAAGTTGATCGTCCGCCGTGCGAGTTGCGGCAGCATGGACTCCGCGGCGCGACCGAACAGTTGCTTGGATTGCGGCTCGGCAACCGGCTGGATGGTGTGTCCCAGCGTTCCAGTGGCAAGCCGCGACAGCCAGTGGGCGAACGGATCGCGCAGGGCGCCTGCTTCGAGATCGGCCTGCACGCGTCCGCTCGACGCATAGTGCAGCAGATCGATATCGGCGTGCGTACGCCGCCGCTCGGCGGCGCCATGTCGGACGAGCAGCCCGCGGGTGATCTCCGGATAGAGGCTGAGACAGAAGCGCTCGGAGAACAGCCAGTGCGGCGACCGTGCCCGCCAGCCATCATGGCAGTAATGCGCAAAGCCGGAGGGAAAGCCGCCAGCGGCGGCGAAGGCCGCCACGTCCGGGTTCTGGCGCAAGTACCACATCTCGTCGAAGAACATGTTCGGCGAGTGGCCAAGCCCGGCGCCATGTTCAAGGTAGAACCGTTCCGCCTCGGTAATGCCGAGCGCCTGCATCCGTGCCGCGGCATCGGGCGTGCGTCGTAGGTACCATGCGCCATCGAACACCAACCAGGCCGCCCGGCGTATTGGCCCAACAGGTTCAATTACACCCGAAAACGGAATGACTGACCCCATGCGAGGACCCTGCGGGCGGATCATCCTGATAACGAAATGCTCTCAAACGCAAGCATTTTGCTACGGCAAGATGCGGTTTTATATCGAAATTGACGCCGCGGTCACCGCGATCGCCATAGTCTCCGCCGGCGAGACAAGTTGCCGAGAACCATATCTCAGTGCAGGACTATTTTGTTGCGAAAAGATGATCGAGGACGAGATCTTTCTCCCTATTTCGCGAGCGCGGCGATAGCATCGGTCCCGATATGGATTGCGGGAGTGCGACGCCGCGTGCAGGACTTTGCCCACAACCAGGACGCCGGCCATCGCGACATCCGTGTGCTGATCTGCGGCGACGCGCTCCTGGAATCGGAGGCAAACGCGCAGGTCCGCGGCTCGATCCATGACGGCTGGGTCGACTGCCTGGAAGCGTCGCGTGTCTCCTCGGCGAGTCTCGCCGCCGCTGCCCCGGCGATCGCTTTCGCGCGGCCGAACCTGGTTCTCTGCATCGGCTCCTATCTCCCCGAGACCGCCTACTTTGGCGAACTCGCACGCGCCGCGCGCGACGCAGGCGCCGTGACCGCCTTCTGGACCACGGAAGACCCTTACGAAAAGGACGCAAGCTACCGCATCGAGGCGCATTTCGACGCCATCTTCACCTGCGACCGCGCGACACAGCCGTTCTACGATCATCCGCGCGTCTTCCATCTGCCGCTCGGCGGCTGTCCGCATCGGCACTACGTGGCCCTGCCCGACGCCGCCGCCCCACAGCCGATCGACGTGCTGTTCTGCGGCGTCGCCTTCGCCAATCGGCGCGATGTCATCGCCCGACTGATGCCCAGTCTCGACGGGCTGCGTGTGTCGGTGATCGGGCCAGGCTGGGAGGGCATGGGGGCGGGCTTCTCCAATCAGCGCGTCAGCAAGAAGCGGCTGATCGAACTCTATTCGCAATCCAAGATCGTTCTCAATCTGGGCCGAAGCCTCAATTTCGAGAACGCGCGCTACCGGATTGCTCCCTCCACGCCAGGGCCGCGCACATTCGAGGCGGCCATGGCCGGCGGCCTGCAGTTCTTCCACGACGAAACTTCGGAAATCCGCGACTATTTCGCCGAGGATGAGGTTCCTGGCTTCTCCGCGCTGTTCGATTTCCGACGGTTGCTGCGGGATTATCTGTCCGCGCCGGAACTTCGCGCCGCCACCGTGCGGCGCGCGCAGCGTCACGCCCTTGAGGCGCACAGCTATGCCAGCCGTGCCCGGCAGATGCTGCGCTGCCTGTCGAGCGAGGGTCTGTTGTGATCCTGCTTTACAACACCAACGCCACGCTCAATCCCAACGCCTACCTGACGCTGGCGATCGAGGACGCGCTGCGCGCGCTGGTCGGCGCGCGAGGCGTCACGCGGGTGGACGCGCGCACGCTGGCGCCGGCGGCGGCGGCTGGCGGGTGCAGGCTGCTGCTTTGCATCGATGGGCAGCGTCTCGACGCCGGCCTGATCGCGCGGGTCAAGCCCGCTGTGGGCCGCGTCGCGCTGTGGGTGTTCGAAGACCCGTTCATGCTCGATTACAATCTCGGCAATCTCGACCTGTTCGACCTGGTCTTCACCAACGACCCGTCCTGCGCCGCCGCCTATGGCAGCCGTGGCTACTATCTGCCGCTCGCGGCAAGTCCGGCCTTGCAGCGCCGCGCGGTGCTGGACGACACGCATCTGCGCACCGACATCTTCTTTGCCGGCACGATGTGGCCGAACCGGATCGCGGCGCTGCGCCGGGTGATCGCGGCCTTTCCCGACGCCACGATGAAGCTGGTCTGCCCGACCAACGAATACCTGCCGCCGCTGCCGACGCAGATTGCCGAACGCGCCATTTCCCGACCGATCAGCCATGCCGCCTTCATCGACTTCGCCAATGCCAGCCGGGTCACCCTGACCCTGTTCCGCGATTACGCCAGCCACGGCGCCGCTGGATTTGCGACGGCGCCAGGACCGCGATTGTTCGAGTTGGGCTTGGCCGGCACGGCGCAGGTCGTCTGCCGCGACCCGCGCATGCCAAGCCGCCATTTCGACGGGCTCGACGGGATCTCGATCGAGACCGGCGAGACTCTGAACCGGCGCATTTGCGAGATCCTGGCCGACCCGCGCCTCCGACATGATCTCGCAACGCGGGCGCAGAACTCGGTGCTCGGAGCGCACGACTATCAGCATCGCCTGCGCGCTCTTCTGGCGCAATGCGCGATCGAGCCCGGTGCCCCGGCGCCTGCGGCAATGCCGCCCAAGCCGCGCAAGCGGTTGCGTGTGTTGATGTGCACGCATTCGACCGTACAGGATCAGGCCTGGGGCGGCGTCGAAGTCCATCAACAGATGCTCTGCGCCCACCTTGAGCGTGACGTCGAGGCGTTTACCTGGGTTCGCAGGAATGGCACCTGTCTGCTGCTTGATCAGCGCGGTCGGATACTGGAACGATTCGACGGCGAGGATATCGGCTGGCTCGACGTGCTTTGCGACGCCTTCGAGGAGAGGCATTTCTCCAACGTGCTGTCGAGCTACGACATCGACATCGTGCATTTCCAGCATCTCGGCCATCACCCCGCCTCGCTGCCGCTGATCGCGAAGAGCGCGGGGTGCGGCACGGTGCTGTCCGTGCACGACTTCTTTCTCGTCTGCGCCCGCTACAACCTGCTCGATCACGAGCAGAAATTCTGCGACATCGGCACGCGCGCGATCAGCGCCTGCACGATCTGCCTGGGTGCGGCCGAAGCGCTGCCGGCCGGTGCGCAGCAGCAGCGACGCGGCTTCATCGAACTGGTGCTCGCTAGCGTTGACCTGCTGCTGTTCGGCTCGCGCCAGTCCGAGACCCTGATCCAGCAGATCTATCCGCAAACGCGGGCGATGCGCAGGCTGGTGCTGGGGGTCCCCGCGCCGCCCGCCGCAGTGCCGCGGGCCGGCCGCAATGCCGATGCCGACACCCCCGATGCTGACATCAATGCCGCGCTGGAGGTGATGGTGATCGGCAATTTTCTGCGCACCAAGGGCGCCGACACGGTGCTCGCCGTGATCGATGCCGCGCCGCCGGAGCGGTTTCGTTTCCACATTCTAGGCGAGGCCGAGCCGCGATACCTGCAGCCGCTGGCGGCCTTCGGTGAGCGCGTCGTCTATCACGGGCGCCATGCTCCCGGAGCGTTATCGCTCTCGCATGGCCAGGTGGCGTTGCATCTGTCGATCTGGCCGGAGACCTGGTGCCTCTCGCTGTCGGAGGCGTGGGAAGCCGGTCTGATCCCGATTGTGACCGACATCGGGGCGCTCGGCGAACGCGTGGCACACGGCGTCGACGGCTTCAAGGTCCGCGTCGGCGACGCCGGCGCCGTGCTCGACCTGCTGGAGATGCTGCGCGCCAACCCGTCTCTGCGCGCGCGGATCAGGCGCGGGATCGGCCCGCATCTCTGGACCGATGCCGCGGCTTATGCCGCCCGCATCCTGGCCGAGTATCACTCGCTGACGCCGAAAGTGCCACTCGGCGTCGGCCGCGCGCTCGGGCTTGAGGTTTCCCGGCTGCATCTGCTGGCCACGCCGCGCTGGAAGGAACTTGCCGGCCCGCGCCATATCCTCGATGCCCAGGCGGAGTGCCCGGTGCGCCTTGAGCTGCCGCAAAGCATCGCCGGCTTCGCCTCGATCCAGCAATGCAGCGCCTATGTCGATGCGATCTGCGGCGAGGAGACCGATCCGGGCCGTCGGGACCGGCCGGGGGAAGTCCATAGGGTCGAGGGGTTCTCTCCGGTGCCGCGCTTCAGCATCCAGGGCTGGATTTTCCATCCTGATGCGAGCCAGGCGGGCCAGGTCTTCGTCTGCCTGCTGCACCAGGGCAACCGGCACGTGGTATTCCTCGAGGCTGAGCGGGTCGCGCGGGCGGATGTGCATGCCACCCATCCGGATGCGCCGCTGCGTTCCGGCTACAGCGCCGAAATCACGCTCCGTGGCAAGTGGGCGGACGGAGAATATGCCATCGGCGTCCTCGTGGTGATCAGCGGCCAGGCCGCCTTTCAGCTCTCTCGTCACCTGGTCTGGTTACTGGACGGCATGGTCACGGCACTTGCCACGGCGCATCCGGGCGACGACGCGGTGCTGCGTGGGTTTGCCCGCGTGTTCGCGTCCTCGCCGGCCGCTGAACGGTTCGGGTTCGAGCAAAAAACACCACCGACGAGGCCTCTGCCCCCAGCCGCGAAGTGCCGGAAACCGCACCCGGCGCGCGCGCAGAAGCTGCTCGCGGACGTGGTCCAAAGCGTTTGAATAATCCGGCGGCGCAGCAAGCCGCCGACCGTTTCGGGAGCATTTGAGGGAATGTTGGACAAGGTCAGAGAGCGTGTCAGGCTGGTCATCTGGGATCTGGACGAGACCTTCTGGAAAGGCACGCTGACCGAAGGCGGGGTTTCCCGCAACGACAAGGCTGCCGACGCGGTCGTGGCGCTGGCGCGGCGGGGGATCGTCAGTGCGATCTGCTCAAAGAACGACCTTGAGCCGGTGCAACGCATCCTGAGCGAGTGGAACCTCTGGGACTATTTCATTTTCCCGAGCGTGAACTGGCAAGCCAAGGGTCCACGCATCAAGGCTCTGGTCGAGGCGGTGCAGCTTCGGCCGGAGACGATCCTGTTCGTCGACGACAATCCGATGAACCTCAAGGAGGCGCTGCATTTCGTCCCAGGCCTGCAGGTCTCGGACGAGACCATCATCGATACGATACTGGAAGATAAACTCTTCACCGGCAAGAAAGACATCTCGCTTACCCGCCTCGGCCATTACAAGCTGCTGGAGACGCGTCATCAGGACCAGGTCGCGGCCGGCGACAATGTTTACGATTTCCTGCGCGCCAGCGGCATCACGGTCGAGATCGAGCACGATGTCGAATCCCATATCGACCGCGCCATCGAGCTGATCAACCGCACCAACCAGCTCAACTTCATCAAGGCACGTCTGCCCGAGGACATCGAGGAAGCCCGCGCGGCGCTGCGCCAGCATCTGAGCAACTTCTTCGTTCAGGCCGGTCTCGTGCGAGTGCGCGACAAATACGGCGATTACGGCTTCGTCGGCTTCTTTGTGCAGCACCGCGGCGCCGCGTTCCAGGACCTCGCCTACTACTGCTTCTCCTGCCGCACGCTCGGAATGTATGTCGAGCTTTGGCTCTATCGCAGGCTCGGGCGCCCGCGCATCACCGTTGCGGGCGAGGTGCTGACCGACCTCCAGGACGAGACCATCCCGTGCGACTGGATCACCCTCTACGATCCCGACGAGGCCGACAGCCGCGCCGAGATCAAGCCTATCGGCACGATGTTCATTGGCGGCGGCTGCGATCTCGAGGCGGTCGCGCATTACGTCACCATCCATGCCGGCACACTGCATCTCCGGCTGAACACCAGCCGTGCCGGCATCGAAGTCCGACGCGACCATTCACAGATGCTGCGCTATGCGCTGGACGGCGTCGGCGACGAACGGTTGGCGCCGATGCTGAGCCTTGGCTATAGCGAACAGGATCTGGAGCGGCCGTCGTCCGTTCTGTTGTCTTCGCACGTCTGGCTGCTGAGTTTCTCTGCGGATGCGCATTACCAACTCTACCGCAACCGCCGCACCGGCGATGTCGTGCCGTTCTCTCCGGCCGCACTCGGCCACAACGATCTGTTCGAGCTGTCCGACGCCCAGATCGCCGAACGCCGGCCAACGCCGGCCGCACTCGCCGCCATCGCGTCCTTGCGCGAAAACTACGAACCGATCGGGCGAATTGATGAGGACCGCTTCAAGGACAATGTCCGCGCGATCCTGAGAGCGGCACCCCCCGCGACACGTGTGCTGGTGCTGCTGATGGGAGAGCACGTTTTCGCCGGAATGGCGGAAGTCGCCGGGCGCCACGTGCGGCAGAACCGCTGGCTCGGCGAGCTGCTCTCCGAGTTTCCGGGCGCGAGCGCGTTGCGTATGGACGACTACATCACCCGCCCCGAGGATCTGACAGGGCCCACGCATTTCGAGCGCCTGGTCTATCAGCGGCTGGCCACGCACGTAATCGAGATCGCGCGCACCGTCCCCGAGTTGGACCCCGAGTTTGGGCCGCGTGGCGCCAAGTGGTATTTCGCCATCACCCGCGCCACGCTGGATGCTGACCCTGACCAGGGCTTCCGCGACTGCATACGCGCCGCGGTCGCCTCCGCCAGGCGCAACACCGCGCTGCGCCCGCACATGATCTATGACGGTCCGGAGGACGATTTCACCGAGGAGATGCGCGCCCAGGGCGTCAAGGTCCTGCTGCACCGGATCAGCTTTCACGATCGCCTCCGGCTTGCTCAGGAACAGCAGCGTCCGGAGTGGCCGGACTATATGAAGACCGCCGAGGGCGCCTTCATGCGGCTCGAAATGGGTGTTCTGGAGACCGAGGAGACGCATGTTCTCTACACCGACTGCGACGTTCTGTTCGAGCAGCCTGTCAGCATCGATCATCTGCGCCCGGAGGTGTTCGCCATCGGGCCGCAATTCGACAGAAATTCATTTTACGAGGACGTGAATTGCGGCGTCATGGTGCTGAACGTCGAGCGGCTCCGTCGTGACCGCCTGGCTCTGGTCGAGTTCATGTGCGAGAACTTTGCCCGGATCGGCGGCTACGACCAGGAACTTCTGCAGCTCTATTACAAGGGCCGCTGGGACCCTCTGCCGCCGGTCTATAACTGGAAGCCGCACTGGGGCGCGCAGCCGAACGCCAGGATCGTGCACTTCCATGGCCCGAAGCCGGCGGCTGCGGCCAAGCTGCTCGACGATGCCGACTATCGCGGCAGCGATCCGGTGTTCCAGGCTTGGCGACACTGGTTTTTTGTAGCGCCCGCGGCCTATGACCATTACGTAAAACGCTGGAAGGCGGTCCTTGCCGAGGGCTGCGGAAAAGGACCGATAAGCCAATGAAGGTGCTGATCTGCAGCGGCGGCCGCTACGAGTCACAAGCCAACGCGCAGGTGAGCCGGTCTATCATGGACGGATGGATCGAGTATCTGGGCGCGGACAACGTCATCTCCGCGAACATCAGCGGCGCCGCCGCGGTCGTGGCGAGCATGCAGCCGGACGTTGTCCTTGGCATCGGCTCCTATCTGCCGGAAAGCACCTATTTCGGCGAAGTCAGCCGCGAGGCGCGCAGGCTCGGCAAGGCCACGGTGTTCTGGGCGACCGAGGACCCTTATGAGCAGGACGCGCACTACCGCATCGAGCACGATTTCGACGCGATCTTCTCATGTGATCATTGGAGCGTGAACTTCTACACGCATTCCAGCACCTTCCATTTGCCTCTGGCGGGCTGCCATAAGCGCCATTATACGCCGATCAGCGCCACACGCGAAAAGACCATCGATGTGATGTTCTGCGGCGTCGCCTTCACCAGCCGACAGGAAGTGGTCGAGGACCTGCGCTCGAGCCTCTACGGTCTTGATCTCTGTTTCATCGGCCCTGGCTGGGCAAAGTTCGGCCACGGCTTTTCCGATCGGCGCATCGACAAGGCGCAGCTCATCGAGCTCTATCAGAAATCCAGGATCGTGCTCAATCTCGGCCGCAGCCTGCATTTCGAGAACCGCCGCTACATGATCACGCCGTCGTCGCCGGGACCTCGCACCTTCGAGGCCGCCCTTGCCGGCACTGTGCAATTGTTTCACGAGGATACCTACGAAATCCGGCGCTACTTCACCAAGGACGAAGTGCCCGCCTTTTCCAATCAGGTCGAGTTCGATCGGCTGCTGGCTTACTATCTTGCCGAACCGGAACGCGGTCTCAGGACCGCCGAACTCGCACAGAAGCGCGCCCTCTCTGAACATACCTACGCTCATCGGGCTCGCCATGTCGTCGAAACGATCAAGACACAAGGGCTGGCATGACCGTCCTCTACAATACCAACTTCACGCATAATCCGAACTCCTATCTTACCCTCGCGGTGCTCGATGCCGCACGCGAGGTGTTCGGCGACGGCAACGTCGTTCTCGCCGACAACCGTTCGCTGGCGCCGCTTGCGGCAAGCGGCGCGCACGACATCCTTGTCTGCCTCGATGGCCAGCGCCTGCACGAGGGTCTGTTGCGCCGTGTGCGTCGCGCCTTCCGCTGCATGGTGCTGTGGCTGTTCGAAGATCCGTTCATGCTGGATTACAATATCCAGAACATCGACCTGTTCGACCATATCTTCACCAACGATCCGGCCTGCGTCGGCGCCTATGGCGGCAAGGGACATTATCTGCCGCTGGCCGCAAGCCATCGTTTCCATTTCCGCGCGATCAAGCCCGATGCGGAGCTGGACTACGACATCTTTTTCGCAGGCACCATGTGGCCGAACCGCATCCGGAGCCTGCGGCGGATCATCGGCGCCTTCCCGGACGCACGGCTCAAGCTGGTCTGCCCGACCAACGAATATCTGCCGCCGCTGCCCTCCGATCTCGCCCGCCGCGCCATCCAATGGCCGATCAGCCATGAATCCTTCGTCGACTTTGCCAACGCCAGCCGTGTCACGCTGACCATGTTCCGCGACTACGCCAGCCACGGCGATGCCGGCGAGGCGGCGGCGCCCGGACCGCGGCTCTACGAGCTTGCTCTGGCTGGCACCGCCCAGGTGGTGGAATGCAGCGAGGCGATGGACAGGGCGCACTTCGATGCCACCCCGGGCGTCGAGGTGGTGAGCGACTCAGCACAGCTCGTGGAGGCGGTTCGCCGGCTGCTGGAAAGTCCCACGCTCCGCGCTGAGCGTGCCGTGCAGACGCAGCGTCAGGTGGCGGAGGCGCAGCTTTACACCCACCGGCTGCGCGGCATGCGCGAGATCACCGGCGCCCGCTTTGAGGCAAGCGTGGCGGAAGCGGCGCCGATCAGCCGCAAGCTCCGCGTGCTGATGTGCACGCATTCAACCATGCATCGCCATGAGTGGGGCGGCGTCGAGGTCTATCAGCAGACCTTATCCGCCATGTTCGAGCGCGAGGTCGACGTGCTGTTCTGGCTGCGCCGCGATGGCCAGTGCCGCCTGATGAATGATCGCGGCGTCGTGCTGGAGCGCTTCGACATGCACGATATCGGCTGGCTCGACAGCCTTGCCGACGCGCCAGAGGAGATTGCCTTCTCCAACGTTCTCGGCCAGTACAGCATCGATCTGGTGCATTTCCAGCATCTCGGCCATCATGCCGCCTCTCTGCCGATCATCGCCAAAAGTGCGGGCGTCGGCACCGTCTTCTCCGCGCACGACTTCTTTCTGATCTGCTCCCGCTACAACCTTCTCAACCACGAGCAGGTGTTCTGCGACATCGGACATAAGTCGATCAGCGCCTGCGACATCTGCCTGCGCATCTCCGAGAAGGTCGAGGCCGGCGCGCAACAGACGCGTCGCGCCTTCATGGCCGAGGTGATCCGTTCGATCGACGTGTTCCTGTTCGGCACCGCCTATTCCGAGTGGCTGACGATGCGTATCTATCCGGAGCTGGCGAACCGGCGCCGCGCCATCCTCGGCATTCCGATGCCGGCCAGCACAGTCATCGACACGGCCTCCGCGCCCGTCGAGGCCGAGGACGCGCCCCTCGTGGTTGCCATCGTCGGCAACGTGCTGCGGGCGAAAGGAGCCGACGCCCTGATCAGCCTGATCGAGGAGGCCAACCCGCATCTGTTCCGCTTCCATGTGCTGGGGCACGCGGAGGACGCCTATTCGGATGTGTTTGCACGCTGGAGCAAGCCGAACGTGACCTATCACGGCCGCTACGCTCCCGGCGATCTTGCCAAGGTTGCAGGTGCTGACGTCGCCTTGCATTTGTCGATCTGGCCCGAGACCTACTGCATCTCGTTGTCGGAGGTGTGGCAGGCTGGCCTGATACCGATCGTGAGCGATATCGGCGCCTTAGGCGACCGCGTTGATCATGGCAAGAACGGCTTCAAGGTGCGCGTCGGCGACACCAGCGCCGTGCTGGATACTCTCGAGCTGTTGCGCGCGAGCCCTGCCGTGCGACGGGCGATGCGCGCCAATATCGGCCCGCACCTGTGGACTGAGACGCGCGCCTATGCCGCCTCGCTGCTGGCGATCTACCGCTCGGTGACGCCGGTGCGTCCGCTCGGCGATGTCGGCCTCGGGCTGGATGCGGGCCAGGTGCATCTGCTGCCGCACCCAAGCTGGAAGATCCTCGCACCCCCGCGACATATCTTCGATCCGAGCAGGCGTTCGAGCCTGCGTCTGGAGCTCCCCCACACCATACAGGACTGGAGCCATATCCAGGGCTCCGAGGTCTATATCGACGCGGTCTGCGGCCAAACCCCCGCGATGCTGTCGAAGCATGGCTTCGAAGCCGCCGAGACCCTGCATGTCAGCGGCTGGACCTTCGTGCCGAACGTACACGTCGGCGGCCAGGTGGAACTCGCCCTCGTCGGAGACGGCGAGGGCCCGATCATCTTCTTTGCCGCCTCTCGCGACGTGCGCGACGACATCATGTCGAAGTTCGCCTCCGCCCCACGCCGTTCCGGCTTCGCCGGCGAGATCGCGCTGCGCGGCAAATGGTGCGAAGGCAGCTACCGCGTCGCCATCATCAACAGCTTCGGCGACCGCGCCGCCTTCTGCCTGACCCAGCTCCAGGTGGAGGTCGCGGCCGGCACGGTGACGGGCGCTGCGCTGTCGCCTCCGTCGAACGACGCCGTGATCCGTGCTTTCTACCGCGTCTCCGAACAGACTGGCGAGGATCGCAACGCAACCCTGCCGCGTCTGCCGGTCAAGCAGGACGCCTGGCGCTCGGAACCGAAGCTGCGGCATCACATCGACAATCTCTGCGACAGCTCGGAGCTTCCGACCAGCCTGTTCAACATACGCGGCTGGGCCTTCCTGCCCGGCGCCGGGCTCGCCGGCCGCCTCTATGTCGGGCTGGTCGATGCCGAGCGGAACAACCGTATCCTGCTGCCTGCCCCACGCACCGTCCGCGGCGACCTCGCGACCTACTTCGCCGACGCGCCGCTCTGCGGCGGCTTCGCCACCCAGATCGACATCGACACAAGCTGGCGGGACGGCACCTACGCGTGCGTTCTGGTAAACCTGATCAGCGGCATCGCCTCGACGCAGTTGACAGGACACGAACTGACCATCAAGTCCGGCCGGATCGAAGCAGTCGTCAAAGAAGACGCAAGCGAAATCCGCGCGGCGCAAGTCCACGCCCTGCTTCGCGCCGACCCGCTCCCGCCGGCCCCGCGCGCGCCAATCCACGTTGCGCCCGCAGTGCAGCCGGCGAGCACCGTCAAGAGCCCGTCCGGCCGTGAAGTGCGACGCAAGACGGTCAGCCGCGAGCCCAGTACGGTGGAATAGCAAGGCTTTAAGAAGGCCAGCGGCGCTGCCCACAGGCGCGAACCTAAGACTTGAAGCGACGCGGACGCAGGGAGCACCGCTTGCCAAACCCGATGTCGCTCCTCACTGGACGGACCTGACTGCGCAGTAGAGATGGTCTGTTTTGACGCATAGTAGCTGAGACGGATGGCGGCATCAGGCGCACATGAGCTGAGACGCATCGCACAATCGGTGAGACGTACGCCCAATAGACGATGGCCGGCGCACGGCCTCTGCCGACCCATAGCGGTCGCGGGATTATCCAACCGGCTTCATCCCGAGGCGCTGATACAGGCGAGCGGCTCCGGCCGGGTTATCTACTTCTACCTTCAAATCGAATTGCTCGGCACCCCTTGCTTGGAGGGTGGTGAAGGCGTGCAACATGAGTGCTTTACCGATCCCCTTGCGTCGCCAAACCTCAGCAACTGCCAGGTCCTTGAGAAAGGCGCTCGTCCAGCATTGGGCCAAGCCAGCGATCCGGTCGGTCTCATCGAGCGCGAGGAAAAACACAGAAGGATCGTATTCCGGGTCTTCTCTTAAACCCGACCATCACTCATCAAGGGAGCCAACTTGGCCGCCGCCATGCTTGTAGGCTTCTACAAGGAGGTCATGCGCCTGTTTGTGATGCTCACCACACTCGAACGAAGCTGGGCGAACACCGAAAGGCCACTCCGGCTTTGTCACGTCGCCTCGGAGTTCTTTTCGGAGATGGAGGAAGGGAATCTCTGTCATCGACGGATCTCGATAGGCTGCTTCAGCTTCAGCGTCATAAAGAGTCCGCTCTCCACACTAAGCGGCCATAGCCCTCTTGGGCCAGAAGCTAGGGGCAAACAAAACCTCAGAGTGCGCGACATGTGGAGCCGTTCGCCGGCCCATGCGTCGCCCTGCCCGTCGCATAGGGCGATCGCCCCCAGGCAAGGCGTCGGAACGGGGGAGCGGTATCAGCCTTCCGGACGGCGGGCCCCGTGTCGGACGCGAAGCACCTGCACCACATCGCCGCGCAGTCGATAGCGGATCAGGTAGGGGAAGATGGCGACGAGTTCACGCCGGCCGTGCGCTATAAGCCGGCCTCGCTCGGGATACTCCGCCAAGCTATTGCCGGCTGCGAACAGGGTCTCATGCACGCGAGCGGCAGCAGCCGGATTGAGCTGTTCGAGGTAGGCCCGGATCGCATCCAACTCATCCAGGGCGATGCCCTGCCAGATTACCCGATGCAACGTGGCTTCGGCCTGGGCAATTCGTTTGCGGTGCCCCAGGACTTCACCCAGGCGACCACTTCATCATGGGGAACGCCCATGCCCGCGTCTGCCTCGGCCTCGGCCTCAAGCGTGCGAGCTTCTTCCCATTCCTCGTCCACATCATCAAAGATGTCGTATGGCTCCGGGGGCGTATCCATATACCAGGTGTATCACAGGCCAAGTCCGGGCGCGAGCGCGTCGCACATGGGCGAGTACGCACGCCCCCGAACCTGGCTGGGGCTTGCGGCTCCACACTCCGACGTGCCCGCATGGCGCAACGGCCGCCTTGTACAAATGGATTCTCATGTGTGGACGGCTCCTTCGGGTCAAGAGCGTTTTGAAGATATGAC